>CBDEWF010000058.1:0-71325 GCA_965243775.1 Sansalvadorimonas sp.
CAGCAGAATGAAAAAAACAACAGGCATAGATATTCTGGGAAATGAAATTTCCCTCGAACACGAAGTCGAGAAGATGAAAAAAGCCCATAGTAAGCTTGTACAAAGAATGATTTCAGAGCTTGATGTTCGCCAGGCATTTTTTGATCTGCACGGTGCTGTTGGTGATCATGGTGGTCAATGGTTTTTTTACCGAAACAGTGGTTCAGTCAGGTTGGAGCCTGTTGAAGCAGAAGTACTTGAGGATGACTTTCTGAATGAAAAGGGTAATCTTTTGACACCCGAAGCCCCAGCATTTGTCAGATTTGCTTGGTATTACAGGCAAAGACCATCGGAAAACACTCCGGATATGAAATGGAAACTTCAGTGATACAGGGCAGACATCTGACGAATAATGATATTGGTCACCACTGCTCCGGTAATAGATCCAGCAAGGGGGATTGGAGTCCAAAGCTCACCGGCATAAGCTCCAAGGCTGTAGGCCATGCTTGCAGGAATGCTCCAGAGTAAAGCCTGCCCATCTGTTTCTGATTGACCAAGAGCAATCATGGCGGTTTCCTGAAGCAGGTGAAGTGATGCTGTAGTGACTGGAGCAGAAAGCCAAAGGGGCAGTCCATAATAGATCAGACTCCAGTTGAGGGCACTGCTGGATCCACCCAGAAATGCTCCATGCAGGGCTGCTTTTAAGATCTCGGTCTGTACGGCATTGAAAGGCTGGCCTTCACCCAGAATTTTCTCCAGTAGAGTCGTTGTCGACTCTATGGCAGCTCCAGCCAGGGAGCCCTTCAAAGTATGGATGATAATTTCTCTCTTCCAGTTATCCACAACCAGATTCTGGTACAACCGATTGTAAATAATCCTGTTGGCTTGAGCGGGCGTTGTATCGGTCAGCTCATCCCGATTGAATGGGGTGACCAGGATACCTGTTCGCCTGCTATCAAGAGTGGCTTCAGAGGTGTGCAGGATATCCTTCAAATCTGAAGTTCCTGTCTCTTTTTGCAGTTGCCTTATCGCTTTGTTCAGCTCTGGGTTGTTTTTCTGCTTCTTTGGTAGATTCAGATATTGACTCAGCTCCTGATATCCTCCATCTCCCTCCCTGTGAATAAGGAAAACCTTGCTGAGAGATACTGTACTTCCCTCTTTGTGACGGGAGAGAACAGGGCCTTCCTTCCTTAAGGCTGTGCAAATCAGACCAAGGGTTTCAGCCAAGTCGTTACCGATTCTGCAAAAAGCTCCATGGTTCCCGATAATGGGTGTACTTGATATGGCCGGGGCAGATGATTTTTGGCCGGTTACAACCTTCCAAACACTCTCCCGAACACTCTCCCGAACACTATGGTAGGCTGCGTAGAGGTTTAAATGATTGCTGCTGACTTGCTGGGGTACAAAGGAAAGTCGAGATGTTGCTTCAGTAATAGCCTGCTCAAAAGATGTAAAACTGAATAATGACCAGCTACCAGCCAGCTGCGTAGTAAGCAATCGGTGCTGATCATGGTTGTGGATGTGTTTCTCTCTCTGTTCTCCATAGACATCATGGGCAGAGCAGAAAAGTGGCAGGTGCAGCGCTATGAACCAACAGAGCAAAAAACAGGTTTTGAGCATGGTCTGTTTCCCGGCACTACAAATGTTTTATGGTTGGATGGCGAGCAGATGGAATAGTTCAGAAACTATAGCCAACAGGAAACGGTCGTGAACCAGCAAGAAACAGGCAGGGGTATGGAATACCGCCCGGGATAGAGCGGTATAACAGAAAGAAGAATTAATTATTATGTTGTCAGGCGACTCCCTGGTCTGTCTGAAGAGCCTGGTTAACAGTTGCCATCATGGCCTTGATTGATGCCAGAACAATATCCTGATCAATACCCACACCACAGAAGCGTTTACCGTTCACACTGGCATGAACGTACGACGCAGCCTTGGCATCAGAGCCGTTGCCCAGGGCGTGCTCGCTGTAATCCAGGATATCCAGGCTTATGCCCAGTTTTTCCAAACCTGTTCCAAAAGCTTCAAGTGGGCCTTTACCTGAGTTAACGATGGATATCTCACCCTGTGGCCCCTGTATTTCCACAGAAACACTATCTCCTTTACTGGAATGTTCAAGCCGGTAACTGTTGATACTGTATTGGCCATCCGGGCACATAAACTGCTGCTGGAAGATATTCCATATCTCTTTGGGGGAGACTTCGGAAGCACTGTTTTCAGCGGCTGCCTGTACAGCTGAAGAGAGGGCTATCTGCAGCCAGCGTGGTGTCTGCAGACCATGTTCATGCTCAAGAACAAAGGCGACACCACCCTTGCCAGACTGGCTGTTGATCCGGATGACCTCCTGGTAATCCCGTCCGATATCTGCCGGATCTATGGGCAGATAGGCGACTTCCCAGTACTGTTTGCCTGCCTGCTGATTGAGGCATTTGCGGATAGCATCCTGATGACTTCCTGAGAAAGCGGTATAAACAAGCTCACCAAACCATGGGTGGCGCGGGTGAATAGGCAGGTTGGTGCACTCTGTAGCAATCCTGGTGATCTCATTAGCCCGGGACAGATCCAGCTTTGGATCTACACCCTGGCTGTAGAGATTCATGGCCATGGTGACAATATCCATATTACCGGTTCGTTCACCATTGCCGAACAGAGTACCTTCTACTCTGTCTGCTCCGGCCATTACCGCCAGCTCTGCTGCTGCGACAGCACAACCTCTGTCATTATGGGTATGCACGCTGCAGATGGCAGATTCCCTGTTTTCAAGATGGTCGATAAACCATTCGATCTGGTCGGCAAAAATATTGGGCGTGGACATTTCCACAGTGGCTGGCAGGTTGAGAATGACAGGTTTTTCGGGCGTAGGCTGCCAGATATTCATAACCGCATTGCAAACTTCAACAGCAAAGTCCATCTCCGTGCCGGTAAAGCTTTCCGGAGAGTACTGGAATATCCACTCGGTATCAGGGTGTTTTTTTGCTTCATCAGCCACCATGCGAGCACCTTCGACAGCAATATCGATAATGCCGGCCCGGTCACGGCGGAAAACCTGCTCCCGCTGAATGGTGGATGTAGAGTTATAAACATGCACCACTGCACGACGGCAGCCTTTAAGTGCGGCAAAGGTTTTGGTGATCAGGTGTTGGCGAGCCTGGGTCAGAACCTGGATAGTGACATCTTCCGGAATCAGGTTCTCATCAATTAACATCCTGACAAAGTCAAAATCGGGGCCGGAAGCTGCCGGGAAGCCGACCTCAATTTCCTTGAAGCCAATATCAGCCAGCAGTTGAAACAGGCGGCGTTTTTGTAAGACGGACATCGGTTCGATCAGGGCCTGGTTTCCGTCTCTGAGGTCAACGCTGCACCATAGGGGAGCTTGCTGGATGATTTGGTCTGGCCAGCGACGATCCGTTTTCTTCAAAGGTGGAAACGGACGATATTTCTTGTGATCAAAAGCTGTGTTGTTGTTCATTTTCAGGCCCCCCACTGCCGCCTCAGGGTGTGTTCACAATCTCTGTATGCTCATACGATTAGACTTATATGGCAAGAGGGCTGGCAACCTGGCCAGCCCTCAAATGTTCTGTTTCATCTTCAACCTTGTGGGTTGCTGTTTCTGCAGTCCTGGTAAGACCGCCGTCAACCTTGTCACTTGTGGTGATTTGGTTCTTCCCGTTTTATTCGGGGTGTCGCTTGTGACGACTGACCCATAATAGAAAATAACAAGGGGATAATGATTGCAAAAATAGCGATATTATCGGCATTGTTGGCAATATTATTCTATAGTTTGCTTTTATTGTGGTACTATATGCCCAGCATGGTTTCTTGGAGAGCAATCTATCCATGTTTGACCGGTATGATCGCAGAATATTGGAAGAAATTCAGAAAAATGCCCGGATTACCAACCAGGAGCTGGCTGATAAGATTGGTCTGTCTCCATCACCCTGCCTGAGACGGGTTCGAGCCCTCGAAGAAAGTGGCATTATCAAGGATCATGTCACCCGTCTCGAACCAGCTGCCCTTGGGCTAAAGCTGATGGCTTTCATCCATATCAGCATGGATCGGCATACACCTGAACGGTTTGCCAATTTTGAAAAACATATCAACGATTATCCGGAAGTGATTGAGTGCCACCTGATTACCGGCCAGTCTGCTGACTACATGCTGAAAGTGATGGTGCCGGATATGGATTATTATCAGGAGTTTCTGCTCAACAAAATTACCCCCCTGGAAGGTGTAACCGGTGCCCACTCCAGCTTTATTCTGCGTAATCCTGTCAGCCGGACAGAGCTGCCGTTGAATCACCTGGAACAGAAACGAAAATAATATTGGCTTTTCCGGAGAATAATAATGAATATCCTGATAACCGGAGGCAGTGGTGGAATCGGGTTGGCATTTATCAAACGCTGTCTTGATAAACTTCCTGATGCACGGTTAGATGCGACATACTTCACAACAAAACCAACATTTCAGCATGTTCGTTTAGTCTGGCACCTTGTTGACCTGACTGATGAAAAACAAGTGATGGAGTTAGCTGATTCGGTAGATAAGGTTGACTGGCTAATTAATGCTGTCGGCATGCTTCATGACCAAAACTCTTTACCAGAGAAAACTGTTCGCAGTTTTGGTTCCCGATTTTTTCTGGACAACATAAGAATAAATTCGCTGCCAGCTCTGCTTCTGGCGAAACATTTTCAGAATCAACTGAAACAGTCGGATGGTGGCAGGTTTGTCGTTATCTCCGCCAGGGTTGGCAGTATCAGTGATAATCATCTGGGTGGCTGGTACAGCTACAGAGCTTCAAAAGCAGCTTTGAATATGGCGCTGAAAACCTTAAGCATCGAGTGGCAAAGAACTCTCCCCCGCTGCTGTGTTACGGCCTTTCACCCCGGTACTACTGATACATCACTATCTAAACCATTTCAGGAGCATGTGCCGGAAGGGAAGTTGTTCGCTCCTGAGAAATCAGCGGAATATCTGCTTGATACAGTGAGCCGATTGACTCCAGAGCAAAGTGGGAAATTCTGGTCCTGGGATGGAAGTGAGCTGCCCTGGTAACAACTTAATTTGCGTTTTAATACCAAAATCGCTTAACTATCTTACCTGTGAATTTATACAGGGCTTTGTGCCGTACTCGGCATTTAACACATGGCAACAACAGAAAAGAATCGCAATAGCTATCTCAATAACCATCCCAATAACCATCTTAATAAAAAAGGCGGCGGGAAACCTGTTGTGGTTCTGGCGGAGAAGCGGGATCAGGCCCGCCAGATCTGTGATGCCATGGGCTGGCGTATCAGTGGTGACAGCGGACATGGTTCTTTAAATGGGCAGTCGGTTGTAGTGGTCTGGGCTTCAGGTCATCTGCTGGAGATTATGGAGCCTCAGGAGTTAAAGCCTGATGCCAGCTGGAGTAACCCTGCCACACTTCTTCCTATTCCCCGCAGCTTTGATCTCCGGGTAGCCCAGCCAAACAGGGGACGGAAGGGTAAAACACCGTCACAGTACCTGAAGGTTATACGCCAGCACCTGAAACAAGCTGGCGAAGTTGTTATCAGCACTGACCCTGATCGTGAAGGGACAGCTATCGCCTGGCAGCTCCTGGAGCAGTGTCGCTTTAAAGGGGCTGTTCGGCATGCCTGGCTGGTGGATGGACTGGATAAATCAGCGGTGCGTAAAACTTTTACTCGCCTGAAGCCCGGAGACGAGATGAAGTCCTGGTTTCGAGCGTCGGAAGCCCGTTCCCGCTCTGACTGGGCTTACCAGTTTGTTGTCCGTGCCCTTACCTGCTATGCCCGTCATGGAAAAATGGGCAATCTGCTGGGGCAGGGGAGTGGGCGCGAATCTGTTGTTTCAGTCGGGCGGGTACAGACACCAACCCTTGCGCTGGTGGTGGAACGCTGTCGTGAAATCCGCAACTTTGTGCCAAAAGACCATTTCCTGATTGAGGGACAGTTTAACCTGTCGGGACAGACTGTTTCTGCTCTCTATAAGCCTGTTGTGAGTGCCGGGATTATTGATTCGGTTCCAGCCGGTGTGGAATGGGAGCCTTCCAAGCGTATTGCCAAAGATGGTGACCCAGAACCACTGGATACTCCCCTGTTTACAGGAAAACAGGAAGTCGAATCTTTCCGGGAACGGTTGCTGGCGGCAGGTGGCCAGGCAGCTGTGGTTGCCAGTAAAACCAGGGAGCTCAAACGCCAGCCCCCTTTGCCCTGTGATCTCGCGGAGTTCCAGACCGAGATGCATAAAGCTTCTGGCTTAACTGCCTCAAAGGCACAGCAGGTGCTGGAGAAATTATACAACGACGGGCTTGTCACCTATCCCCGCACTGAACATGCGGAATTGCCTGTATCCCTGTATGAGCCTGATGAGCGTAACCCTGTTCTTGACCATTTGGCCAACCTGCCCTTGTTTTCAGCTGCCGCCAGTCGGGCCAGAGATATTCACAATGGCCAGGACACGGGATACTCATCATTCAAGCCTGCTTGCTTTACCTCCAAACCTATGGAGCACTATGGGATTATTCCAACCCGTAAAGCGGCTCATCTGGACAGGATGAATGTCCAGGAGCGCAAAGCTTATGAGATCGTGGCACGGCGTTATATTCAGGCTCTTTGGCCTCCTGCCATTATCCGCGAGCAGAAACTTGGCATTTCTGTTCCCTGCACGGATCTTCTGGGACATGAACGCAGCCGTTTTATTACGACTCTGAACAGGGTTCTCGATCCTGGCTGGCAGCAGGCCTTTTCATCAGGGCAGGAGAAAGAGTCAGCTGTGCAGCCTGTTCCGGTTTCCAGGAATATGCCTGCGCCTCTGTTGGATGTTGAATTGAAAACCAAAACGACCCGGCCTCCACCATGGTTTACCGACCGCACCTTGATCAAGGCCATGAAAAGTGTAGGGCGCCATGTCCGTGACCCTCAGCTGCGCAAGATACTGAGGGATAGTGCCGGAATAGGGACACCGGCAACGCGCAGCACTATTCTGGAAACCCTGCTGACCCGGGAATTTATCATCAGGAAAGGTAACCGCCTGGAGAGTTCTCCCAAAGGTGAGGCCCTTGTGGATGGCCTGCCTTCATGGTTTGTACAGGTGGAGACTACGGCGGTGTGGGAAGACTGGCTGAACCGAATCTGTGAGCTGCGCAATGATGATAATACTGCTTGCCAGCAGCGGGATAAATTTGTCTTTCGTCAGCTTGAACGGCTGGAAGGTTATCTACAGGAGCTTCAGGTTAAACACGGGCAGGTTTCAGGTTCTATTCCCAGGCGTTCAGGTAAAGCTTCCGAGACTCGTAAGCCAACCAGAAAAATGCTGGCTTTTGCCAATGTTATCGCGAAGGCTATGGGCCAGCCCTTACCGAAAGATGCTGCTCGTGACGGGAAAGCATGCAGTCTGTTTATTGATGCCAATAAATCCTGCCTTGGGGAGAATGCTAAGGAGTCTGCCTGACTTTATCTCTGTCTAAGTCCTTCGATGCTTGGACAGTTAAGCCGATAGCCCCTGTCTGCCATAACCTGACAGATATAGCCGGAAATTATCTTGTGAAGCCGTGTTGTTACATGAACCTGATCCCAGAATACATAGTCATCCGGTTTGCTGCATACGGAAGCCTCTCTGGTATTAAAAATGGAAACCATACCCAGTTCATGATCACAGCCTGGGATATAAACATTGGTGCAGGGAGTATGCACCTGTGTGAAGTTATTAGCAGGGTCATACGCTGCTGTTCTGAAAATTTCGGCAACATTGCCAACGGTAAACATGACGTAAGGCCAGGCTTTTTCCAGCCCTTGGGCCAGTCTGAGAACGTAGTTGTTATGCTCCTTTCCCCATTTTGATACTGCGTCATGCCTGGGTCCCTTATGAAAGCAGGGAGCCATGGTATAGTCCGGCACCATACCCCAGAAAATATGTCGTGCCCCTGCAAGAACAAGTTTGCGGATGTTGTTAAATTGGGTTGCAACCACAACAAACGGATCACTGAAACCGTTTATGTAATCGTTGCCACTGAAGTACACCGCATAGAGCTTTTCCGGATCCAGTTTTGGGTGATGTTCCAGATAGACATCGACAACATGGCTGAAGTTTGGTGGAAGTACTTTACCCTGGAACAAAAGCCGGAGTCCGGGTGCCTGCATTCTTTCCCAGCTCTGAACCAGGGCGTCGAAAAGGTTTGTGGTCCAGCTGGCACCAAAAGCCAGGTTAAGGTACTGCTCCGGGTTTGTACGATCCAGTCCGGCGTAGTCTGCCAGGTAGTCCACAGTTAATGGCCCATTGGAAAAATACCCATGATCATAAGGAGGGGCTGGAAAAGTTGGGAAAGGAACGATGCTGGGACCAAGGGTAGTGGCGGCCCAGGGCAGAAACCCCTGGAAAAAGTCCAGAAAATGGTTGGTCTGATAATTCTCATTCAAAGGATCTGGCAGTCCTGAGTAATAGTGACTCAGGCGCCAAGTGTTGTTGCTGTCGGAAAGGCTATCCCCAAAAATTACCAGCCCCTTGAGGGATATGGAATCTGGTGGACGAGATGTTGTGGCCTTGGTGACCCCAATGTTCAGGAACAGAGAAAAAAGCACTGCCGGAAGAAGCTGCAAAAGCGATAGGTAAGACTGATATGGCAACTGCTTGGGCATAAGTCTGGCTACCCGCCATAGTGGAATACGAGAGAAGAACAAAAAATGTAGCAGAACCTTGGGTTTTGTCAGGATCGTGGGATAATGGCTTTCTTTAAGAAGATGATGTGAATGAGTTTTTATCGCTGGCAGGGTGAAGAGTTAATCATTGTCTGCCATTTGCAGCCAAGGGCCAGCAAGGATGAGTTCTGTGGACTGCATGGTGACAGTCTTAAAGTTCGTATCAAGGCTCCACCAGTGGAAGGAAAAGCAAACAGCCACCTGATTAAGTTTATGGCTAAACAGTTTGGTGTCAGCAAACGTGATGTTGCCATTATCAGTGGGGAGCTGAGCCGGGAAAAACGTGTTAGAATTTCCAGCCTGGGAAAGCTCCCGGAAGTATTGGAAATTGAACAGCCATAAACGATAAAGTGCCTTTTTCATTATCCAGTTGATAAGAAAGGTATTTTTCGTGCAGGGCTGTAAAGAAGTGTAGTTTTCAGCCGATTGGCTTTTTACCATGGAAATGCCTTTATGGCTGTTTGTCTGAGCCACTTAAAGTGCTGTTCTTGGCTTGCCGTCTGGTTATTCGAAAGATGCCAGTTGCTGTCGTACTATTTAGATAATGGATAGACAGGTTTATTGACTTGTAATAGCTTGCAGGGTGCTGTGGGCTGAAGGGAATATCGCCAGAAGCGGTTTGAAATAGATAATGGCGGTGTTTTCACAGTAAGAATTATGAGACTAGCAACGTGACAGGAAGTTTATCTCCTTACATTCTCCATATAGGATCGACGGTCGGAGCTCTGGCAGTTTTACTGCTGGGTCATGTTCTGATCCGACGCTGGTCCCTGAAGACCCTCTTTGTACAGGAACCCTGGTTTGATGGTCCTTCCCGCTCGTTTTACGGACTTCTTGATGTTGCGGTGAGAGATCATTTTAGCCTGTTCCGCAATGTGGCCTTTGATGATGTTGTCCGCTACTCCGGTCCGATTAACCCTCTGCCCCGAGCTGTAAAGAATAGTTTTTTTGATATTCTGCTTTGTGACCGCAGGAATATGGTGCCTCAATGCGGCATTATCCACGTTAAAAAGGGTAAAGCAGAAAGCCGGAAAACCCGGCGTCTGAGAAAGTTCTGTGACCGGGCAAATCTTCCACTTCTGGTTTATGAAACAGGCCGGATGCTGGATGTCAGTCGACTGCGCAATGATGTCTATATGGCAACAGGCTTTGACAAGCTGGAAAGCTGTGAAGTTCTCGGTGATGCCCGTGGTGTTGAGGATGGTCAGGGTGCACAGGCCATAAACTCTGAAGAAGGCACCCGCTCCTGCAATAAATGTGGCGGAGAAATGGCGCTGCGGACCATTGCGAAAGGGCAGTTTACCGGACAGAAAGCCTGGATCTGTGGAAAATATCCCGAGTGCCGCCACGCCATTCTGGTTAAGAATCAGGTTGAAGTCTAAATCGAAACTATTTCCGCAACACGAATCAGTTCCGGATCCATATCCGGAGTTTCCTTGCAGGCTTTTTCCAGGGCCGTCAGAGAGATCCGGTTATCTCTTAAGCCAACCATAACACCCGATGATCCGTTTCTCAGGGTATCAACAGCGGCAACTCCGAGACGGCTGGCCAGAACACGATCAGAACATGTCGGCCGTCCGCCCCGCTGCAGGTGACCAAGAATTGTAACCCTGGCACTGTAGCCGGGCAGCTTTTCTTCAACGGTTTTCGCCAGCTCAAGAACACTGCTGTTCTTATCGCCTTCAGCCATGAGCACTATGCTGGATGTTTTCCCCGCCCGGTTACTGCGATCCAGAGAGTTGATCAGATGGTCAAGGCCACGGTGCTGTTCCGGAATCAGGATCTCCTCACTTCCTGCCCCTATTCCTGCGTGCAGGGCGATATAGCCGGCATCCCGCCCCATGACCTCAATAAAGAACAGCCGATTGTGGGACGTGGCCGTATCTCTTATCTTGTCTACTGCTTCCACAGCGGTATTGATGGCAGTATCAAAACCGATGGTAAAGTCTGTTCCATAGATATCGTTATCAATAGTGCCGGGAACACCAACAACGGGAACCTTCTGTTCACGGGAGAGTAATACAGCACCGGTAAAGGTACCGTCACCACCAATAACAACCAGAGCATCAATGCCCTCCTGTTGAAGGCGCTCAGCAGCTCTGGCCCGGCCTTCCGGTTCATAGAACTCCATGCAGCGGGAAGATTTCAGTATGGTACCGCCCTGATTGATAATATTGGATACTGAACGTGTGGTCATGGATTGAAGGTTTCCCGTCAGCAGGCCGGTATACCCTTCCCCTATTCCCGTTACTTTCATATCGTTAAAAATTGCGCAGCGGACAACGGCACGGATAGCGGCGTTCATTCCCGGTGCATCACCACCGGAGGTCAACACGCCAATATGGTTTATTGAAGTGGTCATGGAACAGCCTCTGTTATTTCGGCTGAGTATGGATCAGATGTCACAATTCGCCATATTTGCTCCACAAATTGCCATTGCTGCCCCACAGCTTTGCCTCTTTTGTTCTGTTTAATTGTTGGTAAGCAGAGAGGTTAATCCTCCGCTAAAACATTCACAGCAACTTGAAGGGGCTTTCTTATGGCATGTAAAAGCAAGAGTATCCATTTTTCTGCTATGGCTCTGGTCCTTGGCCTTTTCCTGGCATCAGCCCTGCCGGTGCAGGCCGCACAGACAGAAATGACAAGGGAGAAAGCTGGCATTTTGACCGGCTCCAGCATTGCAGGAGCTGTCCTGGGTGGCCCCATTGGATTCGTGCTGGGTGTGGCTGCCGGAGACTGGCTGGGTGACAGCGTTAATATAGCCGCGGAAAGTGAGATAGAAAGGGAGAGAATGCAGCAAGAAAGCAACCAGCTCAGAGATGAGCTTACCTTGATGCAGAACAAGCTTGACCAGGTTCGCGAACAGTTACTGCTGGCCCAGCAGGAGTCAGGTCGCTATCAGGGACTGGCCCTGGACTCATTGCAGATAACCGTCATGTTCAATACTGCTGGAGATACTCTTACCGAACGTGATAAAAATCGCCTGAACAGGCTGGTACGTCTACTGAACAAACATGGCCAGGTACAGATTCAGCTGACTGGTTATGCTGACCCCCGTGGTGAGGAGGGCTACAACATCAAGTTATCCGAACGCCGGGCTCAGAGTGTTTATAGTTATCTGGTGGGTCAGGGCATTGCTGGTGACCGGATATTCACCTCAGGAAAAGGTGCTCTTCAGTCCCAGGCCACTAAAGGAAACTACGATGCTTATGCCATGGAGAGGGTAGTGACCATTGAACTTCGGGAAGATACCTGAGGGTGGCACTCTCAAACCCGATTTGGTTATGCCAGAGACAAAGAGTCAGTTCAGTATGTGGAGAATATTCAGCGCTGCTATCGCCATATTCCGGCTAAGCAGCCTCACAAGCCAATTCCCACCATGGCGAAAAGCGGGAAAGGGAGTCGTTCAACCCTTTAACACCTGACAGCCTTGTTACTCCTTTTTGGGTAAATCCCGGAACCATTACCGATATCACACCTCTAACTTACTCAAGCTCCTTTTGTTATGTAAGTACAGGAATGTGAATTATATGGCTTCTCCCCTTGGCAACTCCTCTTCAAACAGTTCTGCTGAGCAAGTGGACAGTGCACAGCTTCAGCAAGACCTATTGGCTGGCATTCACACCGTTATGGGAAAAATCACAATCACTCCTGACGTTACAGCAACTCCTGAACTTCAGAAGCCATACGATGTGTCTTTTTTATTAACCGGAGATAGTGCAACTCTTCATTTACCAGAAAGGGAGGTGTCAGGCGCACAATCGATGTCAGAAACGAAGCAGTACAAACCGCCTCCCAAGGAACAGACCCAACGTGCAGTACAGACCCTATTTTGCATTGACCCTGAATTAGGTCAGGAATATGTGAATACCTATGATGAGTTTCAAAAGGCATACCGACACGACAAAATGGAGAGCATCCACAAGCTGAAGGCACTGATAGAAAAAAATCCTAAAGACGGTGAAGAAAGAGCTGGTTTACGCAAGAGATTAAAGAAACTGACTTATGAATTTGCCCACTCTTTTCACGACAACAATATAAAAACGGACAGTAAACCTGACAAGAATCCAACTGCCCGACCAGTTCTTCAGGGATACGCATGCCTCTTGTTTGCAATCCTTGCTCAGGAGGATCACCCCGGAGCAGCCTGCCGAATGGCTATCAAGGCATTAATATACGCTACGAGCATGGGAGAGATGCGTCAGACCTTTCCCGAAATGGCCATGGAGATAGCAGTCAAATGCGCATCCGAACTGGACATAACCGATGCTGAGGAAAAGGTCGTTCATATTAGTCGAGGAACGCGAGCCTACACCCATTTGCTTGGACAAAACAGAGAATGGAAATGGCAACTTATGAAGTCCGTTCAACCCACGGCTCTGAAAGTGCCGCCCCCTAATGTCAAGATGGCCCTCTATTGGGATCACTGGAAAGAACTATGCATATTCGGAAAGGGCGATAGCGACCAACATAACAACCCTGGGGAATCAAAACGATATAACGAGCAAGGGCTATTTGCACTTGAACAGTCTGGTCACCACAATAGCCCAACCTACTATCTGGACTGTAGTCTGATGAATCTTGGGCTGCCAACAGGTCTGGATAATACCTGGCTGCTATCTGACACGGGTAAGCCCCTGTATGACTGCCAGCATGCTGAACATCTTTTTCGAGCCTGTGCCCAAATAAAATTTGAATACCCTGTTGGTACCGAACAAACAGTTTCCCTTTTGCAGGAAATAGAAAAACATATTCGGCAGGGTCACATTTCGGATGTGGATTTCACCCGTGCTTCCGCCTTAGGCGTACAGCGTTTGTTCGGCAGCCCGGTTTTAACTAAGAAAACAGATTTCGCCGACCGCATTTTCGAAAAAATTCCGAGCTTTCAACGTTTACTTGATCACGGAGACAGCTACCCGAAAACCAGACGAAAAAAACTGCTCGAAAAGGCAGCACCCAGAAAAACCGAAAGACCAGCTACAGAAGTCCTTCTTGCAGCAAAACTTTTATTTCTGAGAGGGGCTGAGGCTGAGGCCGAAGGAAAGAGCAAAGCGATATCCCAGCGTATTAATGAAGCTAATGTTTTATTTGACAAGGCGGAAGAAAGCTATCTTGCCTCAGCTGAAGGCGGATTTGCAGGAGGCTATACCCGACTGGCTCTTACTGCGGCCAGCACAGATCAAGCTGATGCTTTTCTAGAAATAGCTACAGAAAAGGGTGATATCTCTGCATGGCAGTCCATGGCCGATCACCTTTTGGCACAAAACAAAGTTGTTGAGAGCCAGAAATACTACGAGAAGGCCCTGGAAATCTATAAAAAGTACGAGTTCGAAGAAGATGTAGCTCAAATAGAGGAACTTCTCGAATCAATTTCCTCAAAACCACGAGCCCCAAAAGCCAAAAAGAAGAAAAAGAAAGTAACAGGAATTACCGAAGAGCAAAAATCCACCACAGACTCAGGAGCAGCTTCAGCACTACTAGAGCCTGTGCAAGAGGAAGGTAAAGCGGAACAACCCAAAGCAGCCTCATCTACTAAAAAGACAGGGGTCGCCAGTAAAACGAAAAAGAAAAAAGCAAAGAAGAAAACGGCAGGCTCTTCCACATCGGTTCCTCCCACATTAGAAGCCGCTACCGCAACCCCATCACTGCCCGTAACACCGTATATTAATGGTTGCATGGAAAGCTGGGCTGAACAAATAGTCATTATGCACAACGATGCGCAACACATCATTCACGCTGGCATGAAGACAAGTGCCAGTTACTGCGACCCTATAAAACTGACTCAGGAGGCAACAATTGGCCCTTTATCCCGACTATATCAAATTGAGTGGATTAACAAGCACCCGGCAAGCCACTTCCAGTTTTCGACCTGGCTGATTCTGCGCATAAATATGGATGACAGACGTTGCTTCTTGTTTTGCAACACTAAAGGCTTGGAAGTCCGGCATGCAGAAGTCAATATGAGACCATGTCTGGAAGAAGAGCTGGGAAAGGGCGATATAAAAACCGTAGAAATTCTGATTACTCGGGACCCTTGCAGCCACAACCCCAATAGCAAAGAACAAGGTGGCTGCTGGCGGCTATTAAATAACTTCATTGGAAAGCATCCAGATATCCAGTGGCATATTCGCTTTATTCGCTCCAACCTCAGACATGTTCACCCGAGAGAAGCTGGCTCAACAAAATTTGTTCGGGCCTTTGATGAAACAACCAACAAACCACAGACGTATATTAAAGATGATTTGCCTCTTACTATTTGGCAGGATCAGGTTTTAGAATCTCAGGATATTCCAAATCTTAGTTACGCAGCAGTACCCACCCGCGATCCTAAAAAGCTGAAAGAATATTATGGAGAAAAAGGCGTAATCAAGTTTTCGCCTGAAGAGTTCAGCACCAACCCTCATCAACCCTAATCTCAGCAGCTGCCTTCAACCGCTGCTTTTCCTCTTTCTTTTTCCTGCAGCGGTTGCGAGAAAACGCCGACAACATGGTTGAACACTCCTCCGACAGCGCACCGTCAGTCACTTCCACGCAGTGATTTAAATAATTCTTTTCAAGAACCTGATTGCGGTTGACCATAACCCCAGCCTTCGGCTCAAAGGCTCCATACACAAGACGATGAATACGGCTGTGCACCAGCGCACATACCACAGGGTTCAAGGGTGACGCAGGGATCACAGGCCCGCCGTGACTCTCAAAGCAGCTGGGTTAATAAGATGCACATTGACACACAGAGCGCTTATTCCAGACTGTTGTCCACCAGTGTCCGGTCCATTTCATACCAGATTCACCTGTCGTCTGGTCAATCTCCTGGCTACACCGGTCGGGGCACTTGTTTTGTGCGTCAATATTGCTCCAGATCGGAGCATTGTTTTTTGAGGTCTGGACATTGTTGCAGAAACAGCGGAAGTTCATATCCTCAGTAATTTCGGCTTTCAGATAATCGATCCTTTTGGCGCTTCCAGGCAATATGATCCTGCCCCGCCAGGGGTGGCCTTCCTGCTTGCACTGGGCAACACATATTTTGGGTACCTTCAGGCGTAGTTCTTTAAGGCGGATCAGTGCTTCATTTTTTGCGGGGGTAGCCTGCTCAATTGGGCTATCCGGCATGGTTTCTGGCTGGTTTTTATCAGGAAGAGGTGCTGCATGAATATAACTGTAAAAGCAGAGAGCTCCAAATAACAACAGGGTATTGATTTTCATTGATTGCTTCCTTGCAGACTGTTACTTCATGAGTATAGGGAAGTGTTCATGTTAGCCAGTACAGCCTGTTATTTTACCCATAGGGCACATAGCCCGCTCATGATTGTTTGAGTTAAAAACTGCTTGCGTCAAAGGTAACAGCAATTTTCTGAATGACAGCTTATGGTACTCTTGCGGGGTTCTAACTAATTGAGCCGAACCCTCCATGCCCCGCCATATCGCCATTGTTGAAGATGAGCCTGATATTGCCGCCAACTACCGGGATGCTTTTCAGCGCCATGGGTTTTCTGTCAGCCACTATGAAGATCGCAGTTCAGCTCTGGCTGCGTTCCGCCTGCAGACTCCTGATCTGGCGGTGATTGATGTTGGTCTGGGAGATGAGATGGAAGGGGGATTCGATCTTTGCCGGGAACTGCGCAGCATGGTTCCAGAACTCCCCATTGTGTTTCTGACGGCCCGGGATGAAGAGTTGGATGTGATCTCTGGTCTGCGCCTTGGTGCAGATGACTATCTTACCAAAGACATCAGTATTGCCCACATGATGGCCCGGGTCCACGCCCTGTTGCGACGTGCTGAGCTGAGTCGGGCTCCCTCGGAAAAAAGTGATGAAGTCATGGTTCGGGGAGAACTCAAGATTAATGTTGATCGTATGACGGTATCCTGGAAGGGTAAGGATGTTCTTCTAACTGTTACTGAGTTCTGGATTGTTCACAGCCTGGCTCGTCATCCTGGTCAGGTTCGTAACCGCCAGCAGTTGATGGATGCCGCCCGTACGGTTCTGGACAACAATACCGTTACCTCCCATATCAAGCGTATACGTAAAAAATTCCAGAGTGTAGCCCCAGACTTTGCAGCCATTGAAACAGCTTATGGTATGGGTTACCGCTGGAGTGCCCGTTGAAACTGAGCCGGCAGTTATTGCTGGTCAGCCTGTTGGTGCTGATACTGCCGGTCGCAGGCATCAACTGGGTAAGGGATATGGCACTGACCCTGCGTGAGCAGCAGGCCCAGGTTCTGAATGCATCGCTTCGTGCTACAGCAGCCAGCCTGGCTCTGAGAGGCAGTGTTCCGGATGTGATTTCTCCCAAAGGCTCTTCAGAAGGCCCTCCGGAAGGTGTTGTCTATGTTCACCCCACAAGGAGTGGATTGATACCGGACGGCTATTTTGAAGACTGGAAAGCACAGAACTTGTCCAGCCGCTCTTATGGTCGGGCTGGTGAAGATCAGGGCGACAAACCACCTGTAACTTTTAATGCTGCATCTGACGGCAGCAATCTCTATCTCGCTTTTCTGGTAAAGAGTGATGGTGTTGTTTATTACAGCCCGGTAGGGAAAACACTGGCCAATGGTGATCGTGTGCAGCTCTTCCTGAAAGATGAAAAGGGGCTGACGCGAGAATATATCATTGTTACCGAAGCACCAGGGCCCGTTGTCGCCAAAACGGAAACAGTCTGGAATGGCACGTCCCGGATTGTTCGGGAAAACAGGATTCGAGGAGCCTGGCGCGAAATTCCTGGCGGGTACCAGCTGGAGTTGATGATGCCATTGAGTATGACGGGAAAATACTTGGGTTTTCTCGTTATTAATGGAAAGGATGAAAGCAGGGTTGGCTCTATGGCTCCTGGAGCTGAGCCTGGAACCCTGGTTCTGCCAGATTGGCAGTTGGCTGAGACTCTTGAGTATTTTCTGGAGCCGGAAATGCGGCTTGGAGTCGTTAACAGTATTGGCTGGCAGATAGCTGATACTGGTCCGGCTTCCAGGTCTGATGCCCAGAAAAATGAGCAGCCAGTATGGCTGGTGGAGTGGTTATTCCGCACAATTCTTCGTTGGGATTCGCTGCCAGATTACAGTGCTCACTGGCGCGATGGTAACTGGCAGGGTTCCTTTGTTACCAAGGCCCTGGATGGGCATCCCCAATACTTATGGCTTCGGGGTAATGAAACCTACCGCCTCCTGGCAGCACTGCCATTACTGAATAACGATGACGGGATTGGAGAACAGCTGGTTAAAGAACAACTAGCTGGAGGACAAATGGTAGGAGAGCAAGTCCTTGGAGCCCTGATTGCTGAACAGGGCAGCCAGGCTTTGCTTTCTATCACGTGGAGATCTTTTAACCGTCTGTTTTCATTGAGCTTTTTTGTGATGGCTCTAGCAGTGACAGGACTGCTTGGGTATGCATCATGGCTGTCCCTGAGAATTAGAAAACTAAACCGGGCTACGGAAAGGTGCATAATCCGGGATGGGCGGCTGCGGACACTGTTTCCGGTCAGTAAGGCAAGAGATGAAGTAGGGGAGCTGTCCCGCAGTATCAATACCATGCTGTTGCGCCTGGAAGAGCATACGGAATATCTTCGCACCCTTGGCAGCAAACTTTCCCATGAGCTGCGAACCCCCCTGGCGGTGGTGCGTTCATCTCTGGATAATCTTGAACATGAAGATATTCACCCCCAGGCCAGGGTTTATTCTGAGCGAGCTATGGCAGGTGCAGACAGGTTAAGCAGTTTGTTAAGCAGCATCAGTGAAGCAACACGTCTGGAGTCCATGATTGATGATATGGCCAGTGTAGAAAGGGAAGAAGTGGATTTCCGACAGATGTTGGAAGATCTCTATCATGCCTATTCAGGTGTATACCCTGGTAAGCTGTTTATTCTTGAGCTGCCAAAAGAATCCTGTACTGCAGCCATTATTCCAGACATGATTGTACAGGCTTTGGATAAGCTGATTTCCAATGCAGTTGATTTCTGCTCACCTCAAGGAAAAATTATTATCCGCCTGGTTTCCACCATCGATAACTATATGATTGAGGTGGAAAACGATGGACAACTTCTGCCAGAAGCCATGCAGGAGAGTCTGTTTAACTCAATGGTGTCGGTACGAAAAAAGAAGAGTGATAAAGCCCATCTTGGGCTGGGGCTCTATATTGTCAGATTGGTCATGGCCTGCCATTCAGGGGCAGCTATCGCAAGAAACCGGGATGATCACTCTGGTGTTGTTTTCCGGTTGCTATTTCAAAAATAAGTTCTTGTCCAACATAAAAAGAGCCGGATAAACCAGCCCATAGCTGCATATTGATATTTGTTGTGGTTTTATAAACAGTTTAATGAAACAAGGATAAGCTGTCGAATGGCCATAGATTATATCCTGAGCATGAGCTTTCTAATATGCCTTTATCAGTAGCTAATAAAGTAGCAGCTTCTTCATTGGCACCTTCCTTTCTTTTCATTGTTTTCTTGAGATCATCACGTTCTTCTAAAAGCCTTTCATTTATGTCACAGAAAACCTGATTTTTCACTTTTAGTAAGGCCAAATCTTCCTTCAATTGAGTTACTTTCTCTTTGTTTTGCTTGCGTTCGTCATCATAACTCTCTCTGAGCTTTTCATTCGTATTTAAGAGAATCTGTTTCTCTTCTTTTAGCAGAGCTATATCTTCCTTGGAATGAACAGCGGCCTCTTCAAGAGTCTTGTTTTTCCGTTGCATATCCTGAATAAGCCCCTTATGCTCCACTGCAAGCTTTTGAAGGTGCTCTCTATCATTATGCAGTTGAATGTTGTCTGAATTAGCCTGTGCCAGTTCATTAAACAGTTTGACATTCTCGTTCTCTAATACCTCATTATTTTCACGAGTTTCCTCGTAGGAGTTTTTCTCCATTTGGAGGTTATGCTGTAGCTTGAACAACTCCTTTTTCAGGTTGTCAAATTCAGCCATCTGTGCGGACTTTTGGTTCTTCAGTTCTGCCAGCTGTTCAAAAAGCTTTGTATTCTGTTGCTGACTACGCTGATGATTATTTCGCACATCCGTCAGTACAATATCGAGATTGTATGCAGTTTCTGCAAGGCCAGAGTTTTTAGTGATTAACTGCTGATTTTCTGCGTTTAGAACGGAGAGTTGCTCCTGTACTTCACTATTATGCTTTGTCAGTTGCTGGTTTGCTTTCAGTACAGCACTGTTTTCTGTTCTTGTACGTGTAATCTCAGCGTCGAGCTTGTGGTTCAGGTTCTCTGACTCAGCAAATTGATGAGCCTTTTGTTCCAGCTCCTGGTGAGTCTCACGACACTCATTACTCAGATTCTCTTTATCCGTTTGTAGCTGTTGAACTTGTGTATAAAGCTCGTCATGCTGCTTTTGTAGCTCCTCACGCTGTTGAGAGAGTTCCTTGTTAGCTTCTTGTTTTTGTTGAACAAGAGCTTCTAATTCTGTCTTTTCGTTTTTAAGCTTCTTATTCTTGTCCTCTTCTAAAAGCTTTTGCTCTGCCATTTTCCCGTAAGATACGCCAAGCTCATGAGTACGCTCTTCAAGGGCTGCATTTTCTTCGGTCAGCTTTTTGAGCTGTTTATCACGTTTTGAGTTTTCTATAGCTTTTTCTGCAATTGCTCCAAAGGAATCTGCCTCCTGTTGAAGTGTTTGTGCCATATTTCGGTTACCACTTTTTTCCCAGTAGTGAGATGCCACTCCAATGACCAGAGTGCCAGCTGTTACTGCTGCTACAGTCGCAAGGGTGATATGGGGAACAAAAATCATGGAGGCTGTCGTTACCACACACTTGGTAATGTTCCAGGTTATGCTGACTTTTCTTTCAGCCAGCTTCTTGTAACTGTCAGCTTCTCCCTCAAGGTACTTTTGTCTCTTTGAAGCTACATCAGCACATTTTTTGTTACTCGCCAGAATCAGACGAGTTTTAACAGCATTGTTTTCAGCCTGGTAGGAACGTGCATTGTAGCCACGGGTCATTGACTTTACGACTGTGCATACAGCAGGCAACAGTAGAGGTAGTGCAAAGCTTTTTTCTGCTATGTATCTAGGTATGTATAGAGTGATTTTAAAAGTGCTTCTTGTATGGAGCTCAGAAATATGCAAAGCAGAAGATACGACTGCTTTGCTTAGACTAGGGGATAGGTAGTTTGATATTTGTGTAGTCATTTCTACACACTTGCCAGCAAAAGTCTCTGCAAGATTGGATGTGGCAACCTTTCCAGTTCTAATGGCGGCCCCGGCAGCAGCACCAGTCTTGAAAAGAAAGCTGAGTTTGTTCATTGTAAACCTCCATGTGTGTCAGGTGACCCAGCTCTTCCAATACCGGGCGATTACTTATATTGACTACCGGGAGGCATAAAAAGTTCGCAAAAAGTCGATTTTTTAAAAAAAATTTCAAAAATACGGGGTTTCCGAAGGGGGTGGAAAGGCTGATTTACCTATAAAATTGCCCTATTTCCGCGCGACCTGCCTACACCCTGCTTCTGACGGGCTGGAAGAGCGGTTCAGTGCGATAATCCAGTTTTGGAGGATATGACCCTTGTTAGCCATTGAACGCCGCGAACATATTCTCAGCTTCCTGCGCCAACACGAATACGCCAATGTTGAGACTCTGGCTGAAAATCTGGAAGTCTCAAGCATGACGATCCGGCGGGATCTGAATAAGCTGGAAGAACAGGGTTTGGTACGTCGTACCCACGGCGGGGCTACAATAGGCCAGTTTATCAACACCCAGCCCCACACAGAGGAACGTCGTAACCAGAGTCCTCTAGAGAAGGTGGCTATTGCCCAGTATGCCGCTTCTCTGGTGAAGGATGGCCATTCCATCCTGCTGGATGCCGGAACCACCTGTATGGATATTGCCTGCCAGCTGACAGACCGTAATATCCGGGTTGTGACCACCGATCTGGCCCAGGCCCAGTTCCTGTGCCGCTACAAGAATATTGAGGTGCACATCCCTGGTGGTCAGGTGGATGATCGTACCCAGTCCTGCCTGGGGGGCCGGGTAACCGACTTCCTTGACTGTATCCATGTCGATATGGCCTTTATTGGCTGCACTTCCTGGGATCTGCGCCGGGGCCTGACAACACCATCCGAGCGCCGCTGTGCCCTGAAACGCAAGATGGCTGAGCGGGCTGACAGCTGTATTCTTGTCGCAGACAGTGAAAAATATGGCCGTTATTCCTTCCACAAAATCGGTGATCTGAAAGATTACGACTTGATTATCACCGACGATAGAATGGATCACGGCACTACTGAGGAGATTCTCTCAGAAGGAATTGACCTGTACTGCGTACCCACTGATAACTAAGATTTGTATCAGTCCAAACAGGCCGGCTTTAGCTGGCCTGTTTAGTTTCAGGCTCAGGAACTTATCTCTCTGTATTGATCCCTTGATCGAATGGATGTTTGGGAAGCTTGATTAAATTGTTTGGTAGAATTTTTCAGATCAGAAGTATTAAAGTGTCTAACCTGAAAATTTTCTGTTGATATCATCTATTAACTGATTTCCGTTTCCACAAACGAAAAACGGCTCACATCAAATAACCCATTGGCCGTTAGTTTAAGCTCGGGAATAACCGGTAAAGTCATAAATACCAGAGTCATAATAGGCTGAATGTCAGGGTTAATCTGGAGCTTTTGAGTCGCGATACTCAGGAGAGTGTGCATCTGTTCGGCGACTTCTGCCGCAGGTTTGTCAGACATCAGCCCGCCAATAGGAAGCGGAAGATTACCCAGAACCTCGCCACTCTGGCAGATACTTATGCCACCACCGATCTTTTCGATATCCTTGATGGCTGCCACCATATCGGCATCGTTATCACCAACAACCACAATATTGTGAGAGTCATGGGCAATGGATGTGGCTATGGCACCATTGAACAGGCCGTAGTTAGCCAGAATTCCCCGGCCAATATTGCCACTGCCTTTATGACGCTCGACAACAGCGATTTTGTTTAACCCGGGGTTTAGCCTGGAATCAAAACAGCTGTCGGTATCCAGCTTTATCTTGCCTGATGTTGATCCAGTCAGAACAGAGCCTGGCTGTACCTGGATCATCCGTGCCTCACCGGAAGGAACAGAAAGAGCCAGATCAGATTCTGTGACCGGGGCAATATGGACAGTGTTGGTGACACTGGTGCTGATAAAATCAGGAAAATCAACCTGCAGTTCGCCATTTCGGGCAACTTTTTCACCACCGCTGAAGACATAGCGGGCATGGAAGTTCTCCAGATTATCCACAATAACGAGGTCTGCGTCATAGCCGGGAGCAATGGCCCCTTTGCCTCGCAGGTTGTAGCATTCGGCGGCATTCAGTGTGGCAATGGTAACTGCCAGGATCGGGTCAAGCCCAAGCTCGACAGCCATACGCAGGTTGCTGTTGATATGTCCATTGCGAATAATATCACCGGGTTCACGGTCATCTGTGCAGAACAGGCAGCGTCTGGCATTGGCTGGTGTTACGCCGTGAACCAGATTGGGAAGGTCACGGCAGGCTGAACCGAGTCGTATCTGAACATACATTCCCTGTCGTATCCGCTCATGCATCTCCTGGATGGTAGAACATTCATGGTCGGTTTTAATACCGGAAAGCACATAAGCGGTTAGCTCCTGTCCCTGCAGGCCGGGACTGTGGCCATCAGAAACCTTGGAATAGCGCTTTGCCAGGCTGACCTTGTCCACCATATCTTTTGAAGCGTTGGTGACCCCAATAAAGTCCATCACCTCCCCCAGACCACCTACCCGTGGATGCTCAATCAGGGTTTCCAGATCTTCTGCTGACAGGGTTGCACCGGATTTCTCGAAAGGTGTAGCCGGTACACAGGAAGGCAGCATAACGGTGACATTCAGAGGCAGGTTTTCTGAAGCCTCCAGCATATAGCGTATACCTTCCAGCCCGCAGACGTTTGCAATCTCGTGTGGATCAGCGATAACAGATGTAGTCCCGTGAGGTAAAACACAGCGGGCAAACTGGGAAGGAATAACGGCCGAGGACTCTATATGAACATGGGCGTCTATCAGGCCGGGGATGACAATCCCGCCACCGGCATCAATACGCTGGCGGGCAGAGTGAAGAGCAGCTTCCCGGCCAACGGTGATAATCTTGCCGTCTCCCAGGGCTACCGGCCCTTCAACCAGCGTCTGTGAGAAAACATCTACAACACGACAGTTGCAAATGAGTGTATCAACAGGAATGCGTCCAGTAGCCATATCAATCTTATGGGCGAGGGATTCCCTTGCAGTCATGGCATTACCTTCTTGAAAGACCGGTGATTCAGCCATTGTCTTCCTTTTATGCTGTTCCGAACATGGCTGACGTCAAGTGGAGGGCTGATAATTGAAATAGATAAGTCTTTTCGTATTGGACAGTTTGCTGTAGATCAAATTTTCTTTTTCCTCACCTGTTTATTGTTTCATAGATTTTGTTGTTCCATAGATTTTATTGTTTTATTCCTTATTGCAGCACACGATAGATTAGTCCAGAGGCAAGGAGCATGAGCTATAAGCAACTGACGGAGAAGGATAGGACTCTGATCTGGTCCCTTCGAAGAGAGCGGAAAAGCCAGTCTGAAATTGCCCGTATTATTGGCTGCCACCGAAGTACCATCGGACGGGAACTGAAGAGAAACAGCAGCCTCAATGGTTATGATGCCCACCATGCCCAGCTGCAGGCAGTGGAACGTAAACGTCACCATACGGGTATCAAGAAAGATGACTACCAGGGGCTGGTCAATCTGCTGAAAAACATGGGCTGGACCAAGGGGAAACAGAAGGAGTTTTTGCTCAGGCATCACCCTGAGCATAAACAGGTTATCAGTGAACTGCTGGAGCTGGATTCTCCGTCAGAAGCTTCCTGATATTGACCGGGTATCAGCGGTTAACCCAGAAGGGAGCATTGGATGGAGCCTTCCAGAGAGCTTTGATCTCAGCATCAACTCTGGCAATGCACATCTGGAAACCTGCCATTTCCTGGACGGTAAGAAACTCACCTACGGGATTACAGCTGATCTTTACACCCCTTTCAGTGAGGATGATGTGGGCTGCCCTGTTAACCAGGAACAGCTCCATCAGAGTTGTTGAACCGACACCATTAATCAGCAGCATCAGCTCATCACCAGATTGAATACCGATAGCTTCGCAGAGCTGGGTCAACATGATTTCCGCAGTTTCGTTAGCAGAAAGAATACCGCAACGGTCACCGCCACCTTCACCATGCTGACCCGTGCCAATTTCCATCTCTTTATCAGCGAGATGGACAATTTCCAGGCCTGACTGGGGGTGGGTTGCGGGTTTCAGAGCTGCAGCCAGAGTTGCCATATTCAGGCTGAAACGCTCAGTAACCTCAAAGACCTCATTGAGGCTTAAGCCAGCTTCAGCAGCAGCGCCGGCAACTTTATAGACAGGAACACAGCCGACCAGACCACGACGTTCCCTGATATCAGCGTCCGGGCCGGCACTGATATCTTCATGGGTCAGCAACATGCGAACATTCAGCCCTTCCCGGCGAGCCATCTCCATGGCCATATTGGCGGACATCACATCCCCTTCATGATTTAGCACCACCAGAAGGACGCCGGCCTCACAGTCAGCCATTTTCAATGCTTCGAAAACCTTGGGCGCACCCGGTGCGGCAAAGATATCTCCTACTACAGAGTAATCAAGCATACCCTCTCCGACAAAACCACTAAGAGCTGGCTCATAACCTGATCCACCCAGAGTGACTATGCGAACCTTATGTTCCGGTTTTGCATTGACACGACAGACAATCTTTTCAGAGACAATTTTGACTTTATCCTGAAAGGCAAGGGCCATACCTTCGAGCAGCTCGGAAGTCAGCCGTTCAGGATTATTAATCAGCTTCTTCATCGCCATCGTTATTATTCTCTCCTTATTATTAGCCATTGGGCACATAGACCCTCAGGCTGTTTGTTATTTTTTGCTGTGAGGTTTTCTGTATTCCTCCAGGGAAACGAAAGAAAACTAATTCACAGTGCATGCTTTAAAATTCTGTCGATGAATGTACGGCAGTGCATGTTATGACTGTTTTGATATGCATCAAAAATACAAAAAATGGAATATTTTCTGGTTGCAGATTGAACAGTGCGTACGAGAAAACTACCAGTGCCGAAGTTAAGCCAGTGCTATGGAGGATACTTAGAAGCCATATATGGTCTTTTGGTATTAGAAAAAAGCGGTGGGCAGGGAAGAGAGCTCCCTGCCCGGAAAAGAGACTAGGCAGACTGAGGCTGAGCGGGATTCTGGTCCTTGGCCCCTTCCCGGGATCCTCCCGCCAGGCTGAACACCTTTAGCAGATGACCGGTTGTTGTACCCTGCAGCAGCAAGGTAACCAGAATCATGGCAAGAACCATCTCAAAGATCAGTTCACGGCCAGGCATGCCCTCAGGCAGAGCCATCATCAGGGCGATAGGAACCGCTCCCCGCAGGCCGCCCCAGAACATAACAATCTGCATGCCCTTGTTGATTCGTTCTGCCATACGGAACCTATTACTGACCGGAACCAGGCCGAAAATAATAACCGCACGTGCTGCCACGACTATCAGAACTGTAACGGTCAGGACAGGCAGAATGCTCATCAGGTGATCCAGGTTCTGAAACAATTTGTTTTCGGTCATGCCCATCATCAGGAAGATAAAGCTGTTGGCTACAAAAGTTGCGTATTCCCAGAAAATATTAATATTTTCCCAGCGACGTTCATCCATAATCCACTGACGGTTAAGGCTGACAATAATTCCTGCCACCAGAACAGCCATAACACCAGACAGGTGCAGGAAATGATCGGCGATAATGAACGTCATATAAGCCATGATGATCATCTGGGAGCGCTGGGCAAAACGATCCTTGCGGGAGAAACGCAGCAGGGCAACCATCAGCAGGCCCATAATAGCGCCAAACAGCACGCCACCGAAGAATGTTGTTACGAAGTGGCCAAGGGCTCCCCACAGATCTGCTGATCCAACATTTTCAGCAGAACCGACCATGCCGACCAGAACAGAGAACAATACGATAGCTGTGGCATCGTTAAACAGACTCTCACCATCCATAAGCAGGGTCAGGCGTTTGTTGGCTTTCAGTTCCTTGAAAAGGGCAATAACGGCAACCGGGTCGGTTGCAGAAATCAGGGCACCAAAGATCAGGGCTGCTCCCAGAGGCAGAATGCTCAGCTGGTAGAGAGAAGTGCCAATGATAATGGTGGAAACCAGAACACCGAATACTGCCAGCAGCATGATGGGGGCCAGATTTTTCAGAAGCAGCCTGGCATCAATATTGATCGCAGCCTCGAAAATCAGGGTTGGCAGAATAACATACATAATCAGGTCAGAGCTGAGTGTAATGCTGTTCAGGGCCGCCATGGTCGGGAACCACTCGGTCATGGCACTGAGAGCAATGCCCAGCACCAGCAGACCAACGGTGTAAGGAACCCTCAGCAGACGAAAAATTGTGGCTGAGATAGTGGCAGTGAATAACATGCCAAATAAAAGAAGCATTGGCTCCAGCAGCAGTTCCTTAGGCATAATCATATATCTCGAACGAGGTTTCAGAGGCTGTTTCTGAATACCTTTTGGTTGTATGGATGTAACTTATGACTGGCTCCGGCCTGGAAGAACTTCGGATTTTTATCACCGTTGTCCGTGAACAGGGCTTTGCCGCTGCAGGGCGTTACCTGAACCTGCCGCCCTCAACTGTCAGCAGGAAAGTGACTCTTCTGGAAGAGCGACTGAACTGTCGCCTGCTCGAAAGAACCACCCGCCGGTTAAGGCTGACCGATGCTGGCAGAGAGTATTTCCAGCACTGCGCATCTGCTCTTGATGTTATTGACGATGCCTCCCGTGAAGTTCGTCAAAGTAATCGCTATCCTCGGGGGCTGTTGCGCATCAGTGCACCGGCGAATCTGGCCGGCTCGTATCTGGCTCCCTGTCTTGCCCGGTTTATGGAGCAGTGGCCAGATATCAGGATTGATGTTCAGTTGAATAACAATCCGCCTTCGTTTCTTGATCAAACGATAGATGTCGCTTTTGTTGGTGGTGAGCTTCCGGTTTCCGATCTGATTGCCCAGCCTCTGGGAGTTCTTCACTTTGGCCTCTATGCCAGTGAGAACTACCTGCGCGAGCATGGCTGCCCCCAGCACCCCGATGACCTGACCGGTCACTCTCTTATTACCTGCTGGCCCCTGCGTGAATGGCGACTTCGCACAGATAGTGGTGACAAAATTACCATTCACCCGCGGGCACGCATGCATGTGGATGGTATGTCCACCGCGCTTCGGGTAGCCCGTGAAGGATTGGGTATTGTTAACCTTCCTGCGTCTTATGTTGCTATTGAACAGGGTGATAAGGAGCTGATGCCGGTTATGTCAGGCTGGCACGGTTCCAAACGCAAAATCAGTATTGTTTATCGGTCCAGAGAGCTTTTGCCCCAGAGAGTCAGACTGTTCATAGATTTTATCCGCGAGCAGATGCGGGAGCTGATGAACCAGTCGTGAATCTGGGAATAATTCTACTTTTTTTGACCAGAGTGATAAATGTCAGAGACTTCAATAGCGCTTGACGATTATTCCAAAATTGTAGGGAATTGCGAAGATGTGAACCCCGGGGGTGGTAATGGCGTATATTGACGATACTTGTTCGACAGGCTGACCCAGCAGAGAAAAGGGAGCTGAAAAGCTCCCCGGAACCGTTTATTTCAAAAATGCTTTTACTTCTTCGGCTGAAGGCACTGAGCCTGAATGAACAAGTTTGCCTCCAATCCCGACAGCTGGAGTACTGACAACACCGGCGTTCATGATGGCTTCCAGATCTTTCACTTTGTTGACCTTGATCTCGCAGCCCATTTCCTGACCGATTTGGGAAATAAGTTCAGCGGTAACAGTGCAGTTTTTGCATCCAGAGCCATAAACATTGACTTCTTTCATAATGACTTCCTTTCTTTCTCAGAATTGCATGGCATTAAAAAGCCAGCCCAACAAGCAGAAGGCAGTGAGTAGATATCCTGCCATCCAGGTTAACAACCGGTAGCTCATAACCTGTTTCAGCATCATAAATTCAGGAAGGCTGACCACTACGGCACTCATGCAGAAGGCCAGGGTTGTACCCAGGGGGACGCCTTTGTTCAGCAGGCTTTCCATAATAGGAATAATGGAAGTGGAGTTCACATACATGGGAATAGCCATGACTGAAGCTGCTGGAACTGACCACCACTGTCCTGCTCCCAGGTTGTCATGAACCCAGGATTCGGGGATAAAACCGTGAATAAAAGCACCGATTCCTACCCCGATAATCACCCATTTCCATATGCGGATAAGAATGGTTAGAGTCTCTTCTCTGGCAAACCTGTGGCGCTCAGCAAGAGTTATCTTTTTACTCTGATATTCAATTTCAACAGGTGTGCCTGTATTTGCATACTGCTTGGCAAGAAACGGAACCAGCCAGCGTTCGCACCGGAACATATCGATCAGGAAACCACCAATCATGCCAACCCCCATACCGATGGTGACATAGAGAACTGTGAACTTTATTCCCAGTAAAGAGGTGAGCAGTACAACTGCGATCTCATTGATCATGGGAGAAGTCAGTAAAAATGCCATGGTGACTCCAAGGGGAATTCTGGCTGATACAAACCCCATGAACAGAGGAATAGAACTGCAGGAGCAGAAGGGTGTTATGGCTCCAAAAGTTGATCCCAGAAAGTAGCCTGCATATCTGTTTTTATCATGCAGGTAATAACGAACTTTCTCCGGGTTGAGGCCAGCACGTACCACGGCAATGGCGTAGATCAGCAATGCCAGTAGAAACAGGATTTTAGTCGTATCTTCAATAAAGAAATGCACTCCCTCAGCTATGGAGGATTCTGGCGTAAGTGCAAAAACCGAATAAGTCAGCCAGTCGGCCAGCAAGGTAAACCAGTGAAGCATGAACCTTCTCCCTTTAAAGACTTACTGTTAATAAACACGGGAAAGAAAGGAAAAGGATGCAGAAAGCTGGACATTTATTTTCTGGGAGTAAAGTCGCAGACGCCGGTTTCATCAAACCGAATTTTGCATTTACTTACCATCTCAGCACGCAGGCGGCTTCTTGCCCGCTGGATTCTTGATTTTGCCGCGGGCAGGGACAGCCCTTTCATATCAGCAAAGTCGCTTTGATTCATACCGTTGATATCGCAGAACTCAATAGCCTCGCGGTCAATGTCATTGAGTTCAGACAGAACTCTGGTCATGCAGGTCTGGAGTTCAAGCAGGGTTGGTCTGCTTCTCTCTTTGTCAGAGGAAGAGAGCTGGCTGAGCTCGGTATTGACTTCCAGTTTTGGTTTACGGTGGATGTCGATGGCTGCGTTTCTGGCGATTGTGAACAGCCAGCTTTTTTCATGGTTCAGAGAACAGAAGCGCTCCTTGTGTTTCAGGGCCTTGAGAAACACGTCCTGCAAAATATCCTCAGCCAGATCGCAGTTACCTGTTGTTTTCAATAACCAGTTTTTCAGAAGCTGTTCGTTTTCACGCCAGGCCCGCATCAGGCATTCCATATTTGGCTCCACACTTCACCACAAATAGCCTTGGGTTTTTGTCACCCAGGGCGATGGAAAATACATTTCCATGGTCAACAGGGACTTTAGAGCTGATAGAGCCCGGGCTGCTTGATAAGAGTCAAACATGCTGTCTATATCGTCTTCCTGCCAAACACTTTTTTATCTAAAAAATTTGGAGCGATGGATGTACAGCGCGGTTTTGGTTCCGTTCCCGTATACTGGCAATCTTTTTCTTGAGCAGTTCAGAGTTTCATTGTCTATGGCCAGTGCTTTTGCCCATCGATTCCAGCTTATTGTTGACCAGTTAACTCAGGGTAATAAAAAGCAGTTTGCCGAATTGACCGGGAAATCAGTTTCCCATATCTACAAGATCTGCCGTGGAGCCAGCCGGCCCTCAATGACTTATCTGGAAAGTCTCTATGACGAGTTCAGGGTCGATCTTAACTGGTTGCTGACGGGAGAACAGAGTGAGGCCGGGCAGCCTCTTGGCCAGGCCCCATCTTCAGACATGGTGTTTGCACCCATGTTTGATGTTCAGGCCAGTGCCGGTTTCGGAGCGGAAGTTCTGGCGGAAGATATCAGTGACTACTTTGCTTTCACCAAAAGCTTTCTCTCTGGTCAGCTGGGTGTGTCTGGAGAGAGTCTGGCTTTTGTCAGTATCCGTGGCGAGAGTATGATGCCCACTCTTCATGAAGGTGATCGGGTTCTTGTGGATATCTCCCGCAAAATTGTTCATGGGGAAGGGCTATATCTGCTACAGACAGAAAACGGCCTGCTGGCCAAGCGCCTGAGGCAGAAGAGGGATGAAATAGAAGTTATCAGTGATAACCCTGAGTTTGAAAACTGGTCTATTACTGCCCGAAATCAGGAGTCCAACCAGGTAGTAGGCAGGATTGTCTGGTGTGCCCGGTCTGTCTGAACACAGGTATTGCTGCTACATGGCTAAACCACAACATTTCAGTACAACTCTATGAATGAAGTACAAAAAGAATATCTGAACAAATACCTTGAGACGCTCAACCCTGCACAGAGAAAGAAACATCAAAATGTGGTGGCTGACTATTTCTGCGCAGATGAAGAAAATGCAAATATTTGCTCTGATTTGATTTTACGTGACGAGAAAACGGCTACTTGCAGCATGAAGTATTGGTATGAATCAGGTCTTGAGCCAATGCCAAAAGTTGGAACCCTGCAGGTCGTTACTGACTGGAATGGAAATCCTACCTCAATTATTGAAACAACAGAGGTTTCTGAGTGCAAGTTCTCAGAGATTACCGCTGAGTTTGCAGCTTCAGAAGGAGAGGGTGACAAATCTCTGGATTGGTGGCGTCAGGCTCATTGGGATTTCTTCTCCGCAGAATGTGAAGAGCAAGGGTTACAGCCAGACAATGACATGATTTTAATTCTCGAAAAGTTCAAGGTGGTCTATTCGTAAACGTCATGTGGCAAGTAAATCCAGATGATGCCTGTGGCGCATCTGATTGAGAGCTTTATTTGCAGGTACAAAAAAGCCCCGCTGATGCGAGGCTTTAAGTAAAATATGGTGCCTAGGGGCGGAATCGAACCACCGACACGCGGATTTTCAATCCGCTGCTCTACCAACTGAGCTACCCAGGCTTGGGCTGATTTGCTGTTGAGATGGTGCCTAGGGGCGGAATCGAACCACCGACACGCGGATTTTCAATCCGCTGCTCTACCAACTGAGCTACCCAGGCCCGACAGCAAGTGCGGGCGTATTAAACTGTTTTCATCTGGCCGAGTCAACACCCACACGGCAGTTTTAAGGGATATTCCCGATACTGGAAATATCTTTTGGGTATTTCCGAAGCCTCATTGACCTGTAGCGCCCGTAGGGCACATGGATCGCTTAAGATTTTTTGTTTTCAGGAGCCTTTTTGTTTTCTGGAACATAACCTTCAGCTTCATCGTAACTCTCGCCTTTCAGGAACTTGTCCATCTGCTCACCGAGGTACTTGCGGGCTTCAGGATCTATCAGGCTGAGGTGCTTTTCGTTAATCAGGCGGGTCTGGTGCTCCTGCCACATCTGCCAGGCTTCCTGGGAGATATTTTCATAGACCCACTGCCCCCTGGGGCCAGGCATGGGAGGCATGGTCAGGCCGGTGGCTTCTCTTCCCAGTTTGATGCAGTTGACTGTACGGGTCATGGACTACTCCGGTTATTGCTTGAAAGACTGGAATCCCGGGAATCTTACTAGCTTCTGGTCTGACTGAGAATGTTATTGGTGATAACAGCCTGGTTTTACGTGAAAACTCTTTTGTATTGTCGAATGAGAATGGCAATGGCAGATGAGATGATAATAAGTAATGGAACCACTCAAAGGCTCTGGATCAAAACAAAAACCAGTCCCTCCACCAAAACCCAAAAAGCCAGCAGTTGTCCACAGCCCAGATGGAAGAGCTGTTGCTGTCATTTCTGCTTCTGGTAAGACAATTCCCTTAAAAGTTCAGGCGGCTGCAGTGCCAGAGGCAGACCAGATCCCAGGCAAAGTTGTAACAGCCAAAAAGCACCCCACAGGAAAGACTGCTCCTTCACCGTCAGGTCAGCAGTTTTCCCGGTTGAGGAGAGATTCTCTAAAACTATCTTTTCCTGCAAGTGCAGCTAGCCAGTCGCACTCAACCGGAGTACAGACTTATTTAGCGGAAAGATTAAGAAAAAAGATACCTGGCCCCAAGTCTGAACTTTTGACTCCCAAGCCGTTATTAACTTCCCCTGTAAAAAAGGCCAGTCATTCAGCAGCATCTCCTATCAAAGCATTACAAACCGCAGGGTTGAGGGGTGATACAGGTATATCTCCACAAGGCAGCTTGGGAGAGAAAGAATTTAAAAAACGGAAACGGTTAATTGAAGCCAAGATACTTGAGGCGACAGCAGCTGCTTCAAGCACACCTATACACACTCTTCCCTCTACGGTAACCGATTCTGCAGGTAGTAATTCAGTATCACCACTAAAGAAGAAGGGAACGTGGTCCAAAGGAGAAAAAATCTCTCTTGATGAGTCCCAGACCGATCTGGTTAAGCAACTGCAAAAGCATCTGCACATAAAAGAACCAGAGGGTGTAATGAACAGAATTTATGACCTGAATGATGAAACAGACAGTGCCTACGACTCGTCTGTTCAGTCAAGTGAGATAATAAGCCTAACCAGTAGCCTGAGGGAATCAACACCACCATTAGCAGGAAGCAAAACATCTATTGCTTCCAGCCAGAGTGACGAAGCAGACCCCGTTCAAGAGCCTTCGGCTTATGCATCACTATTCAACCTGCAACAGAAAGATTCTGCCCTTATGGCGGCCCTAACACAGAAGTGGGGCATGAGTGACGGGCAGATACGCAAGCTACTCCAGAGAGAACTGGATAAAGTCATCTCTTTTTGCCAGGAAGCATGGAGCCTGCATAAAGCTAAGGTGATGGGAAATGAAACAAAAGCTTGTTCACTGTTCCTTGAGTATCTCGATCAGTATCAGACTCTCTTCCACTCCCTCTTTCCTGGTACCTGCGCTTATTTAAAGCTGAAGAGTCCCGTCTGGAAAGATGCTGTTCTGTCAGAGCTGCAGAAAGATAAGAAGCTGCTTTCCATGGTTTCAGCAGGTACAGATGCAAAGCAGAAGCAATATATAGCAGCCTTATTAGAGAGTGTTGAAGGAGTATTGATATCTCCCCTCCTTGAAGTGACATCAATTAAGAAGCTGTCCTATAACAGTTGTGTCCAAAAACTTGATGAGGTGTCTCGGAAGATAACAGAACTTAGAGGAAGAATCCCTAAGACAGATGATCGTGAGGATAGAGAAAAAGATAGTGATGGAGGGGAGATATTTGTAAGTGTTGACCAAGCGGTGGCCCATGATCTGGAAAATATAGAAGCCAGGCTAAGAAGTGACAGCCAGGCACTGAAAGTCATGCTCAAAAATGATTTCAGACGTGAAGAGAACTGGAATAGTTGTGTTCGTTTGATGGCATCTGCTGCGCAACAAGCGGTAATACTCAAAATGGGGACGGGAGGTTTTGCAGCAGAAAAAATTGAGCAGATAGCTAAGTGGCAAGAGCAGCAGGTGTGTAATGCTGAGAAGCTGCCTGGAATGATCAAGGAGCTCCATAGGCTGGAAAAGCAGCTGCTCGATAAATTTCAGATCAGCAAAAGCCTGTTTGAAAAAGGGAGAATAGAAGCTCTTCGCAAAGAGGCTGCCTGCCCTAAAGGGAGCGAACTTCAGTATCTTTTTAATGGTAAGTATCACACCGTTGAAGTGATGCACTTCCCTGCCGCCTGCCTGAAGCTGAAAGGCAGCGGCCAAAATGCAGGGGAGTGGGATATGCTCGGTTATGATGGACATATTACCCCTTCCTGTGATCGTGCAGCGGAAGATCATGCTGTTAACTTGTCTGTGACAGTAGTCAGAAATAAGTGGGTAGAGAAGATAACAGAAGGTGATGTGACGGATGAATGTGAGCTTCAGGAGGTTGTGCTAAAAGAAGTCCGGATGGGGGTGCCTTATGCATATGCGGTATCAGAGGACATTCGGGAAAAAGTGTCTGAGCTCCGCTGGAAAGAAGCTCTTGCAGTCTGCTGCAGGTTTTTTCGAACACAAGAGCTGGAGAGGGCGGTGGCTGACCCCGGGGTTTGTATTAAGTTACCGGTTTTTTATAACTGCCTGCTGAGTCCGGACAAGTTGCGCAGTTTCTTCTCAGTCTTCGACCCAATTGATGATGAGCATCTCTGGTGTACAGAGCTGCACAGGCAAGCTGGTAAAATGAACGCTGAAGGTGTTTCGATAACGGTACGGGGAGTAGATAAACGCGAGTACGAAGTCAAGGTTAAGCCCAATCTCTTTATGTTTGTCTGTCCCTGCAACAAACTGGCTTATGCCAGCAGCTGGCAGTTTGCCAGTACATGGGATCTGGCAGACAAAATCAACGAGGAAACATTTATACGCCTGTTTGGTAACCTTGATCCAGATGCAGATCTGTCCCCAGGCTGCTTTGTCCAGCAGTTCCTGGATCAAAATCCAGCTCTTGACCCTGTGGTCAGGAGAGAGCTGGATGAGCTTATCGATCTGCTTCGATATATGTTTTCCAAAAAACTGCACAGGCTCTTGAGGGAGCAGCCATTTATTTTCTCTACCGCAATAACTGAGCTGGGGCGTATTCTGAATGTTGCAATAATCAGTGGCTGTAAAAGTGCTAAAGATCGTACAGGCAACTATGAGCGCTGTAATATTGAACAGGCTGTCCGGCTGCGGCTGATTCGAAGAAAGCTGCGTGAAGAGCTAAGAAAACAGTATGGTCCTGATTTGAAGTCTTGTACTGATTTGCCTGAGATTTCTGTACTGCCAACGGTTGATCGTCCCCTGACATATGAAGATTTTTTTAATGGCAGTTTACTTCTGCTCTGTTCCGGACAGCTGGAAGCTCAGGTCGATAATATCGGCCGTCCGGGATTCAAGATTGAAAGCTATATGCTGGGACATCTCAAAGAGCTTCACCCGGTGATTGCCCCATCTTGAAATTAGAGACTCTGCTCCAAAAGTAACAACAGGTTCTGCACAGGGGCAGGAAGGCCAATACTACTCATTTGACCAAGCTCCCTGATTGGGTGCCAGTGCTTTTGGTTATCAGCAACCTGGTCGTCTGTTGATATTACAAACGCTTTTACCGGTTCAATATCCAGATGATAGTGACTGAAAGTATGGCGAAAACGGTTCCATAACTCGGGTTCAGAGATTGTTAAACCCAGTTGCTCTTCTGTATGAATCTGCAATTCAGTGTCAACAGACAACTCCGGAAAGCTCCACAGTCCTCCCCATATGCCGACAGGCGGGCGTTTTTCCAGTAAAACCTCACCATGCGTGTTAACCAGCATCAACATCCGTATCTGTTTTTCAGGTAGCACCTTTCTGGGCTTTGGCTCCGGGAAGTCCATTTCCTTGCCCTGAGCATGGGCTTCGCACCACTGTGAAATCGGGCAGCTGGCACAATCAGGTTTACTGCGGGTGCAGAGTGTTGCCCCCATATCCATCATGGCCTGGGTCCAGTCGGACAGGCGTGAGTCAGGAGTATATTTCTCAGCAAGGGTCCACAGCTCCTTTGCAACGGCAGATTTTCCTGGCCAACCCTGCAGTGCATGGAGACGGCAGAGGACCCTTTTCACATTACCATCAAGAATGGGGGCGCGGATGCCCATACTGATACTGGCAATGGCGCCGGCTGTTGAGCGTCCGACACCTGGAAGTTTCTGCAGGTCTTCAGGGCTGTCTGGAAAGTGTCCGCCAAACTCGCTGACAATCATCCGGGCTGCTTTGTGAAGATTGCGGGCGCGACTGTAATAACCCAGCCCACTCCACAGGTGCAGAACGCTATCAACATCTGCAGCGGCCAGGTCGGCGACATTGGGGAATGATTCCGTAAAACGCTCGAAGTAAGGAACCACGGCAGCTACGGTTGTCTGCTGCAGCATCACTTCACTGAGCCAGACACGGTAAGGATTAATATTTTGCTGCCATGGCAGAGTCTTGCGGCCATGGATGTCGTACCAACTGAGAATGGCTTGCTGGATGGCTGAGGTGTCAGGCATTAAAAAATAATCAATATTTATTCATGATCAAATGCACTCAGGCCTCCAGCTGGAGGCCTGAATAGTGTGTAGTGTGAAATATTTTTATGACTATTTAAACAGGCCTTTGAGTGAGTCTCCCAGTTTATCTTCCAGTTTTTTCTTGAGCTTGTCTTTCACTTCCCGGCCGGCCAGCTTGCCAAGGGTCTTGCCAAGACGCTGTTCATCAACGCCACACAGGCCTTTGTCACCAATTTTTCCCTTACACCGCAGAGGCCAGGAAATATCTGCGTACTTTTCGTTGATCCGGCAGGCAGATTCCTCTTCAGAAGCGGTATCTCCGGTAATGGTCAGGCCAAGATGATAATCCATGGTTTGATTAATCAGGTTAACCTCACCATCCCCCTCCAGATTGAGTTGATCAAGCCCGGCCGTCAGATCCCGGTTCCGGGCTACGCCTTCAATAATTTTCACCGTCCCTTTCAGGCTCTTGAACTCGGTCTGGTTTGGCCAGTCGGTTTTGGTCATCTGCTCCTTACGTACCCGGGCAACCAGGCTACAGACACTTTTGTTAAAGTTGGTACCCAGCAGCATGCCATTGGAGATTTCAAAGCCGACCTCACCATTCAGGCTGCGTATGATCTGATTCTGGGTCAGACCATGACCTATCACCTTCAGGCTGGCATTCGTCTCGCCTTTGACTTGGTTCAGGTTAACGACCAGTGAAGAGAGAGACTCAATATCAATTCCTTTGATATCTGCCCGGGCTGAAACCCCTGGTTGCCTGGCCAGTTTTCCACTGACATCAACCCCGGCGGCACCATCTATCATGCCCTTATAGAACCCGGCATTCAGTTTGGAGATCTGAGCCAAACCATTTTCTGCTTTAACTTCAAGGGTGGGCTTCTCAAACAAAAAACCTTTCGCTGTCAAAGAGGCCAGCTGGGCTGTGCCCTTGATGTCCAGCTGTTGAATAACATCAACGGGAATAATGACTTCATCCCCGGTTGTCTGCGTATCTGTAGAAGAGGGGACAGTTGATGGTGCTGTAGCGCTATCCTGTTCTGAGGCGGCTACTGGTAGATAAGGGTCAACAATCAGATCACTGCCAGTGATATTAAAGGTGATCGCCTGTTTGTTCAGGTCAGTGATGGCGATATTGCCATCAAGCTGGAAATTATCCAGAGACGCTGTCACCTTACCCAGGCTCAGGCTGTTACCCTCTTTTCTGAAGCTGCTTCCCAGGCTGACTTTGCGCAGAACCTGATCTCCGCCTGCCAGACCTGGAACAGGCAGATGAAGCTGCTCCATGAATCTGGCCAGGTCTATGGCGGGAACCTTGAGGTTACCTGTCACCACATCGTCCTTCGATACAGTGACATCACCGGTCAGGGACAGGGAAACAGGGCTGCTGGTACCAAGAGGGGTGACTGAGAGTTGCAGATTATTGGCTTTGAACTTGCTGTCTCTTGCTCTCAGGGCAAGCCTGCCGGCAAGTTTGATCTGGGCAGACAGCGTTGAGTCACTTCTGTTTGAATCAGAGCTGCTCAGGTTAAAAGAGGCATCCAGATCGAAAGGCAGTCCTGAAAGAACGGCTCCTGTTTCCAGTCGCGCCTGGGTAATGGCAACTGTTCTGTTGGCTGGGATATCACGGTAGTTGATATTGAGACCAGTAATAGCAACTGAAGCAATATCAAATGCCGGCAGGCTGGTACCAGTGGCTGGTTCAGTCTGCATACTGGTTGTATCTGTTCCAGTTGTTGAGGACTCTGAAGCTTTTTGGGTTGGCTGTGCCGGCTCCCAATTGGCCTGGCCCTGGGCATCGACTTCCAGATCGAGTTTCAGTCCGCTGAGTTCCAGGTTGGAAATTTCAACTTTCTGGCTGAGCAGTGGCAGCAGTTTTACTTTTACAGCAGCATGATTGAGGGCTCCCAGTTGTTTATGACGGGTGTCGTCAATGCGAAGATCATTAAGGTTCAGCCCCAGCCAGGGAAAAACAGACCAGCCGATTTCCCCATTAATGGTGAGGGTCATACCGGTTTTATCTTTCACCAGTGCTGAGATGTCTTCCCGGTAATCATTTGGATCAATGACCTTTGGCAGCACAACTGCTGCCAGAATAACAAGGACTATAAGGGCGAGAGTAATTCCGCCAACCCATTTAGCCAGACCTTTCATTCTATTTGCTCCCTGAGCTGGTCCCCAGACGTCTATCTTTTATCTTTCTTAGGTTATATCAACAGACCGACTGCACCTGATTGACTGGATCAGTTTCCCTGCAGTTTTTCCAAGGCCGCCTACACTTCTTCCCGTCTTGTTTTGCAATAAGCAGCTGGAAGTCATGATGAAGTACTTTGGCTCTAATGTGTACCGCTCTGGCGATTTTATCCGAACTTTTTCTTTAATAGGGCTGGCCTGGTTATGGTGTACGCAAATTTTCGCTGCTGACTACACCGATGGCGATATCCATAAGAACGACTACAAATGGTTCCAGTTCAATATTATGCAGAGCATGGATAACAAGCTTCCATTTGGAAACGAAAAGGATACTTATCTGGAAATGGAATTTGGAGGCAGGAATGGAATAATCAGTCTGTATGGATACCTTGATGTTTTTGATATTCTTGATCGCAAGAGTGATGACCTGCACAAGAAAGATAACTTTTATCTGAAACTTGCCCCAAGGTTTTCGCTGGATGGGATGTTGAATAGTGACTTTTCTTTTGGATCGGTAAAAGAGTTGTATATCTCGACGTTGATGAATGTAGGAGATAAGGGATATAGCTGTAAAGACGCAGATGGGAACTGTGACTCAGATGGCACGGCTGCAAATGGACTATTCGAAACATTCATTGGTTTAGGAGCGGACATAGAGTTACCGTGGTTTGGCGTTATTGGTTCAAATGTTTTGGCGCGTTACGCGAGAGAGAGTGGTGGTCACGAAGAGGAACGTAAGTGGAGTGGCTATATCTGGACGACAAACTGGTTCAAGCCATTCTACTTTTTCGAGGATAAATCATTTATAGCCTATCAAGGTTATCTGGATTACAAGTTTAAATATGATGAGCTGGCTAAAAATGAGGATGGACCAACCAGAACATCGCATTCCCTGGAGTGGTTTAATGGATTCTATTGGCATAGTGACCAATGGTCATTGGGATATGGTCTGAAATACTATAACCATATGGCTAACTTCAAGGATGGAGTGGAATATGCTCCTGGCATGAAACAGAATACTACGGGGGTCGGCCACTACTTTGCTGCAACCTATAAGTTTTAAGGGGGTTTAACTGCCTGCAACCTGGCGTAAACCAGAGACTGATCTCGCCCAGGGTCTGAGCTTGGTGGCAAGCTGCTGCAATTCAGGTCTGTTTAAAGCCTGCTGAGCTGCTCCTGGTGACGAGTACTGGCCTTGCACCAGAACATACCAGTCCCGCTCATCCCGACGGAAATGGACGGTCTGAGCTGATTTAAGAACAGGATAACGGTGTTGAAGTTTCTTCAGCATCTGGGGCTGGTTGGCTGCCAGCCACTGAATGGTGTAGCTGCCTTCCGGGGCCATCAGGATATTGCTGGTCTGCCTGTCCATCGGCAGGCTGACCTGTGTAAATACTGGCCTCTTTATGAGTTGGGTGCTGTTCTTGAGGCTTGCCATGGGGCGAGATTTTGGGCGCAGCCTTTTGGTCAGTGATTGGAACTGGGGCTGGTTCAGGATTCTGGCAACTGCCTGACTGTTCTGGAAGCGCCCCTGTATCAAAACATATTGCACCCCTGTTTTGCGGGACAGCATCACGATTTCTGCACTGGAGAGCTGCGGGTAGTACTCTCTGACATTTCTCAGCACCTCTGGATTTTCCGCCTGCATCCACTGAATGGTATAGGCTCCCTGGGGCAGGTTTTGTCTGCTGTTCTGGCTGAGGAGAATGGTTTGATCCGTGCGAACCATTTCGAGCTTCTTTAGCCCAGACAGGGGCCTGGTCCACGGATTAAGGCGTTTGGCTATTGTTTTCCATTCATGGCTGTTGAGTGCCTGCCGGGCTGTGGCCATATCGGGATAGACTCCAGTCAGCAGAAGGTGCCAGGTTTGCCCGCGACTGTTAAAACGGACAACAGTGGCCTCTTCCAGAAGAGGATAACGTTGCTGAAGTCGATAGATCTTTCCTGGCTGAGTTGTCGCCAGCCACTGGATGGAAACGCTGCCGGAGGGTGCTGTCAGCATATCATCAACAGAAGCCTGCTCAATGATCCGGGGCTGGCTGGCTATGCTGACCTGCTGTAGTCCGGTCATAACCCGCGGCAGGGGAGCGGGTTCCATCCTGGGTGGTTCAAGATCCAGATAGGCCGATGGTTCATTGGTTTTCTCTCTTAAACGGTCTACCGAGCTGGGGCCTTTGGGCTGGAGTTTGGCCGATGTGGTAAAAGGTGTTTCCTTTCTGTATTCCCTTCGTCCTGCAGACGGAGGTTCTTCCGTAGCTATTCGATAGATATCCTTGGGGGAAACCGGCGGCGGCCGGCGATAGTTTCTCAGGGTGTTGGGCCTGACTTCAGGCTGAACCTGTTTCAGCATCTGGTTGTTCTTCATACCGGGCCAGGTGGCCTTGCTGGTATAGGCAGGCAGACTTGGAGCCAGACGTTCTCCTGCTTTATAGCGGGGTTCCGGCCATTCAGGTTCGGGTTGCTGTGTGGGATGCACACGGTCTGGAACGGGGGTAATAATCTCTGCCGGCACCACCTGAGCCATTGACTGTCCCTTCAGGGACCAGCTTCTCAATTGTATCTTTTGCTGAGCTGTTTCAGTCTGTGGAGAGGGGGGTAACGCCTGTTCAGCCTGAATGGCATTTGGCAAGTTGATATTATCGGCTGTTGCAAATACAGCGGGTGCCTGGGGATAAGATCTCGTTTCAGGCATGCGAGTGCCTGATGGGGCATGCTGCCACTGTTCTGGAGTTGCATGACGCTGCCAGGGCATAGGCCGCGATGAAGGAATTGCAGGTTGTGGCGCTGCCTTGTACAAACGTTCCGCCGGAGTTACTTCCAGATCAGGCAGACTGCCTGGCTGAATGACCCTTGGTGGGGAAACAACCTGCGGAGCAACCTGGACAGGAGCAGAGACAGGGGGAACTTCTGCAGGAATCTGCCTCTGGGCCTGTTTTAGCTGCATCTGGAAGGCCGGCATACGCTGCTGAGCCAGTTGAACACTAACGGGTGGAACAATGGACTTGACTTCTGGTGCTACCTGAGAAGGCGAAGAGGCCTGGTGAGCCAGCAGGCTGTAACCCAGTCCTCTGGGCCTCTGTTTTTTCTCGGATGGCAGCAGTGGAGTCGAGCCAGGAATTTTGGCAACTAAAGGTGCATCTGTCGGCCGCTCACCCAGAGTTATACTGCCGACCAGCTTCATATCCTTGTTGGCCCGTTCATCTTCTGGTGGTGCATCGGGTGGCTGTTTACCATTAATCAGACTGTCAAATGACCTGTCAGGTGGCGGTACTTTCTTTTCCTGCTCAAGCTCTGCCCAGGATGTCTGGTTTTCTGTATTTTCAATCCAGTCATCAGCGTAGAGCCGGCGCTGGCGGTCAAAGAAAGGCTCTTCTTCGGGGCTGTCCGTAACATCTTTTATCACATGAACACGGGTTCCAACCAGCTCCGATGCAGGTTCATCTGTGGTTTCACTATTGATCCAGGACGCTTTTTTCTGGGCCCGTTTCAGCCAGTCAGATAACAGCACTGAACGGCTGACCTCTTCCTCTGTCACCTTGGAACTGTCCTGCACCGGTTCCTCTGGTCGCTTTGGAAGGCTCCTCTGGTCCTGGGGCCAGGAAGACAGGGAGGTAAGCCGGGATACCCAGTCCTGATCTGCCATTGATTTTATTGTGCCTGAAAGTGGTGCTCCCGGGCGGTCTCTTTTAGGAAGGTTGGGCAGGTTGCGCAATACAGGATCGTCGGGATAGTCTGGGATCAGATCTTCTTCCTCTTCCTCCCATTCCTCCAGTTCTTCCTGGGACTTGCGCATGGCTTCACTCATCAGGTGCTCAAGCCCCTTGCGCATGGTCTTACTGTGCTTGCCAATTTTTTCAAGAGACTTTGTGTAAGGCTGGCCAACCCCAGGGCTGCAGCGCCAGTCCTGATGCAGACCTGCACTACATTCCCACGATGAGGTGGTGGCAGAGCTGGGGGGAGGTGTACGGGACGCAAGCGCAAAGGTGCCGCCGCCAAGGGCAGCTGCGACACTCAGTGCCAGCAGTGCGGGCAGGGAAACTCTGCGTCCGTGCATGAGAAAATTCCATTGTCGACACTTTTCAATCTAATTTATCGGCCGGGGTTTGCAAGGTATTGGGAAAATTGTCGCTTTGTAGTCAGAAGCAATTCATATGCAGAGTAGTTTCTACACTTAAGAATTTTTTGTGAGATAGCCCTGTCTGAGAAACTGTCAGAACACAGGGCTATATAAAAGAAAGAGAACTATTTTCTATTTGCCAGGGCCAGAATAAGGCTTTGGACAAGACACATAGAAGTGGAAAGTCCACGCACACCGCTGATATCGGCATCTCTGGAGTAAAGGGTCAGATCTGCACTAGTAGCTAAGGGGCTGACTTCGTTATCTGTCATGGTAATCAGGCGGGCTCCACGGCGTGTAGCATGCTCATGCATCCACAGGGTTTCATCACCGTAGGGGTAATAGCTCACCAGAAAGACCATATCGGTACGGCGAATACCTGAAGCTTCTTCTTTATGGAGCCCACCTTTGCTGCCCAGGAGAACACAACGGCGATCCAGCTGCCACAGGCCATAAGAAAGATAAAGTGCAACAGGGTGAGCCCGGCGTACACCCATTACGTAAACGGTATCCGCCTGCTGAATCAGATTGACAGCTCGAAGCAGGTCAGGGTCATGAACAGCTTCTTCCAGAGCTGTCAGAGAAGCGGTAGTGGCTTTGACAACATTGGAAAGCATGCCGGGAACAGAGCTATCGTGGGTGATATGCTTTCCCTGAACCCGTTCGCTGTAGGAGCCTGTGTAATGAAGCTGAGACCGAACCGCCCGGCGCATTTCACTGAAACCATTAAAACCAAGGGCATTGGCAAAGCGGATGACAGTTGAAGGGGGTACGTCAGCTTCTTCTGACAGTTCTGCTACGGTGCAGAGAACAATTCGATCCGGATTTTCCAGAATATAGCGAGCCAGCTGTTTCAGACGTTTACTAAGGTCTGGATAATGCTGCTGGATGGTTTCCTGCAATCGAGGCGCATCGGCAGTTGCGGTGTTATTTTTTTGGTTCATAAAAACTACTACAGGGGAACTGTGCCCCAAGTCAACGTGACTCGCATTATATGCCATTAATATATTTTTGGATAAAAAATTTCATTTAAGTGAATATTAGAACTTTCTTAGAAAGCGGCAGGAGTCGTTCGTGTCAGAGTACAGAGTCAGAGCAGTATCCCGCACTGGAGGTGAAGCCTCCACTGCGATCCACCGTGGTGAAAACCCAGTTCTTAAATATGTCGGTTTTGAAGTCTTTCGTCTCAAGCAGGGAGAAAAGCTCCATCAGCCCATAATCAATGATGAAACCTGTGTAGTTGTTCTGGAAGGTAAAGCAAGATTCAGCTCGGGTGCTACAGAGATGGACGACCTTGGCCGTCGATTCAGTGTTCATGAACAGGTTCCGACAGATTCTGTTTATATTCCAGCAGGGCATGACTTTGACGTTGAGGCAACAACAGATGCGGAGATTGCTCTCTGCAAGGCTCCTTATCTGGGCAAGAACAAAGAGATTCGCCTGATTCCTGCAGAACAGGTTGTCGTTCTTGATCGAGGGGAAGGAACCAACAAGCGACTTATTCACAATATCATGATGGATAATGCTGATGCTGACAGCCTGCTGATTACCGAGGTTTATACCCCGGCTGGCAACTGGTCCAGCTATCCACCTCACAAACATGATACGGATGACCTGCCAGCAGAATCCTTCCTTGAAGAGACCTATTACCACCGAATCAATCCACCTCAGGGCTATGCCTTGCAGCGTGTATACACCGATGACCGCAGCATTGATGAAACTATCGCAGTGGAAGATGGTGATACCGTTTTGGTTCCTCGTGGTTACCATCCTGTAGGTGCACCACATGGTTATGATCTGTATTACCTGAATGTTATGGCCGGACCTAAGCGGGAGTGGAAATTCCGGAATGATCCTGCCCATGAGTGGATTATTGAGCAAAAGTAATAGTTGTCCTTACTTTGAATGAAGGAACTGACTTATAAGGCAGAATAATCAAGCTCTATACAAATTTCACCTATACTGTTGGATGAGTGAAGAGCAAGGGATTGCCTCAATATGATGCTGGCGGAGCAGATACGATCTTCTTTGGTTTCAGATAAGGTTGCCAGTGAACTACAAAAAAATGGGAACCGATGGCTGGATGGTGATCTTAAAGTTCAAAAGATGAACTTCCTTTGGCGTTTATGTTGCGAAGTCCTGCCAAGTTTTTTTCTGCCGAAAGGCTGTGATGATGCCGTAAAAGTTCTGCACAAGAAAATCCAAAACAGAAATATTGATTCAGTTCAGGCTGCCTTGATTCTTGCTGCTTCTGGGGTCGCCAAAGTGGCTATTCATGAAAAAGGCAGAATAACTGTAACTGCCAAAGGTTTGGTCAATAGAAAGGTCTTAGAGGTCATTTGCACTGGGTCGGGCAAAACAAAGCAGCAGCTACTTAAAGAAGTGAGTTCCCAAATACCAAAGCGTGACGCCAGAAGAATCAGGACGTTAGTTGAGCACGGAGAAGAGTTGTCCCGGCATCATCATACAGCTAACAATACAGGGGTGCGCATACCGGCTTCAAGTCGGAGGCCACAATTTGAACGTGCCTTGCCTGCATTCCCGGTAAGGAATGACAACCGCAGAGGCGATGAGGCCAGAAGAAGGGTTGACCTCACTTCCTTTGATGAGAAGCTGGGAAAACCATTCCTTGACTATGATAACAATCAGCCTCTCACTCGGTCCCAGGGGCAAATGGGAGATATGTTCCTTATGGCGGATGACGCCGATATAACTTTTGGTGAAAAGGGTCTCCACTGTAATAATGCATGTGTGATGAAGCTGTATAATGAAAAATGCTGGAACTCGACAGCAGCAAACGAGGTTTTTGCCGGTAATTTTATTAATAAAGTTGGTAGAAGAGTAACGGCTCCTAAATCGAGGAGAGTGGGAGTAGAAGAGGCTCGAAGACTGTCTGCAGAAGCCAACAGATCATTTCCTGCTCCGCAGGATATTAAGAACAGAGTTGTGCAATCATCGCCAGAACAGCTGAGATCTCAAGTAGTTGTCTGTGAATATATTAATGGCCGTCCTCTACACAGATTAGAAAAAACAGATTTTTATCAAAAGATTAACTCTCCGGACTTTCTTGCGTCTTTGGGTGAAATTTCCTGTTATGACATATTGATGGGTAACTTTGACAGGCTTTCCCTCGTACTAAGTAGCGGCAATATTATTTTGAATGAAGAGGGAAAGTTTGTTGGAATTGACCAGGCCTTGCTTCTGGGAGGCATGAATTATCTGGGTAAGCATGTTACGGGAAGGGGAAGCAACGAGCCACCGTACAATACACTGCATAGGCTGAAAAAAGATATCAACAGCCCGGATGGCCCATCAGGGCAAATAAGACAGCTTCAAGCGGATGTTTATGGGCAGCAGGAAGAAGTTTTCAGAAGCTTAATGGATGCCTTTGTGAATGATCGGCCGCATCCATTTTATGGAGGAGCAAACGTCGCTCTCCGGAAAGATGACCCTGAGAAGCATTTCAACAGGCATCAGCAGGCCTGCCTGGAAGTGGGAATGATAGAGGCAATCCTGAATCTAAGTGACCAAGAAAACCTGAGAGAAGCTATAGGCTCACTTGATACCGGTGTTCCTCCCTGTGAAATGGAAGCTTTTTTAACCAACTGGAACATAATGCAGCGAGTGGTAGCTGGATATAACAGACGTGATCTGGAACGTAAGCTTGATCAAAAGAGAAGAGAACTGAATATTGGCCCTGCCGGGTAATACCCGGCAGGTTTGTAACGTTGCCAGAAGTTAAAACGTTACCCATTTGCTGCCATCATCAGCAGACTCAACACAGCGCTCAATAAAGCGAACGCCTTCAATACCGTCATCAATACCAGGGAACCAGATATCCTTCAGCTGTTCCTGCATTCCAGCCTGGGCGGCATGAATAGCCAGACCAAAGTTGCGATAGATATTGGCCCAGGAGTCGAAATAGCCTTCAGGGTGCCCGCCGCCAACACGCTCAAAGCGTGCAGAGTCGTACAGATAGCCCATCGCACGATCCAGCTTGCGGAAAGGTTCATTCAAAGGGGCATACTCAAGCTGGTTAGGGTGTTCATCCCACCAACGGATCGTGCCTTTTTCTCCAATCACTTCAACTTTAAAAGAGTGGGTGTTACCAACAGCTACTGCAGACGTCCACAGAGTACCAACTGCTCCGCTTTTATAACGGATCATTACGTGAGCATCGTCTTCCAGCTGGCGACCTTCAACAAAGCTGGAACGCATACAGCTCAGGCTTTCCATCTTCTGCCCACTGATCAGCTGACCCATCTGCAGGCAGTGAGTTCCGAGATCACCAAGAACATAAGTAGGGCCGGAGGCTTCAGGGGTGACCCGCCAGGCCAGGCCAGGATCGTTTTTTTCAACAGCTTCAGCATGATAACCGTGAGAGAACTGCATATGAACGATGCGAACCTTGCCGATATCTCCGTTTTCAACCATCGCCCGTGCCTGGGCAATAATCGGATAGCCGGTGTAGCCGTACATAACACCAAAGATCAGGTCTCGAGTGTCGGCCAGTTCTTTCAAGTGTTCTGATTCTGCCGAGGTAAACGTCAGTGGCTTTTCACAGATCACATGCAGGTTATGCTCAAGTGCCAGCTTGGCAATGGTGTAGTGAGTACTGTTGGGCGTTGCGATAGTCACAACCTGAATGCCATCTTCCCGCAGAGTTTCACGGCTGAACATCTCTTTGTAATCGCTATAACAGCGATCTTCGTCCAGCCCCAACTCTTCCATGCCAAAGCGTTTACTGCGCTCTGGGTTGATATCAAACGCTCCTGCGAGTAACTGGAAATTACCATCACGTCTTGCTGCGTCTCTGTGGCTGAAACCAATCTGGCTTCCCTGACCACCACCAACAAGTCCCCAGCGCAATGGCTTGTTCAGGTTCTCTTTGTGGATCATTTTTTCACTCGCTACTGCGGAAACTCAGCCATGTCTCCTGGCTGTATTTCATTTTTTGTTTCTGACTTCTTTTTCCATCTAATAAAAAATGTTATTTGCCAGTCAATATCAGAATGGAATATTTATTTCGTTTTGGTGGATGTTTTGATAGATATCAAGCGCAAGTAAGCAGTTTGTCAGCGTGTGTAGAAACCGTTTAAGCAAAAGATTAAACAAATTCAATAAATATTAAATGGAATTTAAATTTCAAAAAGGCACTTATAAAATAAAATATTTCAAAAATTTAGAATATTTGACCTGCGTCAACGGAATTTTTCGCCCATCTAATCAAACTCTCACAAGAACAAACAAAACCAATAGCGAAAGCGTTGGGGATACCTAGAAAAAAGAACGAACACAGTTCAACAGAGGTTGTTTATGAAAAAGCTTGTTTCGGTATTTATGACATGTTGTGCCTTGTTCCTGGCGGGATGTGGTGCACAGCAGGACGACGGAAAGGTGAAAATTGGTGTGTCTATCGCATCATTCAACGACACCTTCCTGATGTATGTTAAAGATGCCATGGATGCCAAAGCCAAAGAACTTGGTGATGTAGAAATCGTTTACACCGACGGCAAGGAAGACGTCACCATTCAGTTGTCTCAGGTTGAGAACTTTATCGCTCAGGGTATGGACAGCATCATTGTTATCCCTGCAAGTACTGACGCGACCAAGCCTATCACCAATGCAGCTCTGAAAGCTGACATTAACCTGGTTTATGTAAACCGTCGTCCTGATTACCTGCCAGAAGGTTCTTACTACATCGGTTCTGAAGAGCGTGTTGCTGGTGAGATGCAGGCCAGGTATGTTGCTGAAGCCCTGGGCGGTAAAGGTAACGTTGGTATCCTGATGGGCCCACTGGGCGCAGACAACACCAACAAGCGTACTGACGGTGTAAAAGGTATCGTTGCTGATTACCCAGACATGCAGGTTACCCGTGAGCAGAGCGGTAAGTGGATGCGTGACATGGGTCTGAGTATTCTGGAAAACTGGATTGCTTCCGGTGACAAGATGGATGCCATCATCTCCAACAACGACGATATGGCTCTGGGCGCAATCGCTGCTCTGGAAGCTAATGGCATGAAGAAAGACGTAATGGTTGTTGGTCTGGACGCAACTCCTGACGCGCTGGCATTCATGAAAGATGGCCGTCTGGACGCCACCATTTTCCAGGATTCTAAAGGTCAGGGTGAAGCCAGTGTAATCAACGCTTACAAACTGGCTAAGAAAGAAGCTGTGGAAAAAGAGACCATGGTTCCCTTCAAGCTGGTGACGCCAGAAAATTTCAAAGACTTTCTCTAATTACTGATTGAAAGAGTACATCAGGCCCTTACAGGGGGCCTGATGCGAAGACTCTTTTGCCTGGAGATTGTCTGGAAAGCTGCTCTGAAGTTCAGAAGTCAGGGGGCAGCTTTCCAGAAAAACAGTCACAAACGAGTCTGCAGATAGTTCAAGTCTTCGACTCTTAGAGACAAAGGTGGAATGAATGCAATCAGAAGTTGTTTTGGATATGAGGGGAATATCCAAAAGCTTCCCGGGGGTGAAAGCTCTCAGTGATGTGCAGCTGACGCTGCGGGAAGGTGAAGTCCACGCGCTGATGGGGGAAAACGGCGCCGGCAAGTCGACCCTGATGAAAATCCTGTTCGGGATGTATACCCGGGACTGCGGAATCATCAAGTTGCACGGCAAAGAGGTTGAGCTAAGCGGAACCCTGGATTCTCTGGAGCATGGTGTTTCCATGATTCACCAGGAACTGTCCCCGGTTCTGCATCGCAGTGTGGCGGAAAACATCTGGTTGGGTCGTGAGCCGCTGAAAGGTCTGCTGAAACTGGTGGATCATGACAAGATGTGGGCTGATACGGAAAAACTGCTGGCCCGCCTGGATCTGGAGATCGACCCCCGCGAGCACATGGTCAACCTGACTGTGGCTCAAATGCAGATGATCGAGATTGCCAAAGCTGTTTCCTACAACGCCAAGATCATCATTATGGATGAACCATCTTCATCCCTGACTGACAAGGAAGTTGGACACCTCTTTGAAATCATCCGCAAGCTGAAAGATCAGGGTGTGGCGATTGTGTACATCAGCCATAAGATGGATGAAATCTTTGAAATAGCCGACACCATCACAGTATTCCGTGATGGCCAGTACATCAGCTCCGTTCCTGCCAAAGAAACCAATCAAAGCGAACTGATCAAAATGATGGTGGGCCGGGAGCTGAATAAGATGTTTACTCGGGAAGATCACACCATCGGTGAAAGTATGCTGAAGGTTGAAAATCTTTCTCTGGAGAAGCGTTTTGAAGATGTTTCTTTTGAAGTGAAGAAAGGTGAAATCTTCGGTATCGCCGGTCTGGTTGGTGCGGGTCGTACTGAGCTGGTTGAAACCCTGTTTGGTGTACGTGGCAAGTCAGCGGGCCATATTTATATAAAAGGCAAGCACGTTCATATCAAATCACCTGATCACGCCAAGAAACACGGTATGGCGCTGCTGACGGAGGACCGCCGTTCGAGTGGTTTGAGCTTGATGCTCTCCGTGGAAGACAACACGGCTGTTGCCAATATGGATAGCTATGTTGGCGGCGGAAATCTCCTGGAAGTCTCCCGGCTGAAGAAAGAAGCCAAAGAAGAATGCAAAAAAATCCGCGTGAAAACGCCTTCTATGAATGAGCCTATCGGCAACCTGAGTGGTGGTAACCAGCAAAAGGTTCTGCTGGCTCGCTGGCTGCTGACCAAGCCGGATATTCTGTTCCTTGATGAGCCAACCCGGGGTATCGATGTTGGTGCCAAGGCCGAGATTTACAAGCTGATCAGCATGCTCGCCCAGGAAGGCAAAACCGTAATTATGGTGTCTTCTGAAATGCCTGAGTTGCTTGGTATGTGTGACCGAATTCTGGTTATGCATGAAGGCCGTAACAAGGGAATCCTCGACCGAAATGATGCCAGCCAGGAAGCCATTATGGGTCTGGCTCTCCAGAAGCATTAAAGAAAGATATAGGAATAGTGACGAATGGCTAATACAACCGCATCAGCTGAAATGCTGCCAACAGCAAGCAGCAAGCAGAAACAGCTGAAATCCCTGGTCAGCAAGTACGGCATTTACTTCGCATTTATCGGTCTGGTTATTTTTATGTCGGCCATGCACCCGGCATTCCTGACCGTAACCAACATTCTTAATATTATCCGTCAGGTAACATCTATCGGCTTGATCGCCCTGGGTGTCACCATCATCATTATTACCCGGGGTATCGACCTGTCATCCGGTTCGGTACTGGCGCTGGTTTCTGTGGTGGCAGCATCGCTGGCTCAGAACCCTGACTGGCATGCCAAGATGTATCCCAGCCTGCCAGCACTGCCTGTGATTGTCCCCATCGTTGCAGCTCTGGCGATTGGTTCTCTCTGTGGTGCCATCAACGGTACTTTTGTCGCGAAGACTGGTATTCCTCCCTTTATTGCCACTCTGGGTATGATGATCGTGGCCCGTGGTGCGGCGCTTATTTATAGTGATGGTCGTCCGGTTTCTGATCTTAATGACTCTTACAACTTTATTGGCCAGGGTGAAGTTTTCGGTATTCCGTTCCCGGTTATTCTGTTCATCGTTATGGCGCTTATCAGCTGGATTCTTCTGAATCGTACCCGCTTCGGCAAGTATGCCTACTCCATCGGAGGCAATGAACAGGCTGCCTTTGTATCTGGTATCAACGTCGCCAAGTACAAGATCCTGGTTTACACATTCGGTGGCTTTCTGGCCGGTATGGCGGGGTTGGTTCTCTCTGCACGTATCAGCTCCGGTCAGCCTGGCCTGGGTAACATGTTCGAGCTGGATGCCATCGCGGCAGCAACCATTGGTGGCGTAAGTCACGCCGGTGGTATCGGTACTATCCAGGGCACTGTGGTTGGTGCACTGATTATTGGTGTATTGAACAACGGCCTGGACCTGCTGAACGTTTCCGCTTACTGGCAGCAGATTATCAAAGGCTCCATCATCGTGGCCGCTGTAGTCTTCGATATGCGTAAGAACGCGCGTAAGAACTAAGGGAAAAGATAAATCTGAATTTGTCAGTGCCTGTCATCCCCGCTTTTGCGGGGATGACGAAGGCCCATTCTGAATATCTGTTTTTAAGTGTGAAAACCTCTTTATCCCTTTTATTTAGAGTGCACCTGACTTTCCAGATGTGTTCTGCCCCCACGCCTTCAGGGCGTTGAAATTAAAGGGGTGAGGACCTTTGTCTTGGATCAAATAAAACGTTTGGTTCACGTGATAAAAAATGAAACAAATATTTCACTAATGAAATTTTGTTCCAGAAGTCAGGGATTCTTCAAAAAGAAGCCCAAAAAAATACCAAGGGAAGGGGCTGCAAAAGCCCAACTCCTTTACTAACAAAGCAGGAAGTGAAGCATGATCAAGTTTGCCATGTTCGGGGCTGGCCGCATTGCCAGAGTTCACGGTCAGACACTGACAGAGCATCCAGATGTTTCTCTGGAGTTTGTAGTTGATCCCGTGTCTGAAGCTGCTGAATCTGTCGCCAAAGAGTTTGGCGCACAGGTCACTGATGCTGACAGTGTTTTTGCCAACAAGGAAATCGACGCTGTTCTGATCTGCAGCTCTACTGACACTCACGCTGATCTGCTGGAAAGATCTGCCCGCGCTGGCAAGGCTATCTTCTGTGAGAAGCCTGTTGACCTCGACACTTCCCGTGCCAAGGACGTTGCCCAGATCATTAAAGAGTGTGGCGTTCCCTGCTTTATCGGTTTCAACCGTCGTTTCGACCCAACCTTTCAGTCCCTGTGGGATCAGAAGAAAGAAGGCCGTATCGGTAATTTGGAACAACTGGTTATCACCAGCCGTGACCCAAGTCCTCCTCCTGCCAGCTATGTAAAAGTCTCCGGTGGCCTGTTCCGCGACATGATGATTCACGATCTGGATATGGCTCGCTGGATGCTGGGTGAAGATCCCGTAGAAATCTATGCGACTGGCAGCTGCCTGGTTGATCCTGAAATCGGTGAAGCCGGTGATGTCGACTCTGCTCACGTCATTATGAAGACTGCCAGCGGCAAGCTCTGCCATATCAACAACAGCCGTCGCGCTGCTTACGGTTACGATCAGCGTATCGAAGCTTTCGGTGAGAAAGGCATGCTGCAGGCCGGTAACCACCGCGCCAGCGAAGTGCGCTTTGTTGGTGATGAGGGTGACACCATTGAGAAGCCACTGTTTTTCTTCCTTGAGCGTTACATGCCTGCTTACCGTCGTGAACTGCAGGAGTTTGTTGACACCCTGCTGAAAGGTCAGGAGCCAACAGCCACTATCGAAGATGGTGTTCGCGCTCTGGAACTGGCGGATGCTTGCGTTGAATCCATGAAGACTGGTAAAGCAGTTCGTCTGGACTGATTGTTTAATCGTCATTCCCGCGAAGGCGGGAATCTACCACAACAGTGGATCCCCGCTTTCGCGGGGATGACGGTGGTATGTTTTGTGAAACAAAACAGTCAATAAAGAGAATGAAAAAGCTGATCTCTGGCTGTTGCCGGATGCAGCCAGAGATTAAAAGCAGGAAAGATTATGAGTAAAAGCCTGGATGTCATCTGTATAGGACGTATAGCTGTGGACTTCTACGCCCAGCAGATCGGAAGTCGGCTGGAAGATGTCAGCTCCCTCGCCAAGTATCTGGGTGGCTCTTCCGGTAATGTAGCTTACGGCACCGCTCGTATGGGGCTGAAGTCTGGCATGTTGGCCCGTGTCGGTGACGACCATATGGGACGCTTCCTGAAAGAAGAACTGGATCGCGTAGGCAGCACCAGTGAACACCTTATTACTGACCATGAGCGACTGACCGCTCTGGTTGTTCTGGGTATTAAAGACCAGGACACCTTCCCCCTGATTTTCTACCGGGATAACTGCGCTGATATGGCGCTGTGTGAAGACGATATTAAAGAAGAAGCCATTGCTTCTGCCAAGGTTCTTCATATCACCGGAACCCATTTCTCCACACCACCTACCAATGCTGCCTGCCGCAAGGCCATTGAATTTGCCCATAGCAATGGTGTGCGCACCTCTCTGGATATTGATTACCGTCCGGTTCTCTGGGGGCTGACCGGCAAAGGCGAGGGTGAAAACCGTTTTGTTGAAAACAAACAGGTCTCAGAGCATATGCAGTCCATTCTGCCTCTGTTTGACCTGATTGTTGGTACCGAAGAAGAGATTCATATTGCCGGTGGCAGCACCGACACCCTCGAAGCGCTGCGTAAGGTTCGTAAGCTAAGCAAAGCCACCATTGTTCTGAAGCGTGGAGAACTGGGTGCCAGCGTTTATACCGGTGAGATTCCAGATGATCTGGATGGTGGTATTAACGGAAAGGGCGTTCGTATTGAAGTGATGAACGTTTTGGGTGCTGGCGATGCCTTTATGTCCGGTCTGCTGCGTGGTTATGTGAATGAAGAACCATGGGAACAGGCTCTGCGTTACGCCAATGCCTGTGGTGCCCTGGTTGTTTCCCGTCATGGCTGTGCACCCGCCATGCCCAGCATGGAAGAACTGGATTACTACCTGGAGCGTGAGCAGGAAATCCTGCGTCCAGACCTCGATAAAGAACTGAACTATCTGCACCGCGTAACCTGCCGTGATGTGCAGTGGCCTGAACTGAATGTGCTGGCATTTGACCACCGTCGTCAGCTTATCGATATGTGCAATGAGACTGGCGCTGATTTCAGCCGGGTTAAAAAGCTGAAGCGTCTGATTCTTGAAGCAGCCCGTGCAGGTGCTGAAGAGATGAACCTGGAAGGTAAAGCAGGAATCCTCTGCGATGACACCTTTGCCCAGGACACTCTGAATGAAGTCACCGGCAATGGCTGGTGGATTGGCCGCCCGGTTGAGCAACCTTCCTCCCGTCCTCTACGTCTGGAGCATGGTGACACCATCGCCCGCCGTCTGGTGAGCTGGCCGAAAGAGCATGTGGTGAAATGCCTGTGCTTCTACCACCCCGATGATGAAATCGGCCTGCGTCTGGAGCAGGAACGACAGGTTCAGTCTACCTACGAAGCCTGTGTGGCCAGCGGTCATGAGTTCCTGCTGGAGCTGATTCCACCTAAAGGCTCTGAAGTTGATGACACCACCCTGATCCGCTCCATGAAGCGCTTCTACAACCTGGATGTTCGTCCTGACTGGTGGAAAGTTCCTTCTCCAAGTCGCCAAGCCTGGAAAGAGATTGATGCGCTGATCAAGGATCGTGCGCCTCATTGCCGCGGTGTAATTCTGCTGGGTCTGGATGCGCCTGCTGACGAACTACAGGAAGGCTTTAACGCCTCTGCCGGTATCGATGTGTGCAAGGGCTTTATGGTTGGACGCACAATCTTTGGTAAGCCTTCAAAAGAGTGGCTGACCAACAATATTGATGACAAGGAGTTCGTACGACAGGTTTCTGTCAACTATATGGAGCTGATCCAGTCCTGGCGCGAACGTGAGTACGTAGAAGAACAGCCTTGAGCCAGGAATGACCTTAGGGTTGCAGAAAACAGAATGAAAACAGAATGTGTCATCGTCATCCCCGCGAAAGCGGGGATCCACTAACGTGGAAGATTCCCGCCTCTGCGGGAATGACAAAATCGGTAAGTTCTGGATTGCTTCTTATCTAAAGATCATTCCTTTAAAAAGAATACGGGATTGAGGGAGTAACGAAACAATGAAAACCGTACGGTTAACCATGGCTCAAGCCCTGGTGAAATATCTTCAGGCCCAATACATCGATATTGATGGAAAAGAAGAACAGCTGTTTGCCGGTGTGTTCGCCATCTTTGGTCACGGTAATGTGGCTGGTCTGGGCGAGGCTCTGCATGCGGTCAAAAAAGAGCTCCCAACTTATCGTGCTCACAATGAGCAGACCATGGCCCATGCTGCTGTTGCTTACGCCAAGCAGAACCGTCGCCAGCGCATCATGGCTGCCACAACGTCTGTTGGCCCTGGTGCAGCGAATCTGGTAACTGCGGCTGGTGTGGCTCATGCCAACCGTCTGCCAGTTCTTCTGCTGCCAGGTGACACTTTTGCAACCCGTCGTCCTGACCCAGTTCTGCAGCAGGTTGAACACTTTGGTGATCCGAATATCACCACCAATGATTGCCTGCGTCCGGTGTCCCGTTACTTTGACCGGATCAATCGCCCTGAGCAGATTATTACCAGCTTGCCCGCTGCTGTTCGTGTGATGCTTGACCCCGTTGACTGTGGCCCTGCAACTCTGGCTCTGCCCCAGGATGTGCAGACCATGGCTTATGACTATCCAGAGAACTTCTTCCGCAAGCAGGTTCACCATCTGAGCCGCCCACGTGCAGCCATGCGTGATCTGGATATCGCTGCTCACCTTATCCGTGACAGCAAGAAGCCTTTGCTGATTGCCGGCGGTGGTGTGCATTACTCCGGTGCATGTGAATCCCTGAAGGACTTTGTTGAAACCTTCAATATTCCGGTTTGTGAAACTCAGGCCGGTAAAGGTGCCCTGAACTGGGATCACCCCAACAATCTTGGTGGTATCGGTGTCATGGGGGCAGAGAGTGCCAACAAGGCCGCTGAAGAAGCCGATCTGGTGATTGCTGTTGGTACCCGTCTACAGGACTTCAATACTCAGTCCCGCACCTTGTTCAGCCGTGAGGGCCTAAAGGTTGTAGGTCTGAACGTGGCACCTTTTGATGCGGTCAAGCATGAATCCATTCCAATGGTTTCCGATGCCCGCGAAGGTATTCGTGAACTGACAGAAGCCTTGTCTGGCTGGAATGCAGAAACTGAATGGCTGGCAAGCTGCCAGGATTGGGCTGTCTCTTGGAACAAGCGGGTTGACGGCATTCTGGCTGCACCAGAAGGTAAGGATGAAAATTACCTGCCCACCGACGCCAATGTGATCGGCGCAGTATGGCGTTCCACCACTGAGCAGGACACAGTTCTCTGCGCAGCTGGCGGCCTGCCCGGTGAGTTGCAGAAACTGTGGCGTGCCCGTTCCGACAAGCACTACCACCTGGAGTATGGCTACTCCTGCATGGGTTACGAAGTGGCTGGTGGCATGGGTGCCCGGATGGCAACGCCTGACCGTGAAATCTATGTGATGGTTGGTGACGGTTCCTACCTGATGGCCAACAGTGAGCTGGCTACCTCCGTTATGCTGGGTCACAAGATTATTGTTATCTGTCTGGATAACCGTGGCTTTGCCTGTATCAACCGTCTGCAGAATGGCTGCGGTGGTGAGTCCTTCAATAACCTGCTGCAGGATTGCTACACCGTTGAAGGTGGCGCTCCCAAGGTTGATTTCGCTGCTCACGCCAAGTCTCTGGGTGCTGACTCCGAACAGGTTCAGAGCATCGAACAGCTGGAAGCTTCACTGGAACGTGCCCGCGCTTCCGACAAGAGCTACCTCATTGCTATCGATACCGATCCAATGCCTTCTACTGATAACCACACTTGGTGGGATGTTGCCATTGCTGAAGTATCCGAGTGCAAAGAAGTGGTAGAAGCTCGCAAAGGTTACGAAAAAGCCAGCGAAAAACAGCCTTACTAAAAATGTTCCGTCATTCCCGCGAAAGCGGGCGTGCGCTGTCATTCCTGCGAAAGCAGGAATTCATTTAAGAGTTAGATTCCCGCTTTCGCGGGAATGACAAAGGTTTAAGGAATCAAATCTTTGTCAAAGAAACAAACCAAGAAACCAAATCAAAAATCGAGAGTGAAAAAGCCATGTCTAACGTAAAACTGGGCATCAACCCTCTGACTTGGACCAACGATGATATGCCCAGCCTGGGCGCCGAAACTCCTCTGGAAACCTGCCTGGCAGAATCCAAGGAAGCAGGTTTTGTTGGTGTTGAGCTTGGTAACAAATTCCCCCGTAAAGCCGAAGTTCTGAAGCCTATTCTGGCAGAGTTTGACCGTGAGCTGGTTTCCGGCTGGTACAGCGCTGAACTGCTGACCCGTTCCGTTGAAGCTGAAATTGAAGCAGTTCAGGATCATCTGACTCTGCTGAAGGCCTGCGGCTGCCCGGTCATGGTTGTGTGTGAAGTGACCGACTGCATCCACGGCGCTATGGAAACTCCTCTGACCCGTCGTCCAGTTATGGCTGCCGAGAAATGGGAAGAGTTTGGTAAGCGTATGACTGAGTTTGGTGACTATCTGAAAGAGCAGGGTGTGCATCTGGCTTATCACCATCATATGGGCACCGTTGTTCAGACTGAAGAAGAAGTAAACAAGCTGATGGAAGTGACTGGTCCTTCTGTTGGTCTGCTGCTGGATACCGGACACCTGACTTTTGCCGGTGGTGATCCTGTTCGCTGTGCCGCCAAGTGGGGCGACCGCATTGTTCACGTTCACACCAAAGATGTTCGTGCAGAAGTTCTGGACGATTGTCTGAACCGTGACCTGCCATTCCTGAAGTCTGTACTGCAGGGCGTGTTCACTGTTCCTGGTGATGGTTCCGTTGACTATAACGCTGTTCTGGCTGAGCTGAAAAAAGTGGATTACCACGGCTGGCTGGTTGTTGAAGCCGAGCAGGATCCTGCTATTGCGCATCCGCTGACTTACGCAACCATGGGCTACAAGAACCTGAATGCGATTGTTGAAGCGACAGGTCTGTAATTCATAACAACAGATAGCAAAAGAAATACAGTCTTAGATAAATAGCATTAAAGAATGAACCATCGTCATCCCCGCGCAAGCGGGGAACCATTTGGTAATGAGTCAAATGCGTTGATGACCCTTTACAACCTCGTCACTCCTGCGAAAGCAGGAGTCTACCAGCTTGAGATTCCTGCTTTCGCAGGAATGACGGGCATCAACGCATTTCATACATGACCAACCATTTAAGCGGTGGATTCCCGCTTTCGCGGGAATGACGATAGTTGGGGTTCTTGATTGCTTCTCATTCAGGGCTGCATTTTTGAAGAGGAACAAGATTAGTGAGAGTCATCGGAAATTATATAAATGGTGAATTCAAGGCCAGTGAGTCTGGCCGTGAAGGTGCCATCTTTAATCCTGCAACAGGTGAGCAGGTTGCTGCAGTCAGCCTGTCCACTGCAGAAGAAACCAACCACGCGATTGATATCGCAGCCAAAGCCTTTCCAGCCTGGTCTAACACCAGCTCTGTGAAGCGCGCCCGGGTGATGTTCAAGTTCAAGGAACTGCTTGAGCAGCATGCCGATGAACTGGCGGAAATGATTTCCATTGAACACGGTAAAGTGTTCTCCGATGCCAAGGGTGAACTGACCCGTGGTCTGGAAGTTGTTGAGTTTGCCTGTGGCATTCCTCACCTGCAGAAGGGTGAGAAATCCATGAATGTGGGTACCGGCGTAGACAGCTGGTCCCAGATGATGCCGCTTGGTGTTTGTGCCGGTATCGTGCCTTTCAACTTCCCCGCCATGGTTCCAATGTGGATGTTCCCGGTAGCCATTGCCTGCGGTAACACCTTTGTTCTGAAGCCTTCTGAGAAAGTACCTTCTGCCGTAATGCGAATGGCAGAGCTGCTGAAAGAAGCCGGTCTGCCTGATGGTGTATTCAATATCGTGAACGGCGACCGTGATGCCGTTGATGTGATGTTGACTCACCCACAAGTTGAAGCAATTAGCTTTGTTGGTTCAACTCCTGTAGCCGAGTACATCTACACCCGTGGCAGCCAGCACGGCAAGCGTGTTCAGGCACTTGGTGGCGCCAAGAACCATATGGTGATCATGCCTGATGCCGATATGGACGCAGCAGCCAATGCTCTGATGGGCGCAGCTTACGGTGCGGCCGGCGAACGTTGCATGGCGATCTCCGTAGCTGTTCCTGTTGGTGAAGGTACTGCCGAGAAGCTAGTAGAAAAATTGTTGCCCAAGCTGGAAGCTCTGCGTGTAGGCCCGGGTATTGTTGAAGGCCCTGACAATGATATGGGCGCAGTTATCAGCAAGCAGCACCGTGACAATATCCACTCCTATGTTGATAAAGGTGTGGAAGAAGGTGCCAAATTGCTGGTTGATGGCCGTGACCTGAAAGTTCCAGGCCATGAGAACGGCTTCTTTATTGGTGGCAGCCTGTTTGACCACGTAACCCCAGAGATGACTATCTACAAGGAAGAAATCTTTGGCCCGGTTCTCTGTATTGCCCGTGTGAACAGCTTCAGTGAAGCTGTTGAACTGGTTAATGCTCATGAGTACGGCAACGGTGTAGCGCTGTTTACCAGCGATGGTAAGTCTGCCCGTGAATTCGCCCAGCATATTCAGGTAGGCATGGTAGGCATTAACGTTCCAGTGCCTGTTCCAATGGCATTCCATAGCTTTGGTGGCTGGAAGCGTTCCCTGTTTGGCCCACTGCATATGCATGGCCCGGATGGCGTACGTTTCTATACCCGTATGAAGATGGTCACCAGCCGCTGGAATGACCATGATCCATCAGACTCCGCATTTACCATGCCGACTATGAAGTAAGACACTTTTAGTCAGTTTATTGATCGTCCCTGGCAGGATATTGCGCTTGTATAGGCAGTATCCTGTTTTTTATATTCAAGATGCACGAATCATATCAATATGAGGAATGCCATCCTCAAGATACTCTTCTGATGCTACTTTGAATCCATAGTTCTTATAGAAATCCAGCAAGTAAGATTGAGCTCCTATCTTGATAGACTGCTCCGGCCATATGGATTCCGCATGACTGAGCCCTTGTTTCAGTAGGGTATGAGAAGTCCCTTTACCTCGCATTAACTGATGGACGGCAACCCGGCCAAGGCTGACTTGTGGATATGTACATCCTGGTGGCAATAGACGGAGATAGGCAACCAACTGATCACCCTGATACCCCAGCAGGTGGCGGGTTTCAGGATGACGGTCATGCTCATCTAGTTCGTGGTAGGGGCAGTTTTGCTCCACAACGAAAATATCCACCCGAAGTTTCAGTAGTTCATAGAGCTGATTTGTGGTGAGTTGTGAAAAAGTAAGGCAACTACAATCCATGCCATTCCCCCAGAGTGAAGAGATTTTCTATTGCTTTAAGTAGCTGGGAAGAGTGTCTAATTGTGCGCTTTCAGGTAAAGAGATTTGAAGGCTGCAGCCAGATTCTTCCGCTATCCTTTCCAGCTCAGAGACTATGCGCTGACCAACACAGCGATTCCGGGTCACTTCGCGAACACAGAGCCAAGTCAGGTTCCACTGGTTTTTTTCTTCTGTAACCAAGGCTGCAACAATCAGACGATCATTGAAGCGTCCAGCAAAAAGCTTCTGGTTAGGCTGTTTCAGCCATTCATCAATAGACTTATCCGTTGGCAGCCATTCTGGAGCATCATTCCGGATTTTTTCGATATCAACACGGTCTTCAGGTGCGAGTCTAGTAAGGTGTTCAACAATAACCGGCATGGTATGGCTCCAGTAAAATCGAAGCCATCATAAGCTGCAGAACAGGAATAACAAGGGGGAGAAGTGGAGAGCACGGCATTACACGAAAAATTGCAGTGCTCTCTACAGAGTAAATTACATGAAGTGGTAGTTCAGGCCTACGCTCAGGAAGTCTACATCTTGCTCAAGAATGGTGTATTCCGCTTCAATGCTGACAGGGCCGCTACGGTATCCAGCACCAATACCTGCAGAAAAGCCGTCATCGCCAAAGTCAGCAGTTTGATTAGCAACCTTGATGGAGACTTCTTCATTTAATATACCCGCTTTAAATTTGGCGTACACATCACCACTGGTGCGATAAACACCGTACAAGGCATATGTTTGCATGTCGCCGTTAAATTTCATACCTGCAGTTTTCAGGTCGAAATCAGTATCTGTGTATTCCAGCTCAATGGCATAGTTTTCATTGAAGGAATAGCCAAGCTGAATGCCCAAAGGTGCTGCTGTGTCATATGCACTAACATCAATATCCATGTTACCGGACTTGATGCCTGCATAAAAAAGCTCTGTAGCGTTGGCGGAGACGCAAGCGGCTGACATGGCTACAGCAGCTACAAAAGGGATAATTTTCTTCATTTTACATCCTTGAGAGGGGGAATCTGCTTGTCCTTTCCAGAGAAGCAGGATGAAAGCCGGAGCATTATAGAAAAATATGCACAGAGTATTTCTTTTGTCTTGGTAATTTTTTTGTCAGTAAATAATGAATCAGGGCAGTCCTATGAATAACTGTGGCTCAGTCATATAATCCAGCGAGACAAAGACAAAAAAGCCCCTGCAGGTGGCTGTAATTACTAGAACAAACCCGGAAGATCCCATGGCTGACCGTAAAGCACATGTAGAACGCAACACCCTGGAAACCCAGATCAAGGTTGAGATCAATCTGGATGGAGATGGGCAGGCTGCGTTTGATACCGGAATCCCCTTTCTTGAGCATATGATGGACCAGATTGCCCGTCATGGCCTGATTGACCTGAATATTCAGGCAGATGGCGACCGCCATATTGACGATCACCATACCGTGGAAGATATCGGGATTACCCTGGGGCAGGCTTTCGATAAAGCCGTGGGGGACAAGAAAGGTATCCGCCGTTATGGCCACGCTTATGTTCCTCTGGATGAAGCACTTTCCCGTGTAGTGATTGATTTCTCTGGCCGCCCTGGTCTGGTCTTCAATGTGGATTACACCCGAGCGTCAGTGGGCGGATTCGATGTGGATCTGTTCCAGGAGTTCTTCCAGGGTTTTACCAATCACGCCAAAGTCACACTGCATATTGATAATATTCGCGGCAGCAACACCCACCACCAGATCGAAACAGTATTCAAGGCCTTTGGCCGAGCCCTGCGTATGGCGCTGGAATCTGATGAACGTATGAAAGGTCAGATGCCTTCCACCAAGGGAAGTCTCTAGCCCGGCTCGTTGTGGAGCTGATTTTTTTATGGATGGTAGTACATGCAAACTGTTGCAGTTATTGATTACGGGATGGGGAATCTTCACTCGGCTGCCAAGGCTCTGGAGCATGTTGCCCCCGCCGGGATGAAAGTTGAAATCACATCCGATTCCAGGGTTATCCACAGTGCTGATCGGGTGGTTCTGCCGGGTGTGGGAGCTATTCGGGACTGTATGGCTGAAATCCGCCGGCTGGGTGTGGATGAGATGGTTCGCAATGTCGTTCAGAGCAAACCATTGCTGGGGATCTGTGTAGGAATGCAGGTTTTGCTGGAACACAGTGAGGAGAACAGTGGTGTTGAATGCATGGGACTGTTGCCGGGCCGTGTGCGCTACTTTGGCCGGGATCTCTATGAAGGTGGTGAACGTCTGAAGGTTCCTCATATGGGTTGGAGTAGAGTACAACAGTCTTCACATCCGCTCTGGGAAGGTATTGAAGACAGCAGTCGATTCTATTTTGTTCATAGCTACTATGCCCAGTGTGAAGATCGCTCACTGGTTAGTGGAACCTGCCAATACGGTGTTCAGCTTGATGCGGCTTTAACCCAGGACAATCTATTTGCCGTGCAGTTTCATCCCGAGAAAAGTGCTTCCTGCGGTTTGAAACTGCTGAGCAACTTTTTACGGTGGAATCCCCAATAAAGGGAGTAAAAATCGGAGTCTATGAGTTATGGGGTTAGCAAAACGCATTATTCCCTGTCTGGATGTTGATAATGGCCGGGTTGTGAAAGGTGTCCAGTTTGTCGACATCCGGGATGCCGGTGATCCGGTAGAAGTGGCTCGTCGTTACGATGAGCAGGGTGCTGATGAAATAATCTTTCTGGATATCACAGCCAGCAGTGATGACAGGGCTACAACTGTCCATACAGTAGAGGCGATTGCCGGGGAAGTCTTTATTCCCCTGACGGTGGGTGGTGGTATCCGTACCATCGAAGATATCCGCACTATGCTGAATGCCGGCGCGGATAAAGTCAGCATTAATACGGCGGCGGTTTTTAACCCGGAGTTTGTTCGGGAAGCGGCTGAGAAGTTTGGTTCACAATGTATTGTTGTAGCTATTGACGCCAAGAAGGTCAGCAAACCGGGAGAACAGGATTGCTGGGAAATCTTTACCCATGGCGGTCGTAAGCCTACCGGGATTGATGCGGTGGAATGGGCCGTCAAGATGGAAGAGTATGGTGCCGGAGAATTTATGCTGACCAGTATGGACCAGGATGGGGTAAAGAATGGCTATGATCTGGGGGTTACCAAGGCTATTTCAGAGGCTGTTGTTATACCTGTTATAGCTTCCGGTGGTGCAGGTAATCTGGATCATCTGGTAGATGGCATCAAAAAAGGAAAAGCGGATGCCGTTCTGGCGGCATCTATTTTTCATTTTGGAGAACACTCGATCCCCGAAGCCAAACGGTATATGGCTGACCGGGGAATAGAGATGCGCTTATAATCCATAAACTGTCACAGCCTAGAAAAAAATCTTGCGCTGAATAAATATCTGCTAAAGTGTCTGGCCTGAGTGACTACTCTGATTTTGTAGGCAATTTTTAAGGTCAATCGGCTACAGCCCAGTGATACCAAGGGTGCTGTTTTCAGAATGGCCACTTTTTCCTACAAAAAATGAGCAGTTATTGGTCTGATAGGCATTGAAGTGGAGTTCTATTTTTGCGGGGAGCATTGGTAAAAACAATTAGCCTTTTTCTTATCTTGGGTTGTACCACCTCCTCTATTGTTGAGGCAGGGAAGAAAAAATTGGGAGCCACTCATAATATCCTGACGAATAGAGAGAATACAGGGGCCTCTCCAGAAGATGAAATTTATTCCCCCCTTCCCAATTTAAAAAATCTGGCTAGCTGGTTTGATAATTGTACAGATCAAGAAGCAGACCAAAATCAAAACGAATTGCCATTAGATTCAGGCTTTGAGAAACAATTAGAAGAATTGGGTCTGGAAGATTACATGATTGTTGAGGTTCCAAGAGACCACAGCTGCTGGGCGCATGTACTGCGCCTTCAGGCGGGTGATTATTTTGGTTATAAAGATATAAAAGAAATTTTAAAAGGAACTTTAGAAGAAGATTTAAAAAAGCACTTGTTGAGTGAAGGAAGTGAGGGTTCTCGTTCTTCGGTTTATCATGCTCGCTCAAGGTGTTATCAGGAGCTTATCGATGATGAGTGGCCGTCTTTTGATTATCTTGGGCCATTTTTGAGTCAGTTGCTTGGACGGGCAATAGTAATTGTTAGTCTTGATTCTAAAGAAAGTAGTCTTTTATCAGACCAGGTTTTTCACATGTACCCTCCTGATGATGAGCCGACATATGTGGGTGCTAATAAACCAGAGTCATCCCATTTTGATAAAGCTGTCAAACTCGGTTGGCTGCTCAATGAACAACACTTCGTAGCTTTAGTGAAAAAAGATGAAAAGAATATAGTGTGTCCTATTTGCCTGGATGACCTAAAGCTAGGGCAGGCGATTCAGTCAACAAACTGCTTTCATTTATTTCATGAAGAGTGTCTACGGGAACACTTCGCCAGAAATCTGCAATATACGTGTCCCCTCTGCAGGAGCACACAGCCCAAGCCCAAGGATGTTGCCGATACAGACTACAGGAGCAATAATACCCCTCTACAGAGGAGTAACGCCCTGTGCAACTGCGGCCTGTCCTTTGATTCGGCGAGGCTTCTTGAATCCCACCGCCTGGGCAGCACGGATGCGCGCTGCACGGGCAACACCACCTGTGGCTGCGGCCTGTCCTTTGATTCGGCGACGCTTCTTAACTCCCACCGCCAGGGCAGCATGGATGCGCGCTGCAAGCGCAAGCGCAATCGTAGCACCACCTGTGGCTGCGGCCTGTCCTTTAATTCGGTGAGCCTTCTTGAATCCCACCGCCAGGGCAGCACGGATGCGCGCTGCACGGGCAAGCGCAAGGGCAAGCTCAACATCACCTGTGGCTGCGGCCTGTCCTTTGATTCGGTGAGCCTTCTTAACTCCCACCACCGGGTCTCCCACCACCGGGGCAGCACGGATGCGCGTTGAAGGGCAAGGGCAAGTTCAACATCACCTGCGGCGCTCAGTGCAAAGGGAAGCTGAGCCACCAGCCGAGGCCAGCTCCAGAGTAGCTGTTATTGACTCATTACACTACAGAAAGACAGTTGGCTTTTATCTTTTCTGTCTGGTTGGCAATGACTTTCAGGGGTTCTTCCGGTAATTCTCCAACTTCCATAATATCGTCACCGAATTTCGTAGGAATCAAAGCCGTCCTGGTCTGTTCGGCACATTCCTGGGAATGGGCATCCATCAGCAATTTGCCATGACCCAGGTTAGCCAGCATCAGGGCCTGACTTGCTGCAGAGTCAGCCAGTGCCGGATGATACTCGCCGGGCATACTGGGTGTCAGGGTGCTGATTCCCAGTTCAACAGACAGCTCTGCCACACCTTCATCCTTCTCTATGGTAAAGAGATTTTGAATCAACCGGGCACAGCAGACCGCAGAAAAAACACCATTCTGTTTTTTGCCTTCCCGTGGGAAGCTGATAAAGGCATTTCCTTCAGCGGAGTAGTTCAGGGTGCCATGGTGGGCATGGGCCGCTTCGCTGATCAGAGGTAGTTTATCTTCAAGCAGCTGAATAAGTGTTTCCCGGCAAAGTTGCTGGTTCAGGCGGGACAGATTGCCGAAGCGAACAGCCAGAATAATATTGTCGATCTGTTCGTCCATGGTCGGCTCCGGCTCACTGGACTGGGGTGTGGTGGTCGGAAATTTCTCACTGCCTTGAGTAATTAGATATTCCAGCTGGTGGGCAATCTGACGCACTTCATCGTGAACATCCTTTCGGTAAGCAATCTGCCCCTGGCAAAGTCCCTGCAGTTGATAGACCGAACGGGACAGCAACATCTGGCGTTCCCGGGCAAAGTTCCAGGCGACAACAGTACCGGTCATTCCCAGCAGCGCTGTTAATGCCAGGAAGATCAGCAGAGCTTTGTCAGCGGAACGGGTGAAGCGGGTGTTGTCCATTTCAAGGCGCAGCTCACCCGCCATCACATTTTGATAATTGATGGGTGCGGAATAGGTTGTGTATTGAGTGTCCGGATTAAAACTGTCGGCCTCAGTACCGGCAATTTTCTGGTTATCAATACTGAATATGGTTGCCCTGGACACCGTTTCACTGCGGGTCAGCTGGCTCAGTACAATGTTTAGGCTGAGACGGTCACCGGTAACCAGTGGGTCCCTTGCTGCATGGGCTGTCTGTTCTGCCAGAGTATTGCCCAGCTTATCGGCTTGTTGTTGGGACAGGTCGTTAATTTCATCTGTGGTCACGAGGCCCGCAAACAGTAAGCTGAGAACAAGGGTTCCTCCCAGCAGTAATGGGATCTGCCTGCCGATACTCAGACGGGAAAAACCGGGCAGGCGAAATTGAAAAAGGCGCTTTGTTGTCACAGGCAGGTTGGCTCTGAATTCAGTACAGCCAAATATTCTGCCCTAAGTACCCGTTCATATGAAAACATATATTTCTGACTCAGCATCCAGACTCTTAAGAGTGCCTGTAAGAAATAGAACTGACTCGCCAGACCACAGTCGATAGAATGCATGATGCAAGCAAGCTCTCGGGGGAAGAGATGGGACGTATTGTTCTGATAAATGTTACCGGCGAAGACAAGCCGGGCCTGACCTCTGCGATTACCGGCATTATGGCAGGGTATGGGGTAGAAATTCTGGATATCGGTCAGGCTGTTATCCACGACTCTCTCACCTGGGGAATACTGATAAGAGTGCCTGAGGATGAGGCAGTTGCTCCGGTACTGAAAGACCTGCTTTTTCACCTGCATGAAAAGAACCTGCAGGTCACCTATCGCACTATCCATCCTTTAGAATATGAAGAGTGGACGACCCGGCAGGAAAAAGATCGCTATAAGGTTACACTGCTGGCACGGACCATAACGGCGGAACAGATGTCCAGAGTCTCTGCTATTACAGCAAGTTATAGTCTGAATATCGATAATATTACCCGTCTGTCAGGGCGGGCTCCCCTGGAGTGTAACAGTGAGGTTCAGCGTTCCTGTATCGAGTTTTCAGTACGGGGAACCCCGGAAGATCCAGCTCAGTTAAAGTCAGAATTTCTGCATCTCTCTTCAGAAATGGATGTGGACATAGCTCTGCAGGAAGACTCTATCTATCGCCGCAGTCGAAGGCTGGTGGTATTTGATATGGACTCCACGCTGATTGAGGCGGAAGTGATTGACGAGCTGGCCGTGGAGGCAGGAGTAGGAGACCGGGTTGCTGCAATAACCGAAGAAGCCATGCAGGGCAGTCTGGATTTCCAGGAAAGCTTCCGGCGTCGCCTTGCCCTGCTGAAAGGGCTTGATGAATCTGCCCTGCAGAAAGTAGCAGAAAGGCTGAAGCTGACAGAAGGTGCTGAACGCCTGATTACCAGCCTGAAAGCTCTGGGCTATAAGACGGCCATTGTCTCTGGTGGTTTTACCTGGTTTGCCAGGTTCCTGCAGCAGAAGCTGGACATAGATTATGTTTATGCCAACGAGCTCGATATTGTTAATGGCCAGGTAACTGGTGAGGTAAAGGGGGATATTATTGACGCCCGTCGTAAAGCTGTTTTGCTCAGGGAGATCGCCCAACAGGAAGGTATTCGCCTTGAGCAGGTTATTGCTGTTGGTGATGGCGCCAATGATCTGCAGATGCTGGCGACTGCCGGGCTGGGCATAGCTTTTCGGGCCAAACCTCTGGTCAGGCAATCTGCCCGGCAAGCGATTTCTACTCTGGGCCTTGATTCAATTCTCTATCTTCTTGGCTGGCATGACCGGGACCTGGCCCAGCTGAATTAACTTGAGCTTTCGGCAGCAACGATATCTTTAGGCAGGCAATGTATGGGGTGTTGCCTGCAATCTACTTCAGTGCCGAGCTGAGTTATATTTTTTATTCTTAAGTACCTGGGCATATGGAATCGCATATTTCTGGCCAATAAACAGGTTGCTCAGCTGGGTTGCAGTGCAGAGAGCATAGCCCGCTATGTGACCGGAGCTGCAGCACGGCTGAGCGTGCCTGGAGATTGAGTCAGAAATATATGATTTCCTGTGTCCAGGTACTTACGTGCTTGTCTTAATAAGGCTAACCACTTTCTTCTTCCATGGGTAGGAAAAGTAAGTCAAATTGAACAGAGCCAGAGACGGTTTTTTTGTAAAAGCTCTGCAGGGTTCAAGTACTCAGTTATTCTTCCTTCAAATATTTCATCTGCAATGTTATTTGCACTGTCTGCTATAGCTTTAACGGATTCTTGATTTGTAAAATCTGTAGGTTCAGATTGATATAGGTTTTCATCGGCATGATTTCTGAGATATTTTTTATATCTTTTCCGAAATTTATAACCCTGGCCCAGAACGATAAGGTTGTGCCGGGAGAATTTACCATGTTCGCTTGTGCATTCCACTTTTTGTAAATTAAGCAAGCTGGCAAGTTTTTCCGGTTTTGCCCCCATTCTTTTCACCAGTCGTTTCTGGGTTTTGCTATTCGAACCGGCAACCAGCATGGAAAGCATGTTCTGCACGCTGTGGGATGCGACGAATCTGTTTGGTGAATGTTGATACTCTTAGCATTTAACCAATGAGTCAGAGATGCTGACTATACCAGCAACCATTGTGCTTAAGTTGACTCTGATATGAACCTCAGACGGTACTTACAAGTACCGCTATGCCCACAAAAATATTTGACACTCTTCGTATATTAATATTTGTCATAGCTGAAAAGAGAAATTGTGATCACCTTTCTGTAGGAATAGATACAGCCTTTTATATCCCCCTCCCTCTTTTGTTCCGCTTGCCCTTGCAGCGCGCATCCGTGCTGCCCCGGCGATGGGTGATAAGAAGGTTCACTGAATCAAAGGACAGGCCGCAGCCACAGGTGGTATTCAGCTTGCCCTTGCAGCGCGCATCCGGGCTGCCCCGGCGGTGGGAGTTAAGCAGCCTCACCGAATCAAAGGACAGGCCGCAGCCACAGGTGGTGTTGCGCTTGCCCTTGCAACGTGCATCCGTGCTGCCCTGGCGGTGGGTGTTAAGAAGGTTCACCGAATCAAAGGACAGGCCGCAGCCACAGGTGGTGTTCAGCTTGCCCTTGCAGCGCGCATCCGTGCTACCCTGGCGGTGGGATTCAAGAAGCCTCGCCGAATCAAAGGACAGGCCGCAGCCACAGGTGGTATTGCGCTTGCCCTTGCAGCGCGCATCCGTGCTGCCCTGGCGGTGGGAGTTAAGAAGGCTGGCCGAATCAAAGGACAGGCCGCAGCCACAGGTGGTGTTGCGCTTGCCCTTGCAACGCGCATCCGTGCTGCCCCGGCGGTGGGAGTTAAGAAGGCTCACCGAATCAAAGGACAGGCCGCAGCCACAGGTGGTGTTGCGCTTCTTCCTGAATACTGCAGCTTGTTCACTTTGCGTCACTATTTCCATTTCCAGAGTGAGAGGACTGTCGTAACCTGGATAACTTTCAAAGGAAGAGGTAACAGAGGGTTCTTTTTTAACCACCCTCTGGCAATGAATTTCCCAGGCCAATAGCTCAGGATTGAGAGACATCATAAGTGGATCCCATGATTCTTTTTCAATGATTACCTCATCTGTTTCAGGTGGCGGGGTGCCTGAACGGGACGTTGCTGTGCAAGCTAATCCTGAAGCACTCAATTTGAGGGTGTCATCATCCAGGTGTGGCACCCTTATTCGGGATGCACTTTCAATGCCCCGACATTCGAAACCTTCACCTGAAACAGGCACACAGTAAGTATCATCCAGTGGGTGGGCCGCTGAGGCGTGAGTGCGTATGGCTCCTGTTGAGAGAATCTCTGTCTCCCCTTCGCCTGCGGGTAAAACGAGAGTGCAGCTCTCCTGCTTGTTTGTACCTGAACTGGCAGGTTGAACTGTGGCAATGACCAGGACAAGGCAAAAGTATGTTGGCTTTAACAATCCAGAAAACAAGTCAGCTTCCCTGAACCAAACCGGCCTTAAAGGTTAGCAGAACAGTCAGGGCCATTTTAAACCCGGTTGATTTCTATGCTCTGAACATTCCAGGGAAGCAACTGCTTAATATCTTCAACAGATTTCACGGAAGGCATACTTGGGGCGAACATGCTGAATCACGTGGATTTTGGCCGGGATAATATCCAGCTGTTCGCTTACCTCTTCGACGATTCTGTGCAAATTCTGGTTGCCATAGCAGGAGCAGACCTTCTCATCTTCTGGGAGGTCATGTTCTTCACGGATACGAGGCAGGTTGTGCAGGCAAAGGTTTACGTCCGGCCTTTTTGCGCTGATGGGCAGGAACTGTGATCTCTTCTTCAGCTGACTCGATCGCATCCGTGTCTTCAGGCAGATCCTGTTCGGCTTCATTGAACAGGCCATATTGGTCAGGAGAAGGTTTTTCACTGGATGCACCGAAACGCTTCTGAATCAGCAGACGAACCTGCTCCTCAAGAACAGAGACCTGATTCTGAAGAGCTTGAACCTGGGCTT
>CBDEWF010000059.1:0-7324 GCA_965243775.1 Sansalvadorimonas sp.
TAACTGTGTAGGTAAAAAATAGAGTTCTAAAATGGAAAATAAAGTTTTAAAACATTAAAAATAGTTTTAAAACGACAGGGGGCAGGTGTATGGTAAATATCAGACCATGCACCGGAGCCTCTGATATGGTGAAGCGGAAATACTGCTTCAATCAGGAACAGATTGAGGCATTTCAGTCCCAAGGGCGTGGGTGTAGGTAAAAAATAGAGTTCTAAAATGGAAAATAAAGTTTTAAAACATTAAAAATAGTTTTAAAACGACAGGGGGCAGGTGTATGGTAAATATCAGACCATGCACCGGAGCCTCTGATATGGTGAAGCGGAAATACTGCTTCAATCAGGAACAGATTGAGGCATTTCAGTCCCAAGGGCGTGGGTTGGGTTCAGGAAAAAGCTATCTTCCCTGGATTCGTGCGCATGACATCAACTCCATCGGTCTTACAACGCGGGTACCTGGTTGGAAAACAGGCCGCAGCCCCCACCATTTCCTTTCAAAGCTTGAAGCAAAATATTTCTATCTCCTGGAGTGGTCGGATATTGTCATTGATATTCGAGAACAATTTCCACTTAACCACAAGGCAACTTTTCAAATAGCGAAAAACGCTGGTATCAACTATCCGTGGGAGAGAAATACTGGTTACAACACAGTTTTAACTACAGATTTTTTGATTAGCGTTGTTGGCCAAAATGGTCGTGATCAGACTCTGGCCAGAACTCTCAAGTACGCCAGTGATATCCGGGATAAAAAAGGCAAGGGTATCCTTGAAAAGTTTGAAATTGAACGTCGCTACTGGAAAGAGCTTGGAGTGGACTGGGGCATCGTTACCGATTTTCAGATCCCAGAAACCCTTGTCAGTAATATCCAAGACTGCTACGAACATCGAGATCTGGGGTATGCCATTAACTTCGATGCTCAGGAAGTCGCATCTATTGAAAAGCTGGTTCTGGAATTTACCAAGAAATACTCTGATAAGAGACTGAGTGAATTTGCAGAGATAATTGATCTGTCTTACTCACTGACAACTGGTAAATGCCTCGCAGTGATCAAGCACATGTTGGCTAATAAGAAGATATTCCTACAAACAGATATTCGCTGGCTCAAAGATGCTTGTTGCAAAGACTTCATATTTAATGAAAGCCTGCTGGCAGAGGTGGTGTGATGCTTTTTGCCAATGAACTGTATTGTCAGGATGATGAGTATTTTCGAATCATATGGACTGATGAGAAAAACGACCTGGTAGCTTGCATTGCTATCAATGACGATAAAGGCGTACCAGAACTTATGTCCTTTTCTGAGTTCCTTTCACTACTTGATGAGAAGGTTATTTCCAAAGCAGAAGAAGACCCATACTCTTTCTGGCCCCTTGAGTCATCACTATCAGAAAGCCTGAAAGCGAAAAGAGAAAAAAACTGGCTGATGATTGAATCGTTGATTCGTTTGGAGCCAGATATTTTCTATCCCGAAGATAGAATAAAGCTGCTACGACAAAAAAGTCAGGAAACAGGCATAGTCTTGGCCACGCTTTACAAATTCCTCCGTCGGTATTGGCAAAGAGGGTTATGCAAGAACGCCCTGTTACCGGACTATAGAAATTGTGGCGGTAGAGGTCAGCCAAAGAAAGCAGGTACAGCAAAACGAGGAAGGCCATCTATTGACCCTGAAAAAATCAAAGGCATCAATGTTGATGAAGAAGTCCAGGATAATATCAGAATATCCCTGAATCGATATTACCTGAACCAGAGCAGACCAACTCTGGCCTTTGCTCATCGACAGTTACTGAGAGATTTCTACACAGATTTGAACCACGAGACAGGCAAGCTGGAACTCCGGTCAGAGTATCCATTATTGGCAACCTATCGTTACTGGGCTTCAAAGATCGTAGACATAAAAGATAAAAAGCAGAAACGGCTTGGGGCCACCAACTTTGAAAAAGATCATAGAGCCCTTCCAAGTACTTCCAATATGCAGGTGTTGGGGCCAGGAAGCCGTTACCAAATTGATGCAACGATTGGTGATATTTATCTGATTTCCAGATTACGTAGAAATCAGATTGTTGGCAGGCCTACCATTTATCTGGTTTCTGACGTGTTTAGCCGCATGATTGTGGGCATGTATGTTGGCCTCGAAAACCCTTCCTGGGTGGGAGCTATGTCCGCTATTGCCAATACTGCTTCGGACAAAGTTACATACTGTAAACAGTATGGGATAGATATTAATCACGCCGACTGGCCCTGTGCTCACCTCTCATCAATTATTTTGGGAGATCGGGGAGAATTGATCAGTATTGACTCAAACCGGCTGATTACTGAACTTGGTTTGTCAGTTGAAAACTCTGGCCCTTATCGTGCAGACTGGAAAGGGATCATCGAGAGAAAGTTCAACACTATTCAGGCTGACTTCCAGCCTTATGTAGACGGCTATGTCCACAAGGACTTTAAGACGCGCATAGGGCGAGATTACCGTTTGGATGCCAAGTGGGATATTCAACAGTTCACCCGCATCATGATTCATCTTGTACTGAAACATAATTCTGCTCATCGCATCCGTGGGTATGATTTTGATCAGGATATGATTCAGGATAATCTTCCACCAATTGCACTGGATCTTTGGAACTGGGGTATTAGAAACCGTTCTGGCCTTCTTTTGCAGAGAGATGAACAGGAGGTCAAGTTAGCCTTGATGCCTCAAGGTAAAGGCCTTGTGACCAGGCGTGGAATTGTATTCAAGAATTGCTATTACAGTTGTGATCTGGCGGTGAAAGAAGGCTGGTTCATTCAGGCTAAAGACAAGAAAAAATGGTATGTCACCCTGTCTTATGACCCAAGAGATATGACCCATGTTTACTACCGCCCTGATAATGGGGGTTTTCATGTGGCGCAGCTGACGGATAAAAGCAGGGCATACTCAGGTATGAGCTTGAAAGAAATCATTCAGGTTCAATATCTAGATAATCAGAGAGATCATCCAGATCGCCCCGAAAACAGGCAAAGTGAATTGGATCTGGACGCAGTTATACAGCAACTGGTGACAGAGACTGGAGAAATGGCACCTGCCCCTATGGGCAGTAAAGCATCAAGGCTCAAAGATATTCGAGATAACCGAGAACAGGAAGCCAGAGAACAAAGAAAGCATGAAGCGTTTGATTTATCTGGTGGAGAAAAGGGTGCTGCTGCCAGTGTTGTTGACCTGCATACAGGAAAAGAGCTAGAGAAAGATTACCGCTATCCTCGCAGAAAGAAACGTCAGAAACCCCATGGCAGTGAGGGGCGTGATAATGATTGATAAAGACGGGGTTATTGTTGAAGCAAGGTATCGAGAGCCTTTTGATCCAGAATACAAAGGCAACCCTCTGATAGAAGCTTTACCGGAAATACTGTCCAGTGATGCACTTCAGCCAGTTCTTACCCAGCGGCCTGCATTTACAGATAATGAAACTCAACTTCCAGAACACTTCCGGCGGCACGCCATCATTCGTCTACTGTATGACTTCTTCGAACCTTTTGATCGGCATTACGAGCTGGAAGAAAGCATATCGGAGCTGATTCGCATGGGATATGTCGGGAGAAGCCCGGCTGGGAGTGATCTGAAAAAACATATTCTGAATGGCTATGAACGAGTTCAGAGGGGGGAGCTGGAAGCATTTATCTTTGATGATGTGCATTCAACAGCACTTTCTACCTGCTTAATTGGTTGCTCCGGGATTGGGAAAACCTGGGCTTTGAACCGTATTCTCGCAACTTACCCTCAAGTTATTTTCCATCCCAAGTATCAGCTATATCAGGTTGTCAGATTGAAGCTGGACTGCCCAAAGGATGGTTCGCTAAAAGCCCTGTGTATGCAGTTCTTTATTGGATTGGATAAGCTGCTTCATACTCAGTATTTCCGCAGGCATTGTCGCAGCAGGGCATCGGTTGATGATCTTTTAATCTTGATGGCAGAGAAAGCCAATGAGCACTGCCTGGGTATTCTGGTTATCGATGAGATTCAGCACCTGGATAGAGCTAAGAGTGGGGGCGCAGCTACAATGCTGAACTTCTTCGTCACTCTTGTGAATACTATCGGTGTTCCAGTAGTGTTGGTTGGAACCCATAAGGCGACAGAAATACTGCAGGAAGATTTCCGCCAGGCGCGTCGAGCCTGCGGAGTTGGCGACCATGTCTGGGGTAGGTTGGAGAAGAACAGCGATGACTGGGATGACTTGATTGAAGCTATCTGGCCATATCAATGGACTGCTCAGAAAACCCCATTGACCGAGGATCTTAAGGGTCATCTTTTTGATCTAACTCAGGGAGTGGTGGATATCACTGTGAAGCTGTTTGCTTTGGCTCAAAATAGAGCTATCTCACTTGGAGGTGATGAAAGGCTAGAGAAAGGGCTGTTTGATCAGGTAATGAGAGACAGTTTTGAGATGGTAAAGCCTATGTTACAGGCGCTCCGGTTCAATGATGCTGAGAAGGTAGCTAAGTATGGTGACTTGTGTGCCCCTTCAATATTGGAGCAGCTACAGGCTGCACAAAAAATTACTCGAAAACGTAAGGATAAGAAAAGAAAGTTAACGGAAACACCTGTACCAGCAGAGCAGGTTGAAAATCTGGCTTCCATTCTTAGTGTTGGTAAAGATATCGTGGAGCTTGTGCTGGAAGAATTACTAACCGCTGACCCTGAGCTGGAGAAAAATAATTTACTCTTGATCAAAAAGGCATTTGAAGCCATCACTCTTGGCAAGGGTACATCTTCTGCCAAATCGTCAAAAGCTAAACAGAAACAGCCCAAGTCTTATGTGGAAGGTGATTTGAGGCTGCTGTATAAGCAGGCTGAAGATAGTGACACCGATATTTATAACCTTCTGCAGGATGCAGATTACATCAAAGGAATTGAGGAATTTAATGTGGCCTGAGCATGTTGCGTTACTTTCCTGTCCCCTACAAAGACGAATTGTTATACAGTCAGATTGCCCGTTATCACAGGCATACCTGTTCCCCAAGTTATAAACAGACGGTCAATGAAATATTTGGCTCCAGAACCGTAACGGCAGTGGTTGACCTGCCAGCCCACCTAAGAACGCTGCAACAATATATTGGGCACATCACGCAGTATTCAGCCCAAGACACTCTTTGGATACAAACCCTGTTTCCAGTTTATGCCCCTTTTTTAGAGCCAAAGCTGTCTGTAAGGGTACAAGAGTCCATGTTGTCAGATTATGGCGGAGATATTCATACACGAGCAGGGCTTTCTGCCAGTAGTGTGAAAAGACCTGCCAGATTGAGAGTCTGTCCGGAATGTTTAAATGAACAGGTTCAACGGAATGGAGAAGCTTATTGGCAGCGGCTGTTCCAAATAGCTGGCGTTTTGGTCTGTCCCCTACATCGGTGCCGTCTCAGGCTTACCTCCATCCCCTATGTTCCAGCCAATAAACATCACTACTCAATAACGCCCTCAGCACTCTTGAATGAAGGGTTATGGCAGTTCTCTTACTCGGATTTGGAAAAGCTTGTTGTTATTGCAAAGGACTTTAGCCAACTCCTGCAGAGCCGCTTTAAACCTGTCGGTCACGCAAGGTGGACAGCAAAATATTGGGAGTTACTTGAAGCAAGACAGCTAGTCAGAGGGAAAAACGTCAGGCAGACAGAGCTTGCTGATGGGTTTACATCTTTTTGGGGAAATACAGTGCTTGCCATCTTGTGTAGTCCTGTTTCCAGAGATAATGAGCATTCCTGGCTGACAGCAATGGCACGCAAGCACAGAAAAAATGTACACCCCTTACGTCATATTCTTCTTTACCGCTACCTTGCAGGTATTAATGCACCATTGAGGAATTTATTTAAGCTGCTGCCGGTATGCAGTGAGCCGGAAAAGCTTACTGCAACCAAAAGACACTGCACTCCCAAGTCAGAGAAGGATAGAAAACGCTGGCTGACCCTACAGAAAAAACATCCCAATCTATTTGCCAAAAAACTCAGACACTTGGAACCTGCTCTGTATGCAAGGTTGTACCGGCAAGATCCTGAATGGCTGAAAAAACATACGCCTTACAAGAGGCAGCTTATTGCTATCAATAAGCGGGTCGATTGGCCAAAGCGTGACCGATTGTTGGCTCGTCAAATTATCCGGCAGGCGAGAGAGTTAAAGAAAAATGAAAACAGGCCAAGATGCTCCTCTAAGCTGCTGGCACAAAATACTGGCTGTTTATCAACTTTGGAAAAGTATCTCTCAAAGCTACCAGTAACTCGGCATGCTCTAAAGAAATATTCAGAAACTGTTACGGAGTATCAATGTCGCCGAGTTGATTGGGTTGTAGCCAGAATGATTATCAACCAAGAGCCTGTTACGGGGTGGAAGATCTACCGGAGGGCAAATATTCGTACTGATGTTTCACAGGAAGTAAAAAAATATATACAGGGGAAGGCAGATGAGTTCGTTAAAGCCTGTCAGGTACCGCAGCCTACCCAAGGGTAGTCACACGTTAATTTTTTTGGGGAACCTTTACCTTAAGCCAAATCAGGGATGGCATATTGCGGCCTGGCTACAATCCGGTGATGGTAGATTGTTTCCTCACAGCTTTAGGGTTGAAGCCCTGCCTGATTTGAGAATAGGGCAGAAGTTTGTAGACGGCACTGTTATTCCTGCGGATGCAGAAAGAACATTCTCGGTAACTTTGCCCGAGCCAGTAAATTGGAGAACTGCATCAGCTGCGGCTGCTATACCGGCACAGCTCTGGGCATTGTTTAGCGAAAAAGAGTTATGTCAGCAAAATGTATTCGTCATTTCTCAAGGGCGGCGGGAGTATGTTGTGCCTGTGATTGAGCTGGCAAGAGCCCTGCTTATTCCTAAAAAAGTTTTGGCCAAACATATGCTGACACCATCAGGGTTCGGTGGAATAGCTTTGGTCGGAGAGGATCAACCAAAAGCAGGGGAAGCAGAGCTGAGATTTAAGCCTGACATACCACTGTATGTAATTGATGACAGAAATTGCCGAAATCACCTTGTTTGGATGCTACTTAACAAACAAGCTGGAAACCTTTATAGCAGCATATTCCAGCACATGGTGAATCAGCAAAATGCAGCACCAGGAAGGAACTATAAGAGGTTTGTGTTCAACATGGATGCTCCTGATCTCGCTGGTGTAAGGTTGCACTACACTGGCCCTATCATGGGAAGGGTTGTTTTCGTCCGGGAAATTGTTGGATTCTCGAACCTCCCTGAAATAGCTTTCAAGGCGAGGATTATTCACCCTAATAAGAGGAAGGCCGTCAGCCAGGGACAAGCCCAAACAGGGGACAGTACAGCCTATCTCCCTGTTCCTGCCGATCTGGATATTGATGAA
>CBDEWF010000060.1:0-15000 GCA_965243775.1 Sansalvadorimonas sp.
ACCCGGTTATTTTCCTGGCATTGGGAGCCAGCGATATATCAATGGCTACACCCTGGTTGTTGATAGGGGCTCGCTGATTCAAAAAGTTGTACGAAAGTATCATGCTCCCGCATTTCAAGCTGGATGAATAATCCAGCATAAAAGGCCGAGTTTCATTGTTATTGCCCCCAGTAAACTTTCAGTAAATGTCACAAGTCCTTTTGTTCGATATAAATAATTCACTATTTACAAACATGAATTATTTATTTTTTTAGAGGGAATTTACTGCAAAATCATGTGCAAAAAACGCCTTGGTTAAACATTCCGAAAGAAAGTTGTCAGGTTGTTGCTGTCATATTGTCTTCGAGCGTAATGGGGGTATCTGCGTTTGCATTTGTTTTAATTTGTTTGAGGCGGTACATATATCCGAACAAACCAATAAAAATCAATCTTGAACTGCTGGGGTGGATAATAAGATATCCAGAGGTTAAATATGGCGATAAAGCGCCGCGATTTTCTTAAAACCAGCTTGGCTGGTGCAGGTGCTGCAGCACTGGCAGGATGTGCAGGAACAAAAACACTTTTGGTACCGGAAAAACAGGCTAGTCCGACTTAGCATTTAACCAATAAGTCAGAGATGCTGACTATACCAGCAACCATTGTGCTTAAGTTGACTCTGATATGAACCTCAGACGGTACTTCCAAGTACCGCTATGTCCACAAAAATATTTGACACTCTTCGTATAATATTTGTTATAGCTGAAAAGAGAAATTGTGATCACCTTTTTGTAGGAATAGATACAGTCTTTTATGTTCCCCCTCTTTCCTGTTTGTTCCCCCCTCTCCGTTGCCCCGGCTGTGGTTGTTCCGCTTGCCCTTGCAGCGCACATCCGTGCTGCCCCGGCGGTGGGATTCAAGAAGCCTCGCCGAATCAAAGGACAGGCCGCAGCCACAGGTGGTGTTGCGCTTGCCCTTGCAGCGCGCATCCGTGCTGCCCCGGCGGTGGGAGTTAAGAAGGCTGGTCGAAACAAAGGACAGGCCGCAGCCACAGGTGGTGTTGCGCTTGCCCTTGCAGCGCGCATCCGTGCTGACCTGGCGGTGGGAGTTAAGAAGCCTCGCCGAATCAAAGGACAGGCCGCAGCCACAGGTGGTGTTGCGCTTGCCCTTGCCCTTGCAACGCGCATCCGTGCTGCCCTGGCGGTGGGAGTTAAGAAGGCTCACCGAATCAAAGGACAGGCCGCAGCCACAGGTGGTGTTGCGCTTGCCCTTGCAACGCGCATCCGTGCTGCCCTGGCGGTGGGATTCAAGAAGGTTCACCGAATCAAAGGACAGGCCGCAGCCACAGGTGGTGTTGCGCTTGCCCTTGCAACGCGCATCCGTGCTGCCCTGGCGGTGGGAGTTAAGAAGGCTCACCGAATCAAAGGACAGGCCGCAGCCACAGGTGGTGCTGCGCTTGCCCTTGCAACGCGCATCCGTGCTGCCCCGGCGATGGGTGTTAAGAAGGTTCACCGAATCAAAGGACAGGCCGCAGCCACAGGTGGTGTTGCGCTTGCCCTTGCAGCGCGCATCCGTGCTGCCCTGGCGGTGGGAGGTAAGAAGCCTCATCGAATCAAAGGACAGGCCGCAGCCACAGGTGGTGTTGCGCTTCTTCCTGAATACTGCAGCTTGTTCACTTTGCGTCACTATTTCCATTTCCAGAGTGAGAGGACTGTCGTAACCTGAATAACTATCAAAGGAAGAGGTAACAGAGGGTTCTTTTTTAACCACCCTCTGGCAATGAATTTCCCAGGCCAATAGCTCAGGATTGAGAGACATCATAAGTGGATCCCATGATTCTTTTTCAATGATCACCTCATCTGTTTCAGGTGGCGGGGTGCCTGAACGGGACGTTGCTGTGCAAGCTGATCCTGGAGCACTCAATTTGAGGGTGTCATCATCCAGGTGTGGCACCCTTATTCGGGATGCACTTTCAATGCCCCGACATTCGAAACCTTCACCTGAAACAGGCACACAGTAAGTATCATCCAGTGGGTGGGCCGCTGGGGCGTGAGTGCGTATGGCTCCTGTTGAGAGAATCTCTGTCTCCCCTTCGCCTGCGGGTAAAACGAGAGTGCAGCTCTCCTGCTTATTTGTACCTGAACTGGCAGGTTGAACTGTGGCAATGACCAAGACAAGGCAAAAGTATATTGGCTTTAACAATCCAGAAAACAAGTCAGCTTCCCTGAACCAAACCAGCCTTAAAGGTTAGCAGAACAGTCAGGGGCCATTTTAAACCCGGTTGATTTCTATGCTCTGAACATTCCAGGGAAGCAACTGCTCAATATCTTCAACAGATTTCACGAAAGGCAACTGGGTAAAAACCTCTTTCAGGTAAGCATAGGGTTCCACACCACAAGCTTTGGCGGTTTCAATCAGGCTGTACAGATTGGCACTGGCATCGGCCCCTTTCTGGCTGTTGCTGTACAGCACGCCTTGCGCCCCACCACGAAAGGGCGGATCGCGTTTTCTGCCAGGTTGTTATCCATACGCAGGTAGCCCTCATCACAGTAACGGATGAGTTTGAATATCAACACCCAGGCGGGAAAGCACAAACTGCTCCTGCCGGTACAGGGGCAAACCATCCACATACACATACTTGCTGGTTGCCACAACAGGAACAGACCTTCTCATCTTCTGGGAGGTCATGTTCTTCACGGATACGAGGCAGGTGTGCAGGCAGCGGTTTGCGCCCGGCCTTTTTGCGCTGATGGGCAGGAGCTGTGATCTCTTCTTCAGCTGACTCGATCGCATCCGTGTCTTCAGGCAGATCCTGTTCGGCTTCATTGAACAGGCCATATTGGTCAGGAGAAGATTTTTCACTGGATGCGCCGAAACGCTTCTGGGTCAACAGGCGTACCTGCTCCCTCAGAGCATCAACTTCGCTGAGAAGAGAGTCAATCCAGTTCTTGAGAGCAGGGTCATCCGGCAATGGTGGGATAGAGGTAGCAGCCATGCCGGTAACCTAATCATCTGGAGAAGAAATGCAACCCGTCAGACCATCGTACTGTAATGCAAGGCTGGGTGCGGTTTGCGGGGGCGTATATCATAGCCATCCAGCAGATCATTCAATAGTCGGCCACTGGAAGCGATACTTCTCCAAACGCTTGTACCAGAGCACAAAACCATTGTTCTCCCAGAGCAGCAACTTGATCTTGTTCCTTCCCCGGTTGCAGAACACGAACACCCGGTGATCAAAGGGAGAGAGTTTAGTCTCCTGCTCAATCAAACAGGCCAGTCCATCAATGGACTTGCGCATATCCACAGGTTCGGCGTAGAGGAATACTTCAATCTCTGCCGCTGGACGAATCATAAGCGGGCCAGCTCCCGCACCAGGGCGGTGATATTGTCAGTCTGAACTTTCAGATGGATACCTGAAGGTAAAGTTACAGTCACTGTCGTCAGCCTGTCGTAGTATTTCAGGATAACGAACCGTGCCATCCAGTCTTTTTTTTGATCTTGCTGTCATGCTCCCCAGCAGGGTTTCTGAGGAGTAAAGCCCAGCTTACGTAGAACTCTACCATTGAGGAAACAGAGTACTCGACTGCAAATTCGTCTTTTATGACCCGGGCAATAATAGCCCTCGTCCATAGTGCTGTCTGGTAACCATAGTCAGCAGGTGTTTTGGTTCTGAGGATCAGGCTCAAAGAATCTTTCTGTTCCGGTGATAGTTTTGACTTCTGTCCCCGGCCTATTCCGGGCTTAGTTTTCAGGGCATCAAAGCCGCCGACCTTATAACGATTAATCAACTGGTAAATGATCTTTTTGGAGATCCCAAATTCATCCACCAAAACCAGAGGTTTTACACCCTCAAGCCATTTATTGATGGCTTGGAAGCGGATTTACTCACGAACCTGGTGGGAAATTTTGCGACCGTCGATTTTACTCATTACTACCTCAAACCAGCTTGAGATAGGATGCCATACGTCGAGAGTCACCTATAAATTGCATGAATCAATACATAGGCAAGTTGCATCGTGCAGTAGTGGGACGGAGCGTACTTCGCATTATCCTGAACAAAAATGATTTCTGGACGATTATCAGTAATCACTGTGGGCTGCCAATGCGAAAGTCCTAAAATGGTAGATAGTTCACCAGTAAACATGGTTGTTTGCACTGTTCTGCCATTTTGAAGTAAATGTTACATTTACTGGTGCCTTGGGGAAGTTCTTTGCTATTCAAGGGAATATCAGGCTGTCACTTATCAAACAGGGCTTACGCACCAGCAGCAATTCCCGGAGCTTTTCTGAATCCCTTGGTATCAAAGGGCTGTAGAGGAATCGTTTTTTCTTTAAATCGCAAAATTTTTGCTGCTAAGTACCCGACCAACCGTTTTCATATATTGACCGCATAAGCAGCGTACGATAGTGCCATTTACCAGAGTGCTATATTTTCACCATTCCGCTGTTTTGAGCCTGCCACCGATGAAGAAGACAGTCCACGCCATCACTGACACCGCCATCATTGATACTCTAAAGTGCGCAATGCGTAATGGCCCCCAGCCTTGTGTAAGAGAACGTGCCCATGCTGTATTGCTCAGCTCAAAGGGATACTCACTGACTCAGTTAGCTGATGTCTTTGATGTGCAGTATCAGACAATTTCCCGGTGGATCGATGACTGGGAGTGTTCGGGTATACGTGGTTTGTACAAAGACCATGGAGGTGGCGCATCACCTATCTACACTCCTCAGGATGTCCAGCGTATTGCTGAGCTGGTTTCCGAAGAACCACGCCGCCTTTCCTATACTCAGGCCAAGCTTGAAGAGGAAACAGGGAAACTTGCATCACTGAAAACCCTACAGAGAGTAGTAAAAAAACTCGGGTTAGTTTATAAACGTGTACGTAAGTCCTGCCGTCACAAGCGTGATCAGGAAGCCTTTGAGCGCTGCCACCAGACATTAAAAAAAGCTCAGGAGGCTGAACGGGAAGACTTGCTAAACCTTTTCTATTTCGACGAGTCTGGTTTTGTCCAACAGCCTTGTATTCCTTATGCGTGGCAAGAGAAGGGCGAGCAGTTAAGGGTGCCCGCCACCAGTAGTCAGCGTATAAACGTTATGGGCTTTATGAATCGTGATAACGACTTATTTTACTACCCTGTCAACGGCTCTGTGACCGGGGATGAGGTCATTCGTGTATTTGAAGACTTTGCCGAGCAGATGCAAGACCCGAAGTACAGTGCTGGAGACAGGTATACGCTGGTTGTCGTTGACAATGCTAGCATTCATACCTGTAAGAAGTTCCGGGCAAAGCTGGATGACTGGATGCTCGAAAAGAAGCTGATCGTCTGCTACTTGCCGACCTATTCACCAGAACTGAATCTGATTGAGATTCTGTGGAATAAGGTCAAGTACGAATGGCTGAATATCATGAAGGTGATGAGCTTTGATGAATTCGAAAAAGAACTAAAAAGGGTATTCGATCAGTTCGGTAAGGAATATATGATTTCATTTGTCTGAGTACTTATTGAGAAGCATATCGGGTATACCCCTTGCGTTTCAAAGGGTTCAGAAAGGAGCAAATTTTTGCAAATTAAATTCTCCGGGAATTTCTGACGCACCAGTATTCTCATTTAGAGGGCAAAATATCCTTTGTTTCAGCTGCCCAACCCCAGCATCTTATCTGCAGCCTTGGGTTCAGGTTTCAAAATTGATCACTTTATGTTCGATTTTATTTGCAAAGTGGACAGTTATTGAGAATCATTCTCTTGGTGCGTAAGCCGCCATGACGGTGGGGTAGCTTCATCTGGGCGGTAAACTTGGCCGACAAATCTTATGGCCTTTTGATCTTTATCCTGAATAATAAAAACAAAAGGTCTGTTGCAATTGATCTCTTTGAGTTGTTTGACTGAAAGGCTTCTTTCAGTAATTCCTGCACGCGTTATACTGGCTGCAGTAGAGCCTTTGTGATCTGTTTTTATAATAGCTTGATGATTTAAATTACTGATCCGTGCGGGGTGGGAGTGAACCATAGGGGTGAAATCAGGTTCTGTATCAAACAAGCAGTCATCTGACTCATCCTTTAAAAGCGTTTTAAGATTGTGTTCACTGTGAAAATGGTGTTCTGGCATAACCAGAATGATCTCTTCCTTTTTTTGGGCAGGATTAAATAGACCAGCATGCAGTTTATGGAATAACTCCGGCGATAATGCTTGTGGCAAAAAGTGTTCTGGTGGAAGTATGACGACCATTTCATAGTTTTTTTTATAAGGGATGACAGCAGATTTCCAACCCTGTTCATTTATGAAGAAAGTCATTATTTTGCCGCCAAACATTGTTGTATACATGGGGCTACCATCATAAAGATAAAATGTGTTAACCCGTGTCTTATAGGTATCTTCCCAGGTGCTGCTGAAGCAATTAACATTTGCCAGATAGATCCCTGAACTGTTACTGAGCAGGTCTTGATCCTTTAGACATTTAGTGATACGTCCATCAGTGACTCGGCAAACTTTGTTATTTATCTTGGCAGTTAGGTCTGAAACTGCTTGTTGGTTTTGGAGGTCAACAGCGTCAATGACATCTATATTCGGGCCATGATGGTATTGAAAGTAGTTAATGTATTTTTTTTCAAACTTCCTTCTATGATCTGCCACAACAAAATTATATCGGGTGAAAGTAGGTTTGTGGCTTGCCTTTTCGGTAAGTGCCCGAGAAGAAGGTTCCGATGAATAGTCATAGTCGGTAAAGGGGGGGCTGGCAGGGGGCTCTTTTGCTGGCTTCAGTAGATGGAGAAAGTTGGCAAAATCCCCTTGTTTTGACCCTATTGCCTTTATAAGCTGCTCCCTTGTCTTGCCTGCAGAGCCTGCAGCCAGCATACACAGTGTTTCCTGTATACCATGGGAGGAGAGGACGGTGTTTTTGATTTGGTCACACGAGGCTTTGTGAAAAAGAGCAAAGGAGGACTTGTTCCAGCCTTCGGCAGACTGTTTTATCTCTTGGTGAGAAGGGGTAAAGGGAGCGCACTCGGGGCATAACATTTCAGGGAGATCGAAATAATAAACTGGGGGAGTATGTTTAGGACATCGTTTAATATTGGCGTGGCTGAATATCGCGGGGCAAAACCAGAAAAAGAGCTGCTGCCGCCAGTGTGTGGCCTCTTGGCCGACTGAACATTCTCATACCTGCAGTTTCCTGCGGTTTCCTGAAGTTCCAAGGATAGGTTATTTTCATTCATATTTTGGTTTTATTCTTCATTTTCGGGATTGCACTTTATTGAACGTAGAGGGGCGCTATGGCTATTTTTCCTGGGGCATCCGCTTGTTCTCTAGCCAGCTTTGGCAGCAGGTAGCCGGAGCAGAGCTTACTCATCTCAGCCATCAGCAGGCGGGCCTGTTTTTCTTCGACTTCAAAATGCGCGGCTCCCTGAACCCTGTCCAGCAAGTGAAGGTAGTAAGGCATCACGCCACAGCTGAACAGACGTTCACTGAGTTCAACCAATACATCAACACTATCATTGACACCTTTCAGAAGAGTGCTCTGGTTTAGCAGTTGAACCCCTCGCTTACGCAGCCGCTCAATGGCATCAGCCACATCGCTGTCAATTTCATCGGGATGGTTGCAGTGAATCACCATAACTGGCTGCAACTGGGTGCCGGTAAACCAGTCAAGAAATTCTTCGGTAATACGCTGTGGGACTGCAACAGGGAAACGGGTATGAATACGCAGTCTGCGCAGGTGAGGAATCTTTGCCAGCTCATCGGCTACCCAGGCCAGACGTTTGTCGTTCATGGAAAGTGGGTCACCGCCACTCAGGATCACTTCCGTAATAGAGCTGTCTGAGCGGATATATTCAAGCGCTGATAACCACTCTTCCCGATTCAGGGTGTTGTCTTCATAGGGGAAATGACGCCGAAAACAGAAGCGGCAGTTTACCCCGCACAGCTGGGTAGGCATCAGCAGAAGCCGGCCCTGGTATTTATGAAGAATACCCCGGTGGCTGTTCTTGGGTTTTTCTCTAAGAGGGTCAAAGGAAAAACCGGGGGTGATAACCATCTCTTCCCCCAGGGGCAGCACCTGACGCAGGAGGGGATCGTCAGGGTCGCCCTTCCTGATCCGTGCTATATAAGTGTGCGGAACTCGCAGCTGAAACTGTTGGCTGGCAGCGGCTGCTCCGGGCAGAAGTGTTTGATCAAGTCCGAGAATTTCAAGCAGTTCCCGGGGGGTGGTCACTGCCTGGCTGAGAATTTCCTGCCAGGAACCGGCCATTTCCTGCCGGATATCAATAATGTCTTCAGGATTGGTCTGCACAGTCTGGTCTGAACGGGTTATCATACGGGGCTTTTACACATTCCTGGAATATACGAATGGCTAGTTACGCAACCAACGAGTTTCGTTCTGGACTCAAGGTCATGCTGGAAGGCGATCCCTGCGTCATTCTCGATAATGAATTTGTTAAGCCGGGCAAGGGCCAGGCTTTTAACCGCGTTAAGTTCCGCAACCTGATGAGCAATCGGGTCTGGGAGCGGACCTTCAAGTCCGGTGAATCTCTGGAAGCCGCCGATGTCATGGAATATGACATGGAGTACCTGTACACCGATGGCGAGTTCTATCATTTCATGATGACTGACGGCTCCTTCGAGCAGCACGGTGCCAGCAAAGATGCAGTTGGCGATACTGTGAACTGGCTCAAAGAGCAGGAAGTATACACGGTTACCCTGTATAACGGTGCCCCTCTGTCAGTATCTGCTCCCAACTTCGTTCTGCTGGAAGTTGTTCAGACTGACCCGGGTCTGAAGGGAGATACTGCAACTGGCGGCTCCAAGCCCGCAACCCTGAGCACTGGTGCCGTTGTTAAAGTGCCTCTGTTCATCTCTGAGGGTGAAATCCTGAAGATTGATACCCGTACCGGCGAATACGTTGGTCGTCAGAAGTAACAAGGCTTCTGAGTTGCCATGGGCATTAAAAATGCTTTAACAGCATTCCCATGGTGAAAAGTGAACAAAGCTCGGTAAAAACCGGGCTTTGTTCTGTCTGGAAGAACTATTTGTGAACAGGTAAGGAGTTGCTGTATGGCTGAAGCAAACAGGGGAAAAATCTGGCAGCCGTCTGCTTCATTTGACCGATTGCGTCAGCGGGCTGAACTGCTCAAGGGCATTCGGGACTACTTCCACAAAGAAAACGTAATGGAAGTGGAGACTCCCATGTTGTCCCGCTCGGCAACGGTTGATCCCCATATCGACAGTTTTCAGGCCACTTTTTGCCCACTGGGAACAGATATTCGAGAAACGTTGTATTTACATACTTCTCCGGAATTTCCAATGAAGCGTCTGCTGGCTGCCGGATGTGATGATATTTATTACCTCGGGCGAGTGTTTCGCAACGGTGAGGCTGGTGGGCGTCACAATCCGGAATTCACCATGTTGGAGTGGTATCGTCTGGGCATTGATCACCATCAACTGATGAATGATGTCACTGGCTTGATCAGTGCTGTGACTCCATTCAGGGAGGCTGGTCGTTATTCCTACAAGGCACTGTTTGAGGAGAGGTTGGGGGTTGACCCTCACCAGGCATCTGACCGGGAGCTGGAAGCATTAACGCAAAAACATGTTGATCGTGCTCTCTCTGCCTTGGCGCGCAATGACTATCTGGATCTGCTGTTCAGCACCTGTATAGAACCTTCTCTTGGCTGCCGCACAGAGGAGGAACTGGAAGGTGTTTATGTTTACGACTACCCCGCCAGTATGTCAGCGCTCTCTCGTATCCAGGAAAACGGTGAGGAACAGAAAGTCGCTGCCCGCTTTGAACTGTTTATAAATGGCGTTGAGCTGGCCAATGGTTACCATGAGCTAGCTGACGGACAGGAGCAGCAGCAGCGCTTTGAAAATGATCTTGCTGAGCGAAAGTCGTTAAACAAGTCTATCTATCCTTACGATGCCAACCTGGTGGACGCCTTGAAAGAAGGGTGTTTTCCCGACTGTGCCGGTGTGGCAATGGGAATAGATCGATTGCATATGCTGATGGCGCAAACACAATCTATCAAGGATGTTATTCCCTTTGATTTTTCCAGAGCCTGAAGCTTTCTGTTGATAGAGTTGGCCTACAATCAAACAGCCATGGGCGAAAAATGCCCATCCCGAAAATGAAAGTGTGGAGGGCATTTTAATGGTACAAAAATTATATGGCTTACAGGGAGGTAAGCAGGAATGGATGATCAGCTCTTCAGTCTTATCTATACCAGCAAAGAGAAAGATCCGTTTGATGAACAGGGTCTGATTGATCTTCTTGCAGTGGCCAGAAAAAATAATGAGGCATGTAATGTGACCGGCATGCTGCTATACAGTTATGGTGTTTTTATCCAGGTTCTGGAAGGCCCCAGGGGAAAGGTGCAGAAGATTTATGACCAGATCCTTGAAGATCCACGGCATTACACGGTTATTATTCTGAGCCAGTCCCTTATTGATAAGCGTCAGTTTGATAGCTGGGATATGGGTTTTATCAGCCCGGCCCGGGAAGAGCTGGCTAAAATAAGCGGCTTTTCCGAGTTTCTGCATGATGACTTTGATACATCTTCTTTCCTGTCAGATAATCCTGTGGTTGCCCAGAAGCTGTTGGTCTCTTTCCGGGATAATATGACATAACGGACAATGATCCTAGCTGAATACAGAGAAGCTCTGGTTATGCTTCTCTGTATTCCGGGTGAATCAGGTTTCCTGTAAGCCGGCTGTGTCGACAGGCTCCTCTTCTACCGTTCTCTCACCAGGCAGAACCATATTGGCAAAGACGGTAACAATCGCACCTAGTGCAATACCATTACCGGCGATAGTCTGGATAGCTGCTGGTAACTGACTGATAATTTCCGGGCGATAAGTTACTGTCAGACCTGCTGCAACGCCCAAGGTAAGAATCATGGTGTTTCTGCGGTTGAATTCGATGGCCTTGATAATGCCGATACCTCCGGCCAGAATCATGCCAAACATAATCAGTCCTGCACCACCAATAACGGGCTGAGGAACGCTGGCAATCAATGCTCCAAATTTGGGCAGCAAACCTGCTGCCATCAGGATGCCCCCAGCAGCCACAACAACATCCCCCCTAAAACACACATTTGACCCACTACCAATACATTGTCCTTTATTGATATCAGTCATAACTTATGTACCAGAACTTTATTTGTGAAAGGCGAATCAGCTAAAAGGATAGTTAAGAGAGAAAATATTTCTTAAACCGGACACATATCAAGGCTTGAGAGCGTTTTCAGGCGTATAAGGAAGAGTACAACAGACCGTATAATAACCAGAACAAGTCTTTCGTATTGCTGCCAGGAGTTGTGGTTATTTGGTCGTAACCAGGAGGTAGTATAATTTTATGAAAACCTCTCACACTCCAGCTGTACAATTGCAAAAAGTTGCAGAACTTGCCCGTGAGTTTAAAGGCAAGAAAGACCAGCTAATGTTGGTTTTGCTAAGGGCCCAAAAAATTACCGGCCATAATGCACTTCCGGAAGATGTCGCCACGGTTATTGCCGAAGAAATGGGCGTAACCAAAAACCATATCTATGACTTCGCCACTTTCTACGCCATGTTCTCAACCGAGAAACGTGGAAAGCATGTTATCCGGGTCTGTAAAAGTACGCCCTGCCATGTCAACAAAGCTGCAAATGCAGCACATATGCTGGAAAAAACTTTGGGAATCAAAATGGGTGAAACCACTGAAGACGGTCAATTCACTCTGGAACATATTGAATGCATAGGTGTGTGTGACCTTGCTCCGGCCATGCTTGTTGATGATGAAGTCTATGGGCCTATTACTGAAGAAAGTATTCCCAAAATCCTCAGTAAATATCAGATGCAGGGGGAGGAAGCCTGATGGAGGAGGTAAGAGTTCTCTTAAGAAATATTGATAAGATCAATCCGGTTTCCGCCATAGAGTATATGGAGGAGGGTGGTTACGAAGGATTGAAAAAATCTCTGTGGATGTCTGAACTGGATATTATTCATGAGATAACAGAGTCAACATTGAAAGGCCGTGGCGGGGCTGGTTTCCCAACCGGAATCAAGCTTTCCCATGCGCACAATGCCCGCAGTAAAAATAAATTTGTGCTCTGTAATGCTGATGAAGGTGAGCCGGGTACCAATAAAGACCGTATTCTTCTTTCCAAAGATCCCAACAGCATTTTTGAAGGAATGGCTATAGCTGCACGGGCGATTGGTGCGAACAAAGGTTATATCTATCTTCGGGCTGAATACCCCTACATTGTTCCAGTCTTGGAGCAGGCTCTGATCAACGCCAGAGAAGCAGGTTGCCTTGGTGAGAATATCTTTGGCAGTGAATTCAGCTTCGATATAGAGATTCGTCCCGGTGGCGGTGCTTATGTCTGTGGCGAAGAGTCGGCCATGATCGAATCTATGGAAGGCAAACGCGGCGAGCCACGGTTCCGTCCGCCTTATCCAACCGTACAGGGTTTATTCCAGGAACCAACAGCGGTATTTAATGTAGAAACCCTCGCTAATATCGGCCCGATCATGCATCGCGGTGCTGACTGGTATAAAACCATGGGCACCAAGAAGAGCCACGGTACCAAGCTTTATACCATCAGCGGAAATGTCCGTAATAAAGGTGTGTATGAATTTGAGGTTGGGGTCAATCTCAAAGACCTGATTTACGAAGCCGGCGGCGGTATTCCCAACGGTAAGAAGCTGTTAGCTGTTCAAACCGGTGGAACAGCTGGTGCGATTATCAACAAGCATCAGATAAATATGCCGATGGATCCGGCTTATATTGCAGACTCCGGCGGTAGCATGGGCGCCGGTGATGTTCTGGTGATTGATAACACCAACGATATTGTCGACATTCTTGATAATGTTCTTTCCTTCTTTGTTCACGAATCCTGCGGTAAATGCACCCCTTGCCGGGAAGGTAGCATGCGTTTGTACCAGCTTGTTTCCGGCATTATCGAAGGAACAACAACGTCTGAAGGCACGGAAAATATCCGCGAGCTTTGTGAAACCATGAGGCTTGCTTCTCTTTGTGGACTCGGCCAGTCAGTTCCCATTCCTGTTCTCAGCTGTCTTGATAACTTCAGGGAGATTTTCGACGAGTACATTGTGCGAAATGAGAAAAACAAAAAGATGGCTGCGGGAGGGGCTCAGTAATGGTCCAGATAGTAATTGATGGTCAGGAAACCGAAGTTGAAGTCGGTACAACAATCCTTGAGGCTGCCAAGAAAGTTGGGGTGAAAATCCCAACGCTCTGTCATCACCCGGATCAGGCCGTAAAAGCAAACTGTCGTATTTGTGTGGTCGAAATTGAAGGGCAGAAACTGCTACAGCCATCGTGCAGCTTCCCGGTTTGGGAAGGTATGGTGGTTCGAACGAATACGCCGAAAGTGCAGCGGGTAAGAAGTAATGTCCTTGAACTGATCCTTGCCCACCATGCTCAGGAATGCCTGTTCTGTAGCCGTAATGGTAACTGTGAACTGCAGGAAGTCACGCAGGATATGCACTTTACCCGGGAAGTGCGTTACACCAATGAAACACGGCACGGTAAGGATACCTCCTCACCATCCGTTGTCCGGGATACTAATAAATGCATCCTCTGCGGTCGTTGTGGTTATGTCTGCGACAAAATTCAGACGGTTGGCGCTCTGTGCAAAGAAGGTCGAGGTTTTTCAACCAAGCTCTCTTCAGCTTATGGCAAGGATCTAGCAGATAGCACTTGCACAAACTGTGGCCAGTGTATTCAGGCCTGCCCGGTTGGGGCGCTGACAATTCACGATGATACCGAACATGTTTATGAAGCTATGGAAGCAGGCAAACATGTGATTGCTCAGGTCGCTCCAGCTGTTCGTATCACTATTGCAGAAGCTTTAGGAGAAGAACCCGGAACAGTCAGCAAAGGCCGGTTGGTTACGGCCATGAAGCGGGTTGGCTTTGATAAGGTTTTCGATACCGATTTCAGTGCTGACCTGACCATTATGGAAGAAGGCCATGAGTTGCTTCACCGCCTGAAGAATGGTGGCACTCTGCCAATGGTGACTTCCTGCTGCCCAGCCTGGATCAAGTTCTGTGAAACCTCATTCCCTGAGGAGCTTCCACACCTTTCTACCTGTAAGTCTCCACAGCAGATGTTCGGCGCTTTGCTGAAAACCTGGTATCCCGAACGTTCCGGTGTTTATCCGAAAGATATCTACAGCGTGTCCATCATGCCGTGTACTGCCAAGAAGTTTGAGTGTGTGCGGCCAGAGATGAACTCCAGTGGTTATCAGGACGTTGATAAAGTTATCACTGTTCAGGAACTGGCCAATATGATCCGCGCTGCCGGTATTAACTTTGCCGATCTTCCGGAAACCGAGTTTGACTCACCGTTTGGGCTGGGAACCGGTGCGGGCGAAATCTTCGGGGCGACGGGCGGTGTTATGGAGGCGGCCCTCCGAACTGTCTATGAAGTGGTGACCGGAGAGGAACTCCAGGATGTTAACTTCCACGCCGTGAGAGGATTTGAAGGCATAAAAGAGGCCAGCGTCGACCTCAAAGGAACTGAAGTTAAAGTCGCTATCGCGCATGGATTGGGTAATGCCCGGAAACTAATGGATGCCGTAAAGGCGGGAGAAGCAGATTACCACTTTATTGAGGTGATGGCTTGTCCTGGTGGATGTATTGGTGGCGGCGGTAACCCGATCAAGAATTGGAAGAAGATGGAGAAACGCCTGGAAGGCGTTTATGCCGAAGACAAGAAGCTGACGATCCGTAAGTCCCATGAAAACCCCTACATCAAGAAGATCTACAAAGATTTTCTCGGTGAGCCGCTGGGGGAACAGTCCCATAAATTGCTGCATACAACTTATGTAGACCGCAGCGATATTTTCAAATCATAAATAGAAAGCCATAAGCCCCTGTCCTTCAGGGGTTACTCCACATGGTCATTCCCGCGAAGGCGGGAATCCATTTTTTGTAGATTTCCGCCTTCGCGGGAATGACGGCAATGGAAACTAACTTCCGTTATGGAGTTCGCCTGTGAGCAGTGTTGGTGTACTGATCTGCGTGATTTA
>CBDEWF010000060.1:20000-40972 GCA_965243775.1 Sansalvadorimonas sp.
GGAAGATGTAACGGGGCTCAAATCATGTACCGAAGCTGCGGGTGCAGCGTATCACTTAAGGTCATTGTGACCCAGCTTACATGTACGCAGTGCATGAAAGCGTCCAACACGTTGAGGCGTGGAGGTTAAGGGAGAAAGTGAGTTTAAGGATGCGCTGCGCGGTAGGGGAGCGTTGTGTAAGCCGTAGAAGGTGCGTTGAGAAGCGTGCTGGAGGTATCACAAGTGCGAATGCTGACATGAGTAACGATAAGGGGAGTGAGAGGCTCCCCCGCCGGAAGACCAAGGGTTTCTGCGCAACGCTAATCGGCGCAGAGTGAGTCGGCCCCTAAGGTGAGAGCGAAAGCTGTAATCGATGGGAAACAGGTTAATATTCCTGTACTTGTTGTGACTGCGATGGAGTGACGGAGAAGGCTAGGCCAGCAGGGCGATGGTTGTCCCTGTTTAAGGTGGTAGGCTGGTGACTTAGGTAAATCCGGGTTGCCAAGGCCGAGAGCTGATGACGATCTTTCGTTAGAAAGAGAAGTGGTTGATGCCATGCTTCCAGGAAAACCTTCTAAGCGTCAGGTCACAACGAACCGTACCCCAAACCGACACAGGTGGTCAGGTAGAGAATACCAAGGCGCTTGAGAGAACTCGGGTGAAGGAACTAGGCAAAATGGTACCGTAACTTCGGGAGAAGGTACGCCGCTGACGGTGATCGGACTGGCTCCGTAAGCTGTTGGTGGTCGAAGTAACCAGGTGGCTGCGACTGTTTATTAAAAACATAGCACTGTGCCAACACGAAAGTGGACGTATACGGTGTGACGCCTGCCCGGTGCCGGAAGGTTAATTGATGGGGTTAGCTTAGGCGAAGCTCTTGATCGAAGCCCCGGTAAACGGCGGCCGTAACTATAACGGTCCTAAGGTAGCGAAATTCCTTGTCGGGTAAGTTCCGACCTGCACGAATGGCGTAACGATGGCCACGCTGTCTCCACCCGAGACTCAGTGAAATTGAAATCGCAGTGAAGATGCTGTGTATCCGCGGCTAGACGGAAAGACCCCGTGAACCTTTACTACAGCTTCACACTGGACCTTGATGTAATTTGTGTAGGATAGCTGGGAGGCTTTGAAGCGTGCTCGCCAGAGTGCGTGGAGCCAATCTTGAAATACCAGCCTGATTACATTGGGGTTCTAACTCCGCGCCATGATCTGGCGTGAGGACAGTGTGTGGTGGGTAGTTTGACTGGGGCGGTCTCCTCCCAAAGAGTAACGGAGGAGTACGAAGGTTGGCTAAGCACGGTCGGACATCGTGCGGTTAGTATAATGGTACAAGCCAGCTTGACTGCGAGAGCAACAACTCGAGCAGGTACGAAAGTAGGTCATAGTGATCCGGTGGTTCTGAATGGAAGGGCCATCGCTCAACGGATAAAAGGTACTCCGGGGATAACAGGCTGATACCGCCCAAGAGTTCACATCGACGGCGGTGTTTGGCACCTCGATGTCGGCTCATCACATCCTGGGGCTGAAGCCGGTCCCAAGGGTATGGCTGTTCGCCATTTAAAGTGGTACGCGAGCTGGGTTTAGAACGTCGTGAGACAGTTCGGTCCCTATCTGCCGTGGACGTTGGAAGTTTGAGAAGAGCTGCTCCTAGTACGAGAGGACCGGAGTGGACGAACCACTGGTGTTCGGGTTGTGTCGCCAGACGCATTGCCCGGTAGCTAAGTTCGGACGGGATAACCGCTGAAAGCATCTAAGCGGGAAGCCCCCTTCAAGATGAGACTTCCCTGCTCCTTGAGAGCCCGAAGAGCCGTCCAAGACCAGGACGTTGATAGGCTGGGTGTGTAAGCGTTGTGAGGCGTTGAGCTAACCAGTACTAATGACTCGAGAGGCTTGACCATATAACGCCAAAGCGATCTGCGCTAAAAATGTTCCCGACAATTGCTCCTGCATTGTCCTAATAAGTTACATCCCTGTAACGACCGACATTTTTTAGCATTTCCTCCATCCCTGGAGGTCACATACCAAAGAACGCGAACGAGATAAGCTACACACAAAGTGCAAAGCAACTAAGACACACTGAAATCGTTCCAGACGATTCCAGTGCTTCCTCCATCCCTGGAGGTCGGATTCCTAGAGTAGAGAGACAACAACTTTTTACTCACCAGTTTTGCCTGGCGACCAAAGAGCTTTGGAACCACCTGATCCCATCCCGAACTCAGCAGTGAAACGAAGTATCGCCGATGGTAGTGTGGGGTTTCCCCATGTGAGAGTAGGTCATCGCCAGGCTTTGAATAGAAAACCCCAGTCGCGCTTTTTATATAAGCATGGCTGGGTTTTTAATATCAGTATGCCCGCCTTACTGTTTTTGAGCTTCAGTCGTCTTGATCTGGAGAAGTCATTTGCCGGTGATCAGGTTTTTTTCAGTCTATTGGTCACTTTTGTCAGCTTTGGCTGTGCCTGGGTTTTGGCTGTGCCGGTAGTTAAAGAGCGTGAGAATCGGGGGGTCTTTGTTCAGGGTGCTTTTCGGGGAAATCTGGCTATAACCGGATTGGCCATTGCCAAGAATATGTATGGGCCGGAAGGTGTAGGTATGGCTTCGCTGTTTATGGCCGGCATGATTATTTTCTTTAATATTCTCTCGATTATTGTGCTTGAGTTCTATGCTTCATCAGATAAGTCGAGGCTTAGCATTCGTTCTTTGTTCAGAAGTATCTCACGTAACCCTTTAATTATTGCTGTTGCTGTTAGTTTGTTTATTAAACTGGCTGAAATCCCTGTTCCAGAGCTTATCTATCAGGTTTGTGGTTACCTGGGGGATATTGCCCTTCCCCTGGCTCTGCTTGGGATCGGTGGAACTATCAGTCTGTCTGTAATGGCGAAGACAAGCACTGAGTCATTTGTTGCTGCATTCTGCAAGCTGGTTGTAATCCCTGCTGTTGTGGCTTTATCTGCTATCGCTCTGGGCTACCGGGGGATGGTGCTGGGAGTAATGTTTGTTTTGTTTGCCAGTCCGACAGCTGTGGCCAGCTTCGTTATGTCGAAAGCTATAGCGGGCCGTGGAGAGATGGCTGCCAATATTATTGCTATCACTACAGTCGGAGCTGTGCTGACTAACAGTATCGGAATCTTCCTGCTGCGATATTTTGGTTTTGTTTAGCGCCCCCTAATAGCGACAGTTTGATGCAAATTTATAGTAGGAGAGCAAAAACGTTTCTGACACAATAGCTACAGGTTTACACAATAAACTCTGGAGCAAACACTGTGATAAAAGCGGTGAGGAATTTAATTATTCTGGCAGCTTTTCTGCCAATATTGTCTTGGGCAGCTGAGTCCTTTCAGGAAGGGAAACACTTTATTCGCCTGGATACCCCAGTTCAGACTCAGTCAAAAGGTAAGGTCGAGGTTGCGGAAGCATTCTGGTATGGCTGTCCGCATTGTCTGACCCTTGAGCCTTATCTTGTTACCTGGAAAAAAGGGCTACCTGATTATGCTTCCTTCCGCAAAGTTCCAGCTCTATTTGGTGGAGATTGGAAGACTCACGGGCAACTCTATTTCACTTTGGAATCCCTGAATGTTTCACAGGGTGTTCATGATGATGTGTTTGTGAGCATTCAGAAGCAGGGCCGTCGCCTGATTACCCGTGATGATATGGTGAATTTTGTCTCCCAGTACGGCATTACTCCAGATGCTTTTGACAAGGCATTCAAGTCATTCAAGGTAAAAAACAAAATGCGGCAGGCCGATGCCATGATTCGTGGTGCCCGGATTACCGGTGTGCCAGCTCTGATTATTAATGGCAAGTATAAGGTGTCTGCCCAGGAGGCAGGTGGCACGGCAGAGATGCTAAAGGTTGCTGAATATTTGGTACAAAAAGAGCGGGAACTGCTGAAGTAACAATTACCCGCTTCTCTTTTGATGGCAGAGATCTTTAGATCTCTACCATCTCTTCGATGGCAGATTTCACTTCCTTGGGAATATTGCGCATACGTGGGCCAGGCTACGTAAGGTTTTTTGTCGTCATCTTCCTCGACGTGGGGCATTTTTGCACCACCTGTTTTACGGTCTACCACTCTCAGGTTGAAGTCTGGATGTTCCTGGTCACGGGATTCCTGATCAATTTCCAGGTAGATAGCCCAGCTCTTATCTTCAGACTCCCAGTGAGGTTTTTCCAGAACCTGCAGCGACTGAAAGTGATGATTCATCTCCTGCAGCATGTTTTCCTGGTCGGCCTGTTGTTGCTGGGCCTTCTTCAGGCGGCTTTTTACCTGATTCAGCTCAGTGTTCTTACTGCGGTTATCATCCTGCAGGCGCTTGATCTGGGCTTTTAAACGCTTGGGGTTTTCGGCTTGCAAGACCTTGTGTTCTGCTTTCAGCTGCTTGAGTTCAGCCTGTAGTGCTTCAAGGGTGGCTGGCATTGGTTGTGAAACCTTACTCGAAAAAATAGTCGATTCTATCAGCTGAAACCCCGGGAGCCTGTCAGGGATAATCACAATAGCCAAACACGATTTACCCATTGAATACATAGGTGATCATGACTGTTTAGTGAAAGACTAGTCAAACTGTGAATAGAGAATAAGGAGAGGGAGTGAAGGAAAGGGGAAGAAAGGTCTTCCCCTTAAGATGTTCTATCAGGCTGGTTCACTTTCCAGCAGTTTGCCACCATTGATGGAGATCTTGCGGGGTTTCATTGCTTCGGGAATTTCCCGTTCCAGCTCAATGTGTAGCAGACCATTTTCCATATTGGCGCCATTGACTTTTACATGGTCGGCCAGCTGGAAGCGGCGCTCGAAATTACGCTCGGCAATACCCTGATAAAGGTACTTGCGCTCAGTCTTTGCTTTAGTTTTTTTGCCCTTGATGGTCAGGACATTTTCACGGCTCTCAATTTCCAGTTCATCTTCGGTAAAGCCGGCAACAGCCATGGTGATACGGTAGCTGTTTTCGTCCAGCAGTTCAATATTGTAGGGAGGATAACCGTTCTGATTGGAAGACTGGTTGATGTTTTCCAGCATGTCAGCAATACGGTCGAAGCCGATAGCGGAACGGTAAAGAGGTGAGAAATCAAAATCGAAAGTACGCATGGTTCATATCCTCGGTTGAGCAATATGTTATTGGTGTGACCTTCCTTATGGACAGGCCTGGTTTCAGCGGCTCTTCTTCTGAAGCAACCGCCTTCATTACTTATATAGGGGCGTAGTTTTCGATTCCAAGGGGTTAGATAAATTATTTTTTGAGCACACCTAATCAAGAACAGTGAGTTCATGATCAACCATGGCGTCTCCATCGAAGATATATCTTCCGTTAAAACGCTTACCTTGGAGAACCAGGGGCAGCCAGATATCGTCGTCCTCCCACATCTCCTGGTAGGGGATTTTGTCAAGATCGAACCAGAGAGGGATGGCTTCACTGGTTTCTGTCGGGGTTCCCTGATAGTCAGACGCTGAAAAAATATGAACATGGATCGAGTAGCCATCAGTAAACTGGAACAGGCTCTCTCCATGGCTGGTGATGTTTTCAGGGGTGACCAGCAACTCCTCCTGAACTTCCCGTATCGCACACTGCTCTGGTGTTTCACCTGGCTCCAGCTTGCCCCCTGGGCCATTGATCTTACCAGCACCAAGCCCGCGTTTTTTTCGGATAAGAAGAATTTTATTATCTTTAATGACGAACAGCAGAGTTGCAGTGTCTTTTGCTGTCCAGGTGTCCCAGTCAATGGAAGAGATACTGGCGTAAGAGCTGGCAGTCATGAATTATCACCAGAAAAATGAAAACAGAAGGGTGAATTGGCTTAAGAAAAATGTCCAGTCAAGTTTCGTTGAGTAAAGTTCAGTTATGGGAAACCTTGATTATTGTCAGGGTTTATTAGGCGCGACTGGGAGATACTTCTTGAACACGAACGAACAGTTGTCTGGTTTGTACGTGTTCTTAGCCATGAAAATGCCGTCTTCAGATTCCCTGCCATTTTCATGGTTCGGTGTGAGCGGCATGTGTCGCTCATGACTGCTTGAGTGCCTTGGTGAGTTACATTTATGAAAAACAGGAAACAGCTGCTGTCTTTACTGCTGGAAGCCTGGGATAAAGAACCGGAACAGGACCTGATGCGTGTTGTTGAGCATCTGGCTGCCGGTGCCGGTCATCTGGGAAGCATTTCCAATTTTAAGGATGACGCTCTCTTTACCCAGTTAAAGCACAATAAAGAGTGTTGCGGTGGCCGTATTAACGGCGTCCATTCTGAGTTTATTCCCGATTTTCGTTCAGCCCTGCTCAATGCCCGGGGTTGCAGTAGCTGACCCATGACAGGTCAGCTACCTACATTATTTCCAGATTTTTTGTTTCAAGATTTTTTCTTCTTTTTTCTTTTCTTGCCGTACAGGGAAGGTTCGCCTTCTGGGCGGGTTTTAAATCGGCGGTGTTGCCAGAGATACTGATCCGGATATCTGCGGATAAACTCTTCTGTCAGTTGGTTAATACGCAGGGTATCGGCTTTAGAATCTTCTGAAGGAAAGTTTTCCAGTGGTTCAGAAAACTCCACCATGTACCTGTTACTCTCATCGATACAGTAATTACCGATAACAACCTTGGCATCAGCCAGGCGGGCAAAGTCCGAGGTACTGGGAATGGTTGCCGCATCAATGCCGAAGAAGGGAAGGAAGTGGCTGCGTCGTCTGCCCATATCCTGGTCGGGCAGGATAATGCCAACCTCACCTTTCTTCATAAAATACAGAAGATCTTTCACCTGCTTGCGGGGAATAAAGCGGGATTTGTGAGTATAACTGTTGCGTCGTATACCACTTACATACTCATACACCGGGTTGTCATGAACCCGGTAAAGAATATTGAAAGAGAAACGCTCGGCAGCAATGCGACAAGCCATCTCCACACAGGTCATATGCAGGGCGCTGACCAATACACCCTGACCATTATCCTGAGCCTTCAAAACTCTCGACCAGCCAACAAAGCGACTGATACGCTCAATTCGTTTGCGGGAGGAGAACCAGGCAACACCGGGCTCCAGCAAAGCAATACCGATAGCCTCGAAGTTTCGCTTCAGTAGATGCTCCCGCTCTTTGGCTGACTTCTCGGGGAAGCAAAGCTCCAGGTTGCGTCTGGTAACCTTGACCCGGCTTCCACCAATCCTGATAAGGATATGACCTATCTTTCGCCCAAGTGCCAGAACCCAGGTAAAGGGCAGTCGTCCGATAACGAATAGCAAGGCTATCAGCCCCCATAGGGGCCAGTAGCGGGGATGCAGGTAGCCCAACTTGAATCTGTAGTTGGTTGTATATTCACGTTCCTCAAAGGGAATCTCGTGGTTAATCTCCGGATTCAACGCAGCTCTCTAACTATTGCAAATCAACAAACGTGATGGAGGAAGTATACCGGAAGGTTTGCCGGGAAAGCCCGGCAGTTTCCAAGGGGTTTTGTATGCATATGTTAACAGGAAGTATCGGGTCAATTCAGTGTGCAGGACATGAAGTCTACAAAATTATAAATATGGCGGACATAATACGGTGAAGATGGTGGCCGTAGCGCATGTTTTGATCCGGCCTGGTACCGGCTACGGTACTCTGGAAGCGCCATAGCCGGAACAGGCCGGGCTGAAGGGGTTTAGCTGATCATAAACTTGATAGTGAACAGGCCGGATAGAACTACCATGGCCGGGCTTATCTCTTTGTAGCGGCCAGCAAGCAGTTTAATGCATGTCCATGAAAGAATACCCAGAGCTATCCCGGTGGCAATAGAGTAGGTCAGAGGCATGGTCAGAGCTGCAACACCGACGGGGGCAACATCGGTAATATCATCCCAGTCTATGGTGGTCAGACTATGGGTCATGAGTACGGCGACAAAGATCAGTGCCGGTGCTGTAGCATAAGGCGGGATGGCAGCTGTCAGGGGGGAAAAAAACAAGGCCAGCAGGAACAGCAGGCCAACGATAACGGCGGTCAGGCCGGTTCGTCCTCCTTCAGCAATGCCGGCACCACTTTCTATATAACTGGTCGTGGTTGATGTGCCAAGCAGGGCACCGACAACGGTTGCGGTACTGTCTGCCATCAGGGCCCGGTTAATTCTGGGCAGATTGCCATTCTCGTCCAGCATATTGCCTTTCTGGGCAACAGCTATCAGAGTGCCGGAGGTATCAAACATATCAACAAACAAGAAAGAGAATACAATGCTGATCAGGCCGATATTAACTACTCCGGCTATATCCAGCTGCATGAAGGTGGGAGCCAGGCTGGGTGGGAGTGAGACAATACCATCCAGTTGTACTTCACCGGCCAGAATGCTGAAAATGGAAACAGAGAGAATGCCTATCATCACGGCACCGGTTATTCTGCGATAATAGAGGGCTGCAGTGATGACAAAGCCGATACTTGTCATCACAGGACCCCAGCTGGTCATATCTCCAAGGGAGACAAGGGTGGCTGGATCGGCAACAACAATACCGGCATTCTGCAGGCCGAGAAAGCCGAGAAACAGGCCGATTCCCGCCCCAATGCCTCCCCGCAGGGAGAGAGGGATACTGTTAATGATCCACTCCCTGATTTTGCAGGCACTCATCAGGAAGAAGCATATTCCGGAGAAAAATACAGCTCCCAGCCCAACTTCCCAGCTATAGCCCATCTGACCAACGACTGTGAAAGCAAAAAAGGCATTCAGCCCCATTCCCGGAGCCATGGCAACGGGATAGTTGGCGTAGAAGCCCATAATAAAGCAGCCGATAGCAGCGGCCAGACAGGTGGCTACAAACACGGCTCCCTGATCCATGCCGGCAGCGGCCAGCAGGCTCGGGTTGACAAAGGTGATGTAGGCCATAGTCAGGAATGTTGTGATTCCTGCAATAACTTCCTGACGAACAGAGGTTCTGTTCCCGGAAAGATTAAACAGCTTTTCGAGCATAATAATGACGTAATAGTGTTGTGAGCGGGTGATTTTTAATGCTTCCGGTGGGTGGCCGGAAAGAGCGCCGCTGCTCTACATATCCATCGGCTATGTTGGTATCTGGTTTATTACAACTTACTTTTTTAGCTGGTTTGTATTTTAATGCACGGTCCCTGCTGGAATCCCTGTCTGTCCTGTTACCAGTCTGAGTTCTGTCTAAAAGCTATTTCCTCAATAAAAAAGTGAAAGTGAAACAGCTGGCGGCATTTTTATAGCAAAAAAGAGTATTATCACCAGGTCAGAAAAAGTGGGCTTCAGTGCAATGTTTGAAGTGATAAGAAAACAGCTTGCAGATCAGGTTGTGATGATCACTGGTGCAAACCGGGGGATCGGGCTTGCGGCAGCCAGGGTTTTCCAGGAAGCGGGATGTCGACTGGCTTTGGGAGCAAGAGACCAGAAAAGTCTTGCTGGGGCGGGTTTCAGCTCTGGTGAAAGAGTTTTACTTTCTTCTTATGATGCACAGGATCCTGAGAGTGCAAAGCGCTGGGTTGAAGAGGTCAGAAAAAAATACAGCGGTATTGGCATTCTTGTTAACAATGCCGGTGTCTATAAAAGAGTCAGCCCGGAATCAGAGAATGAAGATGATCTGGATCTGATGTGGGCGGTAAACGCCAAGGGGCCCTGGCGGTTGACCCGTGCGGCTCTGCCTTTGTTAAGGCAAAATGGTCATGGACGGATTGTAAACATCCTGAGTCTTTCTGCCCGGCGGGTGAAGTCTGAAGGTTCTATGGGGTATGGCATGAGCAAGTTTGCGGCCATGGCTCATCATCAGGGAGTGCGCATGGCTGGCTGGGATGATGGTGTCCGGACTATTGCTGTTTGTCCGGGGTTCGTTGCCACGGATATGGCGAAAGAAGTGACCGGTTCAATGCCTGAGAGTGCCAGTTCACCGGAGTCTATTGCCCGCTGGATTGTACAGGCTGTTACCATGCCGAATGATGCCATTGTTTCTGAGCTTTCTGTGAATCCTAACTGTGAAGCTTTTTGTTAGCGGGTTAAAAACTCTCTTTTGGGGAGTGGTCAAAATAAACAGCCTGGGAGCCTGTCGGATTTAACCGACCATAGCGAGAAAAAGTCCGGCAGGCTCCTAGAGCTGGGAAATTGGATATTTTTGTGGGGATGTAATGAGTCAGTTTGATTACGATCTGTTTGTTATTGGTGCCGGCTCTGGTGGTGTGCGTGCCAGCCGGATGGCTTCAACTGCCGGCGCAAAAGTGGCCGTTGCCGAAGGCCGTTTCCTGGGGGGCACCTGTGTCAATATTGGTTGTGTGCCGAAAAAGCTGTTTGTCTATGGTGCCCACTTCGCTGAAGATTTTGAGGATGCCCGTGGTTATGGCTGGACAGTAGAAGGTGCCAAATTTGACTGGCCAACCCTGCGGGACAACAAGACCAGAGAGATTGAGCGCCTGAATGGTATCTATGGCAATATTCTGAGCAATGCCGGGGTTGAGCTGATTAATGGTTATGCCCGGGTTGTTGACCCTCACACCGTTGAAGTGGAGGGAAAGCAGTATACGGCTGAAAGAATTCTTGTAGCTCCCGGAGCCAAACCCTATGTTCCGGATTTTCCGGGACGTGAGCATGTAATCACTTCTGATGAGACCTTCTATCTGGAATCTTTCCCCCAGAAGGTGATTGTTGTGGGTGGCGGTTATATTGCCGTAGAGTTTGCCGGTATTTTCCATGGCCTGGGGGCAGAAACTGTTCTCTCTTATCGCCGTGACCTATTCCTGCGCGGTTTTGACAGTGATGTGCGGGAGACCCTCCGGGATGAGATGGCGGCCAAAGGGGTAGACTTGCGTTTCAACAGCAGCGTAAACAGCGTTGAAAAGAATGCCGATGGTTCTCTTACGGTAACCTGGAGTGATAACACCACAGAGCAGTGTGACACCATACTGTACGCCACAGGACGTGTACCGAACACTGACCAGATTGGACTTGCAGAAGTTGGTGTAGAGATGGCAGCGAATGGTGCCATCAAGGTGGATGATAACTTCCAGAGTTCTGTGCCCAGCATCTACGCCCTTGGCGATGTTATTGACCGTCTGCAGCTGACGCCCGTGGCGCTGGCGGAAGGCATGGCGCTGGTCAACCATCTTTATGGTGATAAAGAACCCGTCAATATGGACTATGAACATATTGCCACAGCGGTATTCAGCCAGCCCAATATTGGTACGGTTGGTCTGACGGAAGAGCAGGCCCGTGAGAAGTATGGTAATGTCGTGATCTACAAATCCCGTTTCCGTCATATGAAGCACACCCTGAGCGGTCGCTCAGAAAAAACTTTTATGAAACTGGTGGTGGATGGCGATACCGACAGGGTTCTGGGTTGTCATATGGTGGGGGCTGATGCTGGTGAAATTCTGCAGGGGCTGGCTGTGGCTTTGAAGGCTGGTGCTACCAAGAAGCTCTTTGACAGTACGATTGGTATTCACCCAACTGCAGCCGAAGAGTTTGTTACCATGAGAACTCCAGCTGAGTAATTTTGCATATGGCCGGATCGCGATGAGAATGTGATCCGGCTTGAAGAAAAAGCTAGATGTTATGGAAATACCAGTTCACCGCGAAAACGGTCAGGATGGTTGTAATCAGCCCGCCAAAGGTGATCCAGTACTGGCGATGCATGCTGCCTACCTCTGAGCGCACATTGGCCACATCTGATCGGACGTCGGCAACTTCCGCTCTCAGTTCCGCTTTGCCCCCGGCTACCTCGGTTCTGACATCGGCAATATCGGCTTTCAGATCCGCAAAGCCGCGGATCATCTCTGTTTTCAGTTCAAAATAACGTTCATCGGTACGAGCCTGATGCTGTAGCAGGGCTTCCTGCATAACCAGGACATCTTTCTTGGTGGCAATGTAGTCTGGGTCAAGGGAGATACTGACCTTTGCTGCCACCTCTTCATCTATACCTATACGCCTGAGTTCACTGAACAGGGATTCCGCCATAGCTGCTACCTTAACTATTCCCTCAACTGCCGCCTTAACATCTTAAAACCGGTAAAACCGGCTCAGTGTAGAACAGGATGGTGATTAGTTCTGCCGGATCAGTATTACAGTCTGCTGGGAGAGGGCAGTGGGGGAAGTAACGTAAGATAGGGAAGGCATATAAAAAACCGGATCACCTTTCGGTCATCCGGTTTTTTGATCAGATAATCTGAAGAATCAGATCAGATCAGATCAGATCTTAGAAGGTGTAGCCAGCCTTCAGATAAACGTTTTGGTAATTATCACTGCCTTCATTCTTATCATACTGGTAGTCAGCAGCGATATAAACATTGTCGCTTACATCGTAGTTCACACCGATGTTGAAGTTCTTGTCGTCGATATCGGTATTTGCTTCACCGTAACCGGCGGAGACTTCAAAGGCACCGAAGGACTTGGCAGCGGACAGATAGAAGCCGTCAGTTTCAGTGCCATCGTCTTCTCTCCAAAGGTTGGCACCCAGTTTGATAACGTCCAGGTCAACATTACCGGTCAGGGTAGCAACTTTGTCGTCATTTTTAAGCTTTTCATAACCGGCATAAACGCTGAACATATCGTGCTCATAACCGAAGTAACCGTTGTAACCGCGCTTATCGCCTACTTTGGTGTCTTTCTCAGTATCTTCATCAGCTACGTTGGTTTCCTCATCTGTTTCAAAGTAGGAAACACCGTAGGCAAAGCCACTGTTCTTGCCTTCGAACTTGATAACATCAAAGCCGTCACCAGTACTACCAGCGCCGAAACCGAAATCGACGGTCAGATCACCAGCGCCGTCAACTTTGTCGAGCGCGGAATCGTTTTCAACACCGTAGGACAGAACACCAAAACCGAAGTCGTAACCGACCCAAAGCTTGTCCAGATCAGTTTCGATGTCGTCAGCCTTGTTTTTACCGTAGTCAGCATCTGCGTCGACTTCCAGGTAACCAACGACAGGGCCGTTCTTGTAGGAGGTCTTGATGGTCAGTCCAGTGGCACCAGTGTTGAACGCTTTATCGCTTTCCTTGTAGTAACCACCAACACCCACTTCACCGCCAACAGTGAACTGATCGCCAGACAGAGGCTGGATTTCAGCCATTGCGCTTGCAGAAACGGCGGCAGCGATAGCTGCGGTCAGAATGCTTACTTTAACTTTCATGTGTTTTGTCCAGTGTGTTTGCTTTCTTAACATTCCTTTCCTTAAAAGAGCCCATTATTCACTTCATAAATGGTGAATATAAAGCCTCACTAAGGAATTAATGGAATTAGGCTACTCTGTCTCACGTCAGTTTCAGGCCGGTCAGGAAGAAAGGGGGAGTCGTTTACCACCTACTACTAACCAGTAGACGTTCGTTTACATATATAAAGAATCAATTAACAAACTTGAATGGTATTCTGTAAGTAATGGATTCCTTATATTTGTTTGATTGCGATTATAACTTCGAATTCATGTTGTTTATTGATGCAAATCAACCAACGCTCAAAGCAGGGTGGTTCGGTGGTTGCTTATTGCTGGGGTGGGAGAGTCTGGGTGTGTGTATGTATAAGTGCTTGGTGGGGGTGTTGAGGTCCGAGTCCTTTTGCATTGTCGTGAGTTGTGTAAACCAGCCTGACTCTGAGAGCTGTGAATATATAAAAATCGATTCATCAGTGATCCCAGGTCAGGCAGGTAGCTTTTATTTATCTTTTATTTGTCTTTGCCAGGCTTAAACCAGCGGGCAGAAGACGTTCCGTGAGGAGTCTCAGCTACCGCCTTGAAAGTACCGGCATTAATCTCAGGGTAAATGTTAACCTGTCCACTTTCGTTGGTAACAACCTCTTTATTTGGCTCCAGACCTGAGGTATATACTTTAACTACAGCATTTTGTACTGGCTTGCCGTCGTGATAAACGCTGGCAGTAAAGTGGTTGTCATGAGTGTGCACATACAGCATTGGTTTGCTGCCAGCAAAGCTGCTGGAAGCGCCAAAAACAGTGCCGGCTAATACTACAGCACAGAAAGTGCTCTTAATCATTTTCATTGTTCTTCCCTCTCAATGAGATAGTGATGGATTAGCAGGGATTTCACCAACGCCTCCCAGGAAGCTGGCACCTCCCCATTCAGGGGAGAAACCTTGCTCCAAGTAATATCGCTTCGATAATGTTAAAACTTTAGGGTTGATTTTGAATAACCAAGTGGTTAGTAGAGCTTGGGGTATGAGGTTAAAATTCAATATGGGTGACAATGTTCCCGGTATCTATCGGATGGAGGGGGAAGTTACTCTGAGGTGGCATCCTGATCGGGAAGCCCTTTTTGTGCTGGCAGAGAAGGAAGGTTTTTCTGATGGGCTTGCATTCTGCTGATCAGCTGGCGGCACTGCCTGTTATAAAAGGCTAAAGACCGTTCCATGTGGGCAAGGCGGGCGTTGAGGGTATGGAGGTCTTTCAGTGCCTGTTTAATTTTATTATTAAGCTCACTCATTATCTGCAGTGACGATGCTGTTGGTAAAAAAGTATATCGACATAGAGTAGGCAGGGCTGAGTGAAGAGCTCTATTTCAAGTGATAAAAAGGCAGACTGTAGCAACAGGCTGCCTTTTTTATGGACGTTTAAGGGCTCAGTGATAAACCCGGATGGCTGGGCGATCCATTGATTCAATACGGTTATTCAGTTCACTAAGAAGCTGTTGAACCTGTTCCTTTTCAGCATTAACTATGTCACTGGTGCGCTGAGCCCTGGCTGAGCGGTGACGCTCTATTGCTTCCATAATGCGACGCTCTTTTCCGCTGATGATTAGGCTGACTTCGTTCAGGGTAGGCTTGCTTTCCTGTGGGGCAGCCTGCCCGCCGCGGCCTGTTGGGGCGTCCGTGGCGGTCTCTGGCTGCCCTTCGATTGCTGAAGAAGAGCTGGCTTGTAGCTGATCTGTAGCGCCAGCATCTCCGGCCAGTACGCCATCCACGGCAGCAGTAATGGCTGCCAGCTGGGCATTGATGGTGTCATCAATGGTTAGTTCCAGCTTGACGTTGCTGTTGGTGCGTGAAGTCCTGCGAGGCGTGGCGGCCTGTGCTGCCGCTGCTCTTTTTTCATCTTCCTCTTTCGCTGCTGCAGCCAGAATGGCTTTGGCGGCGGCAACGGCATCAATCTTTTCCGGAGTAGATTTCTTGGGTTTGGCAGTGCTGGTGACCGGGGTGGCTGGAGCTTTTTGGGCAGGTGCAGATTCAGCCTTGATAACCCGACCTTTGGCGGCTTCCTGTTCTGCTGGCTGCCTGGGTTTCAGGGTGGAAGAGGAGTCTTTGCCTTCTTCGTCAACTGGCTCATCTGCAGTATCGGAAGCGTAATCATCCAGAAGGGCCAGAAGCTCTTTCTCGGCATCGGACTTACGCCGACGAACGGGCTTTTTCTTCTTGATAACTACAGTACTGATTTTGTGGCCACGCAGGCTGATGCCTCCCAGTACATCGAGGGCATCATTTTCCAGCTCCGCCAGTTCTTCCCTGGTCTCAGCCATGTCATAGATTTCACGCTGAAAAGCCTCAACCCCGTGGCGGCGGATATCACGGTACAGGGGGTAATCAAGGTTCTGCTCTGCAGCAGCCACCATTTTTTCCCATTGTACATCCAGGTCGTTGCGCGTTGAGCCAACGTAAATCTGACTGGTAACAGTATTGGTGACGGTAAAGATAATCAAAAGGCAGCAACCCGTGTCTGACAGTTCTGAGTAACGCGAGGCGCGACATTATAGCGACCCTGCTGACAGTTGGTAGTCGGGTTCCGGTCAGTATTTCACGAATTGCCGATGGGGGAATGCTCATGCAGGGCTGTCTGTAGCTCTGCCTGTAACGCTGTTGTGTAATGAGTCTGATGCCCTGTATGGATGATTCGGCAAATTCCGGGGTTACTGGCTGGGAATGTTGTCAGGGTTCGGTAGGAAATATAGCCGGGCTTTTGGGTTGCGGGTAGTCTCAGGGATGCTTTCTTTTGGGTGAAAGGAATCGGCATTGTGTCAGCTCCTGAGCAGTTGCAGGAGCTGTTTTGTTATGCGAAGTCTAGGCGGTTCTGCTGACGGAGAAGTGGGCCAGTTCAATCATGGCGTGACGATAGGGTGTGTCAGGAAGGATGCTGATAGCTGCAATAGCCTTTTCTGACTCTTCCCTGGCTTTTCTGGCGGTATACTCCAGAGCGCCACAGCTTTGCACAGCATTCATAACTTCATCAAGTTGATCCAGGCCGCCATTACGGATGGCGTTTTGTACCAGTTTTGCCTGCTCTTCTGTGCCAGTAGCAATGGCATAGATTAATGGTAATGTTGGTTTGCCTTCTGCCAGGTCATCTCCAACATTTTTACCCATGGTTTCACTGTCACCGGTGTAATCCAGCAGGTCATCAACCAGCTGGAAGGCCAGCCCAAGGTGGTTGCCATAAGCCTTCAGGGCTTCAATGTGCTCTTCAGGGGCATCTGCAAGCAGGGCCGCTGTATGGGTGGAGGCTTCAAACAGCATAGCGGTTTTGCGGCGGATAACTTTCCGATACTGCTCTTCTGTGATGTCAGGCTCATGGATGTTCATAAGCTGCATCACTTCACCTTCGGCAATTACGTTGGTGGCATGGGCGAGAGTCGCCATAACCTTCATCTGACCAATATCAACCATCATCTGGAAGGCGCGGGAGTGCAGGAAGTCACCCACCAGTACACTGGGGGCATTACCCCAGCGATCATTAGCCGTTGAACGGCCACGGCGTAGTTTCGATTCGTCAACAACATCGTCATGGAGAAGGGTGGCTGTGTGCAGAAACTCAATAACCGCAGCAAGGGGAATGTGGTTTTTTCCCTGATAGTGACATGCACCGGCACTCAGGAGTACCAGAAGCGGACGCAGACGTTTGCCTCCGGCATCAATAATGTAGTGGCCGATCTGTTCTACCAGTGCGACATCCGAGTGTAACTGTTGCATGATGCAAGCATTAACGGCCTGAAATTCATCATTGACCGTGGTGTAGATACGGCGGATCGCGTCGTTCTGGGTCATCGGGGAGTGTACTTAGTGGCGAAAAGGAAAACCGCCCAGATCCTATGGGGTGGTTACAGGGGTGTCAAGGGAAGACCCTATCTCTATTGCTGGATGTCATGGGCTTTTATCACAGAAATACCGGATATATCCCTCTTCAGGGGGATGGAGCAGTATTTTCTCGTTCATGCTGCCCTTTCATGTTTCTTTGTGAAAGGATCGCTTTAAAGGGGGCGTTTCGGTAAATCATCTTGTTTCATGGGGATTGATTCTCTAAAATAAGCCGCCCGTTCTGAAAGTCCCGATAGCAGCCATTTTGTTATGGACGGATTTTTTATGGGCAAACCTGCTGCAGGCAGGATTGCTCAGTATAGATTCCGGACATGGGGCGCTATCCATGGAGTACAGTCGGTTAACAGAAAATTCCGCCATCCGGGCGGATGCCTTTGACAAAAAGGCCAAGGATTTTCGGAGAATTCCATGTACGCAGTTATCAAAACTGGTGGCAAGCAGTACCGTGTCGCCGAAGGCGATACACTGAAGGTTGAAAAACTGGACGTTGCCACTGGCGAAACCATCGAGCTGGACCAGGTTATGCTGGTTGCTAACGGTGAAGACGTTAAGATCGGTGCCCCCGTTGTTGAAGGCGCCAAAGTAAATGCTGAAATCGTAGCTCACGGTCGTGGCAAGAAGGTGACTATCGTTAAGTTCCGTCGCCGTAAGCATCACCGTAAGCAGATGGGCCACCGTCAGTGGTTCACTGAGCTCAAGATTACTGGCATCAGCGCTTAATCTCATTCAGAGGGCATTGACTCATGGCACATAAAAAAGCAGGCGGTAGTACTCGTAACGGCCGCGACTCGGAAAGTAAACGCCTTGGCGTGAAGCGTTTCGGCGGTCAGGTTGTACTGGCTGGCAACATTCTGGTTCGTCAGCGTGGCACCAAGTTCCACGCTGGTGAGAACGTAGGCATGGGCAAGGATCACACCCTGTTCGCCAAAGCTGACGGCAAAGTTGTCTTCGAAACCAAGGGTCCTAAGAACCGCAAATACATTCGTGTAGAAGCGGCTTAATAGGCACTTGCTTTCAGAAAGCCCCGCTTGCGGGGCTTTTTTGTTATGGGCTTTCCCGTAACCCGGTGGTAGAAGGCACCCGGTTTATATTTGCTGTTTGTACCAGAACTCAGTTTGTTACAGAACGGCAGTCAGGAGTCAGGCATCTAATATAAGCCGACTGGTGCCAGTTTCGAGGCGCAGGTACAGCAGATGAACATGTATCTGTGTGGAGGTAGAGAATGAAATTTGTTGATGAAGCCCATATCCATGTCGAAGCCGGCAAGGGCGGGAATGGCTGTGTAAGCTTCCGGCGGGAGAAATATATCCCCAAGGGAGGGCCGGACGGTGGTAACGGTGGTGTAGGTGGCAGCATCTACATGGTGGCAGATAATGATCTGAATACTTTGGTTGATTACCGCTATACCCGTCGCTACAAAGCCAAAAATGGAGAGCAGGGGCGTGGCGGTAACTGCAGTGGTGCCAAGGGAGAAGATACCGTTCTGCGTGTTCCTGTGGGAACAACCATTGTTGATGAAGATACCCAGGAAGTTATTGGTGACCTGACCCAGGTTGGCCAGAAAATTCTCGTAGCCAAAGGTGGTCATAACGGTATTGGTAACACTTGCTTCAAATCCAGTACCAACCGGGCTCCTCGTGTTTGCACTCCGGGCAAGCCGGGTGAGGCACGCAACCTGAAGCTGGAACTGAAAGTGATTGCCGATGTTGGCCTGCTGGGCATGCCAAATGCTGGTAAATCGACCTTCATTCGTTCTGTCTCCCATGCCAAGCCAAAGGTGGCGGACTATCCGTTTACCACTCTGGTTCCCAATCTTGGTGTTGTCAGTGTTCAGAAGCACCGCAGCTTTGTGGTAGCTGATATTCCTGGGCTGATTGAGGGGGCAGCAGAAGGGGCCGGCCTGGGAATCCGCTTTCTGAAACATCTGGCCCGCTGCCGTATCCTGCTGCATGTGGTGGATGTTATGCCAGTGGATGAAAGTGATCCGGTCGAATCTGCCAAGGCAATCATCAATGAGCTGGAAGAGTTCAGTTCTGCACTCTATGAGCGTGAACGCTGGCTGGTTCTGAATAAGCTGGATATGGTGCCGGAAGAGCAACAGGATGAGCTTTGTGACCGCATTGTGTCCGAGCTGGGTTGGGAAGGTCCGGTCTACCGTATCTCCGCTATCAGTTCTGAAGGTACGCTGCAGCTGTGCCAAAACATCATGACCTTTATTGAAGAGCGTAATCTTCAGGAAGATCAGGATGATGATTTTGCCCTGGCAGAAGCCGAGCAGCGGGAGCGCATGGAAGAAGAGGCACGTATCCGTATCCAGGAGCTGGCGGAACAGCGCCGCGCCAAGCGTCAGGCAGAGAAGCTGGCGGCTCTTGAAGCAGAACAGGATGAAGATGACGATCATGACGTTGAGGTGTTCTACGTCCCCTGATCAGTGAGGAAGAAAACATGGGTGAAGCATCTGTCTCGGGACGGGGTGTGGTAAAAAGTGGCCGTCGATGGGTAGTCAAGATAGGCAGTGCCCTGTTGACTGCCGATGGTAAGGGGCTGGACGAATCCGGTATCCGCGGCTGGGTAGCTCAGATGGCTGAGTTGCGTAATCAGGGTATTGAGCTGGTGCTGGTCTCTTCCGGAGCCGTGGCTGCAGGGATGAGCCGACTGGGGTGGCAGGTGCGACCGTCGGCCATGCATGAGCTGCAGGTTGCTGCCGCTGTTGGGCAGATGGGTTTGTCCCAAGCCTGGCAGAGCGCTTTTGCCGAGTATGGTATTGAAACCGCCCAGGTGCTGCTGACCCATGCCGATCTTTCCAATCGACAGCGTTATCTCAATGCCCGCAGTGCTCTGAATACCATGCTGAGCCTGGGAGTGATTCCGGTTATCAATGAGAATGACTGTGTGGTCACAGATGAAATTCGCTTTGGGGATAATGATACTCTGGGAGCTCTGGCGACCAATCTGGTAGAAGCCGATGTGCTGGTGCTGTTGACCGACCAGGATGGTCTTTTTACCGCCGACCCTCGTACCAATTCTGAGGCTGTGCTGGTGGATGAAAAAAGGGCCAGTGACCCATCGCTGGATAGCATGGCGGGGGAAGGAAAGGGTTCTCTGGGGCGTGGTGGCATGTTTACCAAATTGCGTGCTTCACGTTTAGCGGCCCGCTCTGGTGCCAGCACTATCATCGTAGGTGGTCGTATTGAGCAGGTTATAGAGCGGCTGCACCAAGGAGAGTCTCTCGGAACGCTTTTGCTACCTGATGAAGAGCGTACCCTGGCCCGCAAGCGCTGGCTGGCCGGGCATCTGAGAATGAAAGGACGCCTCATTCTGGATGCTGGAGCGGTGCGGGCTTTGAAGGAGGCAGGTTCCAGTCTTTTACCTGTTGGTGTCCGTGGTGTAGAGGGTTCTTTTCAGCGTGGTGAGATGGTGGCCTGCGTCGGACTGGATGACCAGGAAGTCGCTCGAGGATTGGTAAACTACTCTTCAGAACAGGTTAGTAAGGTGTTGGGAATGCCCAGTCATCAGATGCCGGCTGTTTTGGGTTTTGCTGGTGAGCCGGAACTGGTTCATCGGGATAATATGGTTGTTCTCTGAGTTTTTATATTCACAGAGTTCCGAAAAAGGCCGGAAAGATAATATCTTGTCCGGCCTTTTTTGTGTCTTCCTGATTCTATTTTCGCTCGTGGCTGTTTTCGCTTATGGCTGCTCAAGGGCTTATCTGTTTGAGAGTGCTTCCAGTGATTTGACGACAGCCGGGGCCCAGTGCCGATCAACAGGGCTCATATCTTCTCGATAGGCAGGAATGATTTGAATATTAATATTCTCTGGATGCTGCCCCTGAACTGGTGACAGTAAGGGCTCGTTGTTGAGGATTTCTCCTTCTACTTCAACCAGCTCCAACTCTACATCTGTCCTGGATATTGCCAGCTCCTGATGGTTAATCTGAGATGGATCTGACAATAGCTGGGTTTTATGGTGATCCGCATATTCCTGTGTAGCCTGTTTTCTCAAGCTTTCATGGAGTGACAGGCTATTGAAGGCTATGGTT
>CBDEWF010000061.1:0-3996 GCA_965243775.1 Sansalvadorimonas sp.
CCATTGAAGCCGAAGACTCTCTGATTGTCCTGGAGTCTGACAAGGCCACCATGGAAGTGCCTGCCCCTAAAGCGGGAAAGGTTGTCGATATTATTTTGAAAGTTGGCGACAGCGTCTCTGAAGGTGATGACCTGCTGAAAATGGCGCTGGATACGGCAGATGCCCCTGCCAAACCTGAGCCCAAGATTGAAGTAGAGACAGCACCTGCACCTGCTGCGGCTCCAGCCCCAGCTGCTGCCGCAGCCACAACTGTTGAGCCCATCACTGTGCCAGATACTGTTGAGCCCATCACTGTGCCAGATATTGGTGCCGAGAATGTGCCCATCATTGAAGTGTGCGTCAGTGTTGGCGACACAGTGGCTGAAGAAGACTCTCTGATTGTCCTGGAATCTGACAAAGCGACTATGGAAGTCCCTTCTCCTAAAGCGGGTGTGGTGAAAGCCATCAAAGTGAAAGAAGGCGACACCATGAGTCAGGGCGACCTGATTATTGAGCTGGAAGTCGCTGGTGGGGTAGCACCTGCTCAGCCAGCTGCTACCCCGGCTCCTGCAGCTTCTGCTCCAGAACCAGCTGCCCCTGCCCCTGCGCCTGTCGCATCTTCTGCACCTAGCATTGAACCGATTACTGTCCCTGACATTGGTGCTGAAAATGTGCCGGTGATTGAGGTGTGTGTCAGTGTTGGCGACACCGTCGCTGAAGAAGATTCCCTGGTGGTTCTGGAGTCTGACAAAGCCACCATGGAAGTGCCTTCACCCAAGGCCGGTGTGGTTAAAGCCATTAAGGTCAAAGAAGGCGATGCTCTGAGCCCGGGTGATCTGATTGTTGAGCTGGAAGTGGCTGGCAGTGCAGCCCCTGCACCTGCTGCTGCAAAAGCCCCTGCTCAGGCTCCTGCACCAGTTGCTGCGCCTGCTGCGAAAGCCCCTGTAAAAGAAGCTGCACCTTCTGTGGATTCTGTTGCGCTGGAAAAAGCCAATCGCAACTTTCACGCAGGCCCTGCTGTTCGTAAGCTGGCGCGTGAGTTTGGTGTCGACCTGGCATTGGTCAAAGGCACTGGACCCCGTGGTCGTATCATTAAAGAAGACGTACAGAAGTACGTTAAAGCACGCCTGAGCGAACCAAAACAGGCGCCAGGCGTTGCTGGTGGCTCTGGTATTCCTCCAGTGCCTGCTGTGGACTTCAGTCAGTGGGGTGAAGTGGAAGAGAAGCCGCTGACCCGCCTGCGTACTGTAGCCTCTCAGAACTTCCAGCGCTCCTGGCTGAACGTGCCACATGTGACGCAGTTTGATGAAGCCGATATCACTGAGCTGGAAGCGTTCCGTAAGTCACAGAAAGCGGCGGCTGAAGCCCGTGGTACCAAACTGACGCCACTGCCTTTCATTCTGAAGGCTTGTGCTTATGTCATGCAGGAGCTGCCACAGTTCTGTTCCTCCCTGAGCCCGGACGGTAAATCCCTGATCCAGAAGAGCTACATCAACATTGGTGTGGCTGTGGATACTCCGGATGGTCTGTTGGTCCCCGTGATTAAAAACGTGGATAAAAAAGGCCTGTGGGAGTTGGCGGAAGAGTGTATCGAGCTAGCCGGTAAAGCCCGTAACAAAAAGCTTAAGCCTGCTGAAATGCAAGGTGGATGCTTCACTATTTCCAGCCTGGGTGCCATTGGTGGAACAGCCTTCACACCGATTGTGAACGCGCCGGAAGTGGCGATTCTTGGTCTGTCCAAGTCTGCCATGAAGCCTATATGGAATGGTAAAGAGTTTGCGCCAAGGCTGACGTTGCCAGTGTCTCTCTCTTATGACCACCGTGCTATTAATGGCGCTGAAGCCGCCCGCTTTACCGCTATGCTGGGTGTTGTGCTTGGCGATATTCGTAAGATGCTACTGTAATACTGGGTAGTCAACGTTAAAAAAGCTCACCCTTGCTGGTGGGCTTTTTTATTGTCAGCAACAAAAAAATAACGCCTGTCGCAAGGCGTTATAAGGGAGAGGCTGTTAAGCCCTAGAAACCGCTGACAGTAACCGCCATGGTGCCGGAATAACCATTACTGTGGTCTGCGTGCTCCCCCAATGCTGCGGACACAGAGACAGAATGATCGTCCAGATGAACCTGGTTGGGTTCTGTCATGTACGTTAATCCTAAGCCATCCAGTGCATATTTAGTAATGACGGTGGTATCCCCAAATTTCAGGTTGCTGCCTGCTACGGTCACTCTGACCTGTCCGTTTGATTCCAGTTGATAGTTCTCTACCCCTACATAGACTGCTCCCTGGTCACCATTCGTGTCTGGTGTCATCAGGTCGACACTGTCCAGACCTGTGAGTGATGCGTACAAGGCAATGTCCATTGATACCGTTGCTGACTTGCTGTCGAAGTTTGACCCAAGACACAAGGGGGTAAGCATCAGGCATAAAAATGTGGTCAGGCATGTTTTCATATGTCCTCCCACTGTGTTGGGTACATGGTTGAATTGACTTTATATTCTTTTTATTCACTATAGGAATGATGGTGCCAAGCCTTTATATCTATCCCTTTGAAAATGTGGTTTGATCTGCATATTCAGTAAGACATAAGTAAGTGGCAAGGATACAGTTGAACCACATCAAAACAATAACTCTCGCAGATAACCAACGTGCAGAGCTGGAGTCGATCATTAGAAAGCGAAACAGTGCTCAAGCTCTGGTATTGCGTAGCAGGATTATACTTGCTGCCGCTGATGGTATAAGCATCAAAGCATCTGTGCGAAGCTTGGGTTGTAATCGGGAAACGGTCAGACTTTGGCGCAAACGTTGGGTTAACTATCCAGATGATACGCCGGTTATGGAGCGATTCAAGGAAGCTTCTCGTCCTGGCGCTCCTGCAAAATTTACGGCAGAACAGATCTGTGAAATTATTGCGATGGCTTGTGATAAACCGGAAGACCATGGCTATCCTTTCAGCCATTGGTCGGAGAACTCACTGGCTATTGCTTCTGTCGATAAAGGCATTGTTTCCTCTATTTCACAACGACAGGTAGGGCGTTTTTTAAAATCAGGCAGATATTCGGCCAGACAAGGTAGAGGGCTGGATTGATACTCCAAAAGATGAAAGCTTCAGCGTGCATTGCTCGGACGTGTGTGAAACTTATGAGCAGGCTATGGAACGAGCAAAGCAGAATGTTCGAACAATCTCATTTGATGAAAAAACAGGGGTGCAGGCGATAGAGCCTGTCTCTGAAGGAAAACCAGTCAAACCGGGCTATATTGAAAAACGAGAATTTGAATATACAAGGCATGGAACTCAGGCTTTGTTGGCTGGGATGGATGTGGTGACAGGTAAAGTCATCCCACTCGTCAGGGATACTCGAACAGAAAAAGACTTTTCTGATTGGCTTAACGGTTTGATCGCTAGCGACCCTCAGGCAGCTGGCTGGCATTTGGTTATGGATCAGTTAAACACACACAAGTCAGAGGCGGCAGTGCGGTTTGTTGCTAAGGTAGAAGGTACCACTGATGCAGAGCTTGGTGTAAAAGGAAAGCATGGTATCATGAAAAACATGAAGACCCGAGCAGAATATTTGAGTAGCCCTGAACACAAGATCGTGTTCCATTACACGCCGAAACATGCTTCCTGGTTAAACCAAATAGAAATCTGGTTCTCAATTCTGGTGCGGCGTTTTGTGAAAAGAAATAGCTTCAAATCAACCAGGGACCTGAAGCAACGTATGCTGGAATTCATTGAGTTTTTTAATACCAGATTGGCTAAGCCATTTAAGTGGACTTACAAAGCCCGGCCATTGGTAGCATAGAGGGGCTGGATATTAGAGCTTGGCACCTACGCTACCTTTGAAAATAACAGACAATATTCTGGATGTCGGGGCAGGCTCTGGCCGTGTTGCTGCTGAACTTTCTCAACGGGTGCCAAAAGGGCAGGTGCTTGCTATTGATGCGTCTGCATCAATGATCCAAAAAGCAAAAACAGCCTTCCCTGCATCCGTATACCCAAACCTGACCTTTAAACAACA
>CBDEWF010000062.1:0-5798 GCA_965243775.1 Sansalvadorimonas sp.
CGAAAAGCGTTAATGCTGTCATGGTCAGGATGCTGGTTGGCACAAATAAACCGGAAAGCGAGGGAGTCGTAAGTGGCCTTTTCCAGCTTGCGACTGGAAAAGACACCCGTCGCATAGCCGTAAAATAATAGGGATAACATCATAGCCGGATGCCAGGCTTTGGAACCTGAGCCTCGGTAAGATTTGAGCAACTTTGACAGATCCAACTGTTCAACAACATCCACGACAAAGCGAGCGAGATGGTCTTCGGGCAAATAATCCTGAACACTGGCCGGAAAAAGATCCGGGGTATCCCGATCAATGGGTTTGAATGTCCATTTATTCATGAGGCTCTGATGTCACTACAGCTGGAGGTATTATTCTACCTTGATTTGTGGGTTAAGTCCGACAGGCTGCTAGTGCCGCATAGCTCAAAAGACCACGCCATCATGCTTGCAGTGGTCTCCCCTTGTAAGTCCACTTGAACGGTTTAGCCATGGTTTCATTAAAGAAGTCGATGAAACCATGGAGGCGGTTTTTTAAGTCTTCTTTCGAGACAAAGCCACTGCGCTTGAGGAATCGCCTCACCAGTATGGAAAACCAAATCTCAATCTGGTTAAGCCAGGAAGCGTGCTTGGGTGTGTAGTGAAACACGACCCTGTGGGACGAGTCTGAGAGATAGGCCGACCGGCTTTGCATGGATTTCAATATCCCGGACTTGCCTTTGATACCAAGCTCTTCCTCAGATGTACCCTCTATAGCTGCCACGAATCGAACAGCGGCCTCCGACATGTGCGTATTCAGATTGTCAGCAACGATATGCCAACCCCGGGCCTCAGGATCGCTGAGTATCATTATCTCCAGCCAGAGCGCAAAATCCTGTTCAGTGCGTGTCTCACTGACCAGGGGCAGAATTTTTCCCGTCGCGACATTCATGCCTGCCAGCAGGGCCTGTGTTCCATGACGCACATATTCAAACTCCCTTTTTTCGACCTGCCCAGGCTTCACGCATTTACCTGGTGATGCTGGCTCGAGAGCCTGAATCCCTGTCTTCTCGTCAAAGGAAATGGTGTGAATCTTGTTTTCTGCTCGTGCCGGAGCTAGCTGGTAAGTCTCACAGACATCCGCACAGCGCTCATCAAAAGCCTCGTCTTTGGGGGTATCTACCCAGCCCCGGACTTTATCGGGGCGAATATCGGCCTGATTTTAAAAATCGGCCGACCTGGCGTTGTGAAATGGATTCAACAATGTTCTTATCCATGGCCGCTTTGGCCAGTGCATTCTGTGACCAGTGACTCAAGATATAGCCATGATTTTCCGGCTTTTCACAAGCCAGAGCCATAATTTGGCAGACTTGCTCTGCTTTAAATTTGGGCGGTGCTCCAGGTCTTGGAGCCTCTTGCAATCGCTCCATCGCTGACATGTCATCAGAACGCTCAACCCAGTGCTTACGCCAGAGAGTCACAGTCCCCCGGTTACAACTCAGTTGCAGAGCCGAAGCCCTGATACTCAAACCTTGTTCAGCGGCCAGAATGATTTTGGCTCTGAGCACAAATGCCTGAGTGCTGCTGCGCTTGCGAACGATATTTTGAAGTTCATTACGTTGCTGTTCGCTTAGAGTGAAAGATTTACAGTGATCTGCCTGCATCCTTGCTACTACTCTTGATGGCTTGGGCAGACAGATCTGAGCATATCTGAGGCGGTATAGATATTAGAGCTTTCCGGCACTAGGCGTATTGGATGACAGCATTTTTCTTCGTAGTGCCTGTTAGAAAGAAAAATATTGATCTGGATCAATAGGTGTTGTCCGAAGGAGGCATAAGCTTGTTTATATAAGCAAGCCCTAAATAACAAAATAAAACCTGAACTCGCTGACAATAATAAGGGAGTGAGTTATGCCTTTCGAAGCACTGGTTGTCGCTGGCGTCGTTACGGTTGGCCTGATGGTTGCCTTTATGGGCAGCTTCGGCTGGTTTGTTTATCGCAAGGGCAAGAATAAAGACGACCAGTAAATTCTGGATCTTTTCATCTTTGCCTGATCTGTTTCGCTTGAGTTAACTGGGTGGGGTTGTCTCAGATTGGCTGCTGTCCTGCGTCAAAAGACTGGTGGAGTTGTAAGGCTGCGTCGCAACGACGCTGAATAGCAACACCGACAATAACAATACTGACAATAACAACACACAGCGCAAGAAGCAGAAAAATGACTAAAACTCTGAAACTTTCCGGTCTCGCCCTGGCTGTATCAGCGACACTGGCTCTCGCTGCAACCTCCGCTCAGGCCTATCAGGCCGGAGATATGATCGCCCCGTGCCGGTTTTGCCACTGTTGCTCCTGATACTGACAGCGGTGACCTCAAGCAGAATGGCTCCGTTCTTGGTACACCTCCAACCACTGTTGATGTTGATAGCAATACCCAGATCGGCTTGACATTTACCTACATGATGACTGACCAGATTGGTATTGAACTGTTGGCTGCTACACCTTTCAGCCACACTATCAAGACCAAGGGTGGACTGGCCTCTGCACTGGGTAAACTGGCGGACGTCAAGCACCTTCCTCCCACACTTTCGGTTCAGTACTTCCCCATGGAGAACTCTTCTGAATGGCAACCCTATGTGGGTGCAGGCCTGAACTATACCGTGTTCTTTGATGAGAGCTTCAAGAGCCAGCATAAGAACACTTATAGAAGCCTTGAACTGGATAGCTCCTTTGGTATCGCTTTGCAGGCCGGTGTCGACTATGCCCTGACTGAAAATATTGGCTTGAATGCAGCCGTATGGTGGATTGATATTGATACAGAAGCCACCTTCAAAGATAACGCAGGTAATAAATACAAGGTTGATGTTGAGCTGGATCCGTGGGTTTATATGGTCGGACTGAACTATAAGTTCTAATAATGAAAAGTTGAAAATCTTATGTTTTTTAGGGCCATCAGATGATGGCCTTTTTATATTAGAAAAAACTAATTAAAATGGATGCCGATTAGCTAGAAAACAGTTTATAAGTGCAGATTGTCCGGGCAGGGGGCTGGGAGATCATGAGTGTTGCCAACAAGTCTGAAACTTCCAGTAACCCGTTTGCAGGGCGTCTTGAGCATTTTCCGATATCTTTCTTTTCTACCATTATGGGGCTTTCAGGGTTGGCTCTGGCCTGGCGTGCAGTTACGCACCAGGCAAACATATCAGAAGATATCTGGCATAGTATTGGAGTGCTGGCTTCGGTAGTGATGATTCTGGTTCTGATAACTTATGCAAATAAGGCCAGGGTGTATCCAGAAGCTATTGTTAAGGAGCTTTATCATCCGGTAAGGTTAAATTTCTTTCCGACTCTCTCTATTAGCCTTATTCTGCTGGGTACTGTCTGGCAAAAGCATGGTGAGTTTGCCTACCTGCTCTGGCTTGCTGGCGCGGTGCTGCAACTGGGATTCACTCTTTATGTGATGAATGCCTGGCTGCATCGTAATACATTAAAGGTTGGGCATGCTAACCCTGGGTGGTTTATTCCTGTGGTGGGCAATATTATTGTACCTATTGCCGGTGTGCCTTTCGGATACAATGAGCTGTCCTGGTTCTTCTTCAGTCTGGGCATGCTGTTCTGGCTTCCGCTGCTGACCATTATTCTCTATCGGTTGTTTTTCCATGATCCTCTGCCGGATAAGCTGATGCCCACTTGGTTTATTATGTTGGCACCGCCTTCTATAGGGTTTGTATCCTATACCACTCTTGTTGATGGCGTGGACAGCTTTGCCAGGGTTTTGATTTACAGCGCCGTGTTCCTGGGGCTGCTGTTGTTAAGTAATGGCCCGCGCTTTATCCGGCTGCCCTTTTATATCTCATCCTGGGCCTATTCATTCCCCCTTGCCGCCCTGACTGTGGCCTGCGCCAGATATGCCTCGCTGACCGGATATACATTCTTTATTGCGTTGAGTTTTGTCTTGCTGATATTGCTGACTCTTGCGGTTCTGTTCCTGGCTGGACGAACCCTGGTAGCGATATGGAAGGGGCAGATATGTGTGCCGGAATAAAGGATAAAAAAAGAAACAAAACTCCCATCGCAATCAACCTGCCAGAAAGTGGAAGCTATCTGTATCACCCATTCTTTTTGTTTGTACTCAATAGTGTTATATGAGCATAAAGTGTGTTCCAGATTGATACAGAGCAAGGTTTGTTGAACCTGATGCGATATAACCTGAACCCAAGTCTGATTCCCGTCAGATCTGCGTGTATAGCCATCAAGGGCTATGTCAGTTTGGGGATGCCAAATCCAATAAGAACCCCTTTGAAGTGCGCTGTCCGGCAGTCGCCGACCAGGTTGGGAAAGTGACCAGAAACCGCCGCGCCTAGAGGAATACCTAGAGCGAGAATTGCAGCCGGGATGCCAAAGATGGTAATTTCCCGCGTTTTTGCATGGCGATCATGTTGATTGAACTGCCTGAAGATTGCTAATGATTGAGATTAATGGCAAAGCGTGCAGCTTTGAGAAAGGCGATACGGTGCTCGATGTAGCCCGCGCCAACGGTATTGATATACCGACCCTGTGCCATCTGAAAGATACCACTCCTACCGGAGCCTGCCGTATCTGTCTTGTTGAAGCGGATGGTGCCAACAACCTGATACCTTCCTGTGATACCCATGCTTGCGAAGGTATGAAGATTCAGACCCATTCCGAGCGCGTTGTCGCCGCCCGGAAAGGTATTCTGGAACTTCTGCTCTCCTCCGGCGATCATTACTGCCTGCTCTGCGAAAGTAATGGCGACTGTGAACTGCAGGATCTCTCCATCGAGTACAAGGCCGATGGCCGCTGCCTGCCGGAAACCGGACGCAAGTCGTCTGTTGAAGATCCGGATGCGCTGATTCTGCGTGATTTCTCCAAGTGCATTCACTGCGGTCGCTGCGTGAAAGCCTGTAACGAAATCCAGATGCACGATGTGCTCAGCTTCGGTCACGAAGAAGGCAGCCCGAAGATCTTTGCCGGTGATAACGAAACCCTGCGTGAATCCGACTGCCGCTTCTGTGGTGAGTGTGTGCAGGCCTGCCCAACCGGTGCTCTGTTAGAGAAGAAGGCACTGGGCAAAGGCAAAGTGCGGGATGAGCAGAAAGTGCGTACCACCTGCCCTTATTGTGGTGTGGGTTGTCAGCTCTGGCTGCATGTTCGTGATGACAAGATTGTTAAAGTCACCGGTGTAGATGAAGGCCTGCCCAACAAGGGCCGCACCTGTGTTAAAGGCCGCTTCGGTTATGACTTTATCTACAACAAGGATCGTCTGACCAAGCCGCTGATCAAACAACAGAATGGTGAATACAAAGAAGCCGAATGGGATGAAACCCTTGACCTGATCGCCAGCAAGTTCCAGACCTTTATTGACGAAAGTGGCGCTGACTCGGTTGCTGGTATCAGCTGCGCACGTAGTATCAATGAAGACAACTACCAGATGCAGAAGTTGTTCCGGACAGTGTTCCGAACCAACAACATAGACCACTGCGCGCGAACATGACACGCCCCCACCGTTGCCGGTCTGGCAACTTCGTTTGGTTCTGGCGCCATGACTAACTCCTTTGCGGAGTTTGAAAAGGCCAGCATGTTCCTGGTTATTGGTTCAAATATGTCTCAGGCGCACCCGGTTGCTGCCACCTTCCTGAAGAATGCTGTCAGCAAGGGCGCAAAACTGGTTGTGGTTGATCCCCGTAAACATGAGCTGGTCAAATATGCCGACCAGCATGTTCAGCTGAAGTCCGGTACTGACGTGGCTCTGCTGAATGCCTTGATGCATGTGCTGATTCGTGAAGGTCTGTACGACCATGAATTTGTCACAGAGTATT
>CBDEWF010000063.1:0-6124 GCA_965243775.1 Sansalvadorimonas sp.
GCCGCCAACTGTGCCGCTTGATCTGACCTGAACAGACCCGAACCGCCGCCATAATTCAGCCAGATCAGGAAACATCTTGCCCAGATAGTCAGCAGCCTGTGCATGGGTGGCAGCCGCACCAATTAAATAGCCGTCTTTTGTTTGCGTAATATCTGCCAGACCATCGACATCCTGAACAGATATAAACGCGCCCAGCTTTCTGTTCTGTTTTGTGATCCACAGCCCGATATCTGTTGCCCCGGCGATAATCTGTGCGTCCGGCTGGTCAAGATAGGCTTGTGATAAGGCGTCTTTCGTGCGCGGCGCCAGATAGCGCACACCTTCTGCCTCATAAGCCAGGTCAGGCAGTTCTTCACACGCCTTCAGAAAAGCTGTTTCTGCCTCCAGCCGTTCGGCTTCCCAAGCCGCCATATCACGTCCCGCCAGTGTTTCTCCGGCGCGCACAATCGGCCCATATCCGGTACACCGGCATAAATTGCCGGCCAGCAGATCATCCAGCTCAGCAGCGGTAAAGCCAGATCTGTTCAGCCAGCCGCCATATAAAGACATCACAAATCCGGGCGTGCAGAAGCCGCATTGTGAGCCGTGATGGTCAATCAGGGCCTGCTGTACCGGATGTAGCTGGCCATCTTCACGCGCCACCCCTTCAACGGTGCGGATAACCGCTTTATCTGCCATCGGCAAAAAGAAGATACAGGCATTCACAGGCTGCCAGGCCAGCTTGCCGTCGCACAGCCGTCCCAGCAGGATGGTACAGGCTCCGCAATCTCCTTCTGCACAGCCTTCTTTGCTGCCGACCAAACCCTGATGACGGCGCAAAACCTCCAGCAAAGGGGTGTCCGGCTTGAGATCAGCAAACAGACAGGCTGTGCCGTTGATCATCAGGCTGACCGGCCGGCCAAGGTCTGTGCCAGGCTGTGCGGTAACAGGGCTGGTATATGATGAGGTTCGCATGGGACCCCCCGCTTATAAACTGAATCCTGTTGAAGGCGGATCGTCTTAAACGGTAGCAAAACAGGCTATGTGATCAAGATGTTTCCTACCTGAACGCCTAGAATTCCCAGATAGCAAAAACTAGCTTTTCTCTGTTGAGTGTTCGGCGAGCACAAAATTTTTCTCATTATTGGCCAAGAGCCTCTTTTGCTGATTGTGTCGTGTAGTTAGTCCCATATTGCTGATTATATGCTTCGACAGCGGAGGCAAAATCATCAAAACCCAAACCCTGAGAAGCAGATTCTAGGTCTACGGAAACTCCAGCTGAAATTGTATTTGCAATTGCGGTTGCTGCTTGGTCAAGGCTATATGCTGCAGCTGCCATTGCTGCTCCGGCCGCAAAAGAAAGTGATTGAGTTGCTGTTGCAACTTGATTAGAAGCACTTGCTAATTGGTCGCTTGTATCAGCTAAAGACTGTGAAACCACCGTCTCAGCGTCACCAATGGAGGTGGATATTTCGCCACTCAAATCCCCAACTGTTGAAGTCAACTGAACTAAATCGATCTCTGGCGTTGCTTTAAGTTCTGAAATTAATTCAGTTACATTCGCATTGCTTAATTCCAAAACTTTATTCTGAACTTTTGAGAAAGTTGTTCCAACTGAGTCTGACAAAGCTTCTACACTCTCAATTTTACTCAGTTTTTTGGCGCTTAGGGAATTTAGAAAAAAGGATGAATTAGTTAGGTCGCTGACACTTAAATCTGAACCAGCTAGAAAATTATCTCCAAAAGATATTGAGGCTTCCTTGGGAAACGATTCCTCTATCAGGTCTGTGGACTCCAAAAGAGTAAGTGCTGCGTCTATATCTTCTGGACTAAGTTCCTTATCCTGCAAACTTTGAGAGATCTCGTTGAGACTCTCCAACATTGAAGCTTCAGGGGAGCCCTTGGCAATGCCTTCCAGCTCATTCGCTTCTTTTAACTTGTCTGAAAAGTTACGCAAGTCTAGGGTGTCCGCAGCTATTTCGTTGGCGAACAAAACGCATCCTAAAATGCCGATAGTTAAAGACTTTCTAGTCATTGCCTTTGGCCTTCCTTAAAGCGGTTTTCAAAGCAGCCTTGGCTTCCCTTAACGTGTGTATGTTATTTTTCCGTTTTTCGTCTATCGGTAGCTTCTCAACAGTAGCTAATTTGAGTAATTCTCCGGTACTCCAATATATATTTACTATTCTTTGCCTTGAGTACTCGAGTGGTAGACCTAAAGATAATCTAAGTTCATTAGTAATTTTTTCGATTTTTTCCCGAGATCTGATCATATCCCAGTTAGTTCTCTCCTTACACATTTCGTTCACCAAAACTTCCAGATAAGCAAGCCCCTGGAGCATTTGACCAGGTCTCTCAGGTAACTTATCCTTACCAAATTTAAAAATCCTGCTGACTTGTTTTGAGGAACCCTTCATTTTTCCTTCAAATTGACCGAACATACCATTTGGATATTTGAAATTCCTCTCATGGCACCATTCATCAGCCTGAGAGGTATTATGAATACAGATGAAAATCAAAAGGGCTATTATTAGATTTCGCATGATTCTACTTTGAATGCGCTTCTAGGCCTTATATGATGACACACTCATGAAGGTAGTGCAAACGCAGCACCTAGATGCTAGGTAAGCATCAGAATTCTTAATAAAAATATGCTGAGGTTCTTTTTGTGCACCTTGTTCATACAAGGACCTGACTCAAACCATGAATCATTCGTATTCGGATATTCGGATGACGATCTGAGGACATTTATTTCAGGAAATGGCGCGCTCGAGAGGATTCGAACCCCTGACCCCTAGATTCGTAGTCTAGTGCTCTATCCAGCTGCATTTTACGACCGCTAAAGCGACTGCGCTCAGGTTCACCTAAACAACACATATTGAAACATTAACGGGCTAACAATTAGCCAGCACTAAGCACTCTTTTTATAGTTTTGATTGAGGTGCTTTTTGTTTCATTCCACTTTGCCTGATTATCAATAATTACCTGAGCAGCTTCTAGTAATTGAAGCGATAAAGCTCGATAACAACCCACTACTTCTTCGTACATTTCAGTATCAAAAGTTTCGCTGTTATAGGCTGCAATAACTTTATCCAAATTACCTGCTAGTATTTGGTCAGCAATTTGTATGTCGTTTTGTGCTGGTTGACTTTTGAAAACCTCTGATAAGTAGGCTGAATAAGCTACGTCAGCTGCTCCGTCGAAAGCTGCTTCATCACCCATGAAAAAGTCAATGGCGCCATTGCCTAAAACAACACCTGCACATGCAGCAATGTTATCTAGTTTATTGGTTTCAGCGTTTGCTGGTGCCCACCAAAAACAGAACCACAAAAAAAACAAAAGTGGCATACTAATTTTTCGCACGTTCTCCTCCTATTCGACTGCTAGACCGATTTGATAGGAAAAGAGTATCATGATATTTGATGATGAAGGATTTAAATTGTAAGCGGAAAATGGCGCGCTCGAGAGGATTCGAACCCCTGACCCCTAGATTCGTAGTCTAGTGCTCTATCCAGCTGAGCTACGAGCGCATAATAGCCAAGATTTTGCGGACGATAATCCACAAAGCGGCCCCCTGTCCAGTTTAAAATTATGCCTCAGGTTCATTTCTTTAACATAATTTTGGACATTCGGACCTCTTTGGATGTACAACTGATGCCACCACAAAGTAAGCAGATGCAGAGCAAGGGGATGTGAGCTGTGGGTTATGATCAGAACAAGAGTTTCCCGGTTTCCTGGGAAGAATTACACCGCACATCAAAAGCCCTTGCCTGGCGGTTGCTGGAACTGGGCCCTTTCAATGGTATAATTGCGGTGACCAGAGGCGGTCTTGTGCCGGCTGCTATTGTAGCCCGTGAACTGGAAATTCGCTTGATTGAAACAGCTTGCCTGGCCTCTTATCATGCTCAGGAACGTGGTGATGTAGAGGTGATGAAAGCCCCTGACATGGCTGGTGACGGCGAGGGCTGGCTGATCATTGATGATCTGGTGGATACAGGGGAAACTGGCAAAATGCTGCGCCAGTTGCTCCCAAAAGCCCATTTTGCAACCGTATATGCCAAGCCGAAGGGCCGGCCTGTAGTTGACACTTTTATTACCGAAGTCTCACAGGACACCTGGATTTTCTTCCCTTGGGACTTGGAACCGCGCCCGTCCCGGCCGATTGCTGATTCACAGTCCTAAGCCAAAAAAACACCTCGCTGGCAGCTGCTATCTGAATCGCATCAAGGTAGATGGCCAGAACTCATAAGCTGGCCTCACTTGCAAAGCTTAAGATGATGTGGCTTGTTTTCAGTAGGCTTTGTACCTGGATACTCTGCGTTTTTATAAGTTTATCGCTTGTGCTGGCATGTTTCACCTCACGATCGCAAGCTAATCAAGACCTAAATTTAGAGCCCAAAGAGAAAAACCACACTTTTGCCCAGGCACAGGCTGCAAACATTCTTGACATTTCACCTCATTCACCGTAAGACACGTTCTCTTTTATTCGTCTATGTCACTACTTAAGGGAAAAGGAGCGGCGAAATGAAACGCACCTATCAGCCAAGTGTACTTGTGCGTAAGCGTCGTCACGGTTTCAGGTCAAGAATGGCCACTGTTGGTGGGCGCCGTGTGATCCGCGCACGCCGCGCGAAAGGCCGGGCCCGTCTGTCTGCCTGACACCAGGCACAGACCAGCTGAGCCCTTCATCGTTGATACCCCGTGCGTTGTTCCGGCAAAACGGGATCATGGCAAACAGCAGCACTGACATCAAGAAATCGGTTTCCGCTGAAGCGGGGCAGGCCGCTGAAGTTGGCACGCTCCGCTCGCGGCTTGAGTTTTTATATGTCCAGCATAATGGGGTCAGACAGGTGATGCCTCATTTCATTCTGCAGGCAGCGATCCCTGACGCCCGCCCCGGATCACCTTCAGCGCATACCTCTGCCCGCCATATCAGAACAGGTCTGACCGCCTCAAAAAAAGTCGGTAACGCTGTGCTGCGGAACCGGGCCAAACGGCGTATGCGTGTGCTGATGGTCCAGTTGGGACAGATGCAGACTCCCTGCCGGGCTGATTATGTTCTGGTGGCCCGGCACAGCCTGACCAGCGCAGACTGGCCGACCTTATGTGCAGAGTTCACCACCGCAGCTGAACGGGTAAACCGGAAGCTGTTGGCCGCAGATGATCAGGAGCGCGCATTGTGACAAATTCGCCTTCTGCTCATACCTTCAGAAAACTGTTTGCACGTGTGCTGCTGACACCTATATATATCTATCGATATTTTCTCTCGCCATTGCTGGGGGTCAAATGCCGGTTTGCGCCGAGCTGCTCTGCTTATGTGATAGAGGCGGTTGAAAAATATGGGGCGTTGCGTGGTGGATGGTTAGCCGTTAAACGTATTACCAAATGCCATCCGTTTGGCGGATCTGGTTATGATCCTGTGCCCTGATGCGCAAGTGGGGCAGGGATAGGCAGACAGCATAGCTCTGCTGAAAAAAAGTGAAGATTGGGAAAACCGAAAAAATGGCACCTGAAACACGAAATCTTATCGCTGCTATGTCTCTTTCGCTGGCGATTCTCATCGGCTGGCAGCTTTATGTTGTCGAACCAGAGATGCAGGCAGACAGGGCCGCCTATGAAGCCCAGCAGACACAGACACAAGCAACCGGCGGCCAGCGCCCGCAGGCAAATGTGGCGGCCGGACAGGACACAAACGCGCCGGTGGCTCAGGATACAGGTGTGCGGATTCAGATTGATGCCCCACAGCTCAGCGGATCGTTCTCGACCATGGGCGGGCGTATCGATGATGTGATCTTAAAAGGCTATTTTGAAACCCAGCAGGATGATGCCGGCCTGATCCACCTGTTTAAACGGTTTGATTCTGACACCCCTTATTTTGCTGAATTTGGCTGGGTGGCCAGCGGCAATAATGCCATTACCCTGCCGGATGAACAAACCGTCTGGCAGGCTGACCGCCAGACCCTGACCCCTGGCGGGCCGGTCACCTTGACTTATGATAATGGTGACGGGCTTGTCTTCACCCGCAGATTTGCCATTAATGAAGATTATCTGATCACGGTGACAGACAGTGTGGCCTCCAGCCGCACAGAACCGGTAACCTTGAGCCCGTACAGCCTGCTGCGCCGCACAGACACGCCTGATACGCTTG
>CBDEWF010000064.1:0-9210 GCA_965243775.1 Sansalvadorimonas sp.
CTCAACCACCGATAGTGACTGAACTGGCAATTACAAAAAACAGTTTAGGTCTTCGCGTTATTGGCCATGGCCGCTCTGCCTCTCCACCCAAAGGTAAAAAACAGGCAAGGGCCAATACATCGCATTCTGTAAAAAAAACACACTCTAAAAAAACAGCCTTCCGGTCTACTGATGGTAAAGTGACAAAACCCGGAGAAAAAAGAAAAAAACAGAAGAAAAAGAATAAAGAGATCAAGAAACAGCTTCCTGAAGAGAGTAAAACCGATACTCCCGTGAAACCACAAAAAAAAATAGTGTTTTCTGAGGAAGCGCCTGAAACGGCAGAAATTTCAGGACAGGTAATGACAATTCCCATGTGTATAGAGTCTGACGATGTGTTTTTTTGGGCAGAGCCTCAGGGGCTTAGCAAGGCTCTGAAGTCGGACAATAAGCCTGATATTGAAGGGTTAAGTGACCGGGACTGGGAAGGCATTACAGCCTTTGATGATATGATGAAGAACCTGCCTTTAGGCGGTGATATGAGTTTTGCTGATTTTAAGCAATGGCTGAAAGAGAAAAAAGAATTGAGGACAACAAAATCCGGTCACTATACATCAAAAGCTGATGTTTACGTAGACCTTTGCCTCCAGAATATGGCGCTCATCTATAGCGATAAAAAACTGCCTATGGAGTGGGATTATTTTATTGACGGAGCAGACAATTATTATCTTACCATCCAGCAGTTTTTTGCCAATAACCCGGGAGCTTACTGGCAGGATTTCTGCGCCCATCACTCTAAAATAGCCACTCGCTTTATAAAACAAATCACTGACGCATCGGACGAAGAAATGATTCAAATACGGGAATTATTTATGGAAGCGAGCCAGCTTGATGAAAAGGATTTTCCTGAGGCACTGTTTCTCGAATACCCCTGATTCTGGTTGATGCGGACGAGGCGCTGGATCCTTACAGTGTGTTTTTGACCAGAGAGAGGTGGCTGTGAGCTGTGAGCTGTGAGCTGTGAGCTGTGAGCTGTGAGCTGTGAGCTGTGAGCTGATAGAGGCTGAATTAATCCACTCGCAGCGTGGCAAACAGTTCGCTCGAAATCAGCTTGATTTTAGGGTCTGAAAGAGGGTTGTCTCTCGTGGTTTTGTAGTAATCAGGATTGGCCACTTTTTTCAGCTGGTAAAACTCTCTGGAATGTCTTGCGGTAACTGGAGAGCTGTCTTTCAGGTCAGCCATTTTGCCATAGCAGTGACCAAAGGTGCTCATAACTTTTCGTAATGCCCTGCGAAATCTTTTCTCCTCCGGTGGCACCGGAGACTGGGGTGGGTAATGCTCCAGTAACAGCGCTTTTATCCTGTCAGGCGTAATCCACTGGTTAACCTTGATTCCGGTGAGCCGGGAAAAAGCCATAGCGGTTTGAGACACCGCCATACTGCATAACTCTTTATGACTGGCAGGTTGTCCCTGTTTATTGAGCGATACCCGGTCAGCTGAATGCAGATCCAGCTGGCGAAGATGGTGCCAGGCCGCCTCAAGAAAAATCTCATATTCTTCCTGACAACCTGACAGCCTGATTTTTGCCGATTCCAGAATAGCTTTTTCTTTTGGAAAGTTGTCTTTTAATCGAGCCTGATAAAACTCATTCAGGGCCTGGGTAACTTTTCTGTTCCACCCGAAATAAGGAGGGAAGGCTGCCGGAGGTTGCGCTTTGGGCTGCGGATGTACTGATTTTGAATGGTTGCGGGCCGGGCCCTCAGAGGCTGACGGGAGCGGACCGGGTTCCGCCAGGCTCTGGCCTTGACCTGATGCTTGTAAGCTGGCTTCTTCTCTTGCAGTTGCCGGAACTTCTGGTTGTTTCAAGCCCTGCTCTGGTTCTGGAGACATCTCTTTTTTTGCTTTCTTCTTCTTTTTTTTCTTTTTTACCGCTTGTGTATCCTCTGGGTTTTCCAGAGTCATAGCCTCAACCTCTGCAATAAACTGTTCCCTCTCTTCTGCCAGCTCCAACAGATCATTAATCTTGTCTTGCCAGAGTTCCAGTTTGTCTGGCTCTTTCTCAGCGGCCATCACTTGTGCAGAACAGTATATAGCTTCCCGGTAACACATGGATTTTTCGTACTGTTCGCCAGCATTTTTGTAAAGCGCTGAAAATAGTGGGTATTGTGCGGCCTGAAAGTATTCGTCGGCGCAGGTTTTAGCCGAAGGTTCCTGAAAGAGCCGCTTTTCGTGACAAAGGGCTCTGACAAAACAGGCAAATGCCTGAGTATAAGTGAGCTGCTCTGAGGCCTTGATGCGACCAAGTTTCAGGAGTAATTGATGTGTTCTGAGGATTCTATTCTGGGACATCTGTTCGCGGAGGGGTTTACTGCCATCGTCCCAGGAAAAGGTCGCGAGGATTCGACTCAATCCTTCATAATCATCTGTAGACAAGCCTCTGCCTCCATGACAAGCCGGTATATCCTTTTGAATATATTTGCCATAGGAATCCATCGGATACCAGATCAGTTGATAGGCAACGATGACCTCATCGGAAATACTTTGATCATGGAGAAACTGAGGGCTGTAGAGCTGGTAAGACAATTCAAGGCTATTGGTGAATGTCATTTCCATTTGAGGCTTACGCTTAAGGCACTTTAACAGCTCAAAAACCAGGCCCGGGGTTTTTGATAGTTTTGCCGGTATACCTGACTCAGCATACAGGCCATAAGCAAACTCCATGAGTTTAAGGTGAGCTTGCAGGGAGTATCTTTTCCGACCTTCATCCAGAGAGTTTTCGGCCGTATCGACCTCAGCGCAACTGCTCTTTTTTTTGTCGATATTGATTAAAGTAATCGCCAGTTCCAGTTCCTGAATAACGGTTCCCGGATCCTGACTCCATGCAAGTTTGAGGCACTCATCAGCCAGAGCCCTGTCACCAATTCTGAAAGCCAGTACTGCTTTATGGAACTTATGATGCGCTTTGAGGGCTGGAGCAGCATCTTCAGCCGGTGCAATGCTTTCATGCTCAAACTTGTTCAGAAGCCGAGGCATAAGCCCATCGGCCCGGGCAACTTCTGGCCACTTAAGACCAAAAAAATCCTGTTGAAGCGTCTTAAAACGATCAACTTCATCAGGCTCAGTCACATCACTCAGCTTACTTTTAACTTCTTCCGGGCTGATGCTGCGGGATGGTGATGAACGTTCTTCAGAGACAGCCTGCCCCTCAGATATATCCGTGCCTGTCGGTACCTGCCTGTTAACCTCCCGGCTGGACCAGCTGGCAGCCTCCTCATTCTGAGAATGTTCTGCAGCTGAATCGGAAGTTTTGAACGTTGCGTCTTTTTTGGGTGAAGGGGGCTCCATCCCTGTGCCTTAACTTTTTGTCGACTCTTTTAGTTATCTGCCTTATGGCGTGTTTTTTATAGGTTGGGAATGAGGATTTTTGACAACAAGGGGGAGAAGAAACAAAAGCCCTGCAAAGCTATGCAGGGCTCAAGAAGGGATTTATTTCTTAAACCAGCCTATCACAACCTGCCAGAAGGACTTCTGGCCAGGCCCGGAAATGTAGTCTTCAAGATGGTCTACGGCGTCATGCTGCTGCTCTTCCCGAAGGTCTCTCAACTCTTTCTTCAAGGCAGCCAGCTTTTGTTTGGTTTCCTGAATTTCAGCTTTCAGCTGTTTCTGACGTTTACGAGCTTGTTTAGGGTTCATCATCAGCGGGTCACCAGAATCATCAGGCCGGGAATAACAAAAAAGACAGTTGCTACATAAATAAACACAATGCGTTTATCGCGGCTGGCGGCATGGGCAAATCGTCTGGACAGGTTGAATGGAATCATTCGGGTCAGAGGGTTGCCATAGATAAGCAGCACAGACAGTGTGTTAAACAGCACATGCACCAGCGCAATCTGCAACCCAAAGATAGCGGTAGGGCCACTCAGTGTGGTCGCTGCCAGAAGCGCGGTGATGGTGGTGCCGATGTTAGCGCCCAGAGTGAACGGGTAAACTTCTTTGGCTTTAAAGATGCCTGCACCTACCAGCGGAATAACCAGAGAGGTTGAAGTGGAAGAGGATTGAACCAGGAAAGTGGTGACCATACCGGAGCTGATACCGGTTAACGGGCCGTGACCAATGGCTCTGTGCAGCCACTGTTTGGCACGGCCAACCATCAGTTTCTTCAGGGTTTTACCCAGATAAGAGATAGACACAAAGGTTAATATCAGGCCAGCGACGACTAATGCGATACCACCAGTGTTGCCCGGCAGAAAGGTAAACAGTTCAGAAAACAGCTTAACTAAAGGCTTTACCGCAGGCTTAATAAAATCCAGACCGGCAAGGCTGTGTTCAGCACTGCTGGAAAGGTGGTGTATCAGGCTGTCAGACAGTTTGCCCAGGAAACCGGTCATGATTTCCAGCGGCAGGAAGATGAACACGGCAATAACATTAAAGAGGCCATGAGCAGTTGCCGCAGTAAAGGATCGTCTGAACGCCTTGCGCTCACCGAGGTTTGCCAGGCTGACCAGTGTTGCCGTGGTACTGGTGCCGATATTGGTGCCCAGAATCATCGGGATAGCGATACTTACTGGCAAACCACCCGCCACCAGACCTACGATAATGGAGGTAGTTGTGCTGGAAGACTGAACCATGATGGTCGCGATCAGGCCAATCATCAGGCCGGTAAACGGGTTAGAGGCAAAGGTGAACATATCAGCCGCTGCCTGTGCACCACCCGCTGCCCACTTGAAGCCATCGCCGATCATGCCTATAGACACCAACAGTATATAGACAAAAAACAGCACACTCAGCCAGGGTAAAATAGTACTTTTGCTTGACTCGGCTGGTGAATTCTCAAGAGTAATTTCCATCGGATTTCCCAAAAAAGAACATCAGGCCACCAGCCTTCTGCAAAACAAAAATATCCCCCCGTCGTTTAATGACGATGGGGTGGAATCTGCTCAAAGGTGATGACTGGAAACTATTTTAAGGTGGATGAGGTGCTTGTCGTATAACCAGATTTACCTATCGGTGAACAAAAAAAATTTGGTATGGGTCAGCTTCTGGTTTCAGCTTCAATAACTACAGAGTCCTGTCGCCAGTACTCGAAGTCGCAGTCAACAATTCGATCATGCTGATCATAGTTGATTCGGGTAACCATTAGCCCTGAGCTTCCGGGAGAAACTTTCAACAGCGTTGCCGGCTCGTCATGCAGGCCAACGGGATAGAGACTGAAGCTCACCCGCTGATAGTAAATATCGTAATGATCGCTGTAGATAGTGGTTAAAGAGCCAGCAAGATCTTTATCTAAAAGTTCTGGAACATAATCTGGATTAATATAGTTCTCGGTATACAACACTGTACGGTCATCAATCTGCCGTAATCTCTGCAGCCGGTAGACTGGAGCAAGAGGTGCCAGCTTCATCAGCTTTTGCACTTTGGCGTTGACTGGTATCAGAGTTGCATTGATTAGCTGGGTTGCAGGTTTTCTCCCCTGTTCCAGCACCATCTGGTGAAAGTTTGAATTAATCGTTGGATCGTATACCAGCCGTTCCGGAGAGATAAACCAGCCCCTGCGGTCTTCCCGGTAAACCAGACCATCAGCTTCCAGAGCAGACAGTGCTTCGCGCAGAGTCACCCGGGTAGTACCGAAGCGCCCACTGAGCTGACGCTCTGAAGGCAGTTTGGTGCCTGCGGGCAGTGCACCACTATCAATCTGTTCATATAGCGCAGTACGGATAATCTGGTACTGATTGCGCCCTGAATCATTCATAAAAAATCATTCTTTCAGTTTTACACGTACCCACCAACGGCAGGCAAAAAAACCACGCCAGATTATCAGGCCTGCACGCTGACAACAAACTACTACATGATTGGCAGCTTCAGCTAAAAAACGCCTGCTTCAGAGCTGCCTCCATGCCACGAATTTCAGCCAGCCCTTTCAGACGACCAATGGCAGAATAGCCGGGGTTTGTCTTCTTGTTCAGATCATCCAGCATCTGATGACCGTGATCCGGCCGCATTGGTATACGGCGATCGTCGCCATCGCTGGAACGACGTTGCTCTTCTTTCAGCAACGCCATAACCATGCCGTACATGTCGACATTACCGGCCATATGAGCGGCTTCATGGAAACTCAACGGGTTTTCTTCACGCTGTGTTGAACGCAGATGGGTAAAGTAAACACGGTCGGCAAAGGTTTCAGTCATCTTCACCAAATCATTGTCTGCCCGAACACCAAAAGACCCGGTGCACATGGTAATGCCATTGCACTGGCTCGGCACCTCATTGGTCAACCAGATAATGTCTTCTATCGTAGAAACGATGCGAGGCAGACCCAGAATCGGACGGGGTGGATCATCCGGGTGAACCGCCAGTCGCAGGCCGTGCTGTTCACAAACGGGCATCAGCTCCTTAAGAAAACCGGCCATGTTCTGACGCAGACGATCCCGGTCTATATCCTTATAACGATCCAGTTGCTGCTGGAACTCTTCCAGCGTGTAACCTTCTTCAGCGCCGGGCAAACCCGCAATGATATTAGACGTCAGCTTTTTGATATCGGCCTCCGTCATTGACTTGAAGTAATCTGCCGCCTGAGCCTGCTCTTCAACAGAGTAATCGCTTTCAGCCCCAGGCCGCTTGAGGATACGCAATTCAAATGCCGCAAAAGCAATCTGATCAAAACGCAGAGCTTTGGAACCGTCTTCCATTTCAAATTCAAGGTCAGTACGGGTCCAGTCCAGAACAGGCATGAAGTTATAGCAGACGGTGTCAATGCCGCACTCGGCAAGGTTGGCCAGAGTCTGTTTGTAGTTATCAATCCACTGCTGATAATTGCCAGACCGGGTTTTAATCTCTTCATGAACAGGAACACTTTCCACAACTGACCACACCAGTCCCTTGGCCTCGATCAATTGTTTACGTTCGATGATCTCTTCTACAGGCCAGACGACACCGTTTGGAATATGGTGCAGTGCCGTCACTATGCCTGTTGCCCCTGCCTGACGAATGTCGTCCAGAGATACGCCATCATTCGGGCCGTACCAGCGCCAGGTCTGTTCCATAAGATTTACCTCTTAATCACTTATCAGCAGTTGCCCGCCAGTAAATTCAATGCGCTTAGCTCAAAGGGTTACATCCCAGCCAACGCATCAATACGTTTTACTTTGTCGCTAATGGCTGGATTCTTAAGAGCAGCGTCGTGCATTGGCTTCACTGCATCAATGAATGTCTGCTTGTCAACATTAACCACTTTTACACCCATGGAAGATTTAGCTTTTTCAATCGCCTTATCCATGCTCTCTTCCCACAGTTTCTTGTGGTACATCATGGATTCATCTGCCGCTTCCTTCAGTGCTTTCTGTTCAGATGGAGTCAGCTTATTCCATGACTTGGTAGAGATAATCAGTACATCCGGAATCATGGTGTGCTCATCCAGACTGTAAATTTTGGCCACTTCTCCATGACGAGCGTTGGTCAGTGCTGTTGGGTTGTTTTCTGCACCGTCTACAACACCCTGTTGCAAAGCGGTATACAGCTCACCGTAAGCCAGAGGTGTTGGGGAGCCTCCCATCAGTCTGATCATTTCTACCGCTGTAGGGCCAGGTTGCACACGAATCTTCATGCCTTTCAGGTCTGCCGGGCTTTTAATCTCTTTGTTGCCATAGAAGCTGCGGGAGCCGCCATCGTAATAAGTCAGGCCAATGAAACCTTTGTCTTTAGATGCTGCCAGAATGCTCTTACCTACGCCCCCGGTCAGTGCCCGGTAGTAGTGCGCGCGGTCGCGGAAGATGTAAGGAATGTTGAAGGCGCCATAGGAAGGCTCAAAAGATTCCAGTTCACTGGCGTTGGACTTTGCCATATCCAGAGCGCCGTTTTGCAGCAGCTCCATGGATTCACGCTGGGTACCCAACTGGCTGTTTGGATAGATACGAATTCTCAGTTCGCCATCCGTTTTTTCTTGCACCCGTTTGGCCATGTACTGCATGGATTTGTGTACCGGGTGATTTCTGTCGTTGTTATGACTCAGTTTCAGAGTCGTTGTAGCAAAGGCAGAAATCGATACGCTGACAGACAGAACAGCGGTGGCAACAGTAGTCATGAATTTCTTCTGATTAAACATTGACGCCCACTCCTCAAAATAATTTTTGGCACAAACTCAAAGTTAATGAGCTAAGCATGACTAATCATTCTGAGTTTGCCACTGAATGTATAAGGTGCTGGTGAAATGAAGAAAACAATTGCGAATACAGCTTTGAGGACTGAGGTCCTGCGCTCGAACTACCAGCGTGACAAACTTCAGTCACGCATTATTCATCTGGGTTTTGGTGCGTTTCACCGCGCTCATCAGGCCTTGATCACTGACGAAACACTAGCTAAAGCCGACTCAAACTGGGGCATTTGTGGCATTAAGCTGTTTAGTGGTGAGCAGTTAATTAAAGACCTGCGTGAGCAGGGTCATATGTACACCGTTCTGGAAAAGGGCGCTGATGGTTCCGTCGCCAAAATCATTCGCAGTGTGCGTGAGTCAATTCATCCTAAGCTGGATGGCAAAGATGCAGTGCTGGAGAAAATGGCTGAGCCACAGGTTGCCATTGTTTCCATGACCATCACCGAGAAGGGCTACTGCATTGAACCCGGCTCTGGCAAGCTGGATGTCAATAACCCTCTGATCGTTGCTGACCTGAAAAACCCGCAGCAACCCGTCAGTGCTATTGGTTACATTGTTGAAGCCTTGCGCCTTCGCCGCAAGCGAAACCTTCCTGCTTTTTCTGTTATGTCCTGCGATAACATTCCTGAAAATGGTCATGTTGCCCGCAGTGTTGTGCTGGATTTTGCCGGTGCCGTTGACCCTGCTCTTGCACAGTGGATTGAAGCCAGTGTCACCTTTCCATCAACCATGGTTGACCGCATTGTTCCGGCACTGACTCCGGAAACCCAGAGTGAAATCAATGGGGTTCTGGGAGTAGAAGACACCTGCTGTATTGCCTGTGAATCTTTCCGCCAGTGGGTAGTGGAAGATAACTTTGTCGCTGGCCGCCCGAAGTGGGAACTGGCTGGGACTGAGCTGGTGACAGAAGTGGTTCCTTATGAAGAGATGAAGCTCCGCATGCTTAACGGCAGCCACTCTTTTCTGGCGTATCTGGGTTACCTGGGAGGTTATGATCATATTTCTGACACCATGACAGACGACAACTATCGTCAGGCTGCACGCAATATGATGCTGGTCGACCAGCTGCCCACTTTAAATATGCC
>CBDEWF010000065.1:0-4606 GCA_965243775.1 Sansalvadorimonas sp.
CCAAACGAAAGGAACAACTGTGGAATCTGATAGAGTAGTTTTGCTTCCACCATCTATGGATTTAATTGATAAAGTTCACGAAGCAATTTTTGACAGCAAAAACGAGCTGAGTGCTTATCTCCCCTGGGTTGAAAGTGCCTTATCTGACCCTGAAAAGAATATGAAAGATGCTATAGAAAAGTATGAATCTTTCCAAGGTGAGTTGAGACATTTCATCTATGATAAGCAGTCCGATCAGATCGTAGGCGCTGCTGGCCTTATGATCATTGATAAAGATGTTCCATTTTTTGAAATTGGGTACTGGGTGCGTACCTCTCATGCCGGTAAGGGCTATGTCAGTGAGTCCGTAAAACTCTTAGAAAATCATGCTTTCGATAAGTTAAAAGCAAAGCGCATCGAGATACGTGCCGCAGAGCAAAACATCAAGAGCCGGGCTGTTGCCGAGCGCCTAGATTATCAGCTTGATGCAACCTTTATGAATGATCACCGACTTCCATCAGGTGAACTTTCAAATACAGTTGTATATAGCAAGTGCAATTAAGCCATACTGCTTGCGGGCAAAGGTGCGTGTCCGCAACCCATCAAGTAAATCTATGTGGTGTCTTGAACGAACCATGACCAATACACAACAAGGAGAAAAGAGTTCAAAATACTTGAAAATATCTCTGGAGCCCTTGTGTATGAAGGTGTGGAGCTGTTTGAATTACAAATTGATTCCCAGCGCCCTGATGCTATCCATAATCTCTTCCTTTCTGGACGATGGAATATCCCCCTTGAGGAAGTTCCTGGCTTCTTTGGCCTTTATATCCAGTGCGTCTGCCAGAGCTTTAATATCATACCCCTGCCTGACCAGCTGTGCTTCTGCACAGTTAAGGTCATAAGCCAAAATTGATTTGACCAGTTCTTCCGTGATTGGTTGTACGCCTGCCTTGTAACCTTCAGTCATGGCGAGACTCAGGTATTGGTTCATCTGTAGCGGAGTGGTTAAGCGATCAGCCAGACATTCTACGGCTTCAGGCTGGATGATGGTTTCCATTTTTATCTTGCCTTGGAAGCACTGCTTGAACAGCCAGTTGATGTATCCCTTCTTATTCTTCTGTATACCATCAAGGGTAAATGTTGTGGCCCGGGCACCGATCTCCTCCATTGTTGGTCTTTTCAGGTCGTTGCTCAGCTTTGGATGACCCGCTAATACTATGGACAAAACCCCGCCTGCCCCCTGTATGACTTCAATCAGCCTTTTCAAAGCAATGAGAGTCTTTGCATGAAGGTCATGGGCTTCATCCACAAACAGGACAACAGGTTTCTTCTTGTTTTTAATCAGGTCTCTCAGTTCACGCTCCCGCTGTTCTGGCTGGGAGGGAATTTTGTCATTCTTGCTGCGGCGAAGATCACAAAAGAGAGCAGAAATCAGGACTCCCAGAGTCAGTCGGTTTTTCTCAACAGATAGTGACTGGCTGACCAGCACATTCTTCTCTTTTTTTAGGGCTTCCTGAATGTGCCGGAGCATTCTTGTCTTGCCGCTGCCAACACTGCCTGTCAGGGCTATCAGCCTTCCGTGTTCAATACAGTGCCTGACTTCATGAAGAATATGTTTGAACTCATCTGTTTCATAAAATGGAGCCTGATCAAATTCCTTGTTCATTCCGTAATGGGCCATTACATCACTCAACATGGCTATTCACCTTCTCTGATATTGACTTCATGACTTCAGTGACCCGGTTTAACACCTCCTTCTTATCCAGAGTTTCACTCAGTATCAGGGTAATAGATTCCAGTTGCTCTGAGGTCAGTTTGGCAAGAGGCATACCGATATGTTCAGCGATAGATTTCCGTGCTGATAGCTCGTCAGGCCAGCATGTTTCTTCAGCAAAAGGGTCTGCACCGGAAAAAGGAACTGAAGCTGGCAAATCAATAGACGCATCGACATTGGGGTTATGGGCTAGAGACAGTCCCATCTCCGCATAAGCAGCATCTGGTAGGCTCAGCACTTTTGCCAGTTTTTCTATCCTGTCAGCTCGCTTTTCTCTAACGGTTTTCTTGTGCGCCCTGTACTTGTGTAGAGGAATCGGGCCACTCGACGGATAATAAGGGCCGAATCTCTTACCCTGAAACTCTACAAATATTTCTTGGTCATAGAGTCCCCACCAGATAACAACAGTCTCACCGGCCAGCTCAGGTGATAGCTCATAGGAAATGCCTTCAATCTGGATCGTGGCATCAATGCCAACTTTCCGCTGTACCGGTTCTCTGGCGAAATGGCAGTACTGATCCCAGTCACACATCGCTTTAAATCCGGGTTCTGGTAAGTTTTTCAGCCAGTCCTCTATTCGACTGCATGGCTCCGAACGATGATCATTTTGGTTATATTTCTCAATATAATGACACAGCCATGCATTGGCCTCTTCCTCTGTCTCTGGTTCCCGGAAGTGATAAAGCGTTTCATGAAGTTCTTTCACTGTTTTGAAAGGGCGCTCCACTTTTCCTTTTGAACGGGACGTTGTTCGCCGTCCGTCGCTGCCAGCAGGCATGTGTGATTGCACTTCAATATTCAGATAGCACATGACCCGGTGGAAAACCTGACTTCTCATGATGGGGCCGTTGTCGGTATAGATCATGTCCGGTCTGCCCTGTGGGAAGTTGTTGCTGTCTTTGGGAGACATAGCTGTAAACAGGAAACGTAAAGCTGCTTCTACATCTTCACCATAAACACAGTGATATTCCTGATAGGCCGCTCCACTCCTGTCATCAACAATGCTGTAAATCATAAGAGTTGGTAAGCCTGCTCCTTCCCTTATCCAGGGAGGTCGTTTTATGTGCTTCAGGTCTGAAGGGCTTAAGTCAAACTGCCAGCATTGGTTGCTCTTCTCGGCCTGAAAACGAACCGCTGCGGGCTGACGGGTTAAAGTGCCCTGATCATAACCCCATGTTTTGAGATAGCGGTTAACCGTTGGCTTCTTCAGCTTTCCGGGTGGAGCCTTGAGCAGTCCATTGGCTGTCTCGATCCCATAAGTTTCCAGAAGCTCTATAGCCCGGGTTGTCGGAAGGTATCGACCCTTCTTGTTACAGGTTCTGATCTTGATGGCTGCAATAACCTCACAGTATCTTTCCAGTTCTTCATGGGACATGACCCGGGGGATTCCGTGATCTTTACGACGGGCTGATGATGGCTTCCCAATTTTTCGCAATGCCCGGTAAACACTGACTTGGGATACTCCATACAGAGAAGCTGCCTCACGAATAACACTACGCTTTTCAGAGCTATGGGGAGGAAGTGATAGCCTGCGGCGTTGAATTTCGAACAGTGCTTCAGGCGGAATGACTTTGCTGGACATATCTGTTGCTTGCCTCACCAGACTGACCCCCTATAGGAACATTCCGGTGCCGAAGATATGAGTAAAGGGTACTCTTGCAGATACCAAGTTGACTGGCTATCTCATCAACTGTTAGTTTGCCTTCCCGGTATAGAGTCTCTGCTGCACAGGCAATTCTCAATGCTTTCTGTGGTAAGCCTTTAGGTCTTCCCCCTCTGCGGCCTCTTAATCTGGCTGAGTTCAAACCTATACGTGTCCTCTCCTTGATGATCTCCCTCTCAAATTCAGCAAGGGCAGCAAACAGGTTAAAACTCAGCCTTCCCTGTGGCGTTGAAGTATCAACTGGATCATTCAGGCTCACCAGACCCACGCCCTGCTCCAATAACTTGTTGGCAAGAGTGACAAGATGGCTGAGTGACCGGCCCAGCCGATCCAGCTTGCAAATCACCAAAGCGTCACCGGGCCTGACTGCACCCAGCAAGCTATCAAGACCTGGACGTTCCGCCCGGGCACCGCAGGCAACATCTTGATAGATTTTTTGACAACCTGCTGATTGCAGAGCATCTATCTGTGAGTTCAAATTTTGGTCGTTCGTACTGACACGAGCGTATCCAATTTTCATGGAAGTACCGGAGATTGTAGGGTTTACTCAGGTATCAGAAAGAAAAGTAGACGATAAAAATATATACGGCAAAGTCGTACTATTTTATCTGGGCTACAGCTATCCTTGGCACTTCAGTTCAGGAGTACAGAAAAACGATCGTTTTTCTGCACTATTCAGAGCGTACCTAAGAAGTACCAGCGTACGGATAACTATTAATGAACGAAAAAGAAGTTGTACTGGCATTCTGGAAAGCCATGGAGAGTAATGACTTCACTTATGCCAGTGAGTTTCTATCAGAAGACTTTGAAGGATATTGGCCCCAGTCTTCCGAACTCATTGCCGGAAGAGAAAACTTTGCTGCTGTGAACACGAGCTACCCGGCAGAGGGTATCTGGACATTCTCGATCCAGAGCATTGTCCATGAAGGTTCCCAGGTCGTGACGGACGTTAAAATCACTGACGGGCAATTAAAAGCAAGAGCCATTACATTTCATACCGTAATAGATGGTCTTATCAAGAAACAAGTTGAATTTTGGCCTGATGATTATGAAGCCCCTGAATGGAGAAAGCAGTGGGTGAAACATATTAAAGGATGTGAAGTTTAAAAGATGAATGTTCAACAGCTAGTCTCATTAAAAATCATCAAAAGAATATTTTTTTCTTTATTAGCTCTTTTTGCTTTTATCGT
>CBDEWF010000066.1:0-4317 GCA_965243775.1 Sansalvadorimonas sp.
TGATACTACTTCACCAGGTGGCCGGACTGTCACAATAGGTATGGGGTAAGGGAGATAAATCAGTTATTAAGGATTTTCCCCATGCCTCAGAATTTCAAGCCACTGGTTCCCTGGATCGGTGGCAAACGCAAACTGGCCCCACACATCCTTCCCCTGTTTCCATCCCACACCTGTTATGTCGAACCGTTCTGCGGAGCGGCTGCCCTGTTCTTTCTGAAAAAAGAGAGCGAGGTCGAAGTTCTTAATGATATCAATGGTGACCTGGTTAACCTTTACCGTGTCGTCCGGCACCATCTGGAAGAACTGCATAAACAGTTTAAATGGACACTGACCAGCCGCCAGAACTATGAATGGCTATTACAAACCCGCCCGGAAACCTTAACAGACATACAACGGGCTGCCCGTTTCCTCTATCTTCAGAAACTCGCTTTCGGTGGCAAGATCGAGGGCCAGACCTTCGGTGCCAGCGCAACCAGCCGACCACGGTTTAACATTTTTACCCTGGAACAGGATCTGGCCGATGCTCATTGCCGCCTGGCCAACGCCACTATAGAAAACCTCGACTGGGCCAAGGTGATCGAGAAATACGACCGGCCTGGCACACTGTTTTACTGTGATCCGCCCTACTGGCAGACCGAAGGCTATGGCGTCGATTTTGGCTTTGAAAACTATGAACGCATGGCAGAACTGGCCCGATCCATCCAGGGCCGCATGATAATCAGCATTAATGACCACCCAGATATACGCCAGGTGTTTGATGGTCTGTTCCTGCGGGAGATTGACTATAAGTACACAGTGGGAGGTTCACAGAATGCCAGCGACTGTGTGGAGCTGGTCTATGGTAACTGGGAGCAGGATGAGTACCTGGAAGGACAGGTATCACAGGAAGGGTTTGGGTTTTGAAGTAAGGCCGGGCAAAAGCCCGGCACTCAATATTACGGTGTTGCCTGTTCCACTTTCGCCCAGTCTATCTCCTGGGGTGCATATTCAATGCCTGGGGACATATTGGCAGCAATTCCATTAACGGCAAAGACCTTGCCGTCTTTGACCCAGTAGCCTGCTGATTTGTTGATAACAACAGCCACGCCACCTTGCAGGTCACCAGTCACAAAATCATGAACACTTGAATCACTGTCAGGGATGGTCATTAACACATCAGTAATAGCGCCGCCCTGGCTTGGTTCATCGGATGGAGCAGCCATCCAGATTCCCACGCATAATAAAACAACCGCCATGATCATCATGGACTTGGCATCCTCTGGCTTAACCTTCCCAATCTCCTTTTCATTCTTTTTTGCCCTGAAAGCACAGACAAAAAGACACACTGCAAATATCGCCAGCATTCCGCCCAGCATCACTATCCCTCGCTTCTGGTTTGTATGTCGCTACGCCTTTCGTAGCGAACCAGAGAAGATATACGGCAGAAGGCATATAAATAAACGGCACGGACTTCATCAATTTTCACCGGCAGGTGCTGGACGCTTACAACATACGCCATATGTCAGATAAAAAAGTCACCCAGCCAGAAAACGCACTCTCCTCCCCCCGCCTGCCGGGTTTTCGCTCACTTTTTATGCAGTTTTTGGGAGTGTGCAGCCAGGGCGGCAGAACGCGCCGCTGTAAGGGCTTTGGGGAGATATGGCTATTGCACACTGTGCAGAGAATTTCAGTGCAGTGCGGATTGCAAAAGGGGGGAACTGGGCAAGAATACAGGAACGGTGCGGGTGTACGGGAAATAATGTCACTGCACGCCAGTGACACCCGAGTGACACTTTTCCACAAAAAACAGCCTGTGACACTCTGGTGACACCCAGTACAAGCAAGGCATAAAAAAGCCGGAAATCCTTAATATGTCTAGGTTTCCGGCTAATTATCTGGTGGGCCCAGCAGGACTCGAACCTGCGACCAAGGGATTATGAGTCCCCTGCTCTAACCAACTGAGCTATAGGCCCTTTAACGGCGCCAGATTATACGCATAGCGGAGCGTGTGTGCCAGCCCTGATAATGCATATGGCGATGATTTTATGGAAGTTTCTCTCTTTTCTGACTGTGCACTTACTGCATGTGCACTTAAGCTGCTGCCATTTTTCAGTGGTTTTTTGTGAATTCACTTATGTCCACAGAATCTGGCTAAGCCGGAGACTTCTCCCCCGGCTGAAGCCATTAAATCTCAGGAGTCCAGGCGATTGTTGCAAAGACTCCCCGGGGCTCTTCGTTGTAGCCTCTTGAAGTCTGATACTCTTTGCCGAGCAGGTTGACCACTTTCAGCTCTGCAGTCAATTCGCTGCTGAGTTGCCAGGAACCCCGCAGGTCAACAGTAGTAAAACCAGAGAGCTTCTGGTTATTAGCCTTGTCTTCGAAGGCGTCACCCTGCGCACGCAGTGTTCCTCCCAGAGTAAAGCGGCCAAAATCGCGTTCTGCGTCAATATTGAGCATTTGTCTGGCTCGTCTAACCAGGCGCTTTCCAGTCTTGCGATCTTCCGGGTCAAGCAGTGTCAGATTGGCCGCAAGGATCCATTCCTTAATTCGATAGTTGACCAGTAGCTCAAGGCCCCTGATGCGGGCTGTATCCACATTATCGGGCATCGATTTACCTGAAACGGAATCAGTTGCCCAACTGATCATATCGTCGATCTTATTTTGAAAAAGTGTCACAGACCAACTGCCCAGGCCGTGGCTGCCCCGCAGTTCCAACTCGGTGTTTTGAGAGCTTTCAGGCTTTATATCCGGGTTTCCCTTTGACCAGGAATCCTCAGGCCAGTACAGATCATTGAAGCCGGGAGCACGAAAGGCTGTGCCGTAACTGGCAATCAACCGCAAATCGTCAGGAAGGCTATACCCCCAGGAAACGTTCCCTGTTGTTTTACTCCCATACCGCTGATTCTTGTCTTTGCGTACGGCCAATTGCAGGTCGCTGCCGGAGAATGTGGACTGGCTTTGCAGAAAGAGTGCTTTATTGTCCCGGGATGTTTCTGCGTAATTATTAGAGCTGTCTACACGATCTCGATAATAATCAAAACCAGCTGTTAGCAGGGTATTATCGGTAATGAAAAAATCATTCTGCCAGTTAAAGGCATTGCGTCTGGTCTCAAAGTGATTCGGGTAAGGATCTTTCTCTGCTTCAGACTCATCAAGGGTGTGTGACAGGTTAAAGCTGCTCAGCCAGTTATCAGAGATATGATATTTTATCTTTCCGGTTGCCGCCTGCTCTTTGAAGTTATATCTCGGATCATATCCTGCCGAGGTAGAGTCGTAGTGTGAAACACCTTCACTTTGATAGAGGCTGATACCTGCATCCAGTTTATCACTGAATGTGTGATCGATATTCAGCGATAACGTCGAGTTACTATAGGCATCATCGTCGTTTTCGAGAGAGCGACTTTCATCAGTTGCATCATAACCATCAGTAAGAAAACGGTTGAAACCAAGATGGTAACTCGTCTTACTGTTGCGGCCAGATAAGTTAACGCTGGCTGTTCTGGTATTTCGGCTGCCATAACCAACTTTCAGATTGGCTTCAGAATTATCTGTTCCCTTGCGAGTTATGATATTGACAACACCGCCAATAGCATCTGCGCCATACAGACTGGCTCTTGGCCCTCTCACGACTTCAATTCTTTCAATCTGATCTGGGCTTAGGTACTGAATATAAGCACCACCTGCGGTAGCACTGCCAATACGCTGACCATTGATCATGACCAGAGACTGGTTGGTTGCCGTGCCACGGATGAATAGGCTGGTCAGACTGCCAGGTCCCCCGCTCTGGGTCATTTGAACACCGGGCAATGTTTCAAGTAGTTCTGTAACACTTGTCGCCTGCCTGGCTTCAATGTCTTTTCTGGTTATGACAGAGACTGGTGCCAGGGTCTGGTCAACGGTTTGAGCTGTCCGAGAGGCCGTAACCACGACATTATCAAGGGTATATCTATCGTCACTGGCCTGGGCCGCTATCGCAATAGAAAGGGGGACGAGGAGTGTCGAAAATGTGCGCTTATGCATTTCTATATTATCCGGATGTCGGTTTGATGTTGGATGTCCCGCAACGGGACCGACTTTTCGGATGTGGTGGCGAGTACCAGCGCAGAATTGCGTGATCAGGTGAACTGTAAGTTATTCATTGTACCTGGGTAGTCCCGCCCAACAATCCGAACAGGCATTGGCAGGTCTCCTGACTCCAGAATCTTTACCAGCTTCCTCCTTCCCAGAGCAAAAACTCCAGTGGCTATATAAAGGCTGATTCCTCTGTCACAGTTGCGGGCACAGCTCAGGATTTGCACCTGATTCCCTATTAAGTCATCCGCCGTTTCCGACAGAAAT
>CBDEWF010000067.1:0-1823 GCA_965243775.1 Sansalvadorimonas sp.
AGCCCCGACCTGGAGCGATAGGAGTCGGTCAGACTACTGATCGTGCCTGCACCTTTTTGGAAATGATCAAGAACGCCAAGACAAAGCTCCGGATCAGCCCCACGGAACCCATAAATCGCCTGCTTGATATCCCCCACAAACAACGTGTCATTTGCCAACACTGAAAGCCGGGAGAACAGCGCCAACTGTATCGGGCTGGTGTCTTGAAACTCATCAACTATTAGATAACCAAGCTGCTCCTGCAAAGCACCCCGAACAAAAGAGTCATCAAGAGCCTGCAACAGCAACAACTCTTGATCCGCAAAATCGATCAGGCCACGCTCTTGCTTGTAATGTTGATACGCACCAAGAGCTTTTTTAGCCGCCTCAAAAATAGCGTTAATAAAGTCTCGTAAATTTTGTCTGAGCTCGGGGCTATGAATAAACCTTTCAGCAATCGCATGCAACGCTGCAAGAGAAGGGATATCTCCATCTTTATTTGCTGCTTTCTTACCGGGCAGGGAAACCCACTTATCCCAAACCAGCACTCTCTTTGACACCGCGCCCTGAATCCACTGGACAGTATTTTCCAGAGTCGTGGAACGAGCAGACAAAGCTTCAGCTTCGGCAAAGAACTCGCAGGCAGCCTGCCGTAAATTGGCCTCAGTGACAGAAAGATCCTCAGGTGGAAACAAACCCAACAATTCATTGATGGAACTGACAGCCATGCCTGAGAACTGGTTTTCACTCATGCCATTTAGACGAGCAGCTTCAATCAGCTTCAGAACATCCTTCTGCCAACTATCCACCTGAAACTTCTCAGCCAAACTGTTCAGGCTTACGGTTTCATCATGTGTCAAGCAACTATCCAGAGCCTCAGCAATCAACGCTTCAGATACTTTTTCATCAATCACCTGCAATTCTGGCGACAGCCCAAGCTCAAAAGAAAATTTCTGAACCAACTCACCGCAAACACTGTTCACAGTGCCGATACGCGCTTCGCCCAGGCGGGCCACCAGATCAAAACGTCCTCTCTCCAAAAGTTGCCCGGCAATCCGCTCTTTTAACTCTGCAGCAGCCTTCTTGGTAAAGGTTACCACCATTAATTGTTCAGGTGTCACCTCACCAACCATTAGCTGGTCAGCAACACCCGTTTGAATACTGTAAGTTTTGCCAGAACCAGCACCGGCCAGTTTTAATTCCTTCGCCATTTTACTGCCCTCCCTTGCCGGTCAAAACACGCCAGTCATCTATCTTCTTAAAGGTCTGCTTATAGCCATTGCCTTGGCTGCTTTTCCTTAAGGTCTCCCTTTCCCCGCACAACCGGATCAAGTCGGGCTACAGCAGGCCGGGAATCGGCATCACTCTCTATGCCGGTATATGTCACCTCAACCCTCCCCTGTCGCAGCTGTTCAAAGCGCCAGCCTGCCAACAGTTCCATCTCCTGCCATAGCGTCGCTGGCGGCATAGCCCCCGGTCCGGGATCAACAAAAACAGCATTGGGAAAGACCAACCGATCTGTTGCCAGAAGCTGACCTGATTTCAGAATGAAATACCCAACACCCGACACCTCAGCCTGTTGTGAGGCAAGCCGATAATAGGTCGCAAGCTGCATATGCCAGGACGTCTTCAGATCCTGTTTTCGAACAGATTCACCGCCCCACTTCACATCAACAATCGCGCACTGGTTATTCGGGAGGTGTATCAGCAAGTCCAGACTGCCGTTAAGCTCACCAAAGCTCTCCTCTTTCTCGAGTGACTTTTCCACTTCAACGGCAACAGCTCCGGCCTCAGCGAGATGACCCAACAGCTTTTGCAGGGCAAACGTCATGGTATTGATAAAG
>CBDEWF010000068.1:0-5525 GCA_965243775.1 Sansalvadorimonas sp.
TTCCTTAACCACAGACTGGCCAACCTTGCCTTCAGCAACAGAGACATAAATCAATCCCGCAGTACGGTTTTTATCAATAACCAGTACACCAGACTTCAGCAATGCCTGTTCAACCGCCTGCCAGCTGCGGGCAAAACCCTGCTCGATATGAAGAACCGGAATACCGTTACCATCTCTGGTCAGGCTGGTCTGGCCGACAATACCAATAGTTTCAGAAACCTGGACAGTGCTCTGCTCCGTGCGATCCTGGACCATGAACATCATCATTTCATTTAACAACTCACCATCAATACTACTGGCTCCGGGCAGGATCTGTGCCCAGTTCACAAGAGAAGAGACCTCCTCCTTAACGGCACGACGTGCGTGCTGCAGCAGGACCTGACTGGTACCGGATCTTTCACCAGGGCGCACAGACAGTCGGAATTTCTCCCGGTTAACTTCTGAGTTTTCCAGGTCAATCACCTTACCGAACAGTTGGCGCATCATGCCCGGGTTGGATTTTTTCCCCAGCTGCACCCAGTCCGTTTCCATCACACCAGCGGTAATATCCCGGGAAATCACCGGAATATCATGATTGTCCCAGAAGCGATTCATAAATGACCAGACCACAGCCGGTGAGCGCTCAACCAGCAGTAACCGGGCACCACTGGCCTGCTGAACCACCTGATAGGCGACACCATCATCCTGAATAATGCGTCGGTCTGCCCGGGGCACACTTTCACTGTCAACGGGGGCATCGCTGGTAATACCCGGAACCACAAGATAATCCTCGGCAGGCTTGGCATCCAGAGAATCAGGGATGGTCAGTCCCGGTGACAGTTTCTCATGGACATAGTCACCGCCCTGATCCCGCAGGTAACCGTCTTCGCCAGTGATGGTGCTGCAGGCACCCACCAGCATGGTGGCTCCTGCCAGCGTTAACACTTTATATACGTGCTTCATGCACTCTCCTTCTCACCATGAAACGCCTTTCTTCGCTCAAGGCCGTTAGGCTGTTAACCATGCGTTCAAGGATCCAGCTCAGGCCTTGATATCGCACGCAGACAGCGCGTCTTTCACCTGTTTGTGACAGGCAGGAGACAGTGGCGTCAGCGGCAGACGAATACCACTCTCAATTACTCCCATTTCCTGCAAGGCAAATTTGACCGGAATAGGGTTGGATTCCACAAACATGGCCCGGTGAAGGGGCATCAGCCGTTCATTCAGAGCCCGGGCCTCCTCCTTCTGCCCAGCCATGGCCATGGCACAGAGTTGCTGCATCTGGGCTGGTGCCACATTGGCCGTGACGGAGATATCTCCCTTGCCCCCCACCAACATCAATTCAGTGGCTGTGGCATCATCACCCGACAGAATAGCTATACGATCACCACAGCGTTCAATAAGCTCCCGCCCCCGCTCCAGATCACCGGTAGCATCCTTGATGGCAATAATACTATCCAGATCTGCCAGACGATCCACAGTATCGGCCAGCATATCTACAGATGTCCGACCGGGTACATTGTAAAGAATCTGAGGCACAGCGACAGCTTTGGCGACAGCTTCGAAATGACGAAACAGACCTTCCTGGGTCGGCTTGTTATAGTACGGAGTCACCAGCAGGCATGCATCTGCCCCCAGCTTCCGGGCCTCTTCAGTCAGATAAATAGCTTCCTGTGTAGAGTTGGCCCCGGTACCGGCGATCACCGGAATCCGCTTGTTCACCTGGTCAATCACGCGTTTAAGAATCAGGCAGTGTTCTGCAACAGTTACAGTTGCCGACTCCCCGGTTGTTCCAACGGCGACGATGCCATTAGTTCCATTATCAATATGGAACTCAACGAGATCGTGCAGGCGCTGCCAATCCAGCTCACCGTTGGGCAGCATGGGGGTCACTAAAGCCACGAGACTGCCGGAAATCATTTACTCACTCCGCATGTTGGGTATCTATGGAATGTTACCGACGCCCATGTCGGAGCACAAGCGATCAGCTTCACCCTTTGCCTATTTTTCCACAGGGGATTTGTTGAACCGTGACTTCTCACAGTTTCAGTCCAAGAGCAAAATCATATACGCTATTCGTCCGATTCACCCAGATAAACAGCCATGAGCGAGCTATGCGTCTGACATTCCTGGGGACAGCCGCCGGGCAGCCCTCCAAAAACAGAAACGTAACCGCCCTGGTCCTGGCCCGGGATGACTCCAGAGACTGGTATCTGGTTGACTGTGGAGAGGGAACTCAGCACAGGCTTCTCTACAGCCGTTACACTCTTAGCCATCTGCAGGCAATATTTATCACTCATATTCACGGTGATCATATGTACGGTCTGCCCGGGCTTTTGACCAGTGCCAGTATGCAGGGTCGCACAGCGCCGCTGTCTGTTTGTGCTCCTGAAGGCGTAGAGAGTTTTGTCCGTCATGCTCTGGCCTGTTCGGATGTAACCAACCTACCCTTTGAGCTGAATTTTATCCGCTCCGACAGTGAAGAGTTTCAATACATAGACAGTGAATTTACCGTCAGCTCTCACCCGTTATCCCATCGAGTCCCCTCCTTTGCCTATGCCTTTGAGGAGTCTCCTTCCCGCCACCATCTATGCCAGGACAAACTGGCAAAGCTAAAAGTACCAAGGGGGCCATTATGGGGACAGCTGCAACAGGGACAAACTGTGATCTTGCCCGATGGTTCTACTGTCCAGCCAAATGATGTTCTGCAGGATCCTGAACCAGGTCGCTTCGCCGTTATTGGAGGAGATAATGACCGGCCAGAACTGCTGTCCGAGGTATTAAAAAGAGCTGACGTCTTTGTTCATGAAGCCACTTTCTCCACTGAATTACTCAACAAAGTCGGTGATAAGTGGATGCACAGCACTCCAGCCCTGGTTGCAAAAGCAGCACAGGCTGGAGGAGTAAAGCATCTGATCCTGACCCACTTCAGTGGCCGTTATCAAAGGCAGCCAGCCAAAGAGCAGAATGATATTGAGCAGCTACGTGATGAAGCGCGGGAGTTTTTCTCTGGAACCATTGACCTTGCCGAAGATATGGGCTGCTGGGAGCTGGCCAGAAATGGGGACTGGAGAAGAATCAACTAAAATAATAAGTGCACCGTTCTCTGCGAAGCTGCTCCCCTTCACTCTATTATTGAAGGAGAGCGGTATGAGTCTTAAGTCCAGACAACAACCGACTGAACCTGATCATATTCGAGACACCTTGACCGACGTGGTAGGTATTGTTGGAGAAGCTCGACAGGATGTAAAACAGCTTGTTGGCAAGGTTGATGCCAACCACAAAGAGATTTGTGCCCGACTTGACCAGCTGGAACTACTTATCCGTCAACTTTTCCCTAATGCCAAAAACTGACACGCCAGCCACCCTAAGGATTTATCCAGTAGATTATCTTCGTCAACGGCTGATAAAAAAGTTAAAACGCTTCTACAATCTCACCATCGTCAAAATCACCCAGGGCGTCGGCGTCAGCCACCATCAAGGGCTGACTGGAAAGATCAAAGCACATCAGTTCCGTATCAATGGAAAACCAGTTCTCCAGAAGCTCTGTATTAAGAGTTTCAGGCCAGAGCGTACTATCTACACACCAGGCCATCAGTTCATTTCTGAGAATACCGACAGCGTTATCAGTAACCGCCTCAATAAAGTCACTTTCAGATTCAACCTCCTGAACCAGATAAACAGTTCCGGTCTGTTCCAGCTGAGCCTTGAGAACAGCCAGTTCTTCACCACCTTCAGGCACAACCCGGGAACACCATTGAAAAAAAGCCGGCTTGGCCCGCAGTCGCAGTGCAGAACGGTTAAGAATTTTCATAGTTTCAGTCCAGAGGAAAGGGAAAAGAGAAAAGTACCTGCGCATTATGACAGTTAAATATCAAGCTCATCACTCCAGTTAAATAGCTGAAACAGGTTTCTGAATGTACTGTCCAGAGGGGCACGCACTGTGATTTTTTCTTCTGTTTCGGGATGCCTGAACTTCATTTCAGTACAGGCCAGCAGCAGACGGGCGGCTCCCAGTTCCTGGGCAAAGTAATGATTATGAACACTCTTGCCATACTTTGGATCACCGATAATCGGATGGGCAATATGCTTCATATGTCGCCGAATCTGGTGCTTGCGCCCGGTTCCGGGTTTGACCTCAACCAGGGAATAGCGACTGGTCGGGTAACGGTCCACGCTGACTGGAAGCTCAATAGTTTCCAGGCGGTGAAAGTGTGATATTGCAGCCTGGGCCGGCTTATCTTTTCTGGCTTTCCGGTCCGTCATCTTGTCATGCTTTTCTTTCAGGGCATGGTCAATCACACCGGACTCGGGCGCAATACCACGGACCACAGCCAGATACGTTTTCTCAACCTCGTTCTGTTCAAACTGCTGCCCCATTATACGGGCAGTATCTCTATCAAGGGCAAAGATCAACACACCGGAGGTGGGTTTATCCAGACGGTGCAGGGGATACACGTGCTGACCAATCTGATCCCGTACCAGCTGCATGGCAAACAGGGTTTCATGGCGATCAATCATGGAGCGGTGGACAAGAAGGCCGGCGGGCTTATTGACCGCGACCAGAGTGTGATCCTGGTAAAGTACTTCCAGGGTTTCTGAGGCAACTTCAGACATGGCGTGGGAAAAAGTAAGAGATTCTACATGATCCCGAAAAATTACATAGAGGGATACTAGTACAACGTTCCAAATTGTTTGTCCTGAGGCTTTGGCTTGTAACCTATGAGATATAAGCAAGCTGTATGATTGCGACCAGACAAACAAATTGTTTTCGAGTACTAGGGCCTGTTGTGATTTCGGGCTAACAACAGTTGTTGGGCAGCAGGATGAAGTACCGGCCTGGGAGCTCTCTGGAAGTATGCTGGAGCGGGGGGCTGCTGTTGCTGTTGCTGTTGCTGTTGCTGTTGCTGTTGCTGCTGTTGCTGCTGTTGCTGCTGTTGCTGCTGTTGCTGCTGTTGCTGTTGCTGTTGCTGTTGCTGTTGCTGTTGCTGTTGCTGCTGTTGCTGTTGCTGTTGCTGCTGCTGTTGCTGTTGCTGCTGTTGCTGTTGCTGCTGTTTGCTGCTGTTGCTGTTGCTGTTGCTGTTGCTGTTGCTGGTATTCATTGTAAAGGACATTGTCATGCCACTGACTCAACGCATCCACATCCTGAGAAAGGGCAACATTATACTGCTCAAGATTATGTGTTTTTTCCGTCAATGCACGAATCATTAATTCTGCGTTAACTTTGTCACGTTGCTTTTCAATAAATTCGACCATTCCCTGATCTCCTGAGGACTTCCATAGATTTCCAGCCAGTCTGGTTACAGCTGTACAGATAACAATGCTGCCTGCTGCAAAAATTCCAAGCTGGGGAGCCACCATGAAAGGCAATAGGGTTAAAAGAGTTCCAGTCCAGGTGCTTACAGGGCTAACCGAATGATTTGCAAGAGCCTTATACTGTCCTGCCGACTGCTCCAAAGTATTTTTACATCTATTCAGGCGTAGCTGAGCAGCGTTGAAGTCTTCCCGTCTTGAGGGCGTAAGAGCCGTTCTGGTCAAGCGTTTGA
>CBDEWF010000069.1:0-19373 GCA_965243775.1 Sansalvadorimonas sp.
AAGAGCACCACCATCAAAATAAGCAGGCTAGTTCACTGCTGTCCGGTTAAGCGAATTTAGGCCTTGAGCCACCTGGGTTTATTAAGTTCGAGTCTCCGCAGCCAAAAAATTGCGCCACCCCGCTTCACTCAAAGCCTTGCGGGGAAGTCCAAAAACTTAACCGGACAGCAGTGAGGCTAATTAGCTCCTGTAACAGATTATATCATGGAAAATGGCGATGATGGTTGTTTTTCGTACAGTGAACTTTTCGAGGGAATGGGCATTATTGCTCACAAGCGTTTCGAGACCTTCTCGAGGAGCATGCCGTTGTTCAAAGCATGAGCCGAAAAGGTGATTGCTGGGATAATGCTTGCGTAGAAAGCTTTTTCCACTCGCTCAAGGTTGAAGCTATTCACCACGAGCCATTACCTGATCGCGAAGGAATGAGGCAAGCTGTATTCGAATATATTGAAGTGGATTACAATAGAACACGGCGTCATAGCACTCTTGGGTATTTAAGCCCAGAGAAGTATGAGCTAGAAAAAGCAGCTTAGGCAGGTGTCCACTTTTACTGCCTCACATCAGTCTATCGGGAGGTAAAAACACAAAGTTTTTTTCTGCTTTAAAGGCTGCTTAAATGATCTAGATGCAAAAAAGGCGTTAACTCTCAGAGTTAGCGCCTTTTTAAGGTTGGTGGAGGCGGGGGGATTTGAACCCCCGTCCGCCAATGCTCCGCCCTCGGGTCTACATGCTTAGAGCTGCCTTTGGGTTAACCTTGAACGATCCGGCAGGCGGGATGAACAAGGCGATCCTGGAAAGTTTTAGCTGTCCCACGTCAGGCCCGCGGGAGGCAGCGATTCTGTTTAAAGTAGCGACCAGTTCCAGCCAACAGAAAAGTCAGAGTGGTCGGTAGCGGGCCGGTATTAAGCGGCCAGAGCTACTTGGTAGTTGTCGTCGTTGGCAACTAAATGGTTTGTAGTAATTCGTTTAACGAGAGCTACTACGCGCTCGACATGCACCTCGGGTTTCGTCACCGTCGTCGAATCCTAATCGCCCCCGGCAGGTCAAAACCTGAAAGATGCTCTTATTCTAAATGATTATGTGCATACTAGGTCAATAGTTTATTTCGATATTAAGTACTTATCTGGGTCTGGAAACGTGAAAGGCTCAACCGCGCCCCATAACCCGCTGCTTTTCAATGTTCCACTCACGTTCTTTTGTAGCTGCACGCTTGTCGAACTCTTTCTTACCCCGGGCCAGACAGACCTGAGCCTTGATCAAATGCTGCTTCCAGTAAAGCTTAGTGCAGACACAGGTTTTACCGGCCTGCTGGGTTTCTGCAAACAACCTGGCCAGCTCCCGTTTGTGCAACAGCAGCTTACGATCACGACGAGGATCGGCAACCACATGGGTCGAAGCCGTGTTCAGCGGGGTTATCTGAGCACCAATCAGCCAGGCTTCTCCGTCTTTCAACAGCACATAGCTGTCTACCAGCTGGATTTTCCCCTGCCGGAGGCTCTTAACTTCCCAGCCACTCAGAGCAACACCAGCCTCAAAGGTTTCATCAAGGTGATAGTCGTGACGGGCTTTCTTATTAACTACGATGCTGGAGTCGCCTCCAGACTTCTTGGATTTCTTTGCCATAATGCCGGAAATTATACGTGCCTTGGCCCTAAATACCATGCCTGAAACAGGCATGAAATACTCATGGCCAGACTCTTACGTAAACGGGCTCTCGCAAGAAATCCCTTTACGTTAGTAGTTGTGCCTTATAAGTAAACAGATACAATGCTTGGTCAACCTGACTTGCTCACATTTGTTTCAGACAGCTTTCGAGGATTTACATGTCCGAGCAGCAAACGGCACCGTCGACACAGACCTGGACGCACCGCTGGACCTTTGTACTGGCTGCAGCCGGTTCAGCTATAGGCTTGGGAAACCTGTGGAAGTTCCCCTATATGACCGGCATGAACGGTGGTGGTGCTTTTGTTATTACCTATCTGTTTTGCATCGTGATCGTAGGGGTACCGATAATGATGGCGGAAGCTGCCCTGGGTCGCCATGGCCGCCACAGCCCTATCAACAGTATGCGTGAACTGGCCCGGGGTTCAGATGCCAACAGAGCCTGGGGCCTGGTTGGCTGGATGGGGGCCTTGAGTGGTTTTCTCATTCTCTCTTTCTACAGTGTTATTGCCGGCTGGGGTATTGCTTATACCGTTGATATGGCAACCGGCACTTTCAAGGGCATGAGTGTTGAACAGGTGGGAGCAAGTTTTGAGGCTCTGACTTCCAATCCGGTTCGCATCACTATCTGGCACACAGTCTTTATGGCTTTGACCGGCCTGGTGATTGCCCGGGGCATCCACAAAGGCCTTGAGAATAGCGTCAGGATTATGATGCCCGCACTGTTTATCCTGCTGATTCTACTGCTGGGGTACAGCATCGTTGAGTCCGGCTACTTTATGGATGGGGTCAGTTTCCTTTTCTCCTTTAACCCCGAAGACCTCAGCTGGGATGCCGTTCTGGCCGCCCTTGGTCACTCCTTCTTTACCCTAAGCCTGGGTATGGGGGCGATTATGGCTTACGGTGCATATATGCCAAAGAAGGCTTCTATTGCCCGTACAGTGGGCTCCGTGGTGATTCTGGATACAGCCATTGCCCTGATTGCCGGGCTGGCCATATTCCCCTTGGTATTTGCCAACGGCATGGAGCCTGATGCCGGGCCGGGTCTGTTATTTGTTACGCTGACATCAGCCTTTGCCAATCTGCCGGGAGGCATGTTCTTCGGCTTCCTGTTCTTCCTGTTGGTATGTCTTGCAGCACTGAGTTCATCTATCTCCATGGTGGAACCTGTGGTTGCCTGGATCACTGAGCGCTTTAATGTTGGGCGCACCAGCGCCACTTTTGTCTACTGCGCCATTGTCTGGTTATTCGGCATGGGGTCCGTACTCTCGTTCAATGAGTGGTCAGGGGAAGAATATCAGTTTGCCGGGATGACCTTCTTTGAAGTTGTTGACTTTATTACAGCCAACATCACTCTTCCCCTGGGCGGTCTGTTTATCGCTGTCTTTGCGGGCTGGGTCATCAAGCGCTCCTATATCTACAAAGAGCTGAATCTCAGCACGGCACAGTTTAATCTCTGGCGGGCCCTGTGCCGGATTATTGCTCCAGCCTGTGTTCTGGTGATTTTCTTCGCCAACCTGATGGGGTAATTATTCACGGATGAAAACAGCCATGATCTCAACATGTCGCTTTTTTTCAGTGAGTTCAGGAGCGATATGTTTATGAAAAAAGTCCAACGTTCAGCCCTGGTTATGCACTCAGCCCAAAATATGTATGACCTGGTTAACAAAGTGGAGCACTACCCGGATTTTCTGCCCTGGTGTGATGGGGCAGAAGTCATTGAAAGAACCGATGTCATACAGGAAGCCCGGGTCAGGGTCAGTAAAGGTGGGGTTGGGGCTGCTTTCGTGACCAGGAATTCCATGGTGCCGAAGCAACGAATAGAGATCACCCTGAAAGATGGACCCTTTACAGAACTTCATGGAGTATGGGAGTTCAAGGCACTGATGGAGAACGCCTGCAAGGTCACCCTTGATCTGTCATTTGAGATGGATAACAGCCTGCTTAAATCAGCAGTAGGTAAAGTCTTCGAACAGGCAGCAAGTACGATGGTTGATTCATTTTGTACCCGGGCGGACCAACTCTATGGCTGAGCACGAAATTAAAGAAATCACCGTTGAGGTTGCCTATGCGAAGGCAGACCGGCAGAAAATTCTCAGTGTGATAGTGCCTGAAAGAACGACTCTGCTCCAGGCTGCCGAGCAGTCTGGCATCTGTGATTACTTCCCGGAGATCGATCTACCCCGGGTAAAAATGGGCATCTTTGGAAAGGTTGTTGCCAAGCCCGCAGAGCAAGCTCTGAAAAATGGTGACAGAATCGAGATCTATCGGGATTTAATAGCCGACCCGAAAGAAGTTCGTAAACGTCGGGCTGAGCAGGCTAAAGCTGCCAAAGTGAAATGAATACACCCTCAGCACAAAAAAGCCGAACATATGTTCGGCTTTTTTGTGCTGAATTCTTTTTCCCTGCCCTTTGTCTTTACCCGGATTTCACCTCTTTCTGGGCTTTTTCCTTTGCGTTCTGGGCATCCTTGATTGCACTGCTCTTAACCTGCTGGTCAACAGTATCAGTACCCTGACCGGGAATAGCGTCACCCTCAAAACGGGCAAGCCGGTCATCCTTGAAGAACAGGCTCAAGGTCTGCTGGGTGCGAACCCCACCGCCGGGCTGGAAGCTGTAAACATAATCCCAGCGCTTTTGGTTGTAGGTATCTGGCAGAAGCGGTTCGCCCATGATGAACAGAACCTGCTCGCGGGTCATGCCCGGCTTCAGCTGGTTTACCATATCCTGAGTAATAACATTACCCTGCTGGATATCAATCTTATAAGCTCCCGGAAAACTCACCAGCTTGAGGTCGTTGGATGAAAACCAAGAACATCCCCCTAAAAGGCCAGCTGTCAAAACCAGAGCAAACGTTGCTTTACGTTTTTGCATCGTCTACCGACTTCCACTATCTTGGACGGAAATGAGATAATCCCCAGCTTATTACATCTCCAGGGGTTTAGAAAGGGAAACTTGGGTGGAAAATCAAGAGCTTCGAAAGGCCGGTCTTAAGGTCACTCTGCCCCGTGTCAAGATACTGCAGATACTGGAAAGTGCCGCAGACAGACATATGAGTGCGGAAGATGTTTACAAGGCATTAATTGACGCTGACGAAGATGTTGGCCTGGCAACCGTATATAGGGTTTTAACCCAGTTCGAGAGTGCCGGGCTGGTTATTCGTCATAATTTTGATGGCGGACACTCGGTGTTCGAGTTAGCCAGCGATGAGCATCATGACCATATGGTCTGCATGGAATCTGGAAAAATTGTTGAATTTCGTAACGAAGAAATCGAGCGGATACAGCACGCCATAGCGGAAGAGCATGGTTTTGACATTGTGGATCACAATCTGGTGCTGTATGTAAAACCAAAAGATTGAGCTAACAGCAGGAACTGACAGTTAGAACAGCAGTGATGTCACACACAAAAATGCCTGCTCTTTGTGTCATTAGAGCAGGCATTTTTATTATCACAGAAAATTCAGTGCTGGTTTAAACAGTCAAAATCTTCAGGACATTGGTGCTACCCTGGCTGGTACCACGAGTCATCAGTACCTTATCACCAGCCTTCAGACCAACAGTTTCAACAACCAGCGCCAGAGCCTTGGCTTCAACTTCCGGATCATCACTGGAGATATCAAAAGGCAGGCAGTGTACGCCACGGTACAGAGCCAGACGACGACGGGTTTCTTCACGGCGGCTCAGGGCAACGATAGGCAGTGCAGAGTTGATGCGGGACATCCACAGTGCAGTCTGACCGGATTTGCTCAGGCAAACGATCGCCTTAACACCATCCTGATGGTTGGCAGCATACATGGCAGCCATTGCAATGGTTTCGTCCGTACGCTCGAAAGTCATATCCATACGGTGATGGGATACAACAGCTGCAGGCTGCTTTTCAGCCGCTTTAGCAATACGGGACATCGCCTCTACAACACCGTGCGGGCAGTGACCAGTTGCAGTTTCTGCGGACAGCATGACTGCGTCAGTGCCGTCCAGTACAGCATTAGCTACGTCGAAGACTTCTGCACGAGTTGGCAAAGAGTTTTCAATCATAGATTCCATCATCTGGGTCGCAGTGATAACAGGACGGTTTAGACGACGAGCCATGGTGATCATCTCTTTCTGAACGCCAACCAGCTCAGCATCACCGATTTCTACACCCAGGTCACCGCGAGCAACCATGATAGCGTCAGAAGCAGTGATGACTTCTTCCAGCTTGGACAAATCGTTCACAACTTCAGCACGCTCGATCTTGGACAGAATCGCAGCACGACCACCAGCAGCTTCCAGCAGGGCACGAGCTTCTTCCAGATCTTCCTTGCAACGAACGAAAGAAACAGCCATGTAGTCGATTCCGATCTTGGCTGCAGTCTTGATGTCATTCTTGTCTTTTTCAGTCAGAGCCGGAGCAGACAGACCACCGCCCTGCAGGTTGATACCCTTGTTGTTGGACAGGATGCCACCAGTCAGAACCTTACAACGGATCTGAGGGCCATCGATGCTGTCAACCTCCAGGCTCAGACGACCATCATCCAGCAGCAGAACGTCACCAGGCTTACAGTCATTTGGCAGACTCTTGTAAGCGATACCAACAGATTGAGCAGTACCTTCGTGGATATCCAGCTCAGCATCCAGAGTGAAGAACTCACCAGGAACCAGGTTAACCTTACCTTCCTTGAAGCGGGCGATACGAATCTTGGGGCCCTGCAGGTCACCCAGGATTGCTACATTGCGGCCCTGCTCAGCGGCAATTTCGCGCACCAGCTTGGCGCGGTTCATATGCTCTTCAGGCTCACCGTGGGAGAAGTTCATGCGAACTACGTCAACACCAGCTGCGATCAGCTTGGTCAGTGCTTCACGGGATTCAGAAGCAGGACCAAGGGTGGAGACAATTTTTGTACGTCTCAGCATAACTCTATACCAATAATCAAAAAGAAAGTTTTAAACCGGAACGCAGGGTGTACCCGGGTTCCGGTTTTGAATTCAGATACAGTGACAAGAAGACCTCTTCCCCCCTCAGAGAAAAAGCGCCTTTTGCTGAACTTAACAGCCATGAGCACAAAAAGGGAAAGAATGGCAAGCCATACTTTCCCCCATCACATCACTGCTTAGGTCAAGACACTATTAAGCGCTCAGCAGAGCCTTGGCAGTGTCGAGCATACGATTGGAGAAGCCCCACTCGTTGTCGTACCAGCTCATAACCTTAACCAGACGACCCTGTACGCGAGTCTGGGTTGCGTCGAAGTTAGAGGAGAATGGGCTGTGGTTGAAGTCCATGGAAACCAGAGGAGCAGTGTTAACGGCCAGAACCTGCTTCATAGCTTCGGAGGAAGCAGCAGCCTTAGCGATGATTTCGTTAACTTCTTCAACAGTGGTGTCACGGCTTGCGATGAAGCTCAGGTCAACCAGGGAAACGTTAGCGGTAGGAACACGAACAGCCATGCCGTCTACTTTGCCCTTCAGCTCAGGAACAACCAGGCCAACAGCGGCAGCAGCGCCGGTCTTGGTTGGGATCATGTTCAGAGCAGCAGCACGGGCACGGTACAGGTCAGTGTGGTATACGTCAGTCAGTACCTGGTCGTTGGTGTAAGCGTGGATGGTAGTCATCACGCCAGACTCAATACCCAGAGCTTCGTTCAGAGGCTTGGCGATAGGCGCCAGGCAGTTGGTGGTGCAGGAAGCGTTGGAGATAACAGTCATGTCCGCAGACAGAGTTTCTTCGTTCACACCGAATACAACAGTGCCGTCAACATCAGCAGCACCAGGTGCGGAGATGATAACTTTCTTGGCGCCAGCTTCAACGTGAGCCTGGCAAGCTTCCTTGGAACGGAATACGCCGGTGCATTCAAATACAACGTCAACCTTCAGGTCAGCCCATGGCAGAGCAGCAGGATTGCGCTCGGACAGAACCTTGATTTCGTCACTGTTTACGAACATGGCGCCTTCGCCACCTTCAACCTGAGCGGCAAAAGTACCGTGTACGGTGTCGTACTTGGTCAGGTGAGTGTTGATCTTGGCATCGCCCAGATCGTTGATAGCTACGATTTTGAACTCGTCAGTACGATTGTTTTCGTACAGAGCTCGCAGAACGTTGCGGCCAATGCGGCCATAACCATTGATGGCGATACGGATCATTTTCGTACTCTCACTTTTCAGTTTGTCTCGATGAGGTCGTTAATACGCACTCATCAGGATTCAAAATTCCTGCCATAACCGTTCAGACACTCACCTACCCGCCCGTCCGGTTATGGGGTTTGAGACATATATAATGTCCCAGCCCTCAAATTGCCTGTCTGATTTCGGCTTATATAAAAATCGTCCGAAACCGGCTTCACTTATTACCCTGGCAACTCTCTGCTTTTTATATTCAGCAGAGATCGGCATATTTGCCTTTATCACCAGCCTGAAGCCTGCAGGGCTCCGGCTTCCCGGCGCGTTAGTTCCAATTATGAGGGCGTTTGCCTGACTGAAACCTCAGTTTAGTCAGAGCCTTCAATCAGCACACAAGATTCAATGCCCAAGCCTGTTTCAAACTCAAGCCATCCAACCTTGAGAAAGACCTTTTCAGCATCACATGCAAGAAAGGTCTCCCTTGAATACTCGCACCAGCACTTTACCACCAGATGACAGGCTACAACCTTTGACCAATCCGGGTATCAGCTAAACACCGGAGCGGTAATGGTATTGCATTGGTATACAATTACCATTGATACGAATCAATAAAACCATACCAATAATGTTATTACCCATTGGACACCAAGTTTCTTATACTGAAATGGTCTGCAGATAGGATTTCTTATGTCTAACCCGGGAAACATTGGCTCCACCAAGGCGATTACCAGCCATCAACTACACCAGCCCGAAAGCCCAAAGGCAAAGAAAGGGCGGCTCGGCATTCACACCCTATTTCCAGTAAAGGGCAACCAGATTGTAAAGCTGGCTCCAAAAATACGTCACCATACACCAAAAATCACCCTGCTTGCTGAAAGAAAAATTACCCCTCAAGCAGCCGTAAAGTCACACATCCCTAGATCCAACACTAGCGCCCAAAATAAACAGACTGCACAGCAATCTCAGAAACAGGACACAAAAGCAGCATCCACCCCCAGGGCTAAAGCCAGCAAACCACCTTCTGAAGTGGCCTCTCCTTCTGCAGAAAAAACCTCTGCCCAAAAGATAGATTCATTCCGAAAGCTTCCCGTAAACGCTAAAACAGATGCCATGCGAAAGCTTGAAGATGACAACCTGGCACGCAGGGAAAGACAGGCAAAAGAGATTGAGAACCTGCCAGAACCTCCGAAAGGCATACAAAAATCAGCCAAAACACAATATAAACCTACGTCCAGCAGTTCCATGACTGGAGCTGAGAAAGCCCCTCTTCTGCCGAAAACCACTAGCGCCCTCTATAGATATATTGGCAAAATTTCCACAACCAAAGAGCTGGTTGAAACCTGGAACGGCATTACCCACCAAGCAATAAAGGGTTTTATATCTGGCGGAGATTTATCCTTCCTTAAAGATAAATTTGCCAATCAGTTAAGAATCGTTGCCGGAGACCCAGACCAGGCCGAACTGATCACTGAAAAGATGGTGAACACAATGGTAAAGGGTAAAGGTAAGCAGACAAAAATTTGGAGAGAGATAGTTGATAAGCAGCGCGGCCAGATTGACATTCAGAATCGACTAGACAACCTGCGCAAACGCTAAATTTTCATCCGGCAAGCGACAACGTCGGCCAAACCCGTTTTACAACTCTCTTGTAGATAGCTGGGGCTGGTTGACTCAATATTAAGTTGATCCTGAAGCCTGGGCAGGCTCAACCAAATCGGCATGATACCATCTGGCTTTTATGATTTTCTTATTGCGTTTATCCAGGTAGCTAAGATCCATATATTTATAACCTTCTTCATCCAGTAAAACCCTGGCATGAACAATATATGGCTCAGGAAGCATTGCAGACACAGCAACAATACCACTCAAGGATGGCATCAGCGCCCAGCCCTCCCCAGGTCTTTCGGGATGTGTGTAAAGCCTGCCCACAGGAATTACACCTTCGCCAGTTTTTAACATAAGACGACATGTTTGATTCCTGCAATCGCTTGAAACAATATTTGCTTTCATCCCAAAACCCGCAGGAGTAACCCACCCCCCACCAAACTCATTGGGATTACCAACTGAATCAATCACAGACGAACCCCCTCGCAGTAAATTTGCCCGTTGTGAAGAATCAAGCGTGGCGCTGTGAATTGAGAAGGTTTGCATATCATCCTTTAAACGTTTCTCTACCTCTGCTGGGGGGTGGTCATACCCGGTTTGTGCAAAATGGTCATTTTGGTATTTTTCTACAGAATAATAAACAACAACTGCACTGAGACCAAAACTTACTGAAAACGCTGCAATTGTCATTATATGTGCTGCCTCACGCGACCAATGTATAATACGAGGATACCTCGCAGCCAAGCCCATAACCCATCTTCGCGCATTTGTCAGCCGACCTGACTGTTTTTCCCCTCCCGACAAAACTGATGAATGAGTACTCCCTTTGGAGTCACTGGGTGATCGCAATGTGGGGGATATAGATATCCTTCGCCGGAATTGAGACGAAAGTTCCTCCAGATCCTTCCCGGATTCAGGCTGTTGAAATAAAACAGAAGAACCTCTAACCATCTTTTGCAGCTGCAAAAGCCCGCAAAAGGCCGGGGATGCACAACAAATGTTCGTTATAACAGTGACAGATATCCACAGAACCAAGTGTACTGGAATTTTCATGGGATGAAATCCTGAAAGAGGATAAAGCGAGAAGGCCAAAGAGTAGCACCCAAAATCTGTGACGTACCTCTGTTGAATTTTTTTGTGAAAATGAAAGTTAACTCTGTCATGACGGCTTCGGAGCCAGCGGGATGCGAACCGGAGCAGTTCCGCCTATGGCGCTACGCGCCATATCCGGCGCACAAAGAAAAAAAAGCCGTTTACCGGAAGAGGCAAACGGCTTTTGCGTTTAGCAATAACTCAAGCGATTACTTGAATTCAGCCATACCGCGGTAAGGAGCCTTTTCAGCCAGCTCTTCTTCGATGCGCAGCAGCTGGTTGTACTTGGATACGCGGTCGGAGCGGCACAGGGAACCAGTCTTGATCTGGCCTGCAGCAGTACCAACAGCCAGGTCAGCGATGGTTGCGTCTTCAGTCTCACCGGAACGGTGGGAGATAACAGCAGTGTAACCAGCGTCCTTAGCCATCTTGATAGCGTCCAGAGTTTCGGACAGAGTACCGATCTGGTTCAGCTTGATCAGGATGGAGTTAGCGATACCCTTGTCGATACCTTCCTTCAGGATCTTGGTGTTGGTTACGAACAGGTCGTCACCAACGATCTGGATCTTGTCACCCAGGATCTTGGTCTGGTAAGCGAAACCATCCCAGTCAGATTCGTTCAGGCCATCTTCGATCGAGATGATTGGGTACTCTTCGGTCAGCTTGGCCAGATAGTCGGAGAAAGCTTCAGATTCAAAGATCTTGCCTTCGCCCTTCAGGTTGTACTTGCCATCTTCGTAGAATTCAGAAGCCGCGCAGTCCAGAGCCAGAGTCACGTCAGTACCCAGGTTGTAGCCAGCCTTCTCAACGGCAGTCTTGATAACAGCCAGAGCGTCAGCGTTGGAAGCCAGGTTAGGAGCAAAGCCACCTTCATCACCAACCGCAGTGTTCAGGCCTTTTTCAGACAGAACTTTCTTCAGGTTGTGGAAGATTTCAGCACCCATGCGCAGAGCTTCGGAGAAAGACTTGGCGCCAACAGGCTGAACCATGAATTCCTGGATATCAACGTTGTTGTCAGCGTGCTCACCACCGTTCAGGATGTTCATCATCGGAACAGGCATGGAGTAGTTGCCAGCAGTACCGTTCAGTTCAGCGATGTGCTGGTACAGAGGAATGTTCTTGGCGTTAGCAGCAGCCTTGGCAGCAGCCAGGGACACAGCCAGGATAGCGTTCGCGCCGAACTGGCTCTTGTTCTCAGTACCGTCCAGATCGATCATCTTGGCGTCCAGGCCACGCTGGTCGGCAGCGTCGAAACCGATCAGGGCTTCACGGATAGAACCATTGATGAAACCAACAGCCTTCAGAACGCCCTTGCCCATGTAGCGGGACTTGTCGCCGTCACGCAGTTCCAGTGCTTCACGGGAACCGGTGGATGCACCAGAAGGAGCGCAGGCACGGCCCCAGTGACCACTTTCCAGACGTACGTCAGCTTCTACAGTAGGGTTACCACGGGAATCGAGTACTTCACGACCCCGGATTTCAGCGATCTTGGTCATCACTTATCTCCAGATGTTAATCGTATACAGTCCTGAATTGGTTTTATGTACCACGGAACTGCGACATTAAAATTCGCGATGGATAATACCTTTAATGGTTCTATCATGCACCTCAGTAGACCACCTCCACACAATCCAATTGACTAAAATCAATTGAACCCTTCAAAAACCGCCAGTTTCTCGCTTTTGCGCAAGTTACAAATGAAACCTTTTGTGAAATTGGTATGATCGATCCCACAAACCGGAGAGCATTTCACAGGAATGCGTCTATTGTTTCCGGGGAAGATTCATTCGACTTTTCGTTAACTGTTTTTCAAAGCAAGAGCTAAACCAAACAGCCTTAAGCTGGAAATACCACCTCAAGCTATCAGGGAGTACGGGTATTTTCATAAACGGTTTCACCCATTAACTGAGCCCGAAAGGCCATGAATTTGTCTGCCACACACACCAGCCTGGTCGAACGCATTTTTGGTGAGCCTGATTCACTAAAAGACAACGCCACGCCTCTCTACCTTCAGCTGCAAAGCCTGATTCAGCACTCCATCGACAGTGGAGTCCTCAGCAGAGGTGCAGCCCTGCCTGCCGAGCGTGAGATCGCTCAATATATGAAAGTCTCCCGGGTTACCGTTAAGCGGGCCATAAGCGAACTTGTCACCGAGGGTTTGCTGACCCAACGCCAAGGTGCCGGAACTTTTGTGGCAGAAAGGATGGTTCATAAACTCGATCGCCTCAACAGCTTTTCCGAAGTTATTGAGTCTGTTGATAAACACCCTGACTCTCTCTGGATTGAGCGGGGCATTGGCTTGGCCAGCAGAGACGAACAGAGCCGTTTAAACCTTCCGTCTGGAGCAGAAGTGGTTCGCATGTTCCGGGTTCGCATGGCAGACGGTACACCTGTTGCTCTCGAATATGCTGTCGTTCCACGTCAGTTCCTGGATACACCCTTTGATGTTACCGGTTCTCTTTACGAAGCTTTAGCGAAAGCAGGCTCCCGACCGGTAAAAGCTATCCAGAAGCTACGTGCCGTTGCTCTGGAAGAGAATTACGCGGATTATCTTAATATTGAGGCAGGCAGTCCGGTTATAGTCATGGAACGTCGTGGTCTTCTGGCAGACAATACGCCAGTTGAATATAGTCGCTCTCACTTCCTTGGCGACACTTTTGAATTTGTAGCGGAAGTCTGATCTCTGCTGGGCAGCTCCATCAGGCTGCTAGGGGGCGTTCTCAATTAAACATCGACTCAGTGGCTCTAAAAGCGGTCAGATGTTAGAAGGGTTTGTGAAAATCGTAGTTATTCTACATTGAGCAGGCCCGACGCGGCAGATGGCCGCTTTTAGAGTCACCCGAAGGGCGCTTCCGAGAGTCCCTATGGGCTACGTTACAGCACCTTCATATTGGAACCAAAGTGACTGGCATAGAGCACATCATCTTCTTCATATTTGCTATACGAGCAAGCGGCAGCCTGGCACTGATCGGCTCCAAGGAAAAATCTGTTCGATCTTTTCCGCTGGACGGTACCTGATATTGAGCCAACCCATGCATCACCAGATAGGTTTTGGCTTCAGGTTACGGCTAAAAGCCGGATTGTTCGGTCATTCGGCCGATTATTTTTAGGTCACCTGGATAGATATAGAAAAAGTCCGGCCTACCAGAACACTTGATTATTTTCACCTATTCTGGCGGATGTCATCAGGCATACATAGAATATTCTTGTTCTGAATTTTCAGTAAAATCTTGCACATCTTGTTTCAGGGCCTCCAACTCCCAACGAGCGACTTTGTCACTTGGTGTTAAAGTAACACATGGACTAACAATATTAATAAAATTGCCTACCGATATTTCCTGCGGGATAATGGATAGAACTTTTTTTATATCATGTTCTGTCGTATTCATGTTTTGCAGTATTTGGGTCATATCAGTTCTGGTTAAATTTTTTAATTTAATTTTTTTATTGATAGTGAAATTTGCAAAGGCATGATAACTTACAGGCATTGGGCGTGAAGTTAGAATGCAAACTCGGCGCGTATTTGTTATTTTTAATTGATTACCTATTTTGTTTGCTAATAAATTACGGCTTGTTTTAAATCTAACACTTTCATCAAATAGCAAGTCATAACGATCTACAATCACAATCTTTCTATCATGAATCTGGGCCTTGTTCATCTGCTCATCAATATAACCTACGGCATTAGCGTTATCTATCAAATCATCTACTTTTATGACCAAAAGATGACCTGCACCAGATTCCTTAACAAGGTGGCGAACCATATAAGATTTACCTGACAGCTTCCCTCCCTCAATCAGGATAACTCCCCCTGATCCTGCCGAGGATTGAAAGACTCTTTTCATATAAGAAACAACCCGTTCAGGACAAGCCTGTGATTGGTTTGCCATGTAGCCCTGACATTCAAGCTTATAAAATACATCTTCATTGGGAAGATAAGCAGCAAGAGCGTTCTCAACTTTGGGGATAAGTTTGATTTTATCAAAAGCCTCTATTAATAATGCACAATCAATTTCAGCTTTTTCAGAAGCCAATCCTCTTATTTTTTCTATACTCAAATTTTCTATGCAAGCTCCATTTAGCAAGGCAGTCATATCAGCCTGTTTAAATAGTTCTTCCAGAAAAGCACCACTTTTCCCCTCAGTTTTCCGTGCTATCTTCAAATACTCATCATCTTCTAAATTCACAGGCAGTTTGCTTTTTCCAGCATATAACTTCAGTATTTCCTTTCTGGCAGACAGATCAGGATTATCAATATTATAATGAAGACCAAATCGACCAGGACGCTTTGCTGCCTCATCAATAAATTCAAACCTGTTGGTTGTGCCTATAAATACCATGTTACCCCATGTCCCAGAATTAGACATGCAAGAGAGAAATTGATTCACAACGAGATTCCTTGTCATTGTAGAATCATGTTTTTTTTCTACTCGTTCAGGCAGAATAGAGTCCATCTCATCGATAATAATAATATGTAAGGGAGCTTTGCTGCCGTATGACTGAAATTCAGAATCGACATCCTGAAACAGTTTTCGTACTGCAGCCTCGGACTCGCCGATGAATTTATTGAATAACTCAGGTCCTTGTACCAACTTGATAATGCCATCACGGCCCCTACAAATCCGTGAGCATTTAGCAAGTATGCCAGCCAAGGCCTTTGCCAGTATAGTTTTGCCTGTTCCTGTTGGGCCATACAGGATAATTCCAGTGTGTGGTGGTTTATTAATTTTTTCTTCAGAGAAGAGAATCATAGGAGTAATAATTTCCCGGACCATTTTCTCCGCTATTTCTTTAATACCTCCCATATTTTCCAATAGCTGTTTCACAAGAGGTTCTGATTCATCGACATCAAAAAACGTGCTCTTCACTTTTGGATATTGTGGACGTTCGGCTATCTTTATTGCTGTATTATCTGACATCCAGTACACTTCAGCACTTGGTTGTTCTTCCTTTTTTGACTGCGAATCGCTGTTTCCGGAAACTTGTGCAATAGTGACTTTAACTTGCTTCTGGATTCCTGTTTCTTCCCCGACAGCAACCTGACAAATTCTTCCCTTTTGTAGAGGAACAGCTCTCAGGCCTTTTCTGACCAATTTTTCCAGCCTGCCAGCATCTGCAAGATCGTCAAGTTCCACATGTCCATTGGCAAGCCAGCCTATGTTTAGCTCAACCGTGGCAGCGTCAGGAAAGAGTGAATTGGGGAATAGTCGTATATCACCATTGCCAAACCCAGTACCTCCTTTTTTCAGGCTAAGAAAGGATGTTTGACTAAGATGAAGTACGCCTTCTTTCAAAGCAGAAGCGTGATCATTATTAGTTCCCCGTATTAAAAATGCCATGCCATTTACTGAGATTACAGATCTGCTAAAGTTACACAAGTTTAATTTATTATACATTGTATGAGTCAGTGTCACTTCATTGGAAAGTTCTGTTACTGCATGACAGGTACAATAAATACTTAATGGCTGAGGTTCATTTGAAGAAAAAATTTTAATCTTATCCAAATCTGATTTTAAAGTTAATAGCCTTGTTTCTTCATTAAACAGAATTATCGAATTCTCGTTACATTCAGGTTTTATATTACTGACTTTAAAAACAAGATTAATATCATCTCTGTATACACTGATATTTTCTTTAACAAATGCGACTTTTATTTTACAACAATATTCTTGGCTATCGATAATTGGGAATTTTATCGAAGATTTCTTTAATTTTTTTTTCAGTTCCTCCTTATCAATCACCACATAATCATACAACTCTAGATTAAGATCAGGAAAACATTTTACAATGGTAACATCTGCAGATTCAGCATTTATTTCATCTTTTTTTGCAAAGCAAAAACTAACCTTTGCGCCAGCGTTTACCTCGGGTAATTTAAAAAATGGAGGAATAGATAAACAGCCAGAAGGAACTGTATCGACCTGTTTAATGTAGCAGGGAACATCACCAATAACAGCCAGCCGACCATTATATTCATCCTTTGGGAAGCCACTGTTACTCACCAATACCACATTTTCGATAAACTCGTTTTCCCAAAAATTGAACACAGAGGAGCTTCCACCCAATTTTTCTGGATTTTCATAGACCACTGCAGAAACGGTTCTTCTTGACTGAAAGCACTCTTTTATATCTTCTTTTATATCTTCTTTTATGCTTTTGGTATGGTCAAAAACAATTGGTAAACTTTTCGACCTTTTTATTCTTGGCACTTCTAACATCTTTTTCCATCTCCTTGTTCCATTGATAGCGTAATCAAAAATTTATTTTGCAACCTGCAGGTCTGCTGGATAGTATGATATCAAGCAATATATCCAGTTCCAGGACTTTGATTCGAACTAAAAATGCACGGTTCCAGTAGCTCTTGTGTTTCTGAGTACTTTTCTTAACCTCAATGAGCTGACCATATAGACACCTATTCCTTTAAATATCATCTGTTACCTTCCTGACATCCGTGTTATTCCTTGCATTAATGTTATTCCTTGCATTGAAGGCAGAACTTCTTGCGTTATTAACGGCCTGATTCCTCCATAACAGCAGATCAAAGCTGGTTCAATAGGCCATCCTGACTGGTTGAAATGGTCACAGACAGTCATGCTGACACTCTGGCAAAGTGGATGCGGTCTGAATATGCCAGGGGACAACGGGTATGATTCCAAGAACAGTGTATGAGTCCGAACACGAAATGTTCCGGGACAGCGTTCGTCGCTTCCTGGAAAATGAGGCAGCCCCCCACCACGAAGAGTGGGAAAAAAACGGCCAGATCGATCGGGCCTTCTGGAACAAGGCCGGAGAACACGGTTTTCTCTGCCCTACAGTTCCCGAACAGTATGGTGGAGTGGGTGTCGATTTCCGTTATAACGCCATAGTTGATGAAGAAGTGGCCAGGCTGGGATTAAGTGGTATTGGCTTTGGCCTGCATTCCGACATCGTAGCGCCTTATATTGAGCATTACGGTTCTGAAGATCTTAAGCAGAAGTACCTTCCCGGCATGGTGAGCGGGGATATTGTCACCGCTATTGCCATGACCGAGCCCGGTGCAGGTTCAGACTTGCAGGGGGTTCGCACAACGGCTGTCGTTGATGGCGATGATTACATCATCAATGGTTCCAAGACATTTATCACCAATGGCCAGCATGCTGACCTGGTCATCGTGGTCGCCAAGACCGATCCAACTGCAGGTGCCAAGGGTACCAGCCTGATTCTGGTTGAAGCTGGAACGCCTGGTTTCAGCAAAGGCCGTAATCTGGAAAAGGTGGGCATGAAGGCTCAGGATACTTCAGAACTGTTCTTCGATAATGTGCGGGTTCCCCGGTCTAACCTGCTGGGCCAGGAAGGCATGGGCTTTATCTACCTGATGCAGGAACTGCCCCAGGAGAGGCTGTCAGTTGCACTCTATGCCGTAGCCAATACCGAAGCGGCCCTGGAGTGGACAGTAGAGTATGTCAAAGAGCGGCAGGCCTTTGGCAAAACCGTATCCAAGTTCCAGAACACCCGCTTCAAGCTGGCAGAAATGGCCACCGAGGTTTCCGTCACCCGGACATTTATCGACCGCTGCCTGGAACTCCATGTTGCAGGTAAACTGGATATCCCAACTGCCGCCAAGGCCAAGCTCTGGTCAACAGATATCCAGAACAAGGTGCTGGATGAGTGCCTGCAGCTCCACGGCGGCTACGGCTATATGTGGGAATACCCTATAGCCCGCTCCTGGGCCGATGCCCGGGTACAGAAGATCTATGCCGGTACCAATGAGATTATGAAAGAGATTATTGCCAGAGAAATAACCTGAGTCAGGATCTGTAACCGATCGTTATTAAATCAGGAGCTCCTCTGAACACAGCCAGAGGAGCTTTTTCCGCAGCCTCCGCCTCGCCTGCCTTATTTACAGCTGATATCTGCAGCCCGGAGATATCTACTTTTACACGCAAGAAACCATCCGGTTAAAAACAGAACAACACAAACTGCAAATTTATTTAACTTGCAGAACGAGCGTTCTGTTCAAGACTTAGCCCGGTACAAATCCATTGGTGAAGAAATGCCGTCTGGTATTTCCACAAATCCCCATGGCCAACAACCAGCCATGAGTGGGCTTTGTGCCCTATGAGTAAAGTGCCCACCCCGAAAAATGAAAATCCGGAGGGCATTTCCATGGTAAAAACATCAAAGTTGTCGGAGCTGAAATATGGTCACACCTTTATCAAGCCGGCCTGCCGGGATTCTTGTTGCCACAACTCTCTTCCTGCCTTTCTACCTGCCCCTTTGCCTGGCAGTTGCGGGTATTGCCAAAAGCTGGGCAGATGAAGATGAACAAGCGGCCCCTGCCTTTCCTGCTATTCCACAGCTGGAGCAGCAGGCTGTCCAGACAACCATGGTGCCAACACCCAAAGAGATGCTGTTCAGCTCTGGAGCCATTGAAAACACCACCCTTGGAGCCATTTTAAACCTGAGAGTTCCCGAAGCAGTACCCGGTGATATTCCTGGAATCACTCAAGTGGTTGATGAAGGGGACGGTCATCTCACCCTCTCTTTTGAGGAGGATTTTGGCGACGGGCTTATTGATACCCGCAACAGCGAGGGTACTTACGGCCGAATACATGTCCGCAGGCTGAAAATTACTTTGGAGGAGTTCGAGCAGGGTCCGGTTGGATCAGATGAAAACGAAGTATTCAAGGACGATATCTACCTCGCTTACAGGAACCTGGTCAGTACCATGACTGTCAAGCAGGATTACCGGACCAGGGATATCCTGCTGCAGGCCAGCCACGCTCTTGTGATCCTTCGCAGTAACGGCGATATGACCATTGAACTCTACCGCCCCAATGATATGGATGAACTTGATCATCTGGGTTGTCTGCAGGTCGATAACAGAATGCGCTATGAGCTGTCTCCATCCCCCGAGCATGAGGAGTTCTTCGCTGAAC
>CBDEWF010000070.1:0-4152 GCA_965243775.1 Sansalvadorimonas sp.
CTCTCGGCACTGTTGGTTCTCGTGGGGCCTACGGCTGTGCTGCCCCTGCTGCTGTGGCCTGTTCATCAGTTGGCAGGCCTGGTGATCACCATGGCCAGCTGGATCAGCCACTGGCCTGGGGCTCAACTGCTCACCGGATGTCCCCAGATGTGGGTGGTTGCCCTGCTGGTGCTGGGCTTGCTGCCTTGGTTGCTGGAGGCAGGGCCCTGTCGCCGCTACTGGTCGTTGATCCCCCTGGCAACCGCCCTGCTCGTCCACGGCCTCGTGCAGTTGGGCGATGGTTTGGTGACGGTGGAGCGGTTTGATCGTCACTGGTTGCTGGCTCGCCATCGTGGGCGTGCCGCTCTGGTGAGCACCCATGGCGATGCGCGCAGTTGCCTGATGGCCAAGAAGCTCGCCGCTGTGCACGGCCACGCCCGTCTGGACTGGGTGCTGCTTTTGGATCCTGTGGCCACAGACGTGCTGGCCTACTGGCAAGCGCTGGCCCACCGCGTTGAGGCTCCCCAGCAAGGCCAAGCTCCCATCGCCATCGGCCAGTTGCTGCGGAGCGATGGCCTCTCGGTGCAGCGCCTGCAGTCCTGCTCTGGAGCATTGGTGATGCGGGTGGGGCATCAGCGCTGGCAGCTGGTCCCAAGCCCTCAGGCCTTGTGGGCACTGCAGCAGCGGCAGCGATCAGAACCCCGGCAGCTGATCACCGGAACCTGGCTGGGGTTTAAGCCTTCCGCACCCCAGCGCCGTTGGCTTCTGAAGCATGGAGCAGGTGCCCGGTTCGTCGGCCTTTAAACTGGGGGTACGCCTGAGGGCGTGTGGAGAGGTGGCAGAGTCCGGTTGATCGCGCACGACTCGAAATCGTGTAGGGGTAACACCCTCGTGGGTTCGAATCCCACCCTCTCCGTATTTCTGAGAATCATTCTCAGTAGCTTCATCCCCTGAAGATTGACTGTGCTGCAGTCGGTTTCGGGGGATTAGCTTTCGGGGACGTCGCCCAATCAAGCCAATGCGCTTCGGATGTTGCTTTGGTCTGCGCAGGAGCCTTCTCGCTCTTGGCTTTTCCTGCTCAGGCGAACCAGATGTTCCGAGTAGGGGGAAGCAGTGGAACCTCTTGCCCTTCTGGCTCCCAATACCGCGGCAGTGGCTTCTGCAGAGCCACAAAGCCGAACTACCAGTTCTTCCGCGCAGGAGGCAGCAGCGGGACGTCCTGCCCCAGCGGATCGCAATACAGGGGCAATGGCTTCTGCCTAGCCCGCTGATAGACATAGATGGGAAGTCCGTTTTACTTGCCAAGAAATCCCCGCATTAAGAAAGCATGAGAGAGGCAAAAACGAGGATCGTGAGAGCACATTATGAGTAAACAGAATTCACAATTACTTGGCGATGGGAAATATTAGAGGCTCTAGCTTTTATGAGCTAGTCACAGGTCCAGACTGGATTAGTGCAGAAGCAGCAGCCGCCAGCCTAGGAGGGAACCTAATAACGATCAACGACGCCTCAGAAAGCAGCTATATAACATCTACCTACATGGAAGATGCTACAAATGCATATTATATAGGTTTAAACTCTGCCGATACTCAAGGGAACTGGATCTGGTCTTCCGCGGAATCAACTACATATACCAATTGGGCACCAGGAACTCCTAACAACCAACCTTCAGAACGATATTCAATAATAGGAATCATCACAGGATGGTGGGATGACTGGACAAATCAGCAAGGCACGGTGACCCAAGGCATTGCCGAAGTTCCTCTGTCATATTTTTCAGTTTCCGATCTTTCCATCGACGAAGGAGATAGTGGATCAATAACTATTTCAAGAACTGGCGGACTTGAAAGCTCTCAAGTGCTGATATTAACAAGCACAGATGGAAGCGCATCTAGCGAAGATTACTCTTCAATCAGTCAGACAGTAAGCTTCTCTGCCGGAGAATCCTCGAAAAGCATTACGCTTTCAACAAGCGAAGACAATTTAGATGAAAATGATGAAACCATATTATTAACTTTAAGCGCATCGTCTACTGACGCCGTTCCTGCTCAAATTTCTGACGGATCCGCGACAATTACAATCGTAGATGATGATTTATCATCATCCTCCAGCTCAGAGTCATCATCTTCTAGTTCAGAGTCATCATCTTCTAGTTCAGAGTCATCATCTTCTAGTTCAGAGTCATCATCTTCTAGTTCAGAGTCATCATCTTCTAGTTCAGAGTCATCATCTTCTAGTTCAGAGTCATCATCTTCCAGTTCAGAGTCATCATCTTCCAGTTCAGAGTCATCATCCTCTAGTTCAGAGTCATCATCTTCCAGTTCAGAGTCATCATCCTCTAATCCTTTAAAGCTCCAACCGCTGACAAAGGAAGAACTTCCTGAGATCAAAGATTACGACGGTAATCTTCATGGAGGAGCCGATCTATCAGTTGCAGATGATTACAGATATCAAGGCATTGTCGATGTAAATGGTGATGGCAATGATGACTGGATCTATACAAATGAAGCCTCAGGTCGATGGGCTATTCTCGAAAAGACATCTAACGAAATTCCTGACTGGTCAGACTTTGGCGCAGGAGGAGGAACCAGAATTGTTGGTATATACGAAGATCCTTTGGTCGCAAATGGAGAGGTGGAGAAGGGATCTCCACATGACAGCCAAGTCCGATTTCAAAATGATCTGTACGACGATAATCTCCGCCTAGGTAGTGCTGAGGATGTTGATAACGATGGTTTCGGAGAAGTCTTTTGGGAGACTGCTGATGGATCAGCTTTTCTTAGATCTATCCATCACTTGGATGGAAATGTTAAATATGCGAATTATATGAATGCTGGGCAGATGACTGATTATCTCTCACAGCATAGTCATATGGGAGATGTTGGCTCTTCCCTTGGTCTTTAGAGCCAACAAGAACTAATTTATCTTGTCCCAAAGAAGCTTGGAATTCATACCTAAATCTAGCCTGAGGAAACTAGAAGCTATGAACACTTGAATATCGAGAGGATCACATTCAATGTCCAGAGTTGATTGCCGAAGAGCGAATCTCAAAAACCAGATTTGGAACCTCTGAAAAGACGGCACGCTTCCGTCCTTGCAAGCACGGGAAATAGCAGAGCTAAGAACGGCTACTCAGCCCTGGCTGCCTAGAAAGAAGAGCTCTGTGATCAGGGCTCTGTTCTCCTCTTTGTCGTGCCCTCAGGCAATAGATCTCATCCCCGTTTCCTGCGTCTTGCAGAGGTGCTTGAGATGACTGGGATGGGCAAGACCTTCATCTATGACCGCATGAGGGACGTAACGTTCCCCAAGCAGATTCAGTTGGGTTCTCGCACGGTCGTCTGGAACGAACAGAAGTTCAGCAAATGGATGGCAGACCGTATGGCATCCAGAGGATCACATTCAATGGCCAGAGTAGAGCGAGTGAACAGTATGAACTTTAGGGATCGAGGATGAAATCGTGGGTTTTATGCTTGATAACAGTTCTGGCTCTACGCCTTTTACAGATCATTGCGTTTGCTTATGTCAAATGCTATGCAGATCCGTTGTTTTTCAGATTGGAATGGATGTGTTCTATGAAAAAGTGCTGATGAAAAGATGTTTAAGTCTCTGGCTGAAGGTCGTATCAATCTTTTCTCGAATGCTGCATCCCCTGAAGGATATTTTGGGCCTTGATGGCTAAATTCAATTGCACCTTCTTCATTGTTGGCTCTCTTTTCTGGCATTTGCAAATAAAAGGTTCCAGTTAGCCATCCATGTTCATGGTTGTGAGACTTCAGATTTCCTCCCTTGCTCATGATGATTGCCCAGCCTCTTAATTGGTATATATTTTTCTCCCAGTTCGCCTCAAAATTTTTGTCGGTATTAATATCGCACGAACTATTATATATGCTAATTTTTTGGACTAACAGTTTTTTTAGTTTTTGAAATAGAGGGTCAGGTGAGTTTAGGATATTGCCAGATGTCTGCATTCCATTGACTAGGTGTCCCTGCGCTCTTGATTGAATGAATTCGCTTGATAATTGAGTCAATAATTCTTCAATCATTGCGTCAGAGAATTCGTGATCATGAATTCTCTGCGTGAAGACTGAGTCGAGAGTATTGCCCTCCAGCCCATTGTCTAGCGCTTGTTCAAATAAAATGTTGGCATGATCTATTGCTGCAACTCCTTGCTGG
>CBDEWF010000071.1:0-5265 GCA_965243775.1 Sansalvadorimonas sp.
TGTTGGGCAACTGTCTGATAGTCCAGCCATTGGTCACGACAACCCAGCGCAGGCGCAGAAGGTGTCTGCTGCGCCTGTCGCAATAAAATCTGATGTAATAGAAGACTCATTCTTTACTGCTTTTCAATGAATTAACGGCTCCGGGCAGCAGCCACGGCCTGGCGTACCTGTGCGGGTGCAGTGCCTCCGATATGGTTACGGGCACTGACAGAACCTTCGAGGGTCAGGACTTCAAAGACGTCCTGTTCAATGGTTTCAGAAAACTGTTTGAGTTCTTCCAGGGTCATTTCTGAAAGATCCCTGCTTTCCTGAATACCAAAGGCAACCGCCTTACCAACCACTTCGTGGGCGTTACGGAATGGCATACCTTTTCTGACCATATAATCCGCCAGATCGGTTGCGGTACTGAAACCACGGCGAGCGGCTTCGCGCATGTTTTCCTTACGGGACTGAATGTGCGGCACCATGTCAGCAAAGGCACGCAGACAATCTCTCAAAGTATCCACAGTATCAAACAGTGGTTCCTTATCTTCCTGATTGTCTTTGTTGTAAGCCAGTGGCTGTGACTTCATCAGCGTCAGCAGGCTGATCAGATGGCCATTCACCCGACCTGTTTTACCACGCACCAGTTCCGGCACATCCGGATTCTTCTTCTGAGGCATGATAGAAGAGCCAGTGCAGAAGCGGTCAGGCAGTTCAATAAAGTTAAACTGAGCGGAAGTCCAGAGAACCAACTCTTCAGACATTCTGGACAGGTGCGTCATAATCAGCGCACCCGCAGAGCAGAACTCGATAGCAAAGTCCCGGTCACTGACAGAGTCCAGTGAGTTACGGGTTGGGCGATCAAAGCCCAGCTCTTTAGCAGTAAACTCCCGATCGATAGGATAAGTAGTGCCAGCCAGCGCTGCGGCACCCAGTGGGCTGACATTCACTCGCTTGCGGCAGTCCTGCAGACGCTCATAATCCCGCTCCAGCATTTCGCACCAGGCCAGCAGGTGATGACCAAAGGTAACCGGCTGAGCAGTCTGCAAATGAGTGAAGCCCGGCATAATCGTATCTGCTTCCTGCTCCGCCAGATCCAGCAGGCCATTCTTCAGGCGCTGCAGTTCACCGGAGACTGTGTCAATCTCGTCCCGCAACCACAGACGTATATCTGTCGCCACCTGATCGTTTCTGGAACGGCCAGTGTGTAATTTCTTGCCAGCGTCACCAATGCGATCAGTCAGTCGGGCTTCAATATTCATGTGAATATCTTCGAGAGCAATGGACCAGTCGATCCGGTCGTGCTCGACATCTTCAAGAATGCCCTGCAGCCCCTGCACAATGGCGCTCAGTTCAGCTTCAGTGAGAATGCCGCTGTTGTGCAGCATTTTGGCGTGAGCGATAGAACCCTGAATATCGTGACGATAGAGGCGTCGATCAAAATCAATGGAGGCTGTAAAACGGGCTACAAAGGCATCCACGCCTTCGCTGAACCTGCCACCCCATTGCTGATTACTGTTGTTGTCCGACATCAGGTATTTCCTCGCTCTCACTTATAGAACTTTCGTTCCGATACTATTTTATCGAGTTCTTGGCTTTGAACAGGCTGCCAATTGCAGCCTGCTTCTCGTCTGAATCCGGCTGATTATATCGGGGAGCCCGTGTTAATGCACCGCCAACCACAATCTGAAGCCTTACTGAACGAAAATCGAATGGAAAAGTATGAACAGGACTTTTACCTGCCGGATCTTTCATCAGGAAAAGCCGTGTTTATGCTGGTACTGATCCCTGAACTGTTTGTGCTGGTTCAGATGCTGGCAACCTCTGAACCTTTCAGCTGGTCAAACCTGGCTTTGTCATCGCTTTTTGTGCAATGGGTTGTACTGTTGTGTGCCTCCTTTGCTCAGATGACAAGAAATCACTTTGGTAACCTGCCGGTAAAAACCGCCTCGTTCATTCTTTTGCTGGTTGTTGCTCTGACCACTTCTTTGTTTGCGGTATTAACCCAAAGCCTGCTCTTCCTCAAACAGCCAGACTGGCAGAAAACCCTGCAGGCAACAGGGGCTGCAGTGATTACTGCCATCATGGTGCTGCGATACTTTTACATTCAGCATCAGTTAAACGTTCAGCAAAGTGTTGTAGAAACTGCCCGGCTGGATTCCCTGCAGGCCAGAATCCGCCCACACTTTCTGTTTAACAGCATGAACATCATTGCCAGCCTGATTCGTATTGATCCGGAAAAAGCTGAACAGGCAGTAGAAGATCTTTCTGACCTTTTTCGCAGCGGGCTTCAGAAGAACGAAGCCATCATTCCCATTCAGCAGGAAATTGAGCTGAGCAAAAGTTACCTGCGCATTGAACGGCATCGTTTAGGCCAGCGACTGCAAACGGAATGGCGAACCAACGAGCTTTCGCCAAATCTGACCATTCCCTCCTTCACGATTCAGCCTCTGGTGGAGAATGCGGTGTATCACGGCATTCAACCACTGGAAAAAGGCGGCAAGGTGACCATCAGCATCAAAGAAAATAAAAACGATATTCAGATTTTTGTTAAAAATCCGATGCCTATAGAAGGAACAATCTCTAAAGGCAATCAGATTGCCCTCGGGAATATTCGATCAAGGTTAAGGATGCTGTACGGCAAGGACGCCAGCCTTACAACTGAAGAAAATATCAGAGAAAACGCCAGAGTATTCATCGCCAGAATCACCTATCCTGCTGGCCACGATCATAAACTGGCACCAACAATGAGGCTGCACTCTTGACTATGAAAGTGTTGATTGTCGACGATGAACCTTTGGCTCGGGAACGCACACGCTATCTGCTGGGAAGACTGGAAGGTTTCATGGCTCTGGAGTGCGATACCGGCAGCGGCCGCGAGGCGTTGCAACTGTGCAATCAATACCAGCCCGATATTGTTCTCATGGATATTCGCATGCCCGGTATGGGCGGCATCGAAGCAGCAACTTATATGAGTCAGCTGGAAACACCACCGGCCATTATTTTCTGTACAGCATACGACAGTCATGCCCTTGAAGCCTTTGAAGCTCAGGCGGTTGGCTACCTGCTGAAGCCTATTCGTCTGGATGACCTGAAAACCGCCCTGGTTCGTGCCCGCAAGGTTAACAAGTTGCAACTGGCTTCACTGGACAAAAGCCTGACTCACTCAGAGAGCATCGGGCACATTGCCGCCAAAACCATGCGTGGTATCGAGTTGATTCCATTGCAGGATATTCTCTACTTCATGGCAGACAGCAAATACGTCACCGTTCATCACAAGAAAGGTGAAGTGCTGATCGACGACCCACTGAAAACTCTGGAAGAAAAACACCGGGATCGTTTTGTGCGTATCCATCGCAATGCGCTGGTTTGCCGCGAAGCCATTGAAAGCCTGTCCAGAGATGACAAGGGACACAGTTTTATCCACCTCAGGGGCGTTGAACACCCTCTGTCCATCAGCCGTCGCCACGTGCCTTTTATCAAGAAGATTATGCAGTCTCTTTGATAACACCCATCACAAAAGATCAAGAATTAACCGAAGCCAGATCAATGAAACCGGTGGCAGATCACCGGTAACGTTGTTGATAATCCCCAAGCTGAAGTATTATCTCTGTCCCAGCAGGTCTAAATCAGAAGTCGACATAATCTGTGAACACTCTTCGTATTGCTACCCGTAAAAGCGCTCTGGCCCTGTGGCAGGCCGAGTATGTAAAACAGGAACTGGAACGTCATCATCCGGATCTCACCGTTGAACTGGTCAAGATGACCAGCAAAGGCGACCGTATTCTTGATGCTCCACTGGCCAAGATTGGCGGCAAGGGCCTGTTTGTAAAAGAACTGGAAAACGCCCTGCTGGAAAACCGTGCAGACATTGCTGTTCACTCCATGAAAGATGTGCCCATGCACTTTCCGGAAGGTCTGAAACTGGGTGTTATCTGTCCACGGGAAAACCCGCTGGATGCCTTTGTATCCAACAAGTACGCGTCTTTTGATGAACTGCCTGAAGGTGCGGTTGTTGGTACATCCAGTATGAGACGACAGTGCCAGCTTTTGGAACAGCGCCCTGATCTCACCATCAATTTCCTCCGTGGCAATGTGAACACTCGCCTGGCCAAGCTGGATGAAGGACAATACGACGCTATTATTCTCGCTGCTGCCGGTCTGATCCGTCTGGGCATGGAAGACCGAATTCGTTCAACCATCGACAGCACAGTCAGCCTGCCTGCTGCCGGTCAGGGTGCTGTGGGGATTGAACTGCGCTCCGGCGATGAACGCATCCAGCAGCTGATTGCACCTCTGCACCACGAACCAACCGCTATTGTTGTGGGTGCAGAACGAGCCATGAATAAACACCTGAACGGCGGCTGTCAGGTACCTATCGGTGGTTTTGCCGAACTGAATGGCGACTCTCTGTACATGCGTGGACTGGTTGGTCGTCCTGATGGCAAGACCATGCTGCGCAGCGAAATCACCAGCCCTGCCAGCGATTACGAAGCAGCGGGTATTAAGGTCGCGAAAGATCTTCTGGCTCAGGGTGCAGATAAAATTCTGGCCGAACTCTCTCACTGATCCAGGACTGATTCAGGTATAGAGCATGCTCCAACTGCACAGTGTTCGCGCACTAGTCACCCGCCCGGAGCCTCAGGCACAGCTTCTGGCGCAGGCCATCACCGAACAGCAGGGGCAGGCCTGGTGCATGCCGATGCTGGAAATAGTGCCTCTGCCGGAATCTCAAAGCAGCAGAGAGACTATTCTGGCACTGGATCGCTACGACCTGATTATTGTTACCAGCCGACCCGCTGCCCGTATCGGACTGGAACGGCTGGAGCAATTCTGGCCGCAATTTCCCCTGCACACTCAATGGTTCGCCATTGGCAAAGGCACAGCGAATGAATTGACGGACTACATGATTCAGTCTTCCACTCCTGAGCAGGGTATCGACAGTGAAGCGCTGCTGGCGCTCACAGTGATGCAGCAGGTGGTGGATAAAAAAGTTCTGATCATCAAAGGCGAAGGCGGCAGAACCCTGTTGCAGGAAACTCTGCAGCAACGAGGCGCATTCGTTGATACTCTGGAAGTTTACCAGCGTCAGTGCCCTGAATATCCTGAAAACCTTCTGGTAAAACAGTTGGAAAGCAACGGCATCAATGTCATTCTCTGTGGTAGTGGAGAAACGGTTACTCATCTGGGGCATTATCTGCCCGAACCGAACCGGGCCAGTCATAGACTCATCGTTCCCAGCGAACGGGTTGCCCGGCACGCGCTGGAATTGGGGTTCCATCA
>CBDEWF010000072.1:0-2526 GCA_965243775.1 Sansalvadorimonas sp.
TCTGCGCCTGCAGCGCACCCTCAAGCCTTGCCAAATGGCGAGGCGCTTGGGTGCTAGCAATATCAACTTTTAGATCATAACTGTATTTGAAACAAAGGCCAGGATGAAACTTGGAATAAGAGCCAAGAAACACAAGGCGAGCCCTATCAAGACGGAGGAGGTTTTGGAGATCTCCTCCACATCCCGCTGAATGGCCAAATATCGGAGATAAGGAAACATACATGCGTAAAAATAACATGGAATTAAACCTAGTAAATTTGTAATGCTGGTTGGTGTTCCGAGGAAGATGTCTAAAATTATATCGAAGAGTGAAAAAATGGCTAAAAAATAAAAAAACGGCCACTCCCTGATTTGCACACAGACAACCCAGGGGAAGAAAAAAGCAACCCAGGAAAAACCAGCGGGTCCAGCAAGACGGAATAGTGGGCCAAAAATGTCTACAGATTTTCCGGATGATGTTTTCAGATCTGGGTAATAGCCCCATTGCTTATTCAGCGTGTATCCTTCACTGATAAGTGCGTCGATACGATCGAGCCTGGTCTTCATCTGAGGTGAGATGGTCAAGGTTCTGATAGTGATGATTGAAGGATATTAGGCCTATTTAGCTTCTTTGGGATCACAAATCCCCTCTGAGGAAACCTGGGAGACTTTTTGAAGTTGGCAGCAGCCAGGTAATCACTTAGATAGATCTCTTCCTGTCATTATTTCTCGTTAATAAAACGATGGCGCTATGTGGCTGTACTCCGAGCAGCAACACCAGCCTGGGCGGCATCAAAAAGGCGGGAGACGTATGCGGGCGCCTTTGCCTTGTCCATGCCGTCAAGAACAGCTGGGAGCCGTTTGGATGACGATTTGGATGACAGGTCATCTGGGGCCTCCATCTTAATTACGGAGATCCCAGTGGTGTCAATGTTTGAGGGGGCCTTCCAGCCCCCATGAGTCATTTGGGTTATATAAGACATTCAGGCCCTGTGAGGGCAAGAGATTTAGGCTAGAACCATTGCTAGCAAATTAGTTAGCAAAAGTCTGCGGTTGACTGCGACAGCCCACGTCAGTAGATTTGTTCTAACAAATGTCTTAAATCAGGTTGGCTGCTTCCTGGGAAGCCGCATTCAAGAACGCTGTCAGAACAGGTCGCCCTGGTTGGAACGTGGCCAATAACAACGGTCGTATGCAGCTGAAGCTGCGTGGCAAAATCTCGGTATCCCAAACCAGACCGTCTGCCTCACTTATCCATGGGAGTCATCCCACATGCAGGACGCTCTCCTGCTGATTAACGCCATCTACTTTCCAGTGATGGGAGGCGACTTAAGCCTTAAGGCTGCAGTAACTACTGCAAGCACCAGCGGCCAAACCACTGGATCAACAGATCAAGCCTCTTGGCCAACGATTGTGGCGGCATACAAAAACCACCTTCAAACCAGCAAGAACCGCATCCCTGACTCGACTTACGACTGCAACTACAGGCCTTACTACGACGTTGCTCTCAAAGTCCTAAGCAGCCGTAATGCCCCTGCAACAGGTACACAATTAATCTCTACTGTCCTAAGCGCTGAGAGGACTTCTACAAAGCCAGGGAAGCTTTACGGCACCCCTCTGACCCCTTGGGCAAATCAGCCCCATAGCCGTTATGCCTGCTGCCTTGCACTGAAGAATCTGCTGGAGTTTCCCTTTGAAAAACACAATGTCGCCAGAAGCTGGCGCGTAGGACCAAACGACTATAAAGAGCTACTAGGTACTAAGGAACTTGGAAAACCAAAGGCATCCCTCACGGATGCTGAGATTGTTCATCTGATCCAAGCCGTAGAACCTAGAAATCAACGCTGGGGCAACGTCCTCAAGCTCTTAGCTGCCTATGGACTTAGGGAGTGGGAGATCAACCACCTTGAGGTCAAGATCAACCAAAAAGGTGAGCAGCTGATGTATTGCCGTAAAGGCAAGGTCAGCTCTCACAAGGGACGAAAGCAAGAGAATCCACCACGGTGGCTTCATGACCTACCGCTAGAGCTGCCAGACGGCACCAAGATGAAGTGGGGTTTGAAGTCGCGTTGGCAAGAGGGAACGCTTGAGCTGCCAGACACTATTGATGGCAAGTCCTTTGGTCAGTGGTTGCGACGTCAACCTGAGTGGAAGGCCCTGCAACGGCACTACGAAGATAAAGGCGAGTATCTGAAGCCCTATGCCTTCCGTGACTCATTCAGCGTTCGCTACACCCGTAAGGGGATTAATGATGCGTATGCGTCAGTTGTGATGGGACATACCGCTGAGGTTCACCGACGCGCCTATCGCATCAGCAATCAGGAAGACATTGATGCGTCTTTTAAACGAGTGGAGGAGAGCTGATGGCTTCAACCAGCTGAAGTCAACAATAGAGATAGCGGGAAGTGCATCAGCCCTCCTCCTGCCAGTCCGGCGAGAACAGCGAATATCGCCAGCCAGCTCAAAAGGGCCCAGCCGAGCAGTTGCGCTGTTAATTTGATCAGGACTGACAATTTATTGAGTGAACTATTAGAAATAAGATTCAAA
>CBDEWF010000073.1:0-57350 GCA_965243775.1 Sansalvadorimonas sp.
GCAATTTCCATTGCGTCTGAACGGTGGGGCGCTGTAAAGCAGTTATTTAGCAGTGACCGCTCTTCTGATGAAGAGGTGGTGGCAACGATTCAGCATGTGGCCAGTGCGTGCGGTGGCTATCTGCTGGATCCACATACCGCTATCGGGGTGAAGGCGGCACGGGCTTGCCGACATTCATCTGAAATTCCGGTTGTGACTCTGGCAACAGCCCATCCGTTGAAGTTTCCGGAAGCGACCATGCGTGCAGGGCTTAATGAGCCAGAATTTCCCGGCTGGCTGGCTGATCTGAATGACAGACAGGAGCAGTATAAAGTTCTTGCCAACAGTAAGGACTCTGTTCAGGGATATATTCGAAAGGTTCTTGCGCTGTAAATATCTGCAAACAGGGCTGTCAGGCAGCCCTGTTATTCTGCTATGGCCTGTGACGGTCAGGCAAACTGGTGCCTGTTCTGATTTTGTGATTTTGGTGTGGCCAGACGTACACGCAGATTGCGGTTTAGCAATTTTTCCCCATCCATAGCCAGTGCTGCTTCTGCGCCATTTTTGCTGGCATAGCGAATAAATGCGAATCCGCGGGACTTGCCAGTCTCCCGGTCTCGAATAAGTTTAATGTGTTCAACGCTGCCATAGCCTTCAAAGGCTGCGGAAAGATCGTCTTCGGTGGCAGACCAGCTCAGGTTACCGATATAGATTTCCCGGTTGTCCATTAACGGATTCTCATATTGTGATTGTAAAAGCGTGTCGATGACTCATTAAGCTAAAAGCTATAAAGCACCTCTCCCTCTACCCTGGCATTCGCACCATAGCTGTTTTATACAGGCTGCCTGTACTGTTATCCGCCCATGGATGTTTCTGCCAGAAAGGTGAACCCCTTGCCTGCTTTCAGGTAAACCCTGTCTGCGTGCTCCACCAGCAGAGGCCTGAAAATGCTGGCATAAAGAAAAAATGCATACCAGTGCATGGATGTGCATAAAATGATGTAGCCTGACCTGTGTCAGTATGGGCTCTCTGGTCAGCCATTCATAAAGAGCCCGCCTAGTATAATAAATGCCCCTTCCATTATGAAGAAGGGTACTTAGCTTCCTGTTCGAATATGTTCTAAAAATATCTCTGACTTACCTGTCTGGGAGTACCATCAATGTCAGAGGCAGCTGCTGAGCAGTGTGATAACTCTTCTTCTGTGGTATCCCGGAAAGTGATAGTTCCTTTTGTGTTGTTGACCTGCTGCTTTTCCCTGTGGGGATTAGTAAACAACATGACAGATGTTCTGGTGGCTCATTTTCGCAAAATCTTCTCCCTGTCTGATTTTGAATCCAGTTTTGTGCAAATTGTTTTTTATTGTGCCTATTTTTTTCTGGCCCTTCCTGGAGCGCTGTTAATAAAGAGGTTTGACTACAAGGTTGGTGTGTTGTTTGGCCTTGGTATGTTTGCCAGCGGCGCTGTACTGTTTTATCCCGCCAGCAGCACTATGGTGTACGGTCATTTTCTCATCGCGTTGTTTGTGCTGGCCGCCGGGCTCTCAATACTGGAAACAAGTGCGAATCCTTATGTGTATTCCATGGGGGCACCGGAAACTGCCACGCAACGGTTGAATCTGGCCCAGGCATTTAATCCTCTGGGTTCTATCGTTGGTGTAGTGATTGGGAAGTTTTTTATCCTGTCTGGGCTTCATTCGTCAACAGAAACCGAGCGTGAGTTGATGGATACTGAGAAGCTTTTGGAAATACAGACAGGTGAACTGCTAGCTGTTATGGAGCCATATCTTGTTATCGCTGCAGTCATTGTGGCGGTGTGGATGCTGATTGCACTTATGCCTATGCCCAGAATCCGGGAGCGATCACAGCAGCCTGTGAGCTGGAAGGAATCTTATGCTTCTTTATTAAGAAACAGTGTTTATCGCAGGGGGGTGATTGCACAGTTTCTCTATGTGGGCTGTCAGATTGGTTGTTGGTCTTACACGATACGTTATGTCATGGCTCAGCTTGGCAGCAGCGAGGCAGAAGCTTCAAGTTATCTGCTGGCGGCCATTTTTCTCCACGCCATCTGTCGTTTTCTCTTTACGTGGTTAATGTCGTTTTGTATTACCGGAAACGCTGTTGGGAGTGCTGGCTGGAACTGCGGTTGTTTTATGCAGCATTGTTATGGTGGTTGGCAATTATCCCGGTGTCTGGGCTCTGGTGCTGATTTCCGGGTGTATGTCGATCATGTTTCCGACCATCTTTGGATTGTCTTTGGGTTTTGTCAGGGATGAGGATGTACCCCTGGGGGGCAGTGGTCTGATAATGGCTATTCTTGGAGGGGCTGTTCCCACAGCTGTTATGGGGCTTATTTGTGACATGCTGTTTGTCGAGGCTGCGTTTGTGATCCCCTTGCTTGGCTTTTCCTATCTGGTTTTTTTTGCACTTGTTGGGTGTCGGTAAATGGAGGCGATCCGTGGATTATGCACTTGAAAACAGGGTTGCTTTGGTATCAGGAGGGTCAAGTGGCATCGGTCAGGCAGTAGTGCACCGTTTATTGGAAGAGGGGTGCCGGGTCGTTAATGCAAGCAGGGAGCCTCCTTGCTCTGGACAGGATCTCTTTAAGTCAGAAATGAAGAGTACCCTGTATGTGCAGGCCGACCTTTGTGATTCGGAGCAGTGTAAAGCTGTTGTAGGCAAAGTGCTGAAGGAATACTCTGCTCTTGATATTCTTGTCAACAATGCTGGTTGCAATGATGCTGTGGGCTTAACTGCAGCACCTGCCCGGTTTGTGGTTTCCCTCCAGCGCAACATCCTCCATTATTTCAGTTTGATGCATTATTCCCTTGAGGCTTTGAAGAAAAGCTCCGGTGTTGTGGTGAATATTGGTTCCAAGGTGAGTGTGACTGGGCAGGGAGGGACATCAGGCTATGCGGCAGCAAAAGGAGGGATTAACAGCCTGACCCGGGAGTGGGCTCTGGAACTGGCAGAAGAAGGGATTCGTGTGAATGCAGTTATACCTGCCGAGGTACTTACACCGGCTTATGAGAAGTGGTTGTCTGGTCAACAGAATCCAGTGAAAGCGAGACGGCAGATTGAAAGTTCAATTCCTCTTGGGCGTCGTTATACACAGCCGGAAGAGGTTGCTAATCTGGCTGTGTATCTGGCGTCCCCCTGTGCCAGTCATATTACCGGACAGTTGATGTTTGTTGATGGTGGTTATACTCATTTGGATCGACGGGCTACATTCTGACGATTGGTTACTCATGACCGTTTGAGTTGCAACCAAAGACTCTGCTTTTGGTATGATGAGACTGTTACCCAGCTCAGATAGTCAAATAGTCAATGACCGTTTCCATCGTTCGGCGTCAAATCAGCAAAGAGTGTGCTTCTGTTGCTCTGTCAGATAACCTGCCTCCTGTTCTGCAACGAATTTACCGGTCCCGTGGAGTCAAAGATGAAAGAGAGCTGCAGCGCAGCCTCAAGAATCTGGAAAGGGGTCAAAGCCTGAAAGGTATTGACCAGGCTGCCCATCTCCTGGCTGACGCTATTACAAACAGTCAGCGCATTCTTATTGTTGGTGACTTTGATGCAGATGGCGCTACCAGTTCAGCCCTTGGCACTTTGGCCTTAAGGGCGATGGGAGCAACAAGCGTTGAATACCTGGTGCCAAACCGGTTTGAGTATGGCTATGGCCTGTCGCCGGATATTGTTGAAGTAGCGAAACAGTACCGCCCAAATCTTCTGGTCACGGTTGATAATGGTATTTCCAGTATTGAGGGAGTTCGGGCAGCCAAAGCGTCAGGCATGAAAGTTCTGATTACAGATCACCATTTGGCCGGAAGTGAGCTGCCTGAGGCTGATGCCATTGTAAACCCCAACCAGCCGGGATGTAAGTTTCCTTTTAAAAATACAGCTGGTGTTGGAGTGATTTTTTATGTGCTCTGTGCTCTGCGTTCGGAGCTGGAACGGAGAGGCTGGTTTGTACCTCAACGCCCAAAACCCAATATGGCTGCCTATCTGGACCTGGTTGCCCTTGGAACGGTTGCCGATGTGGTTGGGCTGGATAGCAATAACCGGATCTTTGTGCATCAGGGAATAGGCCGGATTCGGACAGGTAGGGCGCGACCAGGCATTCTGGCACTGGCTGAAGTCTCCCGTCGTAATCCTGCCCGTCTGGCTGCGCCAGATCTCGGTTTTGCCCTGGCTCCTCGGTTGAATGCAGCTGGCCGGCTGGACGACATGTCTCTTGGGATAGAGCTTCTGATAACCGATGATCCTGAGCAGGCCCGCTACTTGGCCAGCCAGCTTGATGGTTTGAACCAGGAACGCAGGGATATCGAAGGCAGTATGAAAGAAGAAGCTCTTAGAGGCTTGGCAAAGCTGAAACTTGACAGTGATCTGGACAATAAAGTGGATGCATTGCCCTGGGGAGTGTGCCTGTTTCAGCAGGACTGGCATCAGGGGGTCATTGGTATTCTGGCATCACGGGTCAAGGAGAAAATGAATCGGCCGGTGATTGCCTTTGCTCCTGGCAATGAAGGTGAAATAAAAGGCTCTGCCCGCTCTATCCCCGGCTTTCATATCCGGGATGCTCTGGAGGCTATTTCTACCAGGCACCCTGGATTGATCCTTAAGTTTGGCGGCCATGCCATGGCAGCGGGCCTGTCTTTGAAGGAGAGTGGCTATCAGGCATTTTCTGATGCGTTTGAACAGGAAGTTCGCAGGCTTTTGACCAGAGAACAGCTGGAATCATCACTGACAACAGATGGTGAGTTGAGTACCGTTGAACTTAATTTGAACACAGCAGAAATATTGCGGGAAGCTGGACCCTGGGGGCAGAGCTTTCCGGAGCCGGTTTTCGATGGCGTGTTCGAGTTGCAGGAGCAGAGACTTCTGGGGGGGAAACATCTGAAAATGATGGTGGTGCCGGAACAGGGTGGTGAATGGATTGACGCTATAAGCTTCAATGTCGATTCTCATCGGTGGCCGAATACTGCAGTGAGAAAAGTTCGCCTCGTCTACCATCTGGGTGTGAATGAATTTCGGGGGCGGCGCAGTGTGCAGTTGATGGTTGAACACCTGGAGCCACTTTTGTAGCAATGTTCTCGTAGCTATGTTTTCGTTGCTATGTTTTCGTTGCTATGTATTTCGTAGCACTACTGTCCGGTTAAAAAAATCGGAAAAGATCTGAGATGCCTGCCCCTGTTGGTTTGCGGTAAAATAGCGGTTATCTAGACAGCTATTTTAAGAACCCAAAAAGGCAGGCATGAAGCATCATAACAGCGTTTTCCAACAGTTGCTCAAAGTTATCCCTCGCCACCAGTTCCAAAAGGTGGTTGACCGCCATAACGGTGACCACCGGGTAAGAAAATTGTCATGCTGGACACAGTTGGTTGCCATGATGTTTGCCCAACTGGCAGGGCGGATTTCTATCCGCGATTTGGTTGAGAACTTTAACGCCTGCCACAACCATCACTATCATCTGGGCGTTTCCCACATAAAACGCTCTTCGTTATCGGACGCCAATAATCAACGCACTGCCAACATATTCTCAGAGACTTTTTTCTTCCTGCTTCAGAAGGTCAGAAGTCACCTGCCCCGAGGTGCAGCAAACGACATGGTGCGTCTGATAGATTCAACCACGATAGACCTGAATCTCAACCAGTTTGAGTGGGCTCATTTTCGCAAAACCAAGGGAGTGTATAAAGCTGCACACAGTTTATGATCCGCACGCAGATACGCCTACTTTTTTTGGTAGTGGGTCAGATGTGTGTTTAAGGGACAACACGGATAGCAAATTGAATACGCATACCAATTATGTAAAGTATGGTATGTCTCACAGAAGTCAGCTGCGCGAGCTGCAGCAGTACAAACATTGGAAAATGCGGCTTCAGCCGCCGTGGCGTGCAACGTTATCTCTGCCAAAATCCAGACTGCATCACCAAAAGCTTTATGCTGGAGTATCGGTACAAAGCGTGTGCTCCCGGCGTTCATAAGCAGGTTGTCGATATGGCTATTAACGGTAGTGGCATTCGGGATACCAGCCGGGTTCTCCAGATCAGTAAAACGACAACTATCAATATTATACGACGCAAAGAAAGTCACCTCGTGCAGGTCAACCTCAATATCCGTGCCTTGGGACTGAGTGCAGACAATAAGGTTCGACTGGAGCCTGCCTGTGAAGCCGCTGAGCTTGATGAGCAGTGGTCATTTGTCGATAAAAAATCTAACCAGCGCTGGCTTTGGTACGCAATAGACCATGCGACCAACACGGTTCTTGCTTACGTTTTTGGCAAGAGAAGAGATAAGGTGTTTAAGAAGCTAAAAGCTCTTCTTGAGCCCTTTGGTATACAACGCTTTTATACAGATGACTGGGGTGCCTATGAGAGACATCTGGATGAAGATAAGCATGAAATTGGCAAAAGAAATACCCAAAAAATTGAGCGTAAAAACCTGAATTTTAGAACCTGGATAAAACGTCTGGCCCGAAAAACTATCTGCTTTTCCAAGCTTGAGACAATGCACGATACTGTCATTGGGTTATTGATCAATAAAGTAGAATTCGGAGTGGATATTTATGCCCAAACACACATCTGACCCACTACCGGAGGTTTTTACCCAGTTGCCTTCCGTGAAATCTGTTGAAGATATTGAGCAGTTGCTTCCCTGGAATGTTCAGAGCATAGAAATCAACCGGGTTTAAAATGGCCCCTGACTGTTCTGCTAACCTTTAAGGCCGGTTTGGTTCAGGGAAGCTGACTTGTTTTCTGGATTGTTAAAGCCAACATACTTTTGCCTTGTCCTGGTCATTGCCACAGTTCAACCTGCCAGTTCAGGTACAAATAAGCAGGAGAGCTGCACTCTCGTTTTACCCGCAGGCGAAGGAGAGACAGAGATTCTCTCAACAGGAGCCATACGCACTCACGCCTCAGCGGCCCACCCACTGGATGATACTTACTGTGTGCCTGTTTCAGGTGAAGGTTTCGAATGTCGGGGCATTGAAAGTGCATCCCGAATAAGGGTGCCACACCTGGATGATGACACCCTCAAATTGAGTGCTCCAGGATCAGCTTGCACAGCAACGTCCCGTTCAGGCACCCCGCCACCTGAAACAGATGAGGTGATCATTGAAAAAGAATCATGGGATCCACTTATGATGTCTCTCAATCCTGAGCTATTGGCCTGGGAAATTCATTGCCAGAGGGTGGTTAAAAAAGAACCCTCTGTTACCTCTTCCTTTGAAAGTTATCCAGGTTACGACAGTCCTCTCACTCTGGAAATGGAAATAGTGACGCAAAGTGAACAAGCTGCAGTATTCAGGAAGAAGCGCAACACCACCTGTGGCTGCGGCCTGTCCTTTGATTCGGCCAGCCTTCTTGAATCCCACCGCCAGGGCAGCACGGATGCGCGCTGCAAGGGCAAGCGCAACACCACCTGTGGCTGCGGCCTGTCCTTTGATTCGGTGAGCCTTCTTAACTCCCACCGCCGGGGCAGCACGGATGCGCGCTGCAAGGGCAAGCAGAACACCACCTGTGGCTGCGGCCTGTCCTTTGATTCGGCCAGCCTTCTTGAATCCCACCGCCGGGGCAGCACGGATGCGCGTTGCAAGGGCAAGCGCAACACCACCTGTGGCTGCGGCCTGTCCTTTGATTCGGCCAGCCTTCTTGAATCCCACCGCCAGGGCAGCACGGATGCGCGCTGCAAGGGCAAGCGCAACACCATCTGTGGCTGCGGCCTGTCCTTTGATTCGGCCAGGCTTCTTAACTCCCACTGCCAGGGCAGCACGGATGCGCGCTGCAAGGGCAAGCAGAACACCACCTGTGGCTGCGGCCTGTCCTTTGATTCGGTGAGCCTTCTTACCTCCCACCGCCGGGGCAGCACGGATGCGCGCTGCAAGGGCAAGCGCAACACCACCTGTGGCTGCGGCCTGCCCTTTGATTCGGCGAGGCTTCTTGAATCCCACCGCCGGGGCAGCACGGATGCGCGCTGCAAGGGCAAGCGCAACACCACCTGTGGCTGCGGCCTGTCCTTTGATTCGGCGAGGCTTCTTGAATCCCACCGCCGGGGCAGCACGGATGCGCGCTGCAAGGGCAAGCAGAACACCACCTGTGGCTGCGGCCTGTCCTTTGATTCGGTGAGGCTTCTTTACTCCCACCGCCAAGGCAGCACGGATGCGCGCTGCAAGGGCAAGCTGAGCACCACCTGTGGCTGCGGCCTGTCCTTTGATTCGGTGAGGCTTCTTAACTCCCACCGCCAGGGCAGCACGGATGCGCGCTGCAAGGGCAAGCGCAACACCACCTGTAGCTGCGGCTTGTCCTTTGATTCGGCCAGCCTTCTTAACTCCCACCGCCGGGGCAGCACGGATGCGCGCTGCAAGGGCAAGCGGAACAAAAGAGGGGGGGGAACATAAAAGACTGTATCTATTCCTACAAAAAGGTGATCATAATTTCTCTTTTCAGCTATAACAAATATTAATATAGGACTTTCGCATTGACAGCCCACAGTGATTACTGATAATCGTCCAGAATATGTTCATAACAGGCATCACAAAAAATGTTGCGATAATCTTTGGCAAATCGCTTTCGCTGTGAGTGGGACCGGACGGGGACATGCAACGGCTCCCAAAAAACAGCAGCCAAAGATAAATATCATCTCTCAGGAAGAGTTAGAGTATCAGAAAAAAACGATGCAATAGTGCATCCTTTGGCATTGATAGTTGGTTCAGAGGGGCTGTTTTCAAAGGATATAAATGGTCGGTAGTCAGTTAGCCAGTTAGATTTATTTAACCCATTGGGTATCAGACCCCCAGAGCGGTGACTGGTCATTAGGGCTGCCATTGTAATTCATGGTAATTTCATCGTTAGACAGGATTTTCTTGATGGCGATGATCTCAATAATTTCTTCTTCCTGACAGACCCGGTAAAGAGCATTGGGTGTATAGGAGTGGTTATAAATGGAGCCCAGCCCAAGGGCTATGGCGGCCTGACCCTGATCCCGCCCCCAACAGAAATAGTAGTTGTTGAGAACTGTTGAACGAAGGTGATCAAGGTCTCTGGCAGGAATGACAATAGCCGGGCAGCGCTCAATAACTCGACCACGTTCGATGGTTTTGGTAGAGAAAACTCCACGTCCCTTGCCACAGACATTTGAGACATACAGCATAAAGCTACCATCTATGATTATTCATTTGTAATTATTATTTTTTGGTGTTTTCGCAGTTGGCTAGAGCCAAGCTTAACAGGTTCCCAGTATACAGCAGCAGGGTGAATCAGCTATAAATCTACCGTGTGTAAAAAAACCTGAACGTCTGGACAGAGAAAACTGGAGCAGACCTCTTGAAACATTCCCAATCCAAGCCCCCCCTGATCTATTTAACTCTACTGCTGTTTTCCTTAACCTTTCTGGCAGCGCTGGTGCTGGTTCCCTGGTATGGCTTTACCCATGGATACGACGCTTTTGACTGGGCCATGATGGCAGTGATCTCCATGTTGAACGGTACTGCCATTACCGCCGGCTATCACCGGCTTTGGGCCCATAAAGCCTATAAGGCGCACTGGACAGTGCGGCTATGGTTTGCCCTCTGGGGTGCGATGGCAATACAGAACAGTATTCTGCATTGGGCTTCTGGGCACCGGCGTCATCACTGCCATGTGGATGATTATGACCTGGATCCTTACTCTGCCAGCCGGGGCTTCTGGTTCTCTCATATTGGCTGGATGCTGAGAAAGTATGACTCCTGCGCCGGAGATTTCTCAAATATCAAAGATCTGCATAAAGATCTCATAGTACAGTGGCAGCATAACTACTACATTCCCATTGTTCTGATCATGAACTTTGGTGTACCCCTGCTGATCGGTTTGGCAAGTGGTCATGTCGTGGCCAGTCTTTTACTTTCTGGAGTATTACGTCTGGTTCTTTGTCACCACTGTACTTTCTTTATCAACTCCCTGGCTCATATGTGGGGGCGGCAGCCGTTCTCGGATAGTAACAGTGCCAGAGATAACAGTGTGTTGGCTTTGCTGACCTGGGGCGAGGGCTACCATAATTTTCACCATATCTTTCAGTCGGACTACCGTAATGGCATACGGTGGTGGCAGTTTGACCCGACCAAGTGGGTGATCTTTACAGCTTCAAAACTTCGGCTGGCTTCCGGGTTAAGGCGGGTCAGTGATTTCAGGATAGAGAAGGCCCGCATAGATATGCAGTTCAAGCTGGCTGGGCAGAAACTTTCCTGTGAGCAGGCTCTGGCCCGTCTGGAAGAGCAGTACCAGGAGCTGATTGTGGCATTAAAAGAGTGGTCGACTTTTCGTCAGCAGTGGCTTGAAGGCAAGGCAGAAGAGTTAAAACAGCAGTGGCAGACCCTTGATATCCATGTCCAGTACCAGGAGCTGAAAGCTTCCCTGAAAGAACAGAAAGGGCGCTGGCAGCTGGCTCTGGCCGGACAGCTGGCTTGATATCAATGGTTGCGAGAAGTCCCGGCACTCACCGGGACTTCTCAATTTGTGGTATACAGTTATTGGTCAGAAACGGGTTTCATCTGGTATTTCTCCAGCAAGGTATGGAGCTGACCGCTGTTCTTCATTTGCTGGATTGCATCAGCAATCTGTGGAACAAGATCTTCATAGCATTTATCCAGACGCAGGCGTAGCTGGAATTGAAGCAGTAGTTATGAGTAGTGCAGGCTGAGATGGTTCTTTGCGGCAAAGTAGCGGGCGATACCCGTGAGTTTGAAATCCTGTTACCCAAGAGTTTCGCAGCCATACTCGGGGTACTTTTCCATGATTTCCCATTTTCCTTTATCCAGTTTGCCGCAAGACAGCTGAAAGGTCCGGGACGGAGGGCCTTTATCGCTGAAGTTGCTGAGGCCCCACTCTCTTTAGGTCTGTATCGACTGCCAAGCCACTGTCAATCTCGGCTATTTTTCTCGTGGTGGTAGAGCTCGTGGAACTTAGGTCGTGAATCGCCATCCTGAACTCAAGAAGTGGGATGTAACAATCACCCCGACATCATCCTTGGTAATTTCTTAAGTGCTGCCTTCCTTAAACCCGAACAGCTGATTCTGATGATTCAACTTCAATGACATCCAGAGCCCTGTGACAGCCTGGGCGGTCATACATTCTTTGCCGGTATGCTTCCAGATTCTCTGGCAACTCCATGCCAAACTGTTTACCCCAGTTCAGAGTCTGGGCAATCAGGATATCAGCTCCGGTGAAGGTGCTGGCAACGGCGTACCTTCTATTGCTTTCCTGGTCGCCCTCTCTGCAGCTGAAATAATGCTGTAAAGCTTTTAATGATTTTTGAAATTCCCAGGCGGCAGTCGGTAAAACACTGGCAACCCGCTGTTCTTTGGGGAGAGCAAACTTGTGCTTGCCTGTTGTCCACAAAGGCTGCTCAAAATCGGTCATAACGAAATAGCAGAGCTCATCGTAGAGTGCCCGCTCTCTGCTGTCCTGGGGCATAACCAGGCCTACAGGTGCACGTCTGGCGATATAGTTAACGATGGCTGCGCTTTCTGTCAGTATCAGATCGCCATCAACAAGTGTGGGTACCTTGCCCTGGAAGTTCAGCTTCAGGTATTCCGGAGTGCGGGTGCCGCCCGGTTTCGGACTGCCGATGCTGACATCAATATACTCATAGGGTAAGCCGGACTCCTCCAGAGCCCACAGGCATCGAAACGAGCGGGACTGGCCGCGACCATAGAGCTTAATCATCCTGGCTCCCTGATTGTTGTTATATACGGGGAAATTATCACTTAATCTGGAGAGCCATGACAAGGACTGGAATAAAGCGATATGGCCACAATCTACATAACTACAATACATATCGCTTTATGCCATTGTCAGAGTGGCTGGCAAGCTTTTTCCAGCCACTCTGCTTCTTTTGAAGACAAGTGCGGCGCAATCTTCTGGAAAACTTGCTGGTGGTAGCTGTTTAGCCAGTATGTTGCATCGAGGCCAAGAAGATCCTTATCTATCAGGCGGTTGTCAAACGGAACAAAGGTCAGGCTGTTAAAGCCTAGGTTAGAATGCTCACCGTTTGTTGCACATTCAACTACCTCGTACAGATTTTCATGGCGAATGCCCCATTGATCTTTACGATAGTAGCCGGGTTCAATTGAGGTGACAAAGCCAGCCTCGATGGGTTCACCTGTGGTTCTGTAGGTAAAGGTACGGGGACGCTCATGTACCCCCAGACAGTAGCCTACGCCATGGCCCGTACCGTGCTGGTAGTCATAGCCTTCAGCCCACAGAGGCAGGCGGGCTATGGCATCCAGTTGTATGCCCGACACCTGGTTGGCCGGAAAGCAGGTTTTGGCCAGGTTGATGTGTCCTTTTAGAACCAGGGTGAACATTTTGATAACGTCATCGGATACATCGCCGACTTTGACCGTGCGGGTAATATCCGTCGTACCATCCAGGTACTGACCGCCACAGTTCAGCAGGTAAACACCATCCTTTCCCAGTATGCGTGGCTGATATGTGTTGTAGCGGTAATTGCTTAGTGCTGCACTGGGGCCAAGGGAAGAGATGGCCTCAAAGCTTGGGCCGAGATAGAGATCCTGTTCCTGTCTTAGCTGTTCCGCTTTATCTGCCAGTTGACACTCGTCATGGGTACCACCATCTGCAACCTCGGTTTCCAGCCAGGACAAGAATTTGCACATGGCGATACCGTCCCGAATATGTGCGCGGCGCATTCCTTCCAGTTCATGCTGGTTCTTCCTGGCCTTGGCCAGCAGAACGGGATCCTTGCCGGTTTTAAAACTGGCTCCAGACTGCTTGATAATATTGAACAGGCGGGCTGGTGTTTCATCTGGATCAATATGAATCTTAGCGCCGTACCAATCACCGAGAATCTCTCCCAGCTTGTCAAAGGAGTGAATGGATACGCTAGCGCCTACATGTTGCTCAAAACCTTCAATCAGCTTGTCCCTGTCGATAAACAGGTCAAGGCTGCCATCTTTTTTCAGCAGGCCGTAACTCATCACTATCGGTGTACAGGGGATATCCCGGCCACGAATATTAAGCAGCCAGTTTACGCACTCCGGGTGGGATATAAGCAGTGCTTCACAACGCTGTTCCCTGAGCAGGTGTCCAATCGTCTGTCGTTTACTGAAACTGGACTTGCCTGCAGCTTCCAGCAGGATAACCGGGTGGCTGCTGGCTTCCGGGCGCTCATGCCAGATACGGTTGACCAGGTTGTCAGCGATATCTACCAATTCAATACCATCCACAGCCAGTCTCTCTCTGGCCTTTGTCTCCCAGCCGGCGCCGTGAAGAAAGCCGTCAAAGCCGACATAACTGCTGGCATGAAGGTTGCCGGTCAGCCATTCAATGGGAGGATGGTCAAAGATGTCATGATGTTCAAACAGGTCAGCCGGTACTTGCCTGGTGACCTGAATGGCAAAGCGGCCATCGACAAAAACAGCAGCTCTGTTTCCGGTGACAACCAGAAGGCCATTCTCACCGGTAAAACCACAAAGCCATTCCATGTGGCGGGATTCAGGAGGAAGGCGATTGCTCTGGAAAGCATCCGATGTTGGAATCAGGTAAGCATCCAGGCCTTCCCGGGACATTTCCTTTCGCAGTTGAGCGATACGTTCTGCATACAGGTGGGCATTGTTCATATCATTAAGTCATTATTTTATAGGAGCCTGTTCATTATCTTTCGTTATCAGCGATAAGATTATGAGCAGGCTCTAAGTATTCTCTCTTGCAAGGGCCTCTGTTTATACAGACCCTTGATCGCACCATTAGACCAGTGGGCTTGTCGCTTGTTCCAGCCAGTCGCGATCCTGTTGATCAAGATAGGGAGAGATCTTTGCAAATACTTGGGTATGGTAGTTGTCCAGCCACTGAATCTCATCGCCAGACATCTGTTCAGCAACCAGTAGCCGTTTGTCGAACGGTGTGAAGGTTATGGCTTCCAGTTCCATCATGGCAGCATCAGTGCCGCTGGCACTGCCAACAACAACGACATTTTCCAGACGGATACCAAAACTGTCTTCCTTGTAGTAACCCGGCTCGTTGGTGACGCACATGCCTGGCTCCAGGGCACCACAGTTATTTTTGGGGCTGATGCGTGGTGGGAACTCATGTACAGACAGGAAGTGGCCGATGCCGTGGCCAGTTCCATGGTCAAAGTTGAAACCCTCGCGCCACATGGGCTGACGTGTCACAGTATCAAGCTGCATACCGGTTGTGCCAGCCATAAAGCGAGCCTTGGCAAGATTGATGTGGGAGCGCATGACCAGAGTTACCATACGACGCTCTTCATCAGTTGTGTCGCCAACCTTGATGGTGCGGGTTATGTCAGTCGTACCGCAGATACCGTTGTCGCTGTTGTAATGACCGCCACTGTCGATCAGATACATACCGTCAGAACCAACTTTGCGGCAGTTATCAGGGTTATGTTGATAGTGGACGATAGCTGCATTTGGTCCCAGGGCTGAGATGCTTGGGAAGGAAGGGGCAACAAACCCTTCAACGCTCTGACGAAACTCCAGAAGTTTGGCAGCCAGAGACTCTTCATCCAGAGATTCTCCAGCCTCTATTGTCCGATCAACCCAGGCCAGGAACCGGCACATAGCGATGCCATCCTGGATATGGGCGGCCTTCATGCCTTCAATCTCTTTTTCGTTCTTGCAGACCCGGGCATAGGCACACAGGCTGAGGTCTTCGACAACCTCTACACCGGCACTGTGCAGCAGGTTGAAGAGGCCGGCGTTAGTCTGGACTGGATCCAGCTGAATACGCTGGTCAGCAGCAACCTTCTCCGGAAGAATGTGAAACAGAGTGCTGATGTCGTGAACATGAACACCTTCTCCGGCATGGGCTGTAAAGCCCTGGGGCAGACGAGTGGTATCAATGAACAACTCCAGTTCGCCACTACCCTTGAGCAGACCAAAGCTGAGCACAGTACGAACGTAGGGAATATCGCTGCCACGGATATTAAGCAGCCAGTTGATATCTTCCGGCTGGGTGAGAAGGGTAGCATCCAGCTCTTTATTCTGGAGGCGTTCAGCCAGAAGCTGACGCTTCTCACGGCTCGACTGCCCGGCATTCTGAAAAAGTTCAATGGATGAAGAGGGCGCAGCGGGTCGATCTTCCCAGAATCTGTCAACAGGGTTTTCTTCCAGACTAACCAGTTCGAACCCTTTGCCGGTGAGAGCGTTTTCAGCCTTCTGATACCAAGAGATGCCAAACAGGGAAGCATCAACGGCGATGCGTGCCCCGGCAGCAAGCTGCTCCATGGTCCAGGCCAGGTGACAGTCGTTGTTGATATGCAGGTAATCAAAAATCTCTGCAGGAACCTGCTGCTTCACCTGAACAGTGAAGCGGCCATCGACGAAGATACCGGCTTTGTCCCGGGTGATAACAACCACACAGTTTTCACCATGGAAGCCACTTAGCCAGGTGACACGGTGAGCGTTTTCCGGTTGATACTCACCCAGGTGGGGGTCTGCTGTCGGCAGCAGGAATGCATCAAGATGGTGTTCAGCAAGGTAGGCCCGGATAGTTTCAACACGCTGGGCAATAGCAGTGTTCATGGTATTTCCTTATTGGCAGAACATTCAGCACACAGTTAATCACGTGAGCCGTAGCGGAGTTTTGCAGAAAAATATGCAGCTGCTTTGAATTGCCAGTGACAATAAATCAGGATGGCAGTCAATGGAATGTTTCAGGTCAAGAGCTTAACCCGAATGCTTGCACCCGGATAGCCCGTTTGAATGGTTGTAAAGCCAATTATGTCGTCTATATTTTCCCATGAATTTACAGACAGCATAATGCAGTCAAGCGCAGATAGCAGTACAGGTATAGCTAGTAGTACAGGTGTAGCTAGTAGTACAGGTGTAGCTAGTAGTACAGGTGTAGCTAGTAGTACAGGTGTAGCTAGTAGTACAGGTAGCGTTTGGTCTGGCTAAGTGGGTTGTATGCTATGTGTTTATATTCATGTTGGTTGAATAATTCCATAATAATACTGGTTTTGGTTTACACTGCCCAATCATATGCAGGTTTAACTGACCAAGATATTAAACTTGCGTATTTGTTTCCATGGAATCTTGTAGGTGGCTGGATTAAAGAAATGATTCCACCTATTCAATCCCCAAGACCTTTGCATACCAACCAGGCAGTACAGAGCTTTATTCTGGACATTCCTGTGGGTTATCAAAAAGAACCTTTTGGTAAAGCCGTTACCCGGTTAAGCGTTATGGTAATCAGTGAGCCACAGACGGTGGCAGACAACAAATATGATCCACATATTCAGGATGTGGTTTTGAGGGTTCACCATGCTGACGGAACCTGGCAGCTGGGTTTGCCTGCGTACATTAATTCATCTCCTAAATCACCGAGTGAAATAAAACTAGACATTGCAGAAGGAGCAAAGCATATATGTTCGGCAACACATTCCCAGGTAGAATCTGCCTACTTCCGCTCCCATTCTGATGAACAAACAGGAAAACGAAAGCTCTACGATTACACTTTCAGGGATGGCGATTCCTACGCGACAGAAAGACTAATAAATTATCGAAAAAAAATTCCCTTAATTATTTTTAAATCGCTATTGTCTGGAATTAAAGAGAGTTGCATCCTGAAAAGAAAGTCTGAAAAGAGCGTTACTATGATATTTTTTGGTTGCGGCAGAGGGAGGGAGGTTGTTATTGGGAAAAAAACAATTGAGCAGAACCTGAGAGTGCCGGTGTATAGCCATGGAATAGAAATTCTTCCTGAAATGGTTGACAGGGCCCGGGTGAGCTGGAGCGATCACCTTGATCAAAACTGCTCTGTCTCTACAGGGGACGCTCTTGAAGCTGAAAGCATAATTCGGAAATTTGTTGAAGCAGGAGAGCCGGACGGTTTGGTAGTCGTCATAGCTATTGGCTTGCTAAGCGAGGGGGTTCTTAAAGGAACATATACTGCCCATAGAATTCTACAGGGAATCGCCCAGAGCCCAAAAGTAGATATGGTTCTGGAGGCTCGCTACGGCACTCACCTTTTTACATATGATACAGCCAAAGTGGCAGGATGGGCGGTAAAACGACAAGTTATTCCTGAAGAGCAGCTGCGAACTAAACCAGTAGACCAAACTGACATTCAAAAACTGGCTGAGGTGATTCATATTTTTACTCCTCTTCCACTGGAAGAGCAAGTACAGGAAGTTGTGCAAAAGCATAGTGGTAATGTGCTTGACCTCTCTCTATCAAGTCACCCCGTGGAGATCTTTCGGAAAATTGTACGGCACCATTCTGAACTGCTATTTGATACTGTCGATATTAGCTGGGCATACATAAGGAGTGGCAGGGGCGCTCTGAAAGCATTTATTGATGATATGAAAACTCAAGGTGTGAACTCAGTTGCTGTTTCTGGTTACGAACCCTGGTTTCAAGATTTTGAATCAGAACTGAAAACTCTATCATTAAATGTGGTAAAACGAATAGACAGCAAGGAAGATTTTGAACTTCCGTCGATATTACCTTCTTTGGCAAGGCAAATATGGAAAGATTATCAGGTGTATGAAGAAGCAGGCCATATAAGCGTTACAAGTGAGGAGGTTTGTCCCACAACAAATATTACGGAATTGGTAAAATTTAAATCAGGCAATAATGATAACGTCAAGGCCGTTCAAGATGAGAGTGAATATTTGTATGACCCACTAATGAAGATAAGCATTAAAAATACTCCCGCTTCAAAAAAATTATGATGACTCTATAACGCCTCAATCAAATTCAGAATTATTGGTTTATCAAATAAAAGCGTTTCAGAATGTAGATTCATTAGACTGGTTGACAGTGTCAACTAAAGTATTGTCTAATGCTTTCTCGAGTAAATTCTATTTTTTCCGGTTATGGCCAACGACCTCAAAGATATCTGCTGCGATCTGCATGAGCTGGCCTTCTACTTCAGCAACCTCTGTTGTCACAGCAACAGCTGTGAGGATTTTTCTCTGCTGGAGTTTAAGGCCCTCAGGCATATAGCTGCACAGACCTGCTGCCCCGTGCAGTCGGTTGGGCAGTCGCTGAATATTACCAAGAGCGGTGCCACGCGCCTGGTATCCAGGCTGGAAAAGCGCGGACTGATTGAACGCAAGTCATGCTCTGAAGATGCCCGTATTCGCCTGCTGAGCATTACGCCATCTGGCCGGGAGTGTATGGATTCTGTCTCCCAGTTTCAGAAGCGGCGTATTGCATCAATGCTGGAGCATATTGAGGGTGTTGATCGTGAGGACGTTCATACCGTGTTAAGAGCTCTGGCAAAAGCCATCTGATTTTTTTACCTGTTTGGTTGACGAAATCAACCATTTGAGAAACTGCAGCTGAAGATAATGACCACCGGTAGCACCAACAAACAGAATGCAGACATCACTTGTCGTCTGGAGCAGTTGAACAAAGATCTCTCTTTTTTTTCCGGTATCCGCAGGGGAATAGAGAAGGAGTCTGTCCGCTCATCAAGTGGTGGACAGATGTCACAGGTTTCTCATCCGTCAGCTCTGGGGGCACCACTGACTCACCCCCATATCACTACAGACTTTGCTGAAGCGCAGCTGGAGTTTGTTACGCCAGCTTTCAAGAGTAGTGAAGAGGCTATCAGGTTTCTCTCTACACTGCACTGTTATACGGCGCAAAACCTGCCAGATGGTGAGTTTCTATGGGGAGCCAGTATGCCCCCGGTGCTGCCTGCTGAAGATCAAGTTCATCTGGCTCAGTACGGCAGTTCCAATGCTGCGAAGTTGAAAACCCTTTACCGGACGGGGCTGGCCAACCGCTATGGCAAGGCCATGCAGACGATCTCCGGTATTCATTACAATTTTTCTCTTCCCGACAGTTTCTGGGAAGCACTTCATGCAGTTGATGGCAGCTCTCTGCCACTGCAGAAATACAAATCAGAAGGCTATTTCAGTCTGATCAGAAATGTGATGCGCCATGGCTGGATAATCAATTACTTGTTTGGGGCTTCACCGGCCATTGATACCAGCTTTGTTGATGGCAGAATGCACCATCTGCATAAGCTTACAGACGACACTCTCTATCTTCCCTGGGCGACATCTCTGCGAATGAGTGACCTGGGTTATACCAGTAATGCCCAGTCCAGCCTGAATATCCGCTATAACAGTCAGGAACAGTATCTGGCCGATCTCTCTTATGCACTTTCACTGGCCAGTGAAGACTACAACCACTTTGACGCCAGCCAGCAGATCAACAGCCATGTTTTGCAGCTGGAAAATGAGCTGTATGGCTCCATCCGGCCTAAACGGATTCACCAGACCCTGCGCCCCATGCATGCTATCTGTGCGGAAGGTGTCGAATATATTGAATTGCGCAGCCTGGATATCAATCCCTATCAGCCTCTGGGTCTGGACAGGGAAACCAGTTGTTTTCTGGATATGTTCCTGGTTTATTGCGCCCTCGCTACCAGCCCTGAAATCAGTTACCAGGAGCAAGTACTGATTAACCAGCGTCAGCAGCTGGTTGCTACGGAGGGGCGCAAGCCAGGGCTGAAACTGCCGATGTTGAATGGTGACCAGCCTCTTATGGAGGTTGGTCTGCAGATCATTACTGCCATGGAGCCACTGGCGCAATGTCTGGATCAGCGTCTGGACCAGATGATGTCCTGCCATGACTTTACCGGTGCCCTGAAAAGCCAGTCTGAAAAGTTTATTAACAGCGGCCTGACACCTTCGGCAAAAATGCTGACAGACCTGCGTTATCGTCAATGTTCCTATCGGGAATTGATTATGGATTTGTCCAGAGAGCATATGGGAGTATTCAGGGAGACTCTTATAGAAGAATCTCTGGAGGGTCATCTTAAAGAGATGGTTTCCAGATCCCGGGAACAGCAACAGCAGATAGAAAAACAGGATTCCATGACTTTTACAGAGTATGTAGCGGAAAAGAACGCCGATATTGAATGCTGCTGTGAACATGCTGTGGTGCGGGAGGCTTGCTGATGAGCCTGTTGTGGAAGCTGCGCCATTATTTAAAGGAGTACTGGACTAACTATCTTCTGGCCTTTGCTGGCCTGCAGGTTGTTGCGCTTTTGAATTTGACACCTCCCTGGCTGATCGGACGTGTGGTTGATGAAATTAGCAAGAGCACCCTGACATCAGACTTTCTGACCTGGCATCTTTTCGGTATTGCCGGTGCAGCCATTACCATGTATCTGTTGCGCTGGATGTGGCGCACCCAGCTGTATGGCTCTTCCATCAACATGGCACGTAAGCTGCGCAGCGATCTGTTTGCCCACTTTACCCGCATGTCTCCCGAGTTCTATCAGCGCCATAGTGCTGGTGACCTGATGGCTCATGCAACCAATGATCTGAATGCCATTGAGCAGGCCGCCGGTGGAGGCATTATGACCATGGTGGACTCCCTGATTGCCGGCTTAACAGTTATGGCGGGGATGATCTTTGTCGTGAGTGGCGAGCTGACTTTTGTAGCTCTGCTGCCATTTCCTCTGCTGGCTTATTTTACCCACGTCTACGGTGCCAGTTTGCACAAGCGTTTTGGTGAAGCCCAGGGGACTTTCTCTTCCCTGAATGAAGAAGTTCGGGAAACTGTATCCGGTATCCGCGCAGTACGGGCCCATGGTATCGGTAAACGACAGCAGGATCGTTTTAATAAACTGACCGACGACACTTTACGGGCCAACATGGGGGTTGCCAGGGTTGATGCCCTATTCTGGCCAACTATCACCATGATTTACGGTATGTCGTTTGTGATGACTCTGGGGTACGGTGCCTGGATGATCAGCCAGGGGGCGATATCCGTTGGTCTGCTGACCAGTTTCACCCTCTATCTGGCCCAGCTTTTGGGGCCAATGCTGCAGTTCGGCTGGCAGTTCAATGTATTCCAGCGGGGCAGCGCCTCCTGGGAGCGGCTGCAGAATCTGTTTGCCCAGAAACCAAAAGTTGTGGATGGCGGGCAGGAACTGGCAGGAACCAATGCCGGAGATCTCCGGTTCGAGATCAAAGAGTTCTCATATCCCGGGGCGGATTACGCCTCTCTAAAAAATATTTACTTCAAGGTTCCGGCAGGTGGGTTTATCGGTATTACCGGCCGCACCGGCAGTGGCAAAAGTACACTGTTAAAATTGCTGCTGCGTCACTTCAACCAGGAGAGAGGTTCATCCATTGCCCTGGGTGACTGTTCGGTTGAAGACCTGACCCTGAAATCTCTGCGCAGGCATATTGCCTGGGTGCCTCAGCAATCCATGCTTTTCTCTGGAACCATTGCAGAAAATATTGCTTTTGCCCGTCCAGATGCCACTCAGGATGAGATTGAACATGCCGCAGATATGGCCGGTATCAAGGAAGAGATTGAAGCTTTCAGCGACGGTTACCAGACTATGCTGGGGGAGAACGGTATCAATCTTTCCGGTGGTCAGAAGCAGAGGGTAAACCTGGCCCGTGCCCTGTTGTGTGATGCTGATATCCTGCTTCTGGATGACCCCTTCAGTGCTCTTGATATGAAGACCGAAGCTCGTGTGCTGAACAACCTGAAGCGTTTCTACAGCCACAAGACCATTCTTCTGGTGACCCAGCGTCTGCCTGAGCTGGTGGATGCTGACTGGACCCTGGTTCTGGAACAGGGAGAAATTATCGAGCAGGGTAATCATAAGGCTCTGCTTGGGCTGAATGGCTGGTACGCCCGTATCTTCCGGCAGCAGAGCCGTCGCACTGACAGGGAACAGGGCCCAGGCAGTGTTCAGGCTGGCGATGCACTGGCTGGAGGGGCAGCTTAATGACTTCTCAGACGGCTTCTATGGAACCCATAAACCAGGGTGGCAAAGCCTCCTCTTTTAAACGACTGCTGCTTAGTGCCCAGCCTCATCGTTGGCTGTTTATCCGTGCCATGGCTTTGCTGATTGTGGCTACCGGTGCCGAGATGGCCATTCCCTGGCTGATGAAGATTATGCTGGATGATGTCATTGTGCCCGGTGACTATGACTGGAAAGTGCTGATCTTCTTGTGTGGCTTGATGCTGGCTCTGTATGTGCTTTCATCGGCACTGCAGTACCTGCAGGATCTCAGCTTCCAGCAGGGAGCCCTGCAGGTAATAAACGATATTCGTCGTAAGTTGTTCGGTCACCTGCTGAACCTGCCTATCAGTTTCTTTGACAAGATGCCGGTGGGCAAGGTGGTATCCCGGGTGACCAATGATACTGAGTCCATGCGGGATCTGTTTGTCTCCGTGGTGCCGACCATTTTCCAGGGTAGTTTCCGTATTCTGGGTATTTTTATCGCCATCTCACTGCTGGACTGGCGTCTGATGCTGCTGAGCCTGTTTCTGATTCCCATCCTGCTGGGAGTTATGCAGCTGTACCGGAAGCTTTCTGCTCCTATCTTTGATGGTGTGCGTGAACACCTGAGTGATATCAACACCCATATCAGTGAATCCCTGCAGGGCATGCGCCTGATACAGGCTTTTAACCAACAGAACCATAACAGGGCCAGGTTTGAGCAGAGTAATGAAGCCTGGCGACACTTTCGGCGCAAGGCTGTGGGTATGGACAGCCTGTTGCTGGCGCCTTTTACCCGGATGCTGGGGCTGTTTGCCACGGTGATGGTTGTTGGTTGGTTTGGCCGAGCCTCGTGGACCAGCGTTGTTGAAATCGGTTCTATCTACGCTTTCATCAATTACCTTGAGCGGTTCTTTGAACCATTCCGGCAGCTATCCATGGAGCTGAGTAAGTTGCAGGTTTCCATGGTCTCCTCTGACCGGGTGTTTGAAGTGCTGGATGAAGCCCCTGAGAAAGATATGGCTGTGAGTGTAGATGCTGGTACTGCTTCAGATATAGCTGCAGGTAAAGAGCTTTATCCAATTGCCGGAGGCAGCCTGGAGTTTTGCAATGTCAGCCTGAGCTATGATGGCCGGCATCAGGCCCTGGACGATATCAGTTTTGTCGCTCCGGCCGGTCAGTTCACAGCCATAGTCGGGCACAGTGGCAGTGGCAAGAGTTCCATCATCAATCTGCTGATGCGTTTCTATCACCACCAGAGAGGGGAGATGCGGATTGATGGACAGCTGTTGTCCGGTCTTCCGGATCACCAGTTGCGTGAAACTTTTGGCCTAGTGTTGCAGGAGCCGTTTATTTTCAGTGGCAGCCTGAAAGACAATATTGATCTTGCTAATCCGAATATCAGTCAGGCAACGGTAGTAGATGCTGCTGAGCAGGTGCAGGCGTCCCGCTTTATTGAGCGTTTGTCTGATGGCTATGATCATCAGCCGGGATACAGTGGTCAGTCACTCTCCATCGGTGAGCGACAGCTGCTGGCCTTTGCCCGCACCATGGCCCATGATCCGCGCATACTGTTGCTGGATGAAGCAACAGCCAATATCGACAGTGAAACAGAGACTCTGATTAAAAAGGCTCTGCTGAACCTGCGCCATGGTCGAACCACTATTGCCATTGCCCACCGGCTGTCGACCATTCGCGATGCTAACCAGATTCTGGTGATGGACAAGGGACGTATAGTTCAGCGTGGCACTCATGAAGAACTGATCGCTCAGCCCGGGCACTACCTGGATCTCTACCTGGCCCAGAAAATGGAAGAAGATATCCGCGGAGAGGGTCATCGGATCAGTGATCCTGACCTGGATGCAGCGGTTGCCTGATTGACTTGAGTGGTTAGTTGAAAAATGCCTATTGTTCCCCATCCAGAACTACCCTCACAGGTTGTTGACGAGGCTTGTGAGTGGGCCATGATGCACGGTATAGCTATGAAGACCTCAACCGGTATGGCCCGGCACTGTGCTTTCAGTCTGGCACCTGTAGCCATGAACCGTGATGTTTATCGTGGCTTGCAGCTGGTAACGCCACTGATTGCCCGGCTGATACATAACGTTTCCGAGAATTACGGATTTGTTCAGAAGGTGATGGCAGACGTCAGCAAAGCCGATCCTTTCTTTGATCACCTGCTGCAGTTGCATCGCCAGATTCATGGTGATGCCGAGCGCCCCGTAAAAGCCGCGCGCCAGCCTCTGTTGATGATGCGTACGGACTTTATGGATGGCCGGGTACAGGGACCCAAGGTTATCGAGTTCAATGGTATTGCCGCAGGTATGGGGCCTTTTGGTCAGCGTATCCATGAGCTTCATGGTTTCCTGAAAAGTCAGTGGAAAGAAGCTTTTCAGCACTGGTCCGATAGTGATGGCAGTGATAGTTTTAGTGGCGGTGATAGTTGTAGTGACACTGGCGAGCAGGGAGAACTGGCGGAAAACCAGTGCCTGCAGCAACTGGCCGCTGGTGTAGCAGAAGCTGCAGGACGAATGCGTGCTGAATCAGGAGAGGATGGCAAACCGGTTTTCCTGATGGTGGTGCAGGACAATGAAGACAATGTGTATGACCAGCACCTGTTGGAACTGGAGCTTCAGAAGCTGGGGCTGCGCACTGTTCGGCGAACCTTTCGCCAGCTCCATGACCAGTTATACACCGGAGACAGTAACCGGCTGCATTTAAAAAATATTGGTAGTCTGGACCTTGTCTACCTGCGGGCCGGATACCAGCTGTGTGATTACCAGTCCACCGACCTGATAGAAGATGAATGCTGTGCAGCCCTGGGGCAGACCCGGGCGTTTATTGAGAAACATAACGTGGCGGTTAATGCCACGGTCAGCCAGCAGCTGGCGACCAGTAAAACCATGCAGATGGTATTGACGATGATGCCTGCCAGGCAGCTGACCCGTTGGGGATTAAGCCGGGATGAAGCCGAGGCCGTTAAGGAATATCTGGCAGAAATGCGCCCGGTGAATTCTGAAACTGCAGCATGGTTTGCCGACCAGGGCTGTCCCAAAACCTGGGTGCTGAAAAACCAGGGTGAAGGTGGAGGTCACTGTGTTTTTGGCGAAGATATTCTACCCACTCTGAAAGCCATGTCGAAAAGTGAACTCAAGGCCTGGGCTCTCATGAGAAGGCTTTACCCCCATGAGCGTGCACGACCAGCCCTTGCGGTGCGGGATGGCTACACCAGGGAAGTCGCCGATCTGATCAGCGAAGTAGGCATGTTCACTATTCACTTTGATGGTGAGCCATTAACTGAACACCAAGGCTATGCAGGTTACCTGATTCGCAGTAAACCAGCCACGGCTACTGAGGGGGGCGTGCATAGTGGTGAAGGTATGCTGGATTCGCTTTTGCTTACCGGATAAGAAGCTGACTGTTTGTTGAGGTTTCTCAACGATAAGTTTCTTTTGCGGGTATTATCAATAAACACGAAACAATATAAACTCCGCCTCCTTAATTTCGTTGTAAGCCTTCACATTGAAAAGGACAGTTCATTTATGAAGGGAAGCACAAGAGACTGGCTACTGGCTCTGGTGGGAGGTGGACTGCTCGCGCTGCTGATTAATAGCAATAGTATTCTTGCAGCTTACAGCACACCACTTTTGTCATCATGGGTCGCTCACGGTGTTGGCGCTGTGGTGGCACTGATCATGGTGCTTGTTGTCGCCAGACTCTACTATGGCTCCAGCCGTATTTTGGTAGCCGGGGACAGTCAATCTTCGCAAAAACAGTCTGCCAGACTGCCACTGTGGGCCTACCTGGGTGGAATTCTGGGGGCTATTGTTGTTGCTCTGGCAGGTATGTCAGTGAATGATGGTGTGGGACTGTCGGGAACGATTGTGCTAGGTCTGGTTGGTCAGATCGTTCTCAGCATAGTTGTTGACCATTTTGGGCTGATGGGGGTAAAGCAGAGACGGTTATCCCGGAACAGTCTTTATGGTATTGCCTGCGTTCTGCTGGGCAGCTTTCTGATCACCTACTCAGGATCCTGACTTATGCTGGATATAGCCTACATCCTGCTGGCTGTGTTTACGGGTGTACTGACTGCCTTTTGTCGTACCTGCAACGGCCGCCTGAGTATGAATGTTGGCCCTTTCAAGGCATCTCTGGTAAACCACGTGCTTGGTTTTCTGCTGCTGAGCTTGATTCTGCTTTTCTGGAGTGCACCTGTCAGCAAAATATTTTCGGCTCCACCCTATGCTTATCTGGGGGGAATTGTTGGAGCCCTGTATGTAGCTGTTAACAGCTATGTGATTTACCGGCTGGGAACGCTGGTTTCAGGTTTGCTGGTTATCAGCGGGCAGATGATTGCAGGTGTACTGCTCAGCTCTGCCAGTCATAATCTTTATTCCATGTCGGTGAGTTTCGTGGGAATTATTGTGATTGTGGCAGGAGTCTACCTGTTGAATAAAGGTACTGGCGATGACCCAGACGACGAACAGTCACCACCATGCTCTGAAGCTGCTTAGGCGTTTAGCGAACGCCTTGTTCTCGAATCTCCCTGTTATCAATAACCTGTACGCCTGCAGGAAGGGGCTCTGAGGTTGTGCGCATCAGCATAACCTTTGCCAGCTGCGTCGTGGAGACTGGCTGATACCTGCTTAGAAGCGGTAACCGTGTAAGGGGTTGCATGATCAGGGAGGCCAGCTTTTCACCAGGACGAAACTCCTCTCGCTCTCCCTGCAGCAGGCTGGGTCGGAAAATCAGCAGGTTAGGAAAGTCTAGAGCTTTTAACCCTTGTTCCATTTCGGATTTGGTTTTCAAGTAGAGGCCGGTGGCAGAACCCCTGCTCCCATTGAGCTGATAACAGTGAATCGTGCGGCATTAAGTCGTTTGCCCAACTGCCCCAGCATCAAGACATAGTCCCGGTCTACTTTCTGGAAGGCTTTGGCTGAACCTGCTTTCTTCCGTGTAGTGCCCAGACAGCAGTAGATATCATCAACACTATGAAAGCCCTTAAGTTCAGACAGCCCGCCAGGATGGTCAAAGTCAATCACTTGCTCTGTCAACTTGGCAGAAACTATTCCAGAAGGTCTGCGTACAAGACTGATAACATGTGAGTAAGCACTGCTGTCCAGAAGATACCCGAGAAGATGTCTGCCAACAGCCCCGGAAGCACCGGCAATAACGGCAATGCTCTGGTCCATCTCTCCCTCCGAAAGCTGAATTTTAAATGATTCTACCAGTGAACCAACAGCCTGTAACAAGGTCAAAATGAAGCAAAGGATGTTCTTGGTATTAAATTTCAGAAGGAAGAAGAAATGAGTTTATACCGGCAATCTATACAGAATGGGCTGAGGGTATTAATCCTTCTGGCGGCTATTGGTGTATTGAATTCGGCACAGGCTTTGGATGAGAACAGTGATACAGTCCTGAGCCATGGGTGCGCCAGTTTTGCTTTCGATTCAAGGGAGTTTTCGCTGTGTGCTGCGATTTTCCATTTGTCTGTAGTGCATCCCAGCTGCTTTTCCGCTGTGCCGGATATTATCGTCAGCTCTTATGTTAACCAAAGTTCTGGAATTTTATCCCCGGATACAGTTGCTTCAAAAATAGGCCAAAACTTCCTGCAGGAAGAAAGCTGTCCTTTGTCTTCCGATAATCTTCGAAACCAGTTCGATGTCGTATTAAAAAACAGCCCGGCTGCCAAGATCATATTTCGTGAACTGGTGGGTAAAGTTATGCCGGATAGATATGATATTCACTCTGTACTTGTTCCTGCTGATACATTCTTTCAGGAACTTGCAGAGACAAGGAAAATAATTGATTCTGGATCCAGCTCTGATCTTGTGGAAATACATCTGCATAGTGATTCTTTGAATTGGGTTCTCAGAAATAAGTTCTACTACCTGACGACTGTCAGGCAGCTTCCTGAGGAGGATGGTGTATTTATAAAAGCAACAGAAGATCTGGACCTTGATCATGATCCCGATCTGGCCCTAGTCTTACACCCGGAAATAAAAGGACGTAGATTTACCCCCTCTTGGAAAAAAATGGTAGATGCAAGTTTAAGAAGGACCTCTCGGTATGCACTGTTTGTCTACCGGGATGAGAAGGAGCTGCCAGCGATTGAGCACCACCTTAAAAAGTACAGACAACCCTTTACTAAAAAGAAACAGATCTGTCTGGGGGGAATCTCCCAGCCTGTATTTGATAAGCGAGGTCCAACCTATAAGTGTGCAGCCCTGTTTAGACGTATCTAAGAGCGATTCTTGTCTACCCTTCCAGATACAACATCAATGATCCGTCCTTGCTTTTATGATTTTTTGATATTCAGATCCAGAGTGTCTCTGCAGTGCCCTTCTTGGCTAATCTCAGAAAAAAAATTTTTTTCGTATCCGCTGAAAATATACCAGTGCTGATTGCTGGGCTGGCTATCTGCCTGGCGAGTACAGATAGTATGGCTGGAAAAGACAGAGAGAGGCGACCTGTTTCGCTGCCTGCATGTCTGGATCAACTGACTCTGGGGCATAGAGAAGACGACCCTGGTCGTGCAGACTCCAGTCTTTCAGGCACTGATGATATCAGTCAGGGCGCTTGGTCACAGGATTCACTTCAGGCACTGGCAAAATTCCTTTCTGGGAAGGTCGCGGAACTGCAACAAGGAGGAAGAGCGAAGTCATCAGAAGCCGTTGCGGGTAAAACCATAGCAGATGAAACCTTAGCAGATGAAACCACAACTCAGAAGGCAGAGCCCATCCTTGATCGGTCATCGTTTTCCCAAGAGCTGGACAATGTTAGAAAATTTGCTGGCCTGGCAGGCAGTAACATTGCTATGGCCAGTAGATTGCTAAATCAGCCAGATAAATATTGGCGCTGGCAGCCTTCAGAAAGTGGTAAGTACGCGATTCCCTTTACCATGTCTCTATCAACCCGGGGAACACTCTGGCAACCAGGGCCTGATGAACTCAATTCAATTAGTGAGCCTCTGGTCGCATTGATTTCCAAGGATGGCATTTTGATTCTTGGCAACAAGGTTGAAATGAGCCCTGTTTTGGTTGAGCTCAGAATATTGTGCAGAGCAGTTAAAACAGGGAAAGCATATATCCTCTATACGTCTGACAGGCCTGAGTGGTTTGGCAGGATTGCTGATGTAGATAAATGGAGTAAAGAGATCTGCCCCGTTTACGCTGGACAGAAAGATCTGCAGAAGATAGTTGCAAAGTATTTACCATCACTTTTTTGGGCTTTTGGTAAACATAATGCTGAAGGGGTGTTATCAATGACTTCCAGTCAGGCCCATAGCTTTGGTTGTGGGAAAGGTCTGGCATTAAAGCAAAAGGATTCTAGCAGGGTATTGATGATTGACTGCTACTTTGAAGATGCGGGAATTACTGTCATTCTTCGCAGCCACTTTGATAAAAAACTTGTAAAAAATAAACTTGATTTAGCTGATGTCACATCAGCGCTGCAACTAACCTACCGGTTTATTTCAGGAAGTGATGGTGTAATAGAACTTCGTTGTGTTTACTTCCACTTTCATACTGACTACCGCAGTAGTGGTGTCAGCAAGTTGAAGGAAAAGACTCGCTGGCGTTCACCATCTCACCCAAGTAGTGGAGCTGCTTGTAACCTTGAAAGAGCACAATCAACATCAATACTGGATCAGCTGCATGTTTCAGAAAATTGGGTTGTGCCATGGCAGGTATTTCGAGTACCTCTTTACCTGAAGCAGCAATCAGAATCAGCCGACATGATATTGGATTTGTGGAGCCGTAGACAAAGGTGCTGTACCACCAGAAAAAGAATCAGGTTTATATCTTTTGCCATGGATCCCTATGAAATAGGTTATGTAGCAACTAACTGTGATGATATGGCCTGTGATGATATTGAACGCTGCCAACTGGCTCTGGATCAAGAGAATTATGAGCTATTAATGCAGCTGACGTTACAGTCTGGGGAGTGTATGGAATCTCGCCTTACAGAGTTTGGTGAATGGTATAGAAATAACGTGGCGCTTCCAGCCAAGGCTGCAACCCGACTTGAGGTCACAAGTGATTCCTTCGAGCAGGATTTACATAAGGCTATGAATGAGGCGGAATTAACATTTCAGAATGCTAAGGATTTTTGCCCTCGAGTGGTATTTCATCCGGGCACTTTGTCTTTTTCAGACTATATGGAATTGCAAAAAGTTCTTACGGATTATATTCACTTCAGAGAAGGTGCAGAGAAAGACTATCTGGAAACAAAAAGACTGATGCAAGCAGTTTCAGATCGACAGTGCTTGAATGAAGATGACTTGATTGCTTTAGTGCAGATCGTTGTCAATGTTGTAGATGCAGAACACACCTTTCGCAGTAGAGCATCCCCCCTGGGAGGAAAGGCCCGGGAACTGGAAATACGTTTAAAAGATGGGGCGTTGTTTGTACCCCATGATTACCAGAGACACCTGCTTCTTTACTACCACAGTCTTATCGGACAGATATTGAATCTGATTGCAGTTAAGGGGCAGGTTTCCATGGAGAATGTGTCCAGAATTCTCCAGCTTTATGAGGAGCATATGGGGTCAGGAAATCAATACAGAATTGTCAGAAAAATACGAAGTGCACTTTCTCTCCCGAATAATAATATTGATAGAACCTTCCAGGATCTGAGAAAAGAGTTATCTATCTGGCAGCTATATAAAGATACACACCCTGTCGGCTTGAAGTGGTTCATTGCCTGTATGTCTGGAGCTCATACAGACCTTACAGATTAGCGAAACCGGAGGTTGTTCCGGTTCAGTTCCTGAATACTTCTGCATCCCATCAGTTTCATGTCACGCTCAATTTCACTGCGAAGATTTCCCAGTGCTTTTTCTACGCCCGCCTGCCCGGCAGCTGCCAGGGCATACAGGTACAGACGCCCGCCTGAGCAGGCCTTTGCTCCCAGTGAAAGGGCTTTGAGGATATGGGTTCCCCGTCTTATCCCGCCATCACAGATTACATCAATATCATCGCCAACGGCATCCATGATCTCTGCCAGCTGATCAAAGGGGGCCCGGGAACCATCAAGCTGTCGACCACCATGGTTGGAAACCATGATACCAGTTGCTCCAATTTCAACAGCTCTTTTGGCGTCGGCGGCAGACATCACGCCTTTGAGAACAAATGGCTTGCCCCAGTAATGCGCTATATCTTCTGCTGCTTTCCAGTCCATGGTCTGGTCCAGCATAGCGTTGAAGTAATTTGCAACAGAAAGAGGGATGCTGGTTCCTTCCTGCACATACTCCTTGAGCTGGGGGAGCTGGAAACCACCACTGCGAAAATAGTTGATGGTCCAGCGAGGGTGGCAAAAAAAACTGAGCATACTTCTGGCTGTCAGCTTGATAGGTATGGTAAAGCCGGTAGCAAGGTCGCGCTCCCGGTTGCCTGCTACCGCTGTGTCTACCGTTAGCACCAGAACATCGAAATTGGCTGCTATACAGCGGTCGATCATGGATTGGGTCAGACCTTTGTCCTTGTGGACATAGAGCTGGAACATTTTTGGGGTTTTTATAGTGGCACTGATATCTTCAATACTGACGGTGCCCAGAGAGGAGAGGCCAAACATGGTTCCGAATTTTTCAGCAGCTCTTCCCACTCCAAGCTCACCTTCAGGGTGAAACAGACACTGCAGGGCTGTTGGAGAAAGAAAAAGGGGCATTTTGAGCCGGTGCCCCAGAACTTTTGTGGATAGATCAATCTCTTCTACCCCGGTCAGCACGTTGGGGACAAGGTCACAATGGTTAAATGCCTCCGTGTTACGGTACAGGGTCATTTCATCATCGGCGGCACCATCAATATAGTGAAAAATGGGAGAAGGAAGCCTCTTTTGGGCCAGAGTACGGAAGTCGTAGGTTGAGTGACAGTCGTTTAACCGCATATGCACCCCGGTCTCTTGTTTGTTCAGGCTTCGAACGGGTACAGGTATAGCAACTCTATCTGTTGAATCAATATTTAGAGAAAAGATAATGTTGGTAGTTTTTGTCTTATTTCTATTCGTTTGCTGTTTTGAATCTTTCTCTATTCATGAAGGTTTGATAGTTATCAATAGGTCATTGCCTGTGACACAGTACCCTGCAGGCAGATTAGGGCAATTTGGTATTAAGCATCTGCCTTGTTGGCGTTTGCTTATCTGAGTAATAAAGAGTTCTGTGACAGGCACTGTTTTCCACCCCCTAAGCTTGGGTTTGGTGATTTGTTGTGCTGCCACATAAGAGCCAGTATGGCCTCTGGCCGAAAATTATAAGATATGCAGATAAGAGAGTTTGAAATAAACGATCAGACCGCAGTGATTGATCTATGGAAAATCTGTGGCCTGGTGGTTCCCTGGAATAATCCTGCCAGGGATATTGAGAGAAAAATGAAGGTGAACCCGGATCTGTTTCTGGTGGGTGAAACAGGAGGCCAGATCATTGCCTCAGTGATGGGAGGTTATGAAGGTCACAGAGGTTGGATAAACTATCTGGCTGTCTATCCTGACCTGCAGGGCAGTGGGTATGGCCAACAGATGATGGAGGCTGTTGAGCAGCGGCTGAAGGAGAGGGGGTGTCCAAAAATAAATCTTCAAGTACGTAGTACCAATATGAAAGTCATCGCATTTTATGAGTCGATTGGTTATCGCCAGGATGAAACAGTGAGCCTGGGTAAACGGCTGGAGTCTGACGCGTGATGAAATCTATTGAAGTGATGTTCGCCTGGCTTCATGTCTGGGGGGCTGGAAAAATATGAATACTGCTCAATTAATTATCGGAACTTCTGTCCTGTTACTTTCGATTCGGGAGATCTATTCAGCCGGATTTGACCCATTGAAGGCGGCAGATGACCTGAACCATTCAATTATCACCAATGACCTGACAACGGTACGGGACCTTCTGGATTCCGGAATCTCCCCCAATGTCAAAGATTCTGATGGCATGTATCCAATTGAGGCGACACTGATCATGCATAATTGTGAAGCCTTCAGACTACTGATGAAATATGGGGCTGATGCTATGCTGTCCGGTGAACGGGGAGTGCCAATGTACAAAACCATTCTTGGAACCGGCAATAAAACTCTGATCAAGATTCTGCAGAGTTACGCACCGCAGCTTTCCATTGGCAATAACAGAAAAACAGATACTGAGCATTAGAAACCCAGTGCTAATCAGAGAGGTAAAGGCCGGTGATGGTGCCGGACTGGTTGAGCTGTTTACAGTTCTTGATACTGAAACCCGGTTTATGTTGCTTGAGCCTTGGGAAAGAAATACCTCTGCAGCAGAGCAGGAACAGCATATTCAGGATTTTATGAGCTCTTCCTGCAAAACCATGCTGGTAGTGGAGAATGATGATAACGGAGAGATTGCAGGTTTTATCGTAGGTATTGGCGGTCAGTTTTCCCGCAATCGTCATTCTCTTCACTGCGTTATTGGCCTGAAGCAGAAATATACTGGACAGGGATTGGGGAGGAGGGCCATGAAACAGCTGGAAAACTGGGCCAGAGGCAATGATATGCACCGCCTGGAGCTGACGGTAATGAGGTATAATGAACGTGCAATAAAATTGTATAAAGCCTGTGGTTTTGAAGTGGAAGGAGTGAAGAGAGATTCTCTTAATGTCAATGGGCAATATATTGATGAGCTATATATGGCCCGAATTTTGTGACTCTGTACATGTTTATAAAATCCGATTATGTCTTGAATAAAACCTACTATTTCAATTCACTGATTTATTAGTGACGTTGCAAAATTGAGTAACTTCTTTTCTGCGAAAATAGTTTTGTTGAAAGAGAGATGTATTCAATAGATTAAGTGGTGTTATATCAAGGTTTATAAAATTAACTTTTAACGTTAATAGTTTATTTCTAGTTAACTTTCTTGTGGGTATTAATTTCGTTTAATCAATATCACCCGATTTTTGTTTTCATAGATCAATAAACAAAGTTTTTTTTCGTGTAACACTGCCGACAGTTTCGGAGGGTTAGCCATGATATCACCAATATTAAGAGCTACGTTTCTGTCTGTCTTTTTTGTAGCCCAGCCGGTTGGTGCTGGTAGCCATGATACCGTTTTTTTTACCAAGTCCCAGATATGCCAATCGATTATTGCTACGGTTATTGATCGTGGTCCTGAAACTATGCAAACAGATAAAGTGTCCGGTGATATCGTTCATATCACCTATACAAGTTCTGATGATGGCAGGCAGTGGCATTATAGCTGCAAGTTACAGGAGCCCCATGCCTTCTGGATATCAGAGGGAGAAGACTGGAGTGAGGCAGAAGGTAATTCAAAAGTTACCTATTCAACTCTGAGAGATAAACTCTATATTGTTGAAAAGTTCCGGGACGGTTCCTTTAACAGCCGCTCATTCAAGCTGGGTCAGTATGGCATTTGACTGGCTGGCTATGCAGTCTGTGGAACTCATATGAGCTTACCTTCTCTTTGTCTGTAAAATTGTGAATTATCGAACATTCCAGGTAATTCTTTCGTGAAATTATGTGAAAAAGCTGTTACAACCACCATGCCCGTATTGGAAAATTAAGAACGGTGGGAATGTGGGGACGAAAGGGTAAAACCACGGATGTTCATCAGTATGCTGTCTGCTGACGATATCAGTCAGCTGTATGATTTCGAATACAGAAATAAAGAGTGGTTTGAGCGTTATGTTCCGCCCAGAGATTCCAGGTATTTTTCCCTGAATGATTTCAGCGCAGTGATCAATGATCTTCTGGAGGAGCAGGAACGGCGAAAACTGCTGATGTTTGTGGTTTACCGGGATAATCAGATAGTGGCTCGGGTCAATCTGACCAGTATTCAGGGGGATAGTGCAGAGCTGGGTTACCGGGTCTGTCAGAGTGCTGTGGGGCGGGGAGTAGCAACCGAGGCTGTTACTTGTGTGCTTGAGCACAGCCGGGAAGTTTATGGTATTCACAGAGTCAGCGCGGTAACTACAGAGAACAATCCGGCTTCCCAGGCTGTATTACTGAGAAATGGTTTTCAGTTTACCCATCGGGAAAAAGACGCTTATGTTCTGAATGATCAAAGTGTGGACTTTGTCTTCTTTCAAAAACAGTTTGAAATATAAGTACCGGACGCATGAAATCAGGGAGCTTCTGGATGAGCAAGAACAGGGAGGGATTTTAATGTATGTGGCTTATGACTTGAACTCAGGATCTATACTCATTGAAACACAACAAAAAAGGGGCTTTCTCAGGTTGGCAGATCATATCTGAGCCTCCTGCCGGATTTTCAGATACAGATATTCAAGGTCGTTATAGCCACAAGCCTTGTAGACAATACGTTTGATCACACCGTTAAAGGCCTCAATTTTTGCACTGGTTATTCGGTGCTGACAGTATGACAGGAGTCCTTCTCTGGCCCGATCCAACCCTTTGGCAAACCGCCTGAGTTCGCCAATGCCTGTTTCTGTGGCCAGCTCGATCCACCTGTCGAGAAACTTACTGGCACAACCTTTGTAAGTGTACGTCCAGAGCTGCTTGAGCATATCCTTCAGGGTGTAGGCTTGGTACAGGTCTTCGTTCATAGCCAACAGTTCTTTCAGACAGCTTTCTCCCTTGGGGGTGAGGTTCTCAGGGTTCCTGAACAAATTGAAGCGCTGCCCCTTGATGAAAGGCTTATCATCAACTTCAGCCTGCCTCCATTCCCGACGACGGATTTTATCTATGACATCGTTGTAATTGGCAATAATGTGAAACTTGTCGTAAACGATATCGGCGTCAGGAAGGTGCTCCCTGACCGACGCTTTGTAGCTACCACCACGGTCTATACCCACACATTCAATGCGAGACTTTTGTTCCGGAGTTAAGCGGCTGAGGAATTGGTCCAGGGTGGCTTTTCGCTTGCCTTCACCAAGGAACAGGGTTTCGCCCGTATCAGCATTCAGAACAACAGTCAGGTAATGGTGTCCTTTACCAATGGATTTCTCATCAATCAACAGGGCTCGTATGTTATCCAGGTCAGGGGCTGGCAGAGTTTTCATCAATATCTCTTTATCCCAGCGCCTGGCCGTATGATGCGAGATAGAGATGAATTCAGGAATCTTGTTGCAGGGCATATAGCGGCAGAGATGACTGACATGTTGCTTCAGCCGTTCAGTAGCCTGCGCTTTGGGAGCCAACCCGGGAGGCGTGACTGTTTCAATGTGCCCACAGTGGGAACACCGTCCCTGGTAAACAGTGAAGCATAATTGCACATCCAGAGTACCCAGCGGCAAGTCCAGCACGGTACGCTCATTCTCACGGATTTTACCCATTGGGTTCTGACACTGACTGCATCTGAACTGCTGTATGCGACCATCCCTGCGCAGGGAAACTGTAGCCACAGATTCATCCCAATTAATATCAATGTGGTCGATTACCCAGCCGGGAAATGAGAACATAGGACGCAGTGAGGGCGTTGTAGACATGCCTGATCCTTCAGAAATGTTGATCCGTTCAAATCAACCTTTGCCTGAAGGCTATTTCTGTTTCAACCCCTCACTTTCATCTGCCAACCTGAGAAAGCCCCACAAAAAAATCATATTGAGCGCCCATGAGTCTGATCAACACGAGTCAAATTGCGTTAAGGGTCAAGTCATTTGTCAGTAGTGGTCTTGATAAGATAATGCATCCAGGAGCTACTTTTGGGCGCCTGGTTAAGGTATTTACATCCCAGAAGACTTATGTGATTCGTCCTGAAACCAAAGCAGATGCCGCCCCCAATGAAAAACTGAAAAATAAAGCTGAGCAGGCTTTAGACGCGCTTGACAGCAATCCAAATTCAGACGCCCAACAGCTAACGAAGCCAACTGATACCAGTATCACAGCCAGAAAAGCAGCGCCTGCTGCTGCAACATCCTTGAATCAGGCTTCCCAGCGTGAAGTTGCTAAAGCATGGGGTCAAAATATCTATGACTTATATAGTCAGATACAAGGGCTTAATACAATTAACTTCGTTCAGAATACGGTCCATACCCCCTTGTAAAGGAAAAGCAAAATGAGGGCTCTGTTAACAATAGATGTTGGTTTATTTCTCAAAGTTAGTGATTACGCTGAATAGAGGAAGTAACCAAATTTTCTATGAAGCCCGAATGCCAAGCTATACAGGGTGCACGGAAGTACTACCAACATGTAGTGTTAACAGAGCCCAAAATGAGCATGCTCAGGCGTTGCTTGAAGCGCATGGGGAATCCATCAAAATGGAGGTTGAGAATAAGTTTTATGCGGAAAAGCACATGACTCAGGGGTATCAGCCTACACCAGATGATGAAAATGAGATAAGAGAGTTGTTCAAGGAGGAGTGGAAGGAATTTGGATCCAGCATGTTCCCCCAACAAGATCCAGGCACGAAAGAGGAAGCGAAACTAAGAAATACAACAAAAAAGCTTTTGGCAAAAGCGGCCCAGAATATCGTGGCCTCGCAGATTTCCGGAGAGGTATAATAACTTTTGTCCAGAAGAGGTGGCCAGATCCTACCTAACAGAGTCTAACAAGGTAGAAACTGGCTTTCGCCTTAGATAATGCGGTCACTCATACTGATCTTGCGCCTAAGGTAAGCGATTTGCCCTTGATGGTTCAGGTCTTTCGGACAGTTATCCTGACAACCCAGAAGAGTCATACAACCAAACACGCCGTCTTCATCCCCGATAATATGGTAGAAATCTTCTACCTCTCTGGCGTCGCGGCTATCCAGTGCAAAACGCGCCACCTTGTTAAAGCCAACAGCTCCTACAAAGGTATCCCGCATCTGGGCGGTGGCGCAGGATGAAACGCAACAGCCGCATTCAATACAGCGATCCGCTTCATAGATGGCTTCTGCTTCTTCCGGCTCCATAGGAATTTCCAGAGCATGGATATCCACTTCCTGATCTTTGGGCTCCAGCCAGGCCTGCAGGCGCTCAGAGATGGAACGCATAAACTTGCCGGTGTCGACCGACAGGTCTCCAATCAACTCAAAGCCGGGTAGTGGCATCAGGGTGATAACCCCATCTTCAAACTGCTTGGTCAGAGTGCGGCAGGCCAAGGTGGGCACGCCATTAATAACCATGGCACAGCTGCCACAGATACCGGCCCGACAGATAAAATCAAACTGCAGAGATGGATCCTGTTTCTCCCGGATCAGGTTAAGCGCGATAAACACCGTCATACCACTGGCTTCTTCCAGCTTGTACTCCTGTGTAAAAGGCTTGACCTCAGGCTGCTGAGGGTCGTAACGGAAAATCTTGAAAGTCAGCTGGCGGCTCATGCGGCTTCTCCGGTGTTCTCTTCAACCTTGGCGGAAGCCTGGTCTTCGGTTTGTTTCTTGATGGGATCTTGTGGGATAACTGGAGCTGGCTCTGCAGTTCGCCGCTGGTTCTTGGGAAGGTATCTGCCGGGGAGCTCGAAAGGCATAGTGGTTTTTTGTCGTTCAAAGCGATCGGCGCTTTGTTTGGCAATTTCATTGACCTCAAGCTGGCGCTTGGCGGTATCAGGATGAGGAATGGAATTGTCTTCACCGTATCCGCGATAACCCGGTGGCAGTTCCATCTCCATAATATCCAGCTGTTCGTACTCAAGACGCAGAGTGCTGTCATCATTCCAGAATGCCAGAGTACGGTTCAGCCACTCTGCATCATTACGTTGCGGGTAATCTTCCCGGGAGTGAGCACCACGGGACTCTGTGCGAGCTTCAGCGCCAGCAGCAACTGCCAAAGCAATCTTCAGCATCTTCCTTAAGCGCAGGGCTTCAACCAGTTCAGGATTGGAGTGTCTCTTCTTGGTCTTAACTGCGATATTTTCAGCGCGTTTCTGGAGATTTTTCAGCTCTTGCACAGCTTCATGGAGAACGGGACCTGTGCGGAAAATGCCCACCTTATCCATCATCACTTGTTCCATGGCATGACGCAGTTCGTAAGCGTTTTCACCCTGATCACGGGTCAACAGTTCATCAATGACCTGTTGTTCTTTGTTCATAAAGCTAATGGCCAGAGAACGTTCACCCATAGAGTACTGCTGGCAGGCATCGGCAACATATTCGCCAACAATCATACCGGCAACCACGGCTTCAGAAACGGAGTTGCCGCCCAGACGGTTAAAGCCATGCATATCCCAGCAGGCCGCTTCGCCAACCGAGAACAGGCCTTTCAGGTTGGGTGCTTCACCCTGCTCATTGGTACGGATACCGCCCATAGAGTAGTGCTGTGTAGGGCGAACCGGAATCCACTCTTTGGCTGGATCAATACCCAGGAAGTACTGGCAGATCTCCTGCACTTCCCGCAGATTCTTGTGGATATGTTCTTCACCCAACAGGGTGATATCCAGCCACAGGTGCGGGCCATAAGGGCTGTCGACCCCTTTGCCCTTACGCATATGCTCGGTCATACGGCGAGAGACAACATCCCGGGAAGCCAGTTCTTTTTTCTCTGGCTCGTAGTCCGGCATAAAACGGTGGCCGTCTTTATCACGGAGAACACCTCCATCACCACGGCAGCCTTCAGTGGTTAGAATACCTGCTGGTACGATGGCTGTTGGATGGAACTGAATGGCTTCCGGGTTACCAATGGCAACCTTGCCGGTTTCCATGGCGATAGCCTGACCAGTACCTTCACAGATAATGGCATTGGTGGAAACAGACCAGAGTCGTCCATAACCGCCGGTCGCGATAGTAGTTGTGCGAGCAAGATAAGCAATCAGTTCACCAGTGACCAAGTCACGAACAATGGCACCGTGGCAGCGTTCGTCATCATGGATAAGGGCAATCGCTTCCTTGCGCTCATGAACAGGAATATCGCGCTTAATCACCTGGTCGCCAAGGGTATAAAGCATGGTATGACCTGTACCGTCGGAGGTGTAACAGGTACGCCATTTCTTGGTGCCACCAAAATCACGGGCTGTGATCAGGCCATGAGCTTCCTTAGGCTCGGTAATGGTGACTTTCTTGGCATTGACGATGGCCTGTCGGTCACCAGCTTTGACCCGGTTCCAGGGCACGCCCCAGGAAGCCAGTTCACGAATCGCTTTGGGCGCCACATGGGTAAACATCCGTGCGACTTTCTGGTCGCAGCCCCAGTCTGAGCCTTTTACAGTATCGTGAAAGTGAACATCTTCGTTGTCCCCTTCACCTTTTGTACTGTTCCCCAGACTGGCCTGCATGCCACCCTGGGCAGCAGATGAGTGAGAACGCTTTGCCGGAACCAGTGACAGAACAATGGTATCAAAGCCGCGCTCTTTGGCCGCGATGGCAACCCTGAGTCCGGCCAGCCCTCCGCCTATAACGAGGGCATCGGTATAAACAGTTTTCATATCATTACACTCGCAAAGGTTTACAGAGGGCTATAGGGGGTTAAAGGTGTTGGCAGTGAGGTAAAGCCGGTGTAGTACCAGACAATCAGGCTGGTGGTGCCCAGCAGAATCAGCCAGCCGGAAATAGCCGTTGCACCTTTGAAAATCTTTTCCCGTGGCAGCTTGTCACCGAACCATTTCATCGCCAGCCGGTAAACACCGATCAGGGCATGAATAACGGCGATTGGTAAAAGAGCCATATAAAGGAAGCCAAAACCCTGCTCCACAATACGGAAGGCTGACAGGTTCGGATCAATTGAACCTGGATTCATCACTATTCCAAGCAGATGCACGGGAACCAGAAAGAACAGGGCAAAACCGGAAATCAACTGGAATAGCCACAGGTTGGTTTCACGCTGGGGAACAGTTCTGGAGAACGCTCTCAGCGTTTTCCATTGCTTGTATTTGGTGGGGAAGCGGCGGATTGCGGCGATGGCATGAATCATCAGCACTACAAACAGCCCCAGGCCAAATAGAACAATAACGAAGGGGTAGCCATGACCGCTTGGGTCAAGGAAGCCGGCTTCCAGCATACGGGCAACTTGATAGAAAGCGTCCTTGCCAAACAGAATGCTGGACTCAAGATGGAGGTGAATCAATAAAAAGCCGGCAAGAATGGCGCCGGACAGGCTCTGCCAGCGATCAAGCCAGGCTGCCTGTCTGAGTTTTATCCTTTGCATGGTGCATTATTCTCGAGGGGTTATCAGGCATCCACAGCAATCTATATGGATTGTTGGCCCATTATCGGACTGCTGGTTGAGAGATCGTTTTGATTTGGGTCAGCGAAGGATGGTGATAAGTCGCAATGACTGTTTTGTTACCGGATGTTAATAACTTTTTCTCTTAATCTGGATCTGTGGGGGAGATTACTTAGGAAGAGGTTGTGATGTTTTCAGTGTAGCCACTCTTTGGCTACTTCTATTCCGTATGCATTTAGCTTTCTGAGCAATGATTTTGATGCTGGTCTGCTTGGGTCAGTCCAATTGTCAGAGCGTGATGTTCAATTCTCTTGATGTTGATGAGGTAGACCCCGATATTTACCAGAGAATAAAACAGCTAACCCTAGGAGCCTGTCGGACTTAACCAACCGTAGCGAGAAAAAGTCCGGTTTGAGCCAGTTTTTAGAAACACTTGAGGAGAATAGTGGTTCTATTTGACGAAAGTGGTTCTAAAAAATGGCCAAATCCGGCTTTTTCGCAGTAGGTTAGCGTTAAGTCCGACAGGCTCCTAGTGGCAAGTTAAGGAAACCTCTATTGTCAGGCGATAAACCAGGTGGACATATCGTGATTTCTCTCCGTAATCACGATATGTCCACTGCAGCCTTCCCCTCTCTGTATGTCAGCCAAAGATCTGTCAAGGTCTTTTCATTCCCCAGCCAGTCAAGGCACCATTGTAAACCCGCTCCTATATGTTCCCGGTTCCAGGCGATGAGGCATTCACGGTTGTAAGTCAGTGGAATTGGGCGGGTCACCAGCCTGCCATCTTTCATAAAGTGATTGGTAAAATGGGCAGGAGCCATAGTGACTCCGATTCCCTGCTTGGCGCAGGCCAGTGCCTGACGGAAATCAGGAACAATCATTTTCCTGCCGTAATTCGCGAGGCTGTCGCCCCCGTGATGGAGAACCCGGGACGTATCCAGAACAACAATCGTCGTATAGTCAGCCAGATCATTTGTAGACAGGGGAGTTTCCAGGTCCTCAGCCAAAGGGTGATCCGGTGACATCACCAGATGCCAGTCCAGATGTCCCATAGTTCGCCATTCAAACTGATTATTACATTCGATTTCTTCCGGAATGGTAATGGGGGCACCAATCGCCAGCTGGCAGCGGTCATGATACAGAGCGTCCCAGCATCCAATATACACTTCCGGCGTTATATATAAGGTGACGTCTGGAAACTTCTCTTTAAATGCGGCTACCAGTGAGTGGATGCCGCCCTGGTTAACAATGTTGTCGACAACTATATGAAGTTCGGACTCAACTCCGGTTGCAACCTGGCATGTCGAGTCGGCCAGCTTGTGCAGTTGATTAAGTACTTTATCAGCGCCTGCGACAAAATGTTCGCCGGCCGGTGTTAGTTTCACCTTGCGGCTGTCACGAAAAAATAATTGCACATCTAGCTGTTCCTCAACTTTGCGCACCGTATAGCTAATAGCAGATGGAACCTTGTGCAGGTGGCGGGCGGCAGTGGCAAAGCTGCCAAAGTGGGCAACAGTCTGGATGATTTGCAGAGCTTCGGTCTGGATCATTGGTACTTCTTACCTGAAACTTCTATGTGCCGGTCTTGTTCATATGTGGCCGGGTACTTAACCATCAAAATAATTGAATGGTCGTGCAAAATAAACAGTTTTTCTTTTGCATTGAGTGTTATTAGCATAACAACCGTTCGTTGCTCAGGACAACGAGCGACCTGTCGATTCGGTGTATTCCGGGATTTGGGTGAATCCTTACCGTCAGTATCCTTCTAAAGGAACTGCTATGGCAGGTTGAGCGAGCGATACCTGATTATAAAACCCCTGCCTTAACTAAGGTGGGGTTTTTTTTTTGGAAAATAAATACGTAAAAAAACTCACCAGTTTATTCCCCTGAATCGAAGCTGTGATTGATGTAGGTCAATCGCGTTTGCTTTTGTTTGTGCAAAATACGCCCCTGTCTTTTCACTGTGTAAATCTCGAACAGTTTTTCTTAAAAGATGACTGTTTTGCGCTGCCTCCGTGTGCACTGTTGCGGTTTGTTTATATCCGACCAGTCAGAGCACTCTGCGCCGAAATTTCACAACATTTGATCGAGATCCGGAAACTGGATCGGGGTGGTAATTAATGCAAATCATGTTCAGCCTGTTGGGGATTGCATGTCTTCTGGGACTTGCACTGCTGTTGTCCGACAATCGAAAATCAATTAACTGGCGGACCGTTGGTGGTGCCTTCTCTATTCAGGCTGGTCTGGGTGCATTTGTACTGTACATTCCTGCAGGTCAGGCAACTCTGACCGCAATTTCCGGTGGTGTTCAAAACATCATTAATTACGCGAACAGCGGTATCGGCTTCCTGCTGGGCGGTCTGGGTTCCCCTGCTGGCTCCGCTGGTTTTGTTTTCGCGTTCCACGTACTGCCAATCATCGTATTCTTCTCCGCTCTGATTGCTGTTCTGTACTACCTGGGCATTATGCAGTTTGTTGTTAACCTGTTGGGTGGCGCACTGCAGAAGTTCCTGGGCACCAGCCGCGCGGAATCCCTGTCTGCGACCGCTAACGTATTCGTAGGTCAGACTGAAGCCCCTCTGGTTGTTAAGCCTTTCATCAAACACATGAGCCAGTCTGAGCTGTTCGCTATCATGGTTGGTGGTCTGGCTTCTGTAGCGGGTTCTGTACTGGCCGGTTATGCTGGTCTGGGTGTTGATCTGAAGTACCTGGTAGCTGCAAGCTTCATGGCTGCACCAGGCGGCCTGCTGATGGCTAAGATCATCAAGCCAGAAACCGAAGAAACCACTGACGCTAAAGTTGATCTGCTGGAAAACACTGAAGAAGAGAAGCCTGCCAACGTTCTGGACGCTGCCGCTGCAGGTGCTTCCGGTGGTATGATGCTGGCAGCCAACGTTGGCGCAATGCTGCTGGCCTTCGTTGCTCTGATCGCTATGCTGAACGGTCTGCTGGGTGGTATCGGCGGCTGGTTCGGTGTTGATAACCTGTCCCTGCAGATGATCCTGGGCTATATCTTCGCACCTCTGGCTTACATTCTGGGTATTCCAAGCGCTGAAGTTCTGCAGGCTGGTTCCCTGATCGGTCAGAAGCTGGTTGTAAACGAATTTGTTGCTTACATCGACTTTGTAGGCATGAAGGAAACCCTGTCTGCTCACACTCAGGCAATCATTACCTTTGCACTGTGTGGTTTCGCTAACCTGTCTTCCATCGCTATCCTGCTGGGTGGTCTGGGAAGCCTGGCTCCAAGCCGTCGCAGCGACATCGCACGTATGGGTCTGAAAGCTGTACTGGCTGGTTCTCTGTCTAACCTGATGAGTGCCGCCATCGCAGGTCTGTTCCTGGCCCTATAATAAGCTGATTTAAAAAAACCGGCCGAGGTTTTTACCTCTGGCCGGTTTTTCCTGTATTTAACCGGTGTCGCCCGATATTGCATGTGACCCGGTAAACAAAAGAGAAGTAGTTATGTCTGATATCAACACCAGAAGTAAGCTCGCTCTGCAGCTGATGGACAATACGTCCCTCAACCTGGATGACACCGCAGCGCGTATCGTTGAGCTGTGCAAGTCCTCCAAAACCGCAGCTGGCAACACGGCCGCTGTCTGCGTTTACCCTAAGTTCGTTCCTGTTGCCCAGAAGACTCTGAAAGAACTGGGTCTGACCAACGTTAAGGTTGCAACTGTAACCAACTTCCCAGCCGGTGCTGCCGATGTTGAACTGGCTCGTCGTGAAACTGAAGAAGCTGTTGCTCTGGGTGCCGACGAAGTTGACGTAGTATTCCCTTACCGCGCGCTGATCGAAGGCAACGAACAGATCGGTTTCGATCTGGTTAAGGCTGCTAAAGAAGCTTGCGGCGAAGGCGTTAAGCTGAAAGTGATCATCGAATCCGGTGAACTGAAGGAAGAAGCTCTGATCCGTAAGGCTTCCGATATCTCCATCAATGCTGGTGCTGATTTCATCAAGACCTCCACTGGTAAGGTTCCTGTTAACGCAACGCCTGAAGCGGCTCGCATCATGCTGACTGCTATCAAGGAGAGTGGCAAGGACGTTGGCTTCAAACCAGCCGGTGGTGTACGTACTGCTGACGACGCTAAACTGCACTTGGATCTGGCGGCAGAAATTCTGGGTGAAGAGTGGATCAACTCTGACCATTACCGTTTCGGTGCTTCCAGCCTGCTGCCTAACCTGCTGAACACTCTGGGCCTGAAAGACGACCACGTGGATAACGGAGGCTACTAATGTTTCTGCCACAAGAAGTTATTCGTCAGAAACGTGAAGGCCAGCGCCTGTCTGAAGAGGATATCTACTCCTTTATTCAGGGTGTAACCGACGGTTCTGTTGCAGAATGTCAGGTTGGTGCTCTGGCGATGGCGATCTATTTCCAGGGTATGGAAATGGACGAGCGTATCGCTCTGACCAAGGCCATGCGTGATTCCGGCATGACCATGAACTGGGACAACGAAGGCCTGAAAGGCCCAATTATCGACAAGCACTCCACTGGTGGTGTTGGTGACGTTGTCAGCTTGATGCTTGGCCCCATGCTGGCGGCCTGCGGCGGTTATGTTCCCATGATCTCCGGTCGTGGTCTGGGTCACACCGGCGGCACTCTGGATAAACTGGATTCCATTCCTGGCTACCAGACTTCCGTTGATGAAGACACTTTCCGCAAGGTTGTTAAAGAAGCTGGTGTTGCTATCGTCAGTCAGACCGGCGAACTGGCTCCCGCTGACAAGCGTATATACGCTATCCGCGACGTAACTGCGACTGTTGAATCCATCGACCTGATCACAGCGTCCATCCTGGCCAAGAAACTGGCTGAAGGTCTGGACTCTCTGGTTATGGACGTGAAGGTTGGCAGTGGCGCATTCATGCCTACCTACGAAGCATCCCGCGAGCTGGCTGAAAGCATTGCCAAGGTTGCGACCGGTGCTGGCGTGAAGACCACTGTACTACTGACTGATATGAGCGAATGCCTGGCTTCCAGTGCCGGTAATGCTGTTGAGGTTGCTGAAGCTGTTCAGTTCCTGACCGGTGAGTATCGCGCTCCTCGCCTGCTGGAAGTGACTGTTGCTCTGGCTGCTGAGCTGCTGGTGTCTGCTAACCTGGCAACTGATCTGGAAGAAGCCCGCGCCAAGCTGATGGAAGTTCTGGACAACGGCAAGGCTGCAGAAGTCTTTGGTCGTATGGTTGCAGGACTGGGTGGCCCGAAAGATTTCGTTCAACGTTACGCTGAATACCTACCCAAGGCTGACATTATCAAGCCGGTTCTGGCAGAGCAGTCTGGTTTCGTTGCAGAAATCAATGCCCGTGAATTCGGTCTGGCTGTGGTGAAGATGAAGGGTGGCCGTGCTAACCCAGGTGATGAGCTGGACTACAGCGTTGGTCTGTCTCAGGTTTGTGCACTGGGTCAAAGCATTGAAGCTGGTCAGCCTCTGGCCATGATTCACGCCAACTCTGAAGAGTCCTGGGAAGAAGCAGCCCGTATGGTACGTGAAGCAGTGACTCTGAGCGGCAAGCGCCCAGAAGCTCTGCCTACTATCTACGAGCGTATTACTGCCTGAATATAGCAGTCCAACTGAAGAGCTGTTGTCTTCTATAAAAAAGACGACAGTTCTTCAGTACAACAGCCTTGAGCTTAAGTGCCTTTAATCCCATATATTTTGGCAGAGGCATTATCAAGGTTAACAGCCCTGAGCTGAATGCCGTCAGGCATTTCTGGGTAAAAGGAGAATAAGGATGCCAAGAGCTATAGTTCTGGTGCTGGACTCTTTCGGAGTTGGCGCCACCGCTGATGCTGACAAATTCGGTGATGTGGGTTCTGATACCCTGGGTCATATTGCCGAGGAATGTGCAGCCGGTCGCGCTGACATTGATCGCAGCGGTCCTCTGAACCTGCCTAACCTGTCCAAGATGGGACTGCTTCATGCCCACCGCAACTCCACTGGCAAGTGGGCGGCTGGTATGCCTGAAGTTCCCGCTAGTGCCGGCGCTTACGGTTATGCCCGTGAACTGTCCAGTGGTAAAGATACCCCAAGTGGTCACTGGGAAATGGCCGGTGTTCCGGTTCTGTTTGACTGGGGCTACTTTTCTGAACATGAAAACAGCTTCCCGCAGGAACTGCTGGACAAGCTGATCGAAGAAGCGGACCTGCCCGGTGTTCTGGGTAACTGTCACGCTTCCGGCACCCAGATCCTCGCTGATCTCGGTGAAGAACATATGCGCACTGGCAAGCCGATTGTTTACACATCGGCTGACAGCGTGTTTCAGATTGCCTGCCATGAAGAGACTTATGGTCTGGATAATCTGATTAAGTTGTGTGAGATCTCCAGAAAGCTTCTGGACGAATACAACATTGGTCGTGTTATCGCTCGTCCGTTCGTTGGTACCTGTTCCGGTGATTTTGCCCGCACCGGAAACCGTCGTGACTTCTCTGTTCTGCCTCCTGCCCCGACCCTGCTGGATCGTCTGGCTGAGAAAGGCGGCGAAGTTGTCAGTGTTGGCAAGATTGCCGACATTTTTGCCCATCAGGGTATTACCCGTAAGGTCAAGGCCACTGGCCTGGAAGCGCTGTTCAATACCACTTTGGAAGAAGTTGACCGTGCTGGCGATAACACGCTGGTATTCACCAACTTTGTAGACTTTGATTCCGCCTGGGGTCACCGTCGCGATACTGCCGGCTATGCGGCAGGTCTGGAAGAGTTTGACGCGCGTCTGCCTGAGCTGCTGGAAAAACTGCAGCCTGGCGATCTGCTGGTAATGACCGCTGACCATGGTTGTGACCCAACCTGGCAGGGCACTGACCACACCCGCGAACATGTCCCCGTTATTTTTGCCGGTCCTGACGTTAAGCCAGTTGATCTGGGTGAGAGAGAAACCTTTGCTGACCTGGGTCAAACCCTGGCTGAGCACTTCTCCCTGCCCGAGCTGGAATACGGCAAAAGCTTTCTTAAAGACATTCTGTAAATCGTCTTTGCTCTTTATTTTTGCAATCTGTCAGACTGTTGCCGCCCCCAAAACATTGAGCACAGTCTGACAACTGGAGGATAGAATTATGGCAACCCCTCACATCAACGCTCCTGCTGGTGCTTTCGCTGATACCATACTGCTGCCAGGCGACCCTCTACGTGCCAAGTACATTGCCGAGACTTTCCTGGAAGGTGTTGAGGAAGTCACCAATGTCCGTAACATGTTGGGCTTCACTGGCACCTACAAGGGCCAGAAGATTTCCGTAATGGGTTCCGGTATGGGTATCCCATCCGCTTCCATCTACTACAAGGAACTGATCACCGAGTACGGCGTGAAGAACCTGGTTCGTGTTGGCAGCTGTGGTGCTGTATCCCAAGACGTAAAAGTACGTGACGTTGTTATCGGTATGGGTGCCTGCACCGATTCCAAAGTCAATCGTATCCGTTTCAAGGATCACGACTTCTCTGCTATCGCTGACTTCGGTTTGCTGGAGAAGTCTGTTGCCTCCGCACGCAAGCAGGGCGTTTCCATCAAGGTAGGTAACCTGTTCTCTGCTGATCTGTTCTACTCCCCTGATCCCACCATGTTCGACGTGATGGAAAAGTACGACATTCTGGGTGTGGAAATGGAAGCAGCAGGTCTGTACGGTGTATGTGCTGAGTTTGGTGCCAAGGGTCTGGCCATCTGCACTGTAAGTGACCATATCCGCACTGGCGAAGCTCTGGATTCTGATGCCCGCCAGCTGTCCTTCAACGAGATGATTGAGATCTCTCTGGACGCAGCTCTGGAATTCTAATCCTACCCTGAATTTCTGGCCCTTCCTGCGCTGTTTCAGCCTCTTTATTGGCTGGAATTTAGTAAAAAATCTGTAGAAACATATGGTTAGGAGTGCTAACAATGGTGTTAGTATTCCTAACCTGCGGGAATTTACCCCCTCCTAAGGTCTCTAATGGGTAACTATGTTGTTAGCCAGGGAGGCATCAAACATGTCAGTATCCATAACACCTTCACTGTGGACCTGTTCTTCACAGATCTCTGTTTCAGCCCGGAGGTTTCTGTCAATTTTTGCCGAGAGGGCTATCAGTCCTTACTGCAAGAGAGTTAGCTATATTCTGGGGTCGTTTACCAAACTTTCAGCTTCAGCTACTACCTGGCTTTCTAATGGCACAAAATCGATTTTTCAAAGATCCATCACTCGCGATGTCCTGGGGGAGAACTATCTTTGTCAAAGTCAGAAGCAGGAAAGTGTAGGTGGCGAGCTTCCCTTTAAGTTGAGCACGCTGGCAATACTTTTACCCCCAAATGAAGCTGAAGAGCTTCAAAAGATATTCAATGAGATATTTTCAGAAGATATCTGATTTCAGTTCACCCCTTGTCAGGGTGTGCTTTGACAAGGGGCGCAATCGAGAGAAAGGGTATTAGCCTTCCAGTCCTTTACCTGCGTGGCTCATCTGGATGAGTTCGATCTTGTAGCCATCAGGATCTTCAACAAAAGCGATATGAGTGGTTCCGCCTTTTACCGGACCCGGTTCACGGATGATTTTGGCTCCAGTTTTGCGGATTTCTTCACAGGTCGCATAAATATCTTCTGCGCCAATGGCCAGATGACCAAAGGCATTGCCGTGATCATAGGTTTCCGTATCCCAGTTATAGGTCAGTTCGATCACAGAGTGGTCTTTTTCATCACCATAACCGACAAAGGCCAGGGTGTACTTGTACTCTTCGTTAACCGACTTGCGCAGCAGCTTCATACCCAGCACTTCGGTATAGAAGGCAATGGACTTATCAAGGTCGCCAACACGGATCATGGTGTGTAGAAGTTGCATATCAGTTTCTCTTAAGAGTTCACATCTTGCAATTTGATGAGACTGATAATTGGGTTACTTCTTCTTTTTTTCAATGGCTAAAGACTTCTTTTCAACGGCTAGGGGGGTGATTTCTTTTCCGGCCACCGTTGCCTGTCTGAGGGTAACAATATAATCCTTGCCTTTCTCTGTCTGCTTCAACTGAACAAGCAGATCTCCCCAGTCTTTTGCCAGCCAGATCCAGGTTTGTCGTTTGTTATTATCCCTTACTCTTTTCAGGCGAACTGTGGATAGCTTTCCGGCCGGTGTCTCAAGGATCTCTTCAGTCTCTATCCGAAAAGTGTATAGATCCCGTTCATCCTCATCGATAACGCTATAGGAAAATTCCTTGCGACCGGACTTGATATCGTACTGAAGCTGCTGCTGGTAACTGATCTGGTCCAGATCGGAAGGCTTCAGGCTGACTTTCCAGCGGTCACTGTCTTCCCGGCTGTCTGCAATCTTTTTACTCCAGTCAAAAGCGACTTCAGCCGTTTTCTTTTTTCCCAAAGGCCCTTTTTTCATTTGGTAGCTGGTTGGGCGAACCAGACCATCAGTAAAGCGGAAGTGTGATACTTCGGAGAAGCTGTACAGAAACATGTCCGCTTCAAAGGAGAGAGTCCAGCTGCCATCACTGTTCTGGATCAACTTGCGTTCCGCCTTACCATCCACCGGTATGTTGCTGAGAGTCGCACTGTAACTTGCCCTGTAAGGCTGGATAGAGGCTTCAGCTGCTATGGCATACTGGAGGGACAGTGACAGAGTCAGACAGGCCAGTACAAATGTTCGCAAGAAAGAGAAAGTCATAAGGGTGTTGAAAGGCTGGTGTGTTGAAAACCTGAGGCTGGCAGAGGGCGATTATCAAGTAAAGCGGTATTGCCTTCCAGTTTCAGCCGTCCGGCGGCAAACCAGCCAACAGCAACAGGGTAGATAATGTGCTCCTGCAGAAGCACACGCTGTTGCAGGCTGGACTCATCATCATCAGGTTTAACGGGAACTCTGGCCTGTATGGCGGGCGGGCCTCCATCCAGTTCGCTTGAGACAAAGTGCACGGTAACACCATGCATCTTATCTCCCGCTTCCAGAACTCTGTGGTGGGTATGCAGTCCTTTGTATTTTGGAAGCAGGGAAGGGTGGATATTCAACATTCTGCCATGGTAGTGGTGGGTGAACTCCTGGGTCAGAATACGCATAAAACCGGCCAGAACCACAAGGCCGGGACTGTATTTATCTATTTCGGATTGCAGTGCCTGGTCAAACGCTTCCCGGGAATCAAACCCGGTATGATCCAGGCAGATAGCCGGAATTCCGGCCTGTTGTGCCCGATCCAGTCCCTTCACTCCTGGACAGTTGCTAATCACAGCCGCAATATTGATACCTGTATCCGACTGGGTATCGATCAGAGCCTGCAGGTTGCTGCCACTTCCAGATATCAGTACAACAACTGGTAACCTGGAATTATCTGCCGTAAACGTCATCACAGACCTGCCAGTTCTACAGTTTCTTTGGCGCTGTCAGCTGATGCTATATGACCAATCTCCCAGGCGATTTCTCCTAAAGCGGTCAGCTGTTCAATAATTTCGTGTTTCTGGTCCCGGGCAACGGCAATAACCATTCCGGCACCACAGTTAAAGGTACGGAACATCTCTTTCTGCTCCACATTGCCCTGTTGTTGTAACCATAGGAACAGGGGGGGCATATCCCAGCTGCCGGTATTGATAACAGCTCTGGTTCCTGAGGGGAGAACCCGGGGTATATTTTCCAGCAGGCCGCCTCCAGTGATATGGCTGATGGCATGAACCTTATCCTGGCGAATCAGTTCGAGCACTGGCTTCACATAGATACGGGTTGGTTCCAGAAGCTGCTCTGCCAGAGTTTGCTGGCTGGCTGGCTCAAGGTTGTTTATTAGCTCAAGGCTGCTCAGGTCTGTTTCGTTGACTTCCAGAATCTTTCGAATCAGGGAGTAACCATTAGAGTGGGCTCCGCTTGATGCCAGGGCGATCAGGGCGTCACCCTCTCTAACGGCGCTGCCATCAATAATTCTACTTTTCTCAACGACACCAACGCAGAATCCGGCCAGGTCATAATCTTTCCCCTGGTACATACCCGGCATTTCTGCTGTTTCACCGCCTACCAGGGAGCAGCCGGCGAGCTCACATCCTTTGCCTATTCCATTCACAACACTGGCGGCCATATCAACATTAAGTTTGCCCGTGGCGTAGTAATCCAGGAAGAACAGTGGCTCTGCGCCGCAGACAATAAGGTCATTCACACACATGGCCACAAGATCGATACCAATGGTGTTATGGCAGTTCAGCTCTATGGCCAGCTTGAGTTTGGTGCCGACTCCATCAGTTCCAGAAACCAGAACAGGTTCTTTGAACCCGGGCGGTATCTGGCACAGGGCCCCAAAGCCGCCAAGGCCAGCCATAACTTCCGGACGTCGGGTGCGTCGGGCGATATGTTTGATCTGGTCGACGAGGGCATTTCCGGCATCAATATCAACGCCGGCATCACGATAACTGAGGGATCCTGTATTCTTGGACATGCCTGAGTTTCGACTCAAAAAGTAGTTATGGGAGTTGGTGAGAGGTTTGAATTGTATCAGTCGCACTCTCTTTCGGCTATCCGCAATGCTTCGGTTATCCACAATATTTTGGTTGTCTGCAAAGGGTTGATTTTCCGCTTATCATTGCTTGATTCTGACTCCTGCTTTTGCCGAAAAATGATCCATTTCATACACTGGCTGAAATATCCGGGTTAACTTGTGGCACAATGACCTTCAGTAGGGACCTTCTGTCGGTTTTTGCAGGTATTGCTTGAATCCAGCTTTGATCGACACAGGAATTGACAGAGAAATTCCCACAGAAACTTACCTAAAGAGTGGCTGAAGATATTCATGGACATGTATTGCTGCCGGGCGGTACTCGGCAGGCTTGGCTGTTTGATTATGCTGCTGATGATGGCGGCAATACCGGCGCAGGCCAGTGACAGTCTCTATGAGACGGAAATTTCTGTTGAGAGCCAGAGTGTTACGGAAAGAGAGGCGGGGTTTCGCCAAGGGTTGAATATTGTACTTCAGCGCCTGACAGGTCAGCCAGATGTGCTGAATCTGCCAGCCATTGCTGAAGCCAGAGGGCAGGTCAGTTCTCTGGTCAGTAGTTTCAATTACCGGGAGCTGGATGATACCGCCCTTGATTTGACCCAGAAAAAGTACCTGCTGCAGGTTCGTTTTAATGAATCATCTGTGAAACTGCTTCTACGCAAGAACAATCTGCCACTCTGGGGGGAAACGCGGCCTTCACTGCTGCTCTGGCTGGCAGGTGAACAGTCTGGGCGCAGGGTGTTTATTGATTCTCTCTCTGTCTCACACGTGCGAGACAGTATGAACCGGGCCGCCGAGGACTGGGGCGTGCCTTTGGTCTATCCGCTGCTGGACTTTGAGGACTCCCAGGCTCTGGATATTTCTGATCTGTGGGGCCTGTTTGCTGATCCTATCAGTCAGGCTTCCCGCCGTTATGGTGTGAATGCTGTTCTGGCAGTACGTACCTGGCCTGCCCCCAGTGGACGAATGAATGCCCGGGCTCTGTTTATGTTCCGCCGGCAGGTGATGAGCTTTGATTTCCCAGGTGTGCAGCCTGATGAGCTCTCTGCTCAGGTGATTGCCCTGGCAGCCCAGCACATGGCGGCATTCTATGCCGTGGCTCCTGAGGGGGCGTCAGGGCGGCCTGTGAGAGTGCTGGTTGATGAAGTGAGGGAAGTTTCTGATTATGCGGAACTGCTCCGCTATTTTGAGGGACTGACAGCTGTGCGCAAGGTCAAGCCGGTGGAGGTCAAGCAGGACAGGATTCTTCTGGATGTTGTCATTGATGGCTCTATGGAACAGCTGGATGCTGCCATCAGTCTGGGGCGGAGGCTGGCTGTTTCAAGCTCCTACTCCACTCCCGTTGGCAACCAGAGTGATCCCGTGCAGGTAAAGGAACAGTCTGACCTGCAGTATCGCTGGCGGTAACCGTTGAATCAGGCATACAAGCTAATGGATAGGGGGGCAGATAAGGTGACAGTGGCTCAACGAGGTTTTCTCCTGGGATTGCTGGTGGTTCTGGGGGTTCTTGTTTTTCTGCTCGGGCCAGTGCTAGCCCCGTTTCTGACCAGCATGATACTGGCCTACCTGGGAGATCCACTGGCGGACTGGCTGGAAAGCAAAGGGATGAACCGAACTCTGGCTGTTTGTGTGGTATTTGCCGTGGTCTTACTGGTTTTTATCGTGGCCCTTCTGATCGTGGTACCCGGCCTTATCCATCAGATTGGTGTGGTGATTCACCTGTTGCCCAATCTGGGGAAATGGTTGCAGTCGACCCTGGTGCCCTGGTTGTCCCAGTATATTGATATCAACCCCGAGCATTTTAACCTCAAAGAGTTGAGTGCCCAGATGGGGGCAGAATGGCAACAGAGCAAGGGTATTCTTAAACATCTGAGTATTGCCATTGGCGGCTCAACAAAAGCAATGGCTGGAGTTTTAGCCAATGCTTTCCTGATTCCTGTCGTGACCTTCTATCTGCTGCGGGACTGGGATCGTATGATCCATAACATTGGTCTACTGATACCCCGTAATCTGGCACCGACAGTGACGGTTCTGGCTAAAGAGTGTGATGAAGTGCTGGGAGCCTTTATGAAGGGCCAGCTGATGGTTATGCTGCTTCTGGGCATGACTTATGGCCTGGGACTCTGGTTTGTCGGTCTGGATTTTGCCCTGCTGGTTGGCCTTATTGCAGGTCTCGCTAGTATTGTGCCCTATATGGGTTTTATCGTGGGAATTGGAATAGCCCTGGTCATGGCCTTCTTCCAGTTTGACTCGTTTTGGCAGATCGGTGCTGTGGTGGGCGTTTTTACTGTTGGCCAGGCTCTGGAAGGGATGGTGTTTACTCCGTTGCTGGTAGGAGACAGGATTGGACTGCATCCAGTAGCCGTGATCTTCGCCATCATGGCCGGTGGACAGCTGTTTGGTTTTGCCGGGATTCTTCTGGCTCTGCCGGTTGCCGCTGTGATTATGGTGCTGCTGGTTCACCTGTACGGGAACTACAAGGGCAGTCACCTGTACCAGGCCGGTCATGCAAAGTGATACTGCTTATTATCGGGCCATTGGGATTAGCTTATTGCTCTCAGTCAATCTCCCTGCTGGAGAGGGAAAACACGACTGCATTTTCATGATAAAGAGTGATATGGTTGGAACCTACTTAAGCCGTCGATTCATAGCGGATAAATGAGTCAGCCGTTGCAATTACCGTTAAGTGTGCAGTTGAGGGATGACGCGACTTTCGCCAACTACTATCCCGGTCCCAATGAACCTCTGGTGAATATGCTGGATCTGGATCGTTGTGCAGACGGAATTGTTCCAGAATCCTTCCTCTATCTATATGGGCCATCCGGAGTCGGATGCAGCCATCTTTTGCAGGCCGCCTGCCATCAGGTTGATCGCCTGGGGAAGCGTTCTGCCTATCTTCCCATGGAGGAAATGGTGGAATATCCCCCCCGGGTTCTGGAAGGCTTTGATGCTCTGGATTTGATCTGTCTGGATAATATTGAGGCTATCGGTGGTCACCGGCTCTGGGAAGAAGCCATTTTTAACCTGTTTAATGAGCTGCGGGATCGCGGCAAGCGTCTGCTTGTTGCTTCAACCTGTCCGCCTCGTCAGCTGACCGTAGAGCTGCCAGATCTGGTCTCCCGACTCTCCTGGGGGCTGGTTTTTCAAGTTCAACCTCTGTCTGACCATAATAAGCTGATGACCCTGAGGCTAAGGGCTCATCTGCGTGGTCTGGATCTGTCCGAAGAAGTTGCCAGGTTTATTTTCAATCGCAGCCCCCGTACCATGCAGGATCTGTTTGAAGTACTGGCCAGGCTGGATGGTGCCAGCCTGCGTGCCAAGCGCAAACTCAGTATACCTTTCGTCAAGGAAGTGATGGACTGGTAGCCCTTTTGTAGCCTCCATACTGTCAGAATCCCGCCTGATCAGAAGATTACTGTACCTGTAGCAGCAGTTGTCTGGCCATGTCCTGCCGATTTCTACTGTTCAACCTCATGTTTATCCCGGAATTTCCTATGGTGAGAGGTAAGGAATATCTCTGGCCGAGACATCAGGTTGTTGTGCAGTTCGGCCCGTCCCCGAGCTCGCACATGCCCGAATACCCCCGAAGATACTTTCCTTGAGCCTGACTCTCGTCTCAATTGCTTATGTCTCTATGACTTATGTCTTACAGACGCAGGGGAACTTTCCCCGTACTTTCAGGTTTACGGGCAAGGATATGCCCGGCCAGAACACACCAGATTTAAGATGTACATGGAGGTACACTCATGGCTAAGCTCGACGGACCACAGGGAACAAGTCCAGGCGTATTTACCCAGATCGCTAATGGGGCTAAAGACCTTGGAAGTAAAGTGGGTGAATTGGTAGGAAAACTGGCAAGTGGGAGAACAGTATTCAAATCTGACTCAGAGCCACTTCCTGTTTGCGACGACTATCAAAGTCAGCCCGAAGCGACTGAGTTGAGTTCGTACCAGGTGGAAATGAAGTATTCTGAGCCTCATAGTCAGGATTACTATGATCGGGAGTATGATGAGCTGTGGAATCGACCACTGGGTAGTGCATTTGAACAAGATGACAACCTTCTGGCTGATGTAGTGGGTTATGAGCATGCAGCTGAAGAGGCAAGAAACTCTGCTATAGGTGCTTATAAAACCCGCCGGGAACAAACCCTTAAAGCCAGAGAAGAGTCTTTTAATAAAAGACAGGCGCAATCAAGGTTAGATATTTTAAGCAAGGAGTTTGAGCAAGACGCTAAAAACCCAGTTGATTCTCTATTTGACTCTACCAAGGGAGGTTTGATGGGTGAGATAGAGACTGAAATGGAAAGCCGTACTCTGGAACGCCAGCTTGAAATGGAAAGGAACAAGCAACAAATGGAAAGGAACAAGCAACCCGAAGATTTGCGCAACGAAATTCGGGCAAAAGGGGCCGCTAGAGATACTTTTGTTGCTGGCGAGGATGGCCTTATATATGAAAATCGATATGCAGCAGCAACAGCGCCGCTGGATGCTAAGCAAGCAGGTTTTAGCAGCAGTGTCGACGGAGACAAATTCACTCTTACAGGCGCTGGTGCGGCGAAGTATCGTGAAATGGTAGCCTACGAACAGCTTGGAGAAAAAGTGGATATTGTTGCTCAGCTAAGGGATAAAGAGCAGCGTTGGGAAGCAAAAGCCAAAAAGCTGAGTGATTACTTTGCCAAGATGCGCAAGAATCACACAAAGCTTTATTATGCGACAGGTTTTGCGGCTATTAATGTTATTAGCAATGTGTTGATCAAAAAGCTTCAAAGCCGGATTGCGAAAAGGTTAGGATCAGCTAATCACGAATTATACTTGGCAAGGCTGCACGTAAAGCAGTTTGACTCTTACAAGACTGAGCGAAAAGCTTATGTTCAGGAGCAGGCAGCTAATAGGCAACCAATAAAAGTTGATCGTGAAGATGGATGGCATGAGGTTCACCCTGTTGATAAAACAGCAGGTTCTCGCCGAGCCAAGAAAAAACGTCGTAGCAAGAAACCGGCTACGGAAGGGCAGGGTATCAGAGCAAATGATACACGGACTGATGACCAGCGTAGAGCTGATACCGTCAGAGATAGGTTAAGAACCCAGCTCAAGGAAGAAAATCAAGGACTGCGTGAGAAGGTTGCTAATACCTATCACTGGTTACTGGATACCGAAGGCCCAAAAGCGCAAAGAGATGGCACGAGAGCGAGTTGATTTTGAGACTGAACAGATGCTTCAGATGATGAATCCTTCTGGTGATCGTGCGAA
>CBDEWF010000074.1:0-81733 GCA_965243775.1 Sansalvadorimonas sp.
GTCTTTGCCGTCCCCCTCTCGCCCGGTATCGTGGTAGAGACAGACCTGTAGCAGAAGAGGGATCATCTCCTCAGGAAACGTCGTCCCATCCAAATCTCCACGATCACGACGCAACAGCAGCACAGCCAGAGCCCAGATCGCTACCCGGCAAGCATGCTGGACACCATGAACTGTTCGGGCAATAGCTTGTGTCTCTGGCTGGAAGCTGTTGGGAAGGTAAGGTTGAAGCAGGCAGGTTTTTATCGGAATTTCTATATCTTCCAATATTTTCCTGGGTAAAGAGAACACTTTAAGATGAGAAAATGTCGGGATACTGATTTTTATTGGAGAGGCAGAGCGGTCACTGATACTAATTCGGCCTCTTGCACGGCAGGTGACTCACTCTCACTTCTTTTTAATTTTTTAAGACTGGAGACCCCTGCTACACTTGAATCTTTATCCGTTTGTGGTTCAGAATAATAGGTAAAAAGGTTACCAAGTTTAGCTTTTGCCCCTTCCATATCACTTTATCCCTGGTTCGAATCCGCTTATTCAGAACATTAGATATGGGTTCTGAGAGAAGGTTCCTAACTGAATCGTTGGAAAACTGTGCCAGACAACCCGGATAACAGGCGTAAACCTGAAGGTAAAGCCTGTAGCACAACCATTTTTGAGCGGATAGAATGCCTGTGCAGCGTTTTTTCGCAGAGACATCCTCAGAAAGATAAATAGACACAGAGGCAAAAATAATAATGAAACGTCGTCAGATATTAGTTGCACTGGGTGTAGCTGCAGGACTTACCCTGGCAGGCTGTGGCGGGCCGAAAGAAGAAGCCCCTGTTACCTCTTCAGACAGTGCTGCCCCTCAGCAGGAGACTATTCACTGGAAACTGGTGACTTCCTGGCCCAAAAATTTCCCAGGCTTGGGAACTGCGCCTGAGCGTTTTGCAGAAATGGTTAACGAGATGAGTGGGGGGCGCCTGAACGTTAAAGTTTATGGTGCTGGTGAGCTCGTTCCGGCCCTTGAAGTATTTGATGCAGTTCAGAATGGAACAGCAGAAATGGGTCACAGCGGTGCCTATTACTGGAAGGGAAAGAATCCGGCAACTCAATTCTTTACTGCCGTTCCTTTTGGCCTGAATGCCCAGGAAATGAGCAGCTGGCTTCATAATGGCGGGGGTATGGAACTGTGGGACGAGCTTTACGCTCAGTTCAATCTAAAGCCATTTGCCGGCGGCAGTACTGGCGTGCAGATGGCAGGCTGGTTTAATCGCAAGATTGAATCACTGGAAGACCTGAAAGGACTGAAGATGCGCATTCCCGGCCTGGGCGGAGAGGTTCTCAAACGTCTGGGCGGTTCACCCGTTAACGTACCCGGTGGTGAACTGTTTACGGCCTTGCAGACTGGCAGCATTGATGCCACAGAGTGGGTGGGGCCTTATAATGATATGGCCTTCGGTCTCTATAAGGCGGCCAAATACTACTACTATCCAGGCTGGCATGAGCCAGGTTCCACTCTGGAGTTTACAGTAAACTTGGAGACTTGGAACAAACTTCCTGCTGACTTGAAAGCTATTGTTAAGGCAGCAACCAAGGCAACCCACCTTTCCATGCTCGATGAATATACTGCCCGTAACAATACAGCTCTTCAGCAACTGAAGACTGATCATGGCGTTGAAGTACTCAAACTGCCTGATGATGTATTGGCTGGTTTGCATAAAGTGGCCGATGCCGTAGCCGCCGAAGTGGCATCCAGTAATCCATCTGCTGGCAAGGTTTACGCATCTTTCAAGAAGTTTGCCGACCAGGCCAAGGAGTATCACCAGATTTCAGAAATGGCTTATTACGACGCCCGTCAGCTCTAGGATCTGCTGATGAGATTAAGACCTTACAAAATTGTAAGGCCTTAATCAACTTAAAGAGATCGCCATTTTCTCAATTAAACATCTCTTTCAGGTTTCTATGCCGGCTCTTTCCGAAAACAGGCCCAGACAACCTGCGCCATTTCTTCTTTAAAGAACGGTTTGAGATTGAGCTCATTACAGGTTCTTTCAATATGTTCGTAGCCGATTTCCCGCCAGTTCCAGATTTTTCCCTTGAAGTGAGCTTCAAAGCTCTTCCAGGTGTCCACATAATCGTGGGCCATAATGATATCGCCATCTTTTATCAGATGGGCAATGGCACGGAATTCTACTTTCTTTTTTCCACCATCACACAAAACCAGCGTTAGTCCGTCACTCTGAATATACTCTTTTATTAGCTCTGGCTTGATTAATAACTGATATGTTTTATCAAACATATTCTCGATATTGACTTCAATATTGTTCAGGCACCGAAGCCTGTCTTCATAGGGTTGGGTATCTTTAATGTCAAAGGACTTTATATAGCTATCCTGCAACCCTATCTCATTAAGATACTCGCGAAGAAAAAGGGTAAAACCGCCACCTGCCGTTCCTATTTCCAAAATTCTCTTAGGCTTTACCTGTGCAAGAAACTTTCTGAATGTATCGAAAGCATTTTCATGCTGCTGGGCGAACATACCCTTGTAGTTTGTTGCTCCTGATACCACAGCATTAGCACCCATTATCAATTCCTTCTTAATAAATTATCAGTTTTGTTTTACATAGAGATCTTTCAGCTTTGACTCAACAACCTGAGTGCCAACATGTCTGATATTACTATCGATATTGGCAAATATTTTCCCGTGACAGTGCTCCACCCATCGATAGCAGAAAGAGAAGTCCTCGGATAGCTTGTGTCCTTCAACCGTTATTTTGTTAAACGGTGTTAAAAACACCTCAAAGTCTTTAGCGAAAGGGATTCTCTTGTGATAAACCTTGTCAATAATATCTGGACAGCAATCTGCCATTTTGGTAATACAATCACGGGAAATTAACATAATTCCAGAACCACAGGTATAAACCTGAATAAAGCCATCTTTTTCAACAGCTTCATTTGATGGGTTCAAAATAAAGTCAACAGAACGAGCCAGGGCTGTCTCAAAAGGAACATCACTGGAAGCATGGAGTTTCTTTAAATCTATCTGTCTTCTTGGTGACACTACACCAACAACATCTTCCCTCAATTTCAGCATTCTGTTAATCATTGAGCTTCGATACCCCATATCATTATCAATAAACAGGATATGGGTACAATCAAGCTTGTTAAAGTAAAAGTTTGATAGAAGAATATTTCTGGCTACTTCGACATCTGTAGTATCAATTTCAGAAAAGATATAATCGATATCAAAGTCTTTCCACGTATTCAATAGGCTTATCATGCTGTTGACAAAAGATGTGGTATATTTCCCGCCATAGCAAGGTGATGAAATGTTTATCTTCAACCCTTTAGGCATTTCATCTGGTACCACGGGCTTTCCAAGAATCCCAGAGACTGACAGCCCTCCTTCAGATTGAGCGGAGCTTTCGATTCCTTTGCCAGTATTCATTGATACACTGCTTCTATTTAGATAATTACCTAAAAGATAAGAGCAAATCGGCAAATTTGACAACCAATAAGCATACGCACACCTACATCCCCTTAAAGGTTTTTATACCGTGATTCTACTACCTGAGTTCCAACGTGCTTAATATTACTGTCGATATTGGCATATATTTTCCCCTTGCACTCCTCTACCCAGCGATGACAGAAGGAAATGTCCTCAGACATCCGGCTGGTCCCGGCTGTTACTTTGTTAAAGGGCATGAGAAAAACTTCGAAGTCCTTGGCGTAGGGTAATTTCTTATGGTAAACCTGATCAATAATATCGGGACAGCAATCCGCCATTTTAGTGATACATTCACGAGAGATCAGTAGTATTCCTGCACCACAACTCTTCACCTCAATAAAACCATTTTTCTCAATATGGGCTTCTACCGGGTTAATTATAAAATCAACGGCTCTTGCCATAGCTTTATCAAACGGCACATCCTTTTCATTATGCAGCTTTTTTAAATCAACATTCCTTTTTGGGGAAATAACACCAACAACATCCTTCTTTAGCATTATCATCCTGTTAATCATTGAACTGCTGAACCCCATATCATTATCAATAAAAAGAATATGAGTACTGTCTTTCTTGTTAAAGAAAAAATTTGAGATCAGGATATTGCGTGACAGCTCAATGTCAGATGTATCAACTTCAGTGAAACTATATTCGATATCACACTCCCGCCAGGAAGTCAGAAGACTGGAAATAGCTGGTTACAAACGACGATGTATATATTCCTCTATAACAAGGTGTGGCAATATTGATTTTTACACCTTTGGGAAGATTCACTGATGAAACACCTGACCCCAGAGATCCTGAAACTGTCAGTACAGTATTAGTTTCCCCGGAACCACTGCTGTTTTTTTCCATTTTTATTATGTGATTTCCTGTCTGCTGTCTACCATAGAAATGCTTCCTCCATCACCTTGGAGTATCTGAAGGGCACTTCTTCTCATGATTTTTTCTACAAGATACGGTGACACCTTCTTTTTGACAACACTACTTTGAAACAGTAATTGTAAATCAGCTTAATAAAAAAATCCTCTTTTCAGAGGGTCTTGTTATGTGGGCTAGGTAATAAAGTTTCATACTGGACTCCGCTGCGTCCCTCACTCCGTCGCTCGGCCAAATGCACATTTATAAATAAAGATTCATACCAGAATCGGCAACACTACAATTTTAACGAAAGAGTTGAGTAATAAATTCTCATAAGTAGTCAAACAATTGCTTTCATATATTGATCACCCAAACTGCGTACGAAAGTACTATTAATCAGGGTGCTATATTTTCACAGCTGCTGTACAGAGTCTGTCGTTATGAAAAAAATTGTCAGTACCATCACCGATAGTGCCATTATCCATACCCTGAAGTGTGCCATGCGCAATGGCCCTTTGCCCTGCGTAAGAGAACGTGCTCATGCGATACTTCTCAGCAATAAGGGATAGGACTTTCGCATTGACAGCCCACAGTGATTACTGATAATCGTCTAGAGATCATTTTTGTTCAGGATAATGCGAAGTACGTCCCGTCCCACTACTGCACGATGCAACTTGCCTATGTACATGGGCTTTTTAATCAGCGAACCCAAATCCTCGACTTGCACTCGACTTTCGGAGGTAACAGGCATTTCTCACCACAGCGCAAATCGCTTTTTGCATCGGGAAAACTTTGAAACCATTGATCTTTTCAATGAGGTCAAGGGTTGCCTGATCCTAAAAGGTGGAACCTTGAGCGTTGATGACAGCGTTTTAGACAAGCCATATAGCCAGTATATGGCTCTTGTTGGACACTTCTGGTCAGGTAAGCATCATAGAGCTGTCAAAGGTATCAACCTCATCACTCTCTTCTATACCGACCTCTCAGGAAGTCATATGCCCGTCAGCTACAGGGTCTATGACAAATCTGAGAACAAGACAAAAAATGATTATTTCCGTGACATGTTGGATGAGGTGTTGGCATGGGGCCTTCAGCCCTCTTTTGTAACCGGTGACTCCTGGTACAGCGGTACTCCTAACTTGAAGAAGGTAAAAAACCACCAGATCGGGTTTATGTTTGCTGTTGAGAAAAACCGAACTGTTTCACTGGAAAAAGACCAGTGGCAACAAGTTCAAAATCTGGATATATCGGAGAACGGGCTGGATGTGTGGCTAAAGGACTTTGGCAAAATCAAATTGTTTCGGACGCTACTCAAAGACCAGCAGCACCACTATGTTGTTTACCTGCTGGAAACCAACACCGACACCTTTCTTCGAAAGGACTTCCTACAGATTCATGACCAGCACTGGCAGATTGAGCAATATCACCGTGCTATCAAGCAGGTCTGTCATATTGAGCGCTTTCAGGTTCGCAATGAGCAGCCCATCCGGAATCATATATTTGCTGCTATTTGCAGCTTTGTTCAGCTACAGAAGATGCGAGCGGACAAGGTTATCTCTAATGTTTACCAGCATCAGAGAGATCTATACAAAGATGTCGTTGCGACATTCATCGACAGCTTTGCTAAAGGTAAGGATTATCTCTTCCCAAAATTAGCGGAAGCTGTCAATGCGTAAGTCCTAAGGGATATTCTCTAGCTCAGATAGTTGATGTCTTCGATGTTCAATACCAGACAACATCTTGGTGGATTGATGTCCTGATTTTTCATCAGGAACTCCCCAATGTCTTCAGAATCTCTGGAATCTCTCTGGCGCGACCGCCTTCAATAGTGGCAGGAATCCGGCCTGACACAAACAGCATGGTGCCAGGTGCCAGGTGCCAGGTGCCAGGTGCCAGGTGCCAAGTGCCAAGTGCCAGGTGCCAGGTGCCAGCAGAACAACCTGAACTCTCACCAGTTGTCTTACTGGAAACGGAAATTCCGTGACCAGTCCTCACGGGGTAAGCTGGTTCCTCTTTCCGTGACCCCAGAAACAAGCAGGCTGACAACAGTGACTGTAACTTTACCTTCAGGTATCCATCTGAAAGTTCAGACTGACAACATCATTGAACTGGTTCGGGAGCTGGCTCGCCTATGATTCGTCCAGCTACAGACATTGAAGTATTTCTCTACGCCGAGCCTGTGGATATGCGTAAGTCCATTGATGGGCTGGCCTGCCTGATTGAGCAGGAGACTAAACTCTCTCCCTTTGATCACTGGGTGTTCGTGTTCTGCAACCGGGAGTGGGACAAGATCAAGCTGCTGTTCTGGGAGAACAATGGTTTTGTGCTCTGGTACAAGCGTTTGGAGAAGTATCGCTTCCAGTGGCCGACTATTGAATGATCTGCTGGATGGCTATGATATACGCCCCCGCAAACCGCACCCAGCCTTGCATTACAGTACGATGGTCCGACGGGTTGCATTTCTTCTCTAGATGATTAGGTTACCGGCATGGAAGCCAACTCCCCCGCCTTGTCCGATGATCCTGTTGTGGCAACCAGCAAGTATGTGTATGTATGTGGATGGTTTGCCCCTGTACCGGCAGGAGCAGTTTGTGCTTTCCCGCCTGGGTGTTGATATTCAAACTCATCCTTTACTGTTATGAGGGCTACCTGCGTATGGATAACAACCTGGCAGAAAACGCGATCCGCCCTTTCGTGGTGGGGCGCAAGGCGTGCTGTACAGCAACAGCCAGAAAGGGGCCGATGCCAGTGCCAATCTGTACAGCCTGATTGAAACCGCCAAAGCTTGTGGTGTGGAACCCTATGCTTACCTGAAAGAGGTTTTTACCCAGTTGCCTTCCGTGAAATCTGTTGAAGATATTGAGCAGTTGCTTCCCTGGAATGTTCAGAGCATAGAAATCAACCGGGTTTAAAATGGCCCCTGACTGTTCTGCTAACCTTTAAGGCCGGTTTGGTTCAGGGAAGCTGACTTGTTTTCTGGATTGTTAAAGCCAATATACTTTTGCCTTGTCCTGGTCATTGCCACAGTTCAACCTGCCAGTTCAGGTACAAATAAGCAGGAGAGCTGCACTCTCGTTTTACCCGCAGGCGAAGGGGAGACAGAGATTCTATCAACAGGAGCCATACGCACTCACGCCTCAGCGGCCCACCCACTGGATGACACTTACTGTGTGTCTGTTTCAGGTGAAGGTTTCGAATGTCGGGGCATTGAAAGTGCATCCCGAATAAGGGTGCCACACCTGGATGATGACACCCTCAATTTGAGTGCTCCAGGATCAGCTTGCACAGCAACGTCCCGTTCAGGCACCCCGCTACCTGAAACAGATGAGGTGATCATTGAAAAAGAATCATGGGTTCCACTTAGGATGTCTCTCAATCCTGGGGTACTGGTCTGGGAAATTCATTGCCAGAGGGGGGTTAAAAAAGAACCCTCTGTTACCTCTTCCGTTGAAAGTTATCCAGGTTACGACAGTCCTCTCACTCTGGAAGTGGAAATAGTGACGCAAAGTGAACAAGCTGCAGTATTCAGGAAGAAGCGCAACACCACCTGTGGCTGCGACCTGTCCTTTGATTCGGTGAGCCTTCTTGAATCCCACCGCCGGGGCAGCACGGATGCGCGTTGCAAGGGCAAGCGCAACACCACCTGTGGCTGCGGCCTGTCCTTTGATTCGGTGAACCTTCTTACCTCCCACCGCCAGGGCAGCACGGATGCGCGCTGCAAGGGCAAGCGCAACACCACCTGTGGCTGCGGCCTGTCCTTTGATTCGGTGAGCCTTCTTAACTCCCACCGCCAGGGCAGCACGGATGCGCGTTGCAAGGGCAAGTGGAACACTACCTGTAGCTGCGGCCTGTCCTTTGATTCGGCGAGGCTTCTTAACTCCCATTGCCTGGGCAGCACGGATGCGCGTTGCAAGGGCAAGCGGAACACCACCTGTGGCTGCGGCCTGTCCTTTGATTCGGCGAGGCTTCTTAAATCCCATCGCCGGGGCAGCACGGATGCGCATTGCAAGGGCAACACCACCTGTGGCTGCGGCCTGTCCTTTGATTCGGCCAGCCTTCTTGAATCCCACCGCCAGGGCAGCACGGATGCGCGCTGCAAGGGCAAGCGCAACACCACCTGTGGCTGCGGCCTGTCCTTTGATTCGGTGAACCTTCTTACCTCCCACCGCCGGGGCAGCACGGGTGCGCGCTGCAAGGGCAAGCGCAACACCACCTGTGGCTGCGGCCTGTCCTTTGATTCGGCCAGCCTTCTTGAATCCCACCGCCGGGGCAGCACGGATGCGCGCTGCAAGGGCAAGCGCAACACCACCTGTGGCTGCGGCCTGTCCTTTGATTCGGCCAGCCTTCTTAACTCCCACCGCCAGGGCAGCACGGATGCGCGCTGCAAGGGTAAGCGCAACACCACCTGTGGCTGCGGCCTGTCCTTTGATTCGGTGAGGCTTCTTAACTCCCACCGCCAGGGCAGCACGGATGCGCGTTGCAAGGGCAAGTGGAACACTACCTGTAGCTGCGGCCTGTCCTTTAATTCGGTGAGGCTTCTTAACTCCCACCGCCAGGGCAGCACGGATGCGCGTTGCAAGGGCAAGTGGAACACTACCTGTAGCTGCGGCCTGTCCTTTGATTCGGCCAGCCTTCTTAACTCCCACCGCCGGGGCAGCACGGATGCGCGTTGCAAGGGCAAGTGGAACACTACCTGTAGCTGCGGCCTGTCCTTTGATTCGGTGAGGCTTCTTAACTCCCACCGCCAGGGCAGCACGGATGCGCGTTGCAAGGGCAAGCGGAACAAAAGAGGGGGGGGGGACATAAAAGACTGTATCTATTCCGTAAGCGGTAATTCCTCCCCACATTAATTTCCATCAATTTCCTGTTTATGATCCTGATTTTTCATCAGGAACTCCCCAATGTCTTCAGAATCTCTGGAATCTCTCTGGCGCGACCGCCTTCAACAGTGGCAGGAATCCAGCCTGACACAAACAGCATGGTGCCAGCAGAACAACCTGAACTCTCACCAGTTGTCTTACTGGAAACGGAAATTCCGTGACCAGTCCTCACGGGGTAAGCTGGTTCCTCTTTCCGTGCCCCCAGAAACAAGCAGGCTGACAACAGTGACTGTAACTTTACCTTCAGGTATCCATCTGAAAGTTCAGACTGACAACATCATTGACCTGGTTCGGGAGCTGGCTCGCCTATGATTCGTCCAGCTACAGACATTGAAGTATTTCTCTACGCCGAGCCTGTGGATATGCGTAAGTCCATTGATGGGCTGGCCTGTCGTCCTCAAAGCCCAGGTTCAAGCTCTTCAGAATCAGTTCTCTGTTCTTGAGGAGCAGGTTCGTCTGCTGATTCAGAAGCGTTTCGGCGCATCCAGTGAAAAATCTTCTCCTGACCAATATGGCCTGTTCAATGAAGCCGAACAGGATCTGCCTGAAGACACAGATGCAATCGAGACGGCTGAAGTTCCTGCCCATCAGCGCAAAAAGGCCGGGCGCAGACCGCTGCTTGCACACCTGTCCCGTATCCGTGAAGAACACGGTCTGCCAGAAGATGAGAAGGTCTTCTCCTGCTGTGGCAACCAGAATTTGCACCGGATCGGCGAAGAGGTGAGTGAATAGCTGGATATTATCCCGGCCAAAATCCAGGTGATTCGGCATGTGCGCCCCAAGTATGCCAGTCGTGCCTGTGAAGGTGCTGAAGAAGCTGGGTAAAACCCCACAGAGCCAGTCCTATATGTGGGTGCAGGTCGCAGAACCGGAGCAGTTACGACAGTGGCTCGATAAATCCCTGCCCCAGGTACCCCCGAAAACCTTACTGAGCAAAGCCCTGCACTACCTTCACAACCAGTGGGACAAACTCATCCGTTACTGTGATGAGGGCTACCTGCGTATGGATAACAACCTGGCAGAAAACGCGATCCGCCCTTTCGTGGTGGGGCGCAAGGCGTAGCTGTTCAGCAACAGCCAAAAGGGAGCTGATGCCAGTGCCAATCTGTACAGCCTGATTGAAACCGCCAAAGCTTGTGGTGTGGAACCCTATGCTTACCAGAAAGAGGTTTTTACCCAGTTGCCTTCCGTGAAATCTGTTGAAGATATTGAGCAGTTGCTTCCCTGGAATGTTCAGAGCATAGAAATCAACCGGGTTTAAAATGGCCCCTGACTGTTCTGCTAACCTTTAAGGCCGGTTTGGTTCAGGGAAGCTGACTTGTTTTCTGGATTGTTAAAGCCAACATACTTTTTCCTTATCCTGGTCATTGCCACAGTTCAACCTGCCAGTTCAGGTACAAATAAGCAGGAGAGCTGCACTCTCGTTTTACCCGCAGGCGAAGGGGAGACAGAGATTCTCTCAACAGGAGCCATACGCACTCACGCCCCAGCGGCCCACCCACTGGATGATACTTACTGTGTGCCTGTTTCAGGTGAAGGTTTCGAATGTCGGGGCATTGAAAGTGCATCCCGAATAAGGGTGCCACACCTGGATGATGACACCCTCAAATTGAGTGCTCCAGGATCAGCTTGCACAGCAACGTCCCGTTCAGGCACCCCGCCACCTGAAACAGATGAGGTGATCATTGAAAAAGAATCATGGGATCCACTTATGATGTCTCTCAATCCTGAGCTATTGGCCTGGGAAATTCATTGCCAGAGGGTGGTTAAAAAAGAACCCTCTGTTACCTCTTCCTTTGATAGTTATTCCAGGTTACGACAGTCCTCTCACTCTGGAAGTGGAAATAGTGACGCAAAGTGAACAAGCTGCAGTATTCAGGAAGAAGCGCAACACCACCTGTGGCTGCGGCCTGTCCTTTGATTCGGCGAGGCTTCTTGAATCCCACCGCCAGGTCAGCACGGATGCGCGCTGCAAGGGCAAGCGCAACACCTCCTGTGGCTGCGGCCTGTCCTTTGATTCGGTGAGCCTTCTTAACTCCCACCGCCTGGGTAGCACGGATGCGCGTTGCAAGGGCAAGCAGAACACCACCTGTGGCTGCGGCCTGTCCTTTGATTCGGTGAGCCTTCTTAACTCCCACCGCCTGGGCAGCACGGATGCGCGCTGCAAGGGCAAGCGCAACACCACCTGTGGCTGCGGCCTGTCCTTTGATTCGGTGAACCTTCTTAACTCCCACCGCCGGGGCAGCACGGATGCACGCTGCAAGGGCAAGGGCAAGGGCAAGCGCAGCATCACCTGTGGCTGCGGCCTGTCCTTTGATTCGGCGAGGCTTCTTGACTCCCACCGCCAGGTCAGCACGGATGCGCGCTGCAAGGGCAAGCAGAACACCACCTGTGGCTGCGGCTTGCCCTTTGATTCGGCGAGGCTTCTTGAATCCCACCGCCGGGGCAGCACGGATGCGCGCTGCAAGGGCAAGCGCAACACCATCTGTGGCTGCGGCCTGCCCTTTGATTCGGCGAGGCTTCTTGAATCTCACCGCCAGGGCAGCACGGATGCGCGCTGCAAGGGCAAGCGCAACACCACCTGTGGCTGCGGCCTGTCCTTTGATTCGGTGAACCTTCTTAACTCCCACCGCCGGGGCAGCACGGATGCACGTTGCAAGGGCAAGCGCAACACCACCTGTGGCTGCGGCCTGTCCTTTGATTCGGTGAACCTTCTTATCTCCCACCGCCGGGGCAGCACGGATGCGCGTTGCAAGGGCAAGCGCAACACCACCTGTGGCTGCGGCCTGTCCTTTGATTCGGCCAGCCTTCTTAACTCCCACCGCCGGGGCAGCACGGATGCGCGTTGCAAGGGCAAGCGCAACACCACCTGTGGCTGCGGCCTGTCCTTTGATTCGGCCAGCCTTCTTAACTCCCACTGCCGGGGCAGCACGGATGCGCGCTGCAAGGGCAAGCGCAGCACCACCTGTGGCTGCGGCCTGTCCTTTGATTCGGCGAGGCTTCTTGAATCCCACCGCCGGGGCAGCACGGATGCGCGTTGCAAGGGCAAGCGCAACACCACCTGTGGCTGCGGCCTGTCCTTTGATTCGGCCAGCCTTCTTGAATCCCACCGCCGGGGCAGCACGGATGCGCGCTGCAAGGGCAAGCGGAACAAAAGAGGGGGGGGGGAACATAAAAGTAAGCGGTAATTCCTCCCCACATTAATTTCCATCAATTCCCTGTTTATGATCCTGATTTTTCATCAGGAACTCCCCAATGTTTTCAGAATCTCTGGAATCTCTCTGGCGCAACCGCCTTCAATAGTGGCAGGAATCCGGCCTGACACAAACAGCATGGTGCCAGCAGAACAACCTGAACTCTCACCAGTTGTCTTACTGGAAACGGAAATTCCGTGACCAGTCCTCACGGGGTAAGCTGGTTCCTCTTTCCGTGCCCCCAGAAACAAGCAGGCTGACGACAGTGACTTTAACTTTACCTTCAGGTATCCATCTGAAAGTTCAGACTGACAACATCATTGACCTGGTTCGGGAGCTGGCTCGCCTATGATTCGTCCAGCTACAGACATTGAAGTATTTCTCTACGCCGAGCCTGTGGATATGCGTAAGTCCATTGATGGGCTGGCCTGTCGTCCTCAAAGCCCAGGTTCAAGCTCTTCAGAATCAGTTCTCTGTTCTTGAGGAGCAGGTTCGTCTGCTGATTCAGAAGCGTTTCGGTGCATCCAGTGAAAAACCTTCTCCTGACCAATATGGCCTGTTCAATGAAGCCGAACAGGATCTGCCTGAAGACACAGATGCGATCGAGTCAGCTGAAGAAGAGATCACAGTTCCTGCCCATCAGCGCAAAAAGGCCGGGCGCAAACCTTTGCCTGCACACCTGCCTCGTATCCGTGAAGAACATGATCTCCCAGAAGATGAGAAGGTCTGCTCCTGCTGTGGCAACCAGAATTTGCACAGAATCGGCGAAGAGGTAAGCGAACAGCTGGATATTATCCCGGCCAAAATCCACGTGATTCAGCATGTTCGCCCCAAGTATGCCTTCCGTGAAATCTGTTGAAGATATTGAGCAGTTGCTTCCCTGGAATGTTCAGAGCATAGAAATCAAGCGGGTTTAAAATGGCCCCTGACTGTTCTGCTAACCTTTAAGGCTGGTTTGGTTCAGGGAAGCTGACTTGTTTTCTGGATTGTTAAAGCCAACATACTTTTGCCTTGTCCTGGTCATTGCCACAGTTCAACCAGCCAGTTCAGGTACAAATAAGCAGGAGAGCTGCACTCTCGTTTTACCCGCTGGTGAAGGGGAGACAGAGATTCTCTCAACAGGAGCCATACGCACTCAAGCCCCAGCGGCCCACCCACTGGATGATACTTACTGTGTGCCTGTTTCAGGTGAAGGTTTCGAATGTCGGGGCATTGAAAGTGCATCCCGAATAAGGGTGCCACACCTGGATGATGACACCCTCAAATTGAGTGCTCCAGGATCAGCTTGCACAGCAACGTCCCGTTCAAGCACCCCGCCACCTGGAACAGATGAGGTGATCATTGAAAAAGAATCATCGGATCCACTTATGGTGTCTCTCAATCCTGAGCAATTGGCCTGGGAAATTCATTGGGTGGTTAAAAAAGAACCCTCTGTTACCACTTCCGTTGAAAGTTATCCAGGTTACGACAGTCCTCTCACTCTGGAAGTGGAAATAGTGACGCAAAGTGAACAAACTGCAGTATTCAGGAAGAAGCGCAACACCACCTGTGGCTGCGGCCTGTCCTTTGATTCGGTGAGCCTTCTTAACTCCCACCGCCAGGGCAGCACGGATGCTCGCTGCAAGGGCAAGCTGAACACCACCTGTGGCTGCGGCCTGTCCTTTGATTCGGCGAGGCTTCTTGAATCCCACCGCCGGGGCAGCACGGATGCGCGTTGCAAGGGCAAGCGCAACACCACCTGTGGCTGCGGCCTGTCCTTTGATTCGGCCAGCCTTCTTAACTCCCACCGCCTGGGCAGCACGAATGCGCGCTGCAAGGGCAAGCGCAACACCACCTGTGGCTGCGGCCTGTCCTTTGATTCGGTGAGCCTTCTTATCTCCCACTGCCAGGGCAGCACGGATGCGCGCTGCAAGGGCAAGCGCAACACCACCTGTGGCTGCGGCCTGTCCTTTGATTCGGCGAGGCTTCTTGAATCCCACCGCCAGGGCAGCACGGATGCGCGCTGCAAGGGCAAGCGCAACACCACCTGTGGCTGCGGCCTGTCCTTTGATTCGGTGAGGCTTCTTAACTCCCACCGCCAGGGCAGCACGGATGCGCGCTGCAAGGGCAAGCTGAACACCACCTGTGACTGCGGCCTGTCCTTTGATTCGGCGAGGCTTCTTGAATCCCACCGCCAGGGCAGCACGGATGCGCGTTGCAAGGGCAAGCGCAACACCACCTGTGGCTGCGGCCTGTCCTTTGATTCGGTGAGCCTTCTTACCTCCCACCGCCAGGGCGGCACGGATGCGCGTTGCAAGGGCAAGGGCAAGCGCAAGCGCAACACCACCTGTGGCTGCGGCCTGTCCTTTGATTCGGCAAGGCTTCTTAACTCCCACCGCCAGGGCAGCACGGATGCGCGCTGCAAGGGCAAGCGCAACACCACCTGTGGCTGCGGCCTGTCCTTTGATTCGGTGAGCCTTCTTACCTCCCACCGCCAGGGCAGCACGGATGCACGCTGCAAGGGCAAGCTGAACACCACCTGTGGCTGCGGCCTGTCCTTTGATTCGGTGAACCTTCTTGCCTCCCACCGCCGGGGCAGCACGGATGCGCGCTGCAAGGGCAAGCGGAACAAAAGAGGGGGGGGACATAAAAGACTGTATCTATTCCTACAAAAAGATGATCACAATTTCTCTTTTCAGCTATAACAAATATTAATATACGAAGAGTGTCAAATATTTTTGTGGACATAGCGGTACTTGGAAGTACCGTCTGAGGTTCATATCAGAGTCAACTTAAGCACAATGTAAGCACAATGGTTGCTGGTATAGTCAGCCTCTCTGACTTATTGGTTAAATGCTAAGAGTATCAACATTCATCAAAGAGGGATTGCATCAGGATTACACCTGATCCAGCAAGACAACCAGATGGGTAGAAATCACCGCTTACCTTAGTATGAATCTTTATTACTCAGTATGAGACTTTATTACTCACCCACACAGTTACATGATTTTCTAAGGATTTTTATTCTACAGTTACTGACTTCGCCAGGTTTCTGGGCTGGTCAACATCCGTACCCTTAATCAAAGCTACGTCATAGGAAAGCAGCTGCAGTGGTACCGTGTAGAGAATGGGAGCCACCATTTCACTCACCTCTCCCAGAGGAATAACTTTTACACCATCACCAGCTACCAGACGGGCGTGGCGATCTGCAAACACATAGAGCTGACCGCCACGGGCACGAACTTCTTCCATGTTGGATTTCAGTTTTTCCAGCAGCTCATTGTTGGGAGCCACAACAACCACAGGCATATCGCTGTCGATCAGAGCCAGAGGGCCGTGCTTCAGTTCACCTGCAGCATAGGCTTCAGCGTGGATATAGGAGATCTCCTTCAGCTTCAGGGCACCTTCCATAGCGATGGGGTACATGGTGCCGCGTCCCAGGAAAAGACTGTGATGCTTGTCTGCAAAATCTTCAGACAGTTCGGTAATTGTGTCTTTCAGCTCAAGCACTTCATGCATGGCGACCGGCAAGTTGCGCAGATCACTGACAACTTTTGCTTCCTGCTCTTCGCTCATCAGATTTCGGCAGCGACCAATGGCTGTCACCAGCATCAACAGAGCTGTCAGTTGTGTAGTAAAGGCTTTGGTAGAGGCAACACCAATCTCTGCACCGGCACGGGTCATAAAGGCCATATCGGATTCACGTACCATGGAAGAACCCGGAACATTGCAGATAGTCAGGGAGTTCATGAATCCCTGCTGCTTGGCGAGACGCAAAGCCGCCAGAGTATCTGCGGTTTCCCCGGACTGGGTAATGGTTACGAACAGGCAGTTATCGGGCACATAAGCCTTGCGATAACGGAACTCGGAGGCAATTTCAACACGGCAGGGAATACCCAGATCTTCAAACCAGTTTCGAGCCACCATACCGGCGTTGTAGCTGGTACCGCAGGCAATCAACTGAACAGCACCGACTTTGGTAAAGATATCCCTTGCGCTGTGACCAAAGGCTTCGACTGAAACACGGGACTCGCTCAGGCGTCCCTCCAGGGTGTTGGTGATAGCTTCAGGTTGTTCAAATATCTCCTTAAGCATAAAGTGACGAAACTCACCTTTGTCACCGGCCTGGTGATCCAGATCGCTGTCAATCAGCTCCCGCTCAACAGGCTTGCCATCGACATTGAAGATGGAGACTTTCTCGCGGGTAATCTCGGCAACATCCCCTTCCTCAAGATACTGGAAGCGATGAGTGACTGGCAGCAGAGCCAGCTGATCAGAGCCCACATAGTTTTCACCAATACCCTGACCAATAACCAGCGGACTGCCGGAACGGGCGACAATCAGTAGATCAGGATCCTGACGATCCATAATCACAGTACCATAAGCACCATCCAGTTGAGCCACAGCTTTCTGCAGGGCTTCCAGAAGAGAACCGGAACTCTTGCGCTCATGGTGAACCAAGTGTGCGATAACTTCTGTATCAGTATCTGAGGAGAACTCGTAACCCAAAGCCGTCAGCTTCTTACGCAGCTCTTCATGATTCTCAATGATACCGTTGTGGACAACGGCAATATCACCGGACATATGGGGGTGAGCATTGCGCTCAGTTGGCTCACCATGGGTTGCCCAGCGGGTATGGGCAATACCGGTACCGCCACGCACTGGCTCATTCCCCAGAGCTTCTTCCAGCTGGCTGACCTTGCCAATACGGCGCAAACGACCCAGAACACCATGACGATCAATAACAGCAAGACCAGCCGAATCATAGCCCCGGTACTCCAGGCGCTTCAGTCCTTCGATCAAAATAGGCGCCACATCACGTTGTGCTACTGCACCAACAATGCCACACATAAACTTGTCCCTTTAAATCCTGAATATTTTGAACTCAGGCAGCCAATGTAGAATGCAGCTGCCTGATATTAAACCGCCATGGGCTAAGAAAAATTACTTTTTATTTTTTATCGGTTTTTTCCAGCCGGCAATATTGCGCTGCTTGCCACGGGCTATGCCAAGGTTCCCACCAGGGATATCGCTGGTCACAGTAGACCCGGCTCCAACAACGGAGTCTTTACCAACGGATACCGGAGCAACCAGTGCCGTGTTGGAACCAATAAAGGCTCCGTCGGCAATGGTGGTTTTGAATTTATTGGCACCGTCATAGTTGCAGGTAATGGTTCCAGCACCAACATTCACACCCTTGCCGATTTCCGCATCGCCAATGTAAGTCAGATGATTGACCTTGCTGCCTGCCCCAATATGCGCTTTCTTGGTTTCCACAAAGTTACCAACCTTCGCCTGACTTTCCAGAACCGTTCCCGGGCGCAGGCGGGCAAAAGGTCCTACATCACAAGCGTCACCAACCGTGGCATCTTCAATAACAGAATTCGCCTTGATAACAGTACCAGCCTTGATAACAGCATTCCTGATATGGCAGTTGGGACCAATCTGGACACCATCTTCCAGTTTGACCTCACCTTCAAAGACACAGTTGATATCAATAACAACATCATGACCGGTGTTCAAACTACCACGGATATCCAACCGGGCAGGATCCAGCAGGGTAACGCCGTCAATCATCAACTGTTCAGCCTGACGCTGCTGCAGCAGACGTTCCAGCTGTGCCTGCTGCTGGCGGTTGTTGACGCCCTGAACTTCCATTTCACTGTCGGGCCGGGCATGAACAACCCGGGTTCCTTCTTCCACAGCCATTGCGACAATATCGGTGAGATAAAACTCACCCTGGGCATTGGTGTTAGTCAGGTTACCAAGCCACTCCGCCATACGCTTGCCGGGGATCGCCATAATTCCGGTATTGGTTTCGGTAATCGATTTCTGTTCCAGCGTGGCATCCTTGTCTTCGACAATAGCCTGAATACTGCCCTGATTATCCCGCACAATCCGTCCATAACCACTGGGGTTGGCAAGATCAACTGTCAGCAGAGCCAGATTCTTGCCATCACAGGCAGAAACCAGAGACTGGAGTGTGCTGGAGCGAATCATGGGGACATCTCCATACAGAACCAGCACCACGTCAGCATCGGAGCACGCCGGTGCAGCCTGCATAACAGCATGGCCGGTACCCAGCTGCTCAATCTGCTCAACCCAATTCACCGGGTAGAAAGAGAGCTTTTCACGAACCTTGTCAGCACCATGACCAATAACAACATGGATATTTTCCTGGCTGCCCAGGGCCTGCTCGGCAGAGTGAATAACATGCTCCAGCATGGAGCGCCCTGCAATTGGATGCAGAACCTTGGGCAGAGAGGACTTCATTCGGCTGCCCTGACCAGCCGCAAGAACAATAACTTCGGTTTTCATCTGTTTTCCTTCCGCTAGTACCTAGCTCACACGGCATATCACAAACAGCCATGAGCGGACTATGGATAAAAAAATAAAAGCTCAGTCCAGATTCTTTCCGCTGCTTGTCCATAGGGGATGTCACCCAATGGAAGCCGCACCGGAAAAAACCTGGTCCAGAGCCGTAAGACTGATTCGACAAATCTGCTGACAGGACAAAGTTAACACCAACTGTCAACTTATAGCTGTCAAGTCATAGCTGAAAAAGTAATCAGCTACTCCTGAATTCACTACATAAGAGGAGACAATAAACAATGTAATCTGTTATTTTCAGATAACAATAGTTTTTGTCATTAATTTTTTGACAAAGGTTTGAGCGCCATGGATCTACAAGCCCTGAAACAACTGGGAATGAATGACAGGGAGATCAGCCTGTATCTGGCCCTGTTTCAGCTGGGACCATCCTCCATACGGGATATTGCCAGCCATACCGGTATTAACCGGGGTACCACTTATGAATCCCTGAAGCAGATGGCAGCCCGTGGTCTGATAAGTTATGCCCCCAAAGGTAAAAGACGGGTCTTCCGGGCAGAAGACCCCGACAAGCTTCTTTTTCTGGCCGAGGAAAAAAAATCGGCTCTGGAGAACACCATTGATTCTCTGAAAACTGACATCATTCCAGGCCTGCACCACCTGAAACCAGATTTCTCTGCAGGCAATGTACGCTTTTATGAGGGCGATGACGGTATTGAACTGGTCTTGAAAGATATTCTGGCAACTGTAGGACAGCAGCCTGACAAGAAGTACTGTGTCTTTTCTACCAAGAGCATTCGCCACCATCTGTACCGACCTTTTCCAAACTATACGCTCCAGAGAGTTCGCAGGAAGATCCGGGTTCGGGTCATCGCGGTCGGTGACGGCGGCGAAGATGCTGAGTACTCAGAGCGTAAATGGCTGCGTACCGACGGCCCCGTAGATGCCAGTTATATCGCCATCTATCCACCCAAAGTTGCCATGATCTCCATGGCCTCGGAAAACTATCCTGTAGCTACGGTGCTGGAGTCGCCGGAAGTGGCGAAATCTCAGCAGGTTGTTTTTGATGCTTTGTGGGGGTTTCTGTAGAAATAGCAACACACTCCAAAAATGCTTCTAGACTGTCGAATCTTCAGTTATTGATGCGGGTTCATATCATGAAGAGCAAGCAGAAGTCACTTCAACTACTTTCATTCTTATCTGTTGTAGCGGTCTTAACATTTTGTCAGCTGTCTTCTGCTCACTCAAATCATAATGATGTTTGTATTATTGGTGCCGGTGCTTCTGGCATGTACGCAGCTCTTCATCTGCATGACCGTGGGTATAATATTACCGTAATAGAAAAAGAGAATCGGGTTGGTGGCCACAGTCATACATATCGACCAGATGATGTCTCAGAAGGGTATGATTACGGAGTTCGTTTACTACCAAATACAAAAGAAGTGAGAGAGATGTATGACCGTTTTGGATTATCTTTGAAGAAAATTCGATTAGACAGTCTAAAGAGGAAGTATGTTGATATATCGACAGGTCAACTCTCAGAATATAAAGAACCCCCTTGGTACTCGATATTATGGTCGTTATTCCGTTATTGGTATCACTCAGGATACAGCTATCCATTTTTAACATACCCCGGAATTAATCTACCAGATAACATTCCGGATGACTTATTTTTACCATTTGGTGAATACTTAAAAAAATATAACATCAATAATAGCTTCTCCCCTTTAATTCATTACATGCAAGGTCTTGGAGAAATTGAAAATATACCAATGCTTTATGTTTTTAGAAACATGACTCATGATGTAGCTGGATATGTATTTTGGGATAATTATTACACCCCAGAGCAGGGTACTGACAAATTATATTGGAAAATATATGAATACCTTAGTAGTGACAAAGTACTTTTAAATATGGAAATTAAAGATATTACAAGAAAAGAAAACTCGTCGATTATTGTAAAATTAGAAAACAGCGGTAAATCTTTAATATTGACCTGTGATAATTTATTGGTCACCAGTCCTCTATTATTATCATGTTTATCTTTTTTAGATTTGGATACTAGAGAAATAAAACTTTTTTCTGAATTCAAAGCACATGGCTACTGGACAGGAATAGTTAATATTACCGGACTGCCATCAGACGAAGGTATTTTTAATGTAAACTCAAAAACTATATCAAAATCGGCTAAATTTCCTGCAATATATGCAATTCTTCCTACTCAATTCCCCCAAGAGTATAATGTACTTTATGGAGCGGATGATTTACTTCCGGATGAAATAGTTAAAGATAATATAATAAAAGATATAAATAGATTACAAAATCTAACAGGTAAACCAGTAATATTAAATCGCTTTGTGAAATTCCTAAACCATTACCCGTTTAATTTATATGTTAATAATGATGCAATAAAAAGTGGATTTTACAGAGAGTTAAATAATATTCAAGGGTACAGGTCAACTTGGTATACAGGAGCCTCTTTTGGTAATTTAAGCACGCCAGATACATGGCAACATGCAAAAATGATTTTAGATAAAAACTTTCCACCTAAATTCCAACATTAATAACTCTTAGGTAATAAGAGTTACATTTAAAAACTAATAAAGACAGCAAACAAATACAAGTAATCTACCCTGTTTTAACCTCTGCTCCAAGGTCGGAGCTATTGTAGTAACCTTGCTCTCTTGGAGTTTACAATGCTAAAACCACATATAACCCTACTCATAGCAACATTATCCATCTTATTAAATGGAGAATTACAGGCCAGCAACCAGTTACTATCGGCCCAAGGCAGCACAGAACCTCGTGCAGAAACGGCTTCTGGCATGGTAGACGAATCAGAGAAAACTCTTAAAGTTCAGACTCGAGTTTTTGATATTCCTCTTCTGACCTATGACGATATTTCTGAAGAAACCCTCAAGCTAGCAAAAAACTCCCTGACCCAGATGCTCGACAGCGACGGTGACGGTCAGCCAGATAACCCTGAGCTTGCCTCATTCATGGCCCAGAACGGATATCAGCTGGTTATCGCCAACAAGGGTAAAGAGCTGGAAGAGCTTGATGAAGATATTTTTTCAGAAGAAAAAACGGCCCTGATATCTACCCAGGGAGTACATGCTGACAGCCATATTTCTGAAACCTTGAGAGTTATCGCAAAAGCCCATCTGGATTACCTGAACCAGCTTTCTGAAAAGGGTAATGTCAGTGCTTCCAGAGAACTGAAAACATTTACCACGGCTATAGATAAGCTGAAGAAACAGGGCTTCAGTGTTGAGCTGGGTGATGATAATGAAGCCGATATGGCTTTGGTCATTGTTGCCAGCGAAATGGTACTGGCCGGACAGTTCCAGAGGTTTATTGATCGTCTTCTAGAAATCATCAACACCGGGCTTGAGAAAGTTGCAGAAAGGGATGGGAGAACACTGCAACCTGAAGAGAAATTCAGTCTGGATAACCACATGAGTTATTACAAGGTCTGGTATGAGTCCACAGCTGAATCATTCCGTAAAACCGCACCCGAAATGTGCGACTGGTTAGCCAGAAACAAGCTGACCTCCACATTCTGGCAGATTCCGGAAACAGCAATTGATCTTGATGAAGAGGTTATAAGGGAACTCTATCTCTCTGATCCATTTGATGAAGATGAGGAAGGAGATGATGATGATGATGAAGATGATGAAGATGAAGATGAAGATGAAGAGAGCGAAGATGACAATCTACAAAAAATAGCAGGGTAATTCCAGAAGCAAATAAGAAAAAACCCACAGACTTAAGAGGTTTTAACGAGTTTTTACCAAAGCCTAAAACTGATAACATACTTCGGCAGAGTTGCGGCAGGATAGCTGCAAAAGAAAAGGCATGGACAGCCACCTGCTCCTTATGGAAATAATCTGTGCAGGACTGCAGGTTAAGGTTATGGAACCGACCGAGTGTCAGGACGACTGGCGAACAGGGAACACGGATTGTGGGTCTGACAAGGAAATTCAGACCCGTAACTGAAGTCTCCTTCCCTCATCTCTTTTTTCCCTATCTTCATATTTTTCCCAGATACAGATATCTGACGGCCACTCGGCTGATTAAACTTTATGCGTATATTATTTGATCAAGGAAAATTTTTTTTGAGATAAGTGCCACTTTTAGAAATACGACAGTGGCACTGCATAAGAAAGTAAGAAAGACAGGTTCTTAAGATTCCATAACCTGCTTCAGAATCTTGTCATACATGGCAGGAGCCAGGCGAGGACCGTAGGAAGAGACAACATGGGCAGAGGCGACACTGGCCAGCTCTCCAGCTTTCTGATAGCCATAACCTGCAATAATGCCGTGCAGGAAGGCACCGGCAAAAGTATCACCGGCACCATTGGTATCAACAACTGTTGCCGGGTACGGAGCTATTTCCAAAAGCTGCTCACCATCGAATACAATGGCACCTTTCGGCCCCAGTGTAATGGCAAAGGCTCTGGCAATCTTCTTCAGGGACTCAATGGCTTCTGAAAGGTCATCAGTCTCCGCCCAACCCAGGGCTTCCTTACGGTTGCTGAACAGAAAGTCGATACCCTTCTCCCCAATCATCTCTTCCAGACCTTCACGGAAGAACTTGACCATACCGGGATCAGACAGGCTCAGAGCTGTTTTCACACCATGCTTCTCTGCCAGCTCACGGGCTTTAACCGCTGCAGTACGACCGGAATCAGAAGTGACCTGATAGCCTTCAATATAGAGGTACTCTGAAGCTTTCAGAGCTTCTTCATCAATTTCATGTTCGGAGAGTGTTTCGCTGATACCGAGGAAGGTATTCATAGTACGTTCGGCATCTGGAGTGATCATGACCAAGCATTTCCCGGTAATGCCATTTTTGTTGTTATCCAGGTTACAGGTCGTGACACCTGCTTTTTTCATGTCGTTAAGGTAGAACTGCCCGAATTCATCATCTGCCACCTTGCTGGAGTAGAACACCTTACTGCCAAAGTAGCAGGCAGATATGGCAGTATTCGCTCCAGAACCACCACTTGCACGACTGGAGTGTACCAGGTGACCCTTAAGCGCTTCCATCAGCTCCTCACGGCGCTGCTGGTCAATCAGGGTCATATGACCTTTTTCCACTCTGTTGGCTGCGAGAAAGGCGTCATCAACCTCAATCTCGGTATCAACCAAAGCCGCACCTAGTCCATAGATGTGGTAGCTTTTCATATGGTGTTCTTTCATAGATGAATAACAGGCTGCAGACTGCCGCAGACAAAGCGTGTCCGGCTATCGTTCAGCCATTCAGACTCCTATTTTTACAGCAACCGCCACGAGCAGGAAATGACTATTTCATCACTCCGAGGTGATAAAAAAAGACACTTCCACGGTAAATCTGGGCTCGACTGCAAAAAGCGTAACGGGTAACGATACCACAGTGGACATGAACAAGTTAACCAAACGTAAATTATTTGTCTTTTTGCTGGTGTCTGTATATTGGGGGAATCTCCGGCTGTAGTTCTTACTTCCTTCAGAAAACCCTATCTGTCCAGTAAGTGCCGTACACTATTTTCGGTAATTTCCGAGAGAAAAACAGAACAAGGCTTAGGGAGCGTTTTCAATCAGCAACCCAGATTTGAAGTTCAACTTCAGCACTGGCGCTGTCACTGTTTAACCAGCAAAGTCTGTCCTGAACAGTACATTGCAGGTTCATTGTTCTTTCAGCCATACCAGCCAGAGCGGACACCTGCTCTCCAGATAGAAAATAAACCTTCAGGTTGGAAAATTTTTTAAACACTGAAGCATTCTGCTCTCGCCAGACTGGAGCCGAACGGTCGCCATAAGCATAGATAACCACTTCACGGGACTGGTTACAGGCTTTGCGTATACGGCGTTCATCGGGCAGGCCAACTTCAACCCAGAGTGTAATGGCACCGGTCATATCCTTTTCCCAAAGATCGGGCTCATCATCCGTACTCAGCCCTTTGGTAAACTGGAGTTCCTCGGACGCATGCAGGGCAAAAGCCAGTACCCGCACCATCATTCGTTCATCATTTTCCGAGGGGTGGCGGGCAACCGTCAGATTGTGATCCTGATAATAGCCGCGATCCATATCAGAAATTTGCAAACCGGCTTTGAATATCGTGGCCTTGAGTGCCATACCTTATCCACTGTGACAAAAAGCATGAGACTATATTCTGCACGGCTTATTCTGAAAAGCTCATTCTAAAAAGCTTATTCTGAAAAATACTGGGTCAAGTGAGGCCTGCTGGGCACCTGGAACCAGTAAGGTCTATTTATATAGCCATGAAACTTCTCTTGAGTTTCTGTCCGGTGAACCCGTATTGGGAATATTTTCTCTCCCATGTTCTGTTCCCGACAGCGAAACAACATCACTATACAGCTCTCCCTTATCCAACTGCAGACAAAGCCTGATGACACAAGAAGCCCTTGAACCACTTGGCTATATTCTCGCTTTTATTGCCGTAGTCGTTAATGGCATGGGTAAAGGTGGACTGGGCAGTAATATCGGTACTCTCTCTGTACCACTAATGGCTTTAGCCATGCCCCCGATACAGGCCGCCGCCATCCTGGTTCCCCTGTTACTGCTGATGGACTTCATCTCCCTGTGGAAATTCAAAGGTCTTGTTAACTGGCCCATCGTGAAAGTCTGCCTCCCCGCGGGCATTGTCGGCATTGCCCTGGGAACAGCTATTTTCAGCCAACTTTCCGAAGACAGTATTCGCCTGCTGATAGGTTTTATATCCCTGGGGTTTTGCGGAATGCAGCTTGTTAAAAAATCTTCAGGACGTATCCAGAATCCCTCAACTCTTAAAGGAAGTTTCTGGGGATGTATAACCGGGTTTACCAGCTTTGGTATTCATGCCGGTGGGCCACCACTCAATATTTACCTCCTGCCGCTGAGACTTGGCAGCCATATGCTGATGGGCACCCAAGCCTGGCTGTTTGGTGGTATAAATATCTGCAAGATTGCTGCTTACGGCTGGCTTGGACAACTGGACTGGAGCAACTTACATATCTCTTTCCGGCTGGCTCCCGCCGCCCCTGTTGGCGTTTTATTAGGCTTTTTCCTGCTTAACCACCTGTCACAGAAGACTATATATAACTTCTGCTATCTTTCCCTCGCTTTACTTGGGTGCGTTCTTCTGCTTCAGGGATCCGGTTTTTTATGAACTGACGGTAGGTTTGAGGAACTGTCGGTTCTTTTTGCGGTCAAAAAACCTAACCTATTTTCACTAACCAGATATCGGTAAGAAAATAACAATGATACCTGCAAAATCTGCCCAGACATTTTTCCTGCTCAGTCTTCTTATTCTGGCTGGATGTCAGCGTCCGTCGGTTGTAGCCTGTCCCTATGCTACCGATGAATACCAGCCTGCCAACGCCGGCTGTTTGATTACCAAAGGGGATGAGGTGGTTGTAGTTACCATGCGCCTGTCCGGTAAACAATCACTTCCTGGTGGCACATCAGAGGCCGGAGAGACTGCCCGTTGTACAGCTTACCGGGAGACTCTGGAGGAAACAGGTATACAGGTCTCGGTTCATGAGCGCCTGGCCACATTTGATAACGGCTTCCAACTCTTCAGGTGTGAAGCCATTACAGAAAATGTTGCCACCATTGACACCTTGGAGATCAGTGAGGTTTCCTGGCGTTCCTGGCTTTCTCTCAATACTGAAAACTGGCGCTTTCCTAAACAGTTTCCCAAAACCAGACAGTTGATTCGCGAACAGATTACAGGCATAAGCAGGGAACTGGATTAATAGATTAGATTAAGGTGTCTCTATGCGGGTATCCCCAGCCGAACGATCAAAGCTGCCGTTCTGGTTACGCTGGTTCTTTAACAGACAGGAAAAACACTATGGTCAGGTTCTTCAACCCGCTCTGGTGTGGTCCCGCAGGCCTCGCCTTTTTGTTCTGTTTGCAAGCTTCTGGGGAACACTTAGCGGCAAGTCTTCCTCTCTTCCTCCCGTTTTAAGGGCCATGATTCAGGTGTATGTGGCTAAGCTGACCTGGTGTGAATTCTGTGTTGATCTCAATGCTCATACCCTTGCCCATGAACACGGCGGAGCAGAGAAACTAAAAGAAATTGACAGCTGGACGACCAGTGATCTTTACACTCCGGCAGAAAAAGTGGCTCTGGCCTGGACCAAAGGGATGTCAGGCTCAGGCTGCCAGCTTGATGATACTGCTCACCAGGAGCTCAGCAAATACTTTTCCGAACAGCAGATTATGGAACTGACTGCACTTGTGGCTTTCCAAAACATGTCGGCACGCTTCAATGCCGCCCTGGATATCCCTTCCCAGGGGCTATGTGAAATTCCGCAGAAAACCAACCGTTAACTGTCACCATTAACTTTTACTCTTGGTTTCAAATTTCTACGGTAGGAGGAATGAATTGAGACTATGTTGAGGAGCCACTGATTGCCGGCCCAATATCAGGAGTGGCTTCTCTATGTCTAAGTTTCGAGTCATTTTACTGTTCTTGCCTCAACTTCTTATTTTGTTACTCCCCTTAAGAGCTTCAGCTGATTTCAACCGTCTGCTGCAGTGCACCTCGAACCTAATTTATAACCTCAAGGGTGACGGCCTGCTATTGGCTGACCTGGCAGAACTGATACAGAAAGACCTCTCTTTCTCCTACGACGACGGAAATGCCGCTGACACTGCCCAGCAGTGTCAGATATATGAGCAGCAATATTTAAACTTACCTTCCCAGCCCAAGTCGTTATATTTGGCCCAGATTGCCAACCTCTCCACGACTTATGGCATTAAAAACCTCTTTACTGGCTTTGCCAGCCCAACCTATGGCTGTTACTCCATCGGTGGCTACCTTGGCACTCATTGGCTGGCTATCGGCATTACCGGCTCTCTCGACTTGGCAGCCTGCCGAAGCACGTTAGGTAACCGCTGGCTAGAGCTCCGCCCTTCTGGTGAAATTACTTTAGGGCCGGGGGTAACAGTTCTGGCAGGAGGGGGCAATATTGGTCAGGACTCAGATGTCAGTTACACCCGTTTTCCATTATCACTGACCCCACGGGCCTCTATGGATATCAGTGCCGGGCTTGCCCTGCGCCTGGCAAGCAGAGGTCAGCTTATTCCTAATACGATTGGCGGCGGCTTTGATATAGGAGCCAAGTGTGCCGGATCTTTTGGAGGCCAACTTAACATAACGGCTCTTCCCCTGGGGACAGACTATGAATATCTCAAACAGCGATTAGCCAAAGTCAGCCATGAATAACTTCAAATAATTGTCTTAGCTGCCTACAAATAAGAATGGTTATATTATGACTTTGCCCCGCTTTACCTTCCCGATTATTCTTTTACCCCAGCTGCTTTTTGCCTCGCAGCAGACGATCAATTTACGCCAGCAACTGCAAAATAATGTTTTATCTCCACAATCTCTTTGTAATGATCAGGCCATTCACTACCTGCATGCCAATGGCTTTATTGAAACACAGGAACTGATTCGACTATTTATCGTCCCAGAACAACAGCGCTATCAACTGATCAGCAATATGATTTCGGACAACTCACTTTCAGCTCATATAGCTGTCGCCAGACATCAAAAACCAAGACAGTTTACTGACTGGGTAAAAAACCTTAACCAGGAGAATAAGGCTGTTATTAAAGGAATACCGGAATACAAAATCAAGGTTGATGCTCAACTACCGGGGCGTATGCTTAGCTGTGTTGATAAATTAATTCCTGATGATCTGATAAGATCCTTTCTTGCTCAAAGTGGTTTAAACGTTGTGGATAATCAGGCCAACCTGTTATCACTTCTGCAACTACTGCCTCAAGACAAAAACAGGGCTAAAAGCTTTTTCTCCCTTCTTGTGGCAACCCGGCAACCACTGCTTAAGCGACTGTTCTCCGGTTTTCTCCCGCCAGACGCCGCAGCTATTATTCCAAGAAATCTGACAAGAAAACCCAGGCATATTGCTATCGTTATGGATGGCAACAGTCGCTGGGCAAGAAAGAACAGGCTTCCCGGCTATACCGGTTACGTGGCTGGTTTGTCCGCACTCAGGGATACAATATCTGCTGCACTGGCCTATAACATTGAGGTTCTGACAGTTTTTGCTTTCTCACGGCGTAACTGGCAGCGCCCTCCCGAGCAGGTTTCCCTTCTTATGCTGCTGAATGAATATATGGCAACCGAAATTCTTGAAGACCTTAAAAAGTTGGATATACGTGTTCGTTTTATAGGGGATAGAAATCAGCTTCCTGTTTCGCTGCAAAATGCCATGTCCAGAGTCGAGCACGCCACCGAACACTGCCGCAGGCTTACTTTGGTGATTGCCAATAACTATACCAGTCGATGGGATATTGTCAGGGCTGCAGCTCTGACTACCCAGGGAGAAGAGCTGACAGAAGAACTTTTCGCTTCCCGTCTTTCAACCCATTTTCTTCCTGAACCCGATCTCTTTATCCGCACCAGTGGTGAACAGAGAATCAGCGATTTTCTGCTGTGGGAAATGGCACATACAGAATTTCTGTTTGTGGATAAGCTCTGGCCTGATTTTTCAACAGACGATATGGAGCAGGCTCTGGTCTCTTATGCTTCCAGGGATCGCAGATTTGGAAAAGCCTCTCTTGTTTCATTACCCAGTCAGTAAATAATCCAAATTTATGTTTTGCTAACTTTTGTATTTATTGGGTATTGCTGCTGCGTGCTACTTGAGTAAAAGCTGTGTGAGCATGGACTTAACATCTGACATATCGCTTTTTAGTCCTGATACATCACTTTTTAGTTCTGACACATCGCTTTTTAGTTCTGACACATCGCTTTCCAGCCGCTCAAAACGTTTGTCTTGCTCGGCAAAGCGCTTGTCCTGTTCGGCAAAGCGTCTGCGGGTCTCTGCCACATGCTCCATCAGGATTTCATGGGTGCTTTTGGTAAAAGCCAGAATTTTATGCACAGTTCCATCAAGGCTCTGGTATTGCAACTCAAGATGTTCTACCCGCTGCTCAAGTCCCATGGCAATCTCCAAAAATGTGAAGCAGACAGAGTAGCAGGGCAGCGCCATGTTGCCACAAAACAGTGTTCAATAACTTCTCATGCAGTTTCTTTTCTTGAACACTGTTTACTCCTTTTCCAGGCAAACACCGTTCAGTTTGGCCGGGAAAAACCAAACACTGTTCAGTTGTTTTTTGGCTGATTCCTTGACGCTCCCATTGCAGAGCAACCAATATGAAATAAACACTGTTGACTGAAGCGTTGCCGAAAAATTGAACGCTGTTATCGGGCAACTGTCTCCAGCAAAAGATAGAGCGGTTTACTTACTCAAACTTTCCTCAAGAGGCAATGGATATGGCTCGACGGAATGATCACAGCAAGGATGAACTGCAGCGCCTTACCCTTGCCACTGTTAAAGATTTTCTTCGCCTTCACCCTGCCCAGGAACTGAGCCTTAGAAAGGTCGCCAAGCTGATAGGTTATTCTCCAGCCACAGTTATCAACAGCTTTGGCAGTTATAGCGATCTCCTGCTTGCAGCCAATGCTGAGACTCTTGATGAGCTGCATCTGCTCTCTACTGTCGCGATAAGGGAAGAAAAACATCCACAGCCTGCTCTTAAGAAGCTGGCCCGAATTCAGCTAGGATTTGCACGTAAGTACCCATACCGCTGGCAATTGGCCTTTGAACACCGAATACCGGTTCACAAAGAGCTACCAGACTGGCATCAGATGCGCATAAACCGGCTTTTCGCACTTTTTACCGAGCAATTAAGCAGAATAGAAGGCCGGCGAAACCTTCAGAATATACACATAGCTTCACGGGTTATCTGGGCGGGGGTACACGGAATATGTCTGCTGGCGGCAGGTAAAGGCGTTATTTCAGAAAAACATACCAGCGGCGAACAGCTGATAGATTCTTTGTTGGATAACTATATGATGAGCTGGGCCAGGCACAGGACTTTATCCACAGAACTTTCCACTGTCTGAACCATCTGTTTGCCACCTTTCGATACGGAGGGGAGTTGTTTCTTTTTCATCGCGTTCAGGTGACTTTTTATGCAAAGGGCTCGTAGCACGTTTTCCTTTTTGCTGGACTTAACTGACCTGCAGTCACCATTAGAAGATGAACTACAGTTTTATAAGAGACACTTTTTTATAAAAGATAAATTTATAAAAGAAACAGTGATTCACTTTCGTTCAATCTCTGCAGTTTCCAATACCAACAGATACAAAAAACCCTCCAATACCAGAAACTGGTATCGAGGGTATTGATTTGTCTGTTTTTTATGCAATAAAGGATAAAATAATGAACACTGTTCACCTATACAAACAGTGTTCAGGAACCTCTGCCAAGGTTATTTTTTACCAAGTTTCTTGCGAATAGCCTGCAGAGTACGCAGCTGAGCAACAGCTTCAGCAAGCTGAGTTGCAGCACGACTATAGTCAAACTCACCCTGCTGGTTGGCCAGGGCCTGTTCAGCCTGTTTCTTGGCTTCTTCTGCTGCCGCTTCATTCATATCCGCAGCTCTCAGGGCGGTATCAGCCAGTACTTTAATCTGGTTGGGCTGCACTTCCAGGAAACCACCTGACAGGTAGTAGATATCTTCTTCTCCCCCCTGCTTGATCAGACGTATCGGCCCCGGATTCAGGCCGGTAATCAGGGGAGTATGGCTGGGAGAAACTCCGAGATCCCCTTCAGTACCTGTTGCCACAACCATTTCAACCAGACCGGAGAAGATTTCCTCCTCTGCGCTGACTATGTCACAGTGAACACTCGCTGCCATATTTTGTCCCTCCTGTTCAGGCCTGCTTCTGAAAAGTACTCAGCAGCAGGCCTGCGGGTCATCGTTTACCACGGCTGGTTAAAGGGACTTGGCCTTCTCAACTGCTTCATCAATTGAGCCAACCATGTAGAACGCCTGCTCGGGAAGAGCATCATACTCCCCTTCCAGAATGCCCTTGAAGGCACGGATAGTGTCTTTCAGAGACACATATTTACCGGGAGAACCGGTAAATACTTCAGCTACGAAAAACGGCTGGGACAGGAAACGTTCAATCTTACGGGCACGGGCTACAGTCTGCTTATCTTCTTCAGACAGTTCATCCATACCCAGGATCGCAATAATATCCTTCAGTTCCTTGTAACGCTGCAGAACAGTCTGCACGCCGCGGGCCACATCATAATGCTCCTGACCAATCACCAGCGGATCCAACTGACGGGAGGTAGAGTCCAGCGGGTCAATAGCCGGGTAGATACCCTTGGAAGCGATATCCCGGCTCAGTACCACGGTGGCATCCAGATGCGAGAAAGTAGTCGCAGGCGACGGGTCAGTCAGGTCGTCAGCCGGTACGTATACTGCCTGGATAGAAGTGATGGAGCCAGTCTTGGTGGAAGTAATCCGCTCCTGCAGAACCCCCATCTCTTCCGCCAGAGTCGGCTGGTAACCCACCGCAGAAGGCATACGTCCCAACAGTGCAGATACTTCGGTACCGGCCAGGGTATAACGGTAGATGTTATCCACAAAGAACAGCACATCACGGCCTTCGTCACGGAATTTCTCGGCCATAGTCAGGCCGGTCAGGGCCACACGCAGACGGTTACCGGGAGGCTCATTCATCTGACCGTAAACCAGGGATACCTTGTCCAGCACGTTGGAGTCGGTCATTTCATGATAGAAATCGTTACCCTCACGGGTTCTCTCACCCACGCCGGCAAACACAGAGAAACCGGAATGCTCGATGGCAATGTTCCGGATCAGCTCCATCATGTTTACGGTTTTACCAACACCGGCACCACCGAACAGACCGACCTTACCGCCCTTGGCAAAGGGACAGACCAGGTCAATAACCTTGATTCCGGTTTCCAGCAGTTCATTGGTAGCCGCCTGATCTGCGTAGCTGGGAGGCTCACGGTGAATGGGCATACGCTCCTCTTCACCGATAGGACCCTTTTCATCAATCGGATCCCCCAGAACGTCCATAATCCGTCCCAGAGTCTGGGTGCCAACCGGAACCTTGATTGGCGCATTGGTATTGTTGGCAACCAGCCCTCGGCTGATACCTTCAGTTGAACCCAGCGCGATAGAGCGGACGATACCGTCCCCCAGCTGCTGCTGAACTTCCAGAGTAAGTTCCTTACCGTCAACCTTCAGGGCGTCGTATACCTGAGGGACCTGATCCCGTGGGAACTCGACGTCTATAACGGCGCCTATGATCTGTACGATACGACCGCTACTCATGATATGTCTCACCTCTTATCTTGAATTCTGTCCTACACGGCCGCCGCGCCGCTTACGATCTCAGAAAGTTCCTGGGTGATCGCAGCCTGGCGCGCCTTGTTATAAACAAGATTCAGCTCATCGATCAGGCTGCCGGCATTATCAGTTGCGCTCTTCATAGCAACCATCCGGGCAGCCTGTTCGCAGGCATTGTTTTCCACCACAGACTGGTAAACCTGGGACTCGATATAACGTACCAGCAGCTGATCCAGCAGCAGCTTGGCATCAGGCTCATACAGGTAGTCCCAGGGATGCTTCAGGGATTCATCTTCATCCGGCGGCAGAGGAAGCAGCTGTTCGCATACCGGTGACTGGGCCATGGTATTGACAAAACGGTTGAAGGTAATGGCCAGGTGATCAATCCGTCCCTGCTCATAGGCATCCAGCATCACCTTCACACCACCGATCAGGTCAGCAATATTGGGGGTATCCCCCAAGTGGTTCATTGCCGCAACCACATTGCCACCGAAGCTGTTAAAGAAAGAAGCTGCTTTGTTGCCAACTACGCAGATATCAATTTCAACACCCTGCTCGTGCCACTGCTTCATATCTTCCACAGTTCGCTTGAACAGATTGGTGTTCAGCCCGCCGCAAAGACCACGGTCTGTTGATACCACTATATAACCTACCCGCTTAACTTCCCGCTCAACCATGTAGTCATGGCGGTACTCAGGGTTGGCATTGGCAATATGACCGACAACCTGGCGGATACGCTGGGCATAGGGGCGGGAACGCTCCATTCGCAACTGAGCCTTGCGCATCTTGGATGCAGCAACCATCTCCATGGCAGAGGTGATTTTCTGCGTATTCTTTATCGACGCTATCTGCGTCTTTATCTCTTTTCCGACTGCCATAGCAATCCGCTCCCTTTACCAGGTCTGGGTTGCCTTGAACTTCTCGATAGCTTCCTTAATGTCCGCCTGGATATCATCGCTGTAACTGCCGGACTCATTAATTTTTGCCATCAGAGTTGCATGCTGACTGTTGACATAACTCAGCAGAGCATCTTCAAAAGCGCCGATCTTGTTGAGTTCGATATCTTCCAGATAGCCTTTCTCAGCGGCATAAATGGAAACACCCATCTCGGCAACAGACAGAGGTTTGTACTGCTTCTGCTTCATCAGCTCGGTCACACGCTGACCATGTTCGAGCTGTTTACGAGTCGCTTCATCCAGATCAGAAGCAAACTGGGCAAAAGCCTGCAGTTCACGGTACTGGGCCAGGGCCAGACGGATACCACCACCCAGCTTCTGGATAATCTTGGTCTGGGCAGCACCACCAACCCGGGATACGGAAACACCGGCATTCATTGCAGGACGGATACCAGCATTGAACAGATCCGTTTCCAGGAATATCTGACCATCGGTGATAGAGATAACGTTCGTTGGTACGAAAGCCGATACATCACCCGCCTGGGTTTCAATAATTGGCAGGGCAGTCAGGGAACCTGTTCTGCCTTTCACCTCGCCACCGGTGAGCTTCTCAACATAGTCGGCGTTGACACGGGCCGCACGCTCCAGCAGACGGGAATGAAGGTAGAAGACATCACCCGGATAAGCTTCACGACCGGGGGGACGGCGCAGCAGCAGGGAGATCTGGCGGTAAGCCCAAGCCTGCTTGGTCAGGTCATCATAGATAATCAGGGCGTCTTCACCGCGGTCACGGAAATATTCGCCCATGGAACAGCCTCCGAAAGGAGCCAGGAACTGCATCGCAGCAGGATCAGCAGCACCCGCAGCCACCACGATGGTATGCTCCATAGCACCATGCTCTTCCAGCTTGCGTACCACGTTGGCGATAGAAGATTGCTTCTGACCTACGGCAACGTAGATACACTTAATACCTGTGCCTTTCTGGTTGATAATGGCATCGATAGCCAGGGCTGTTTTACCGGTCTGACGGTCACCGATGATCAACTCCCGTTGACCACGACCGATGGGAACCATGGAGTCGACCGCTTTGTAACCAGTCTGCACAGGCTGGTCTACGGACTGACGGGCAATAACCCCCGGGGCCACTTTTTCTACCGGCGCGGTCATCTTGGCCTCTACAGGGCCTTTACCATCTATCGGATTGCCCAAGGCATCGACAACACGCCCAAGAAGCTCCGTTCCTACCGGTACTTCCAGGATACGGCCGGTACACCTGGCTTTCTGCCCCTCTGCAAGTCCCTTGTAGTCACCAAGAACAACGGCACCCACTGAGTCCTGTTCCAGATTCAGGGCCATGCCGAAAACATTGCCGGAAAATTCAATCATCTCTCCGTACATAACGTCGGCAAGACCGTGGATACGTACGATACCGTCAGAAACGCTGACGATAGTGCCCTCATTACGGGCTTCAGCGGAAACATCAAGACTCTCTATACGGCTCTTGATAATGTCGCTGATTTCAGAAGGATTCAGTTGCTGCATGCCAAACCTGCCTGCACTTTAGGAATTCGTTCTTATATTGCTCATGGCTGTTTACGAGAGCATCGCATCAGCCAGTTTTGCCAGCCTTGTCTTGATACTGCTGTCGATCACCAGATCCCCAGCACGAATGACAACGCCCCCAATCAGTTCAGAATCCACCGTGTTAACCAGCCGGACTTCAGAACTCAGCTTGTTCCGTAATTTTCCGGACAGCTTGTCGATCTGTTCGCCAGAAAGAGGAAATGCCGACAGAACTTCAACATCAACGCTCTGTTCCTGTGCTGCCTTGAATGCTTCGAACAGTTCGGCAACCTGAGGTAACAGAGTCAGTCTCTTGTTGTCAGCCAGAGTGCGGACAAAGTTACGTCCACTGTCGTCCAGACTGTCACCGCAAATATTAATAAAGGCATCTGCTTTCTGTTCAGCAGTGAAGGATGGCATTCCAAGCAGCACATTGACTCTTTCACTCCGAACCACAGCTGCACCACTTTTCAACATCTGCGACCAGTGCTCGAGAGCATTCTGGTCAAGGGCATATTGAAATGCAGCTTTGGCATAAGGACGGGCGCAAGTGGTCAGTTCCATAATTGCCTCCGCCTCAGAGTTCAGCTGCCAACTGGTCTACCAGTTCGCTGTTGGCTGCCTCGTCGATCTGCCTGCCAAGAATCTTGCCGGCACCGGCAACAGCAATACTGGCCACCTGGGCACGGAGTGCTTCCCGGGCCTGATTGGCTTCCTGTTCGATTTCAGCACGGGCGGCAACAATCAGACGTTCACCCTCTTTCCGTGCTTCATCTTTGGCTTCTTCGACAATGACTGTGGCACGCTGGTTAGCCTGCTCCAGAATCTCTTTAGCCTGCTCGCGAGCCAGGTGAAGCTCTTCCACAGCCTTGGCCTGTGCCAGTTCAAGATCCTTGCTGGCACGGTCTGCAGCCGCCAGACCATCTGCTATTTTTTTCTGACGTTCATTCAGGGCGCCGATAATAGGCGGCCAGACATACTTCATGCAGAACCACACAAAGAATGCGAACGCAATTGTCTGACCAATAATGGTCGCATTGATGTTCACACTATCACCTCTCGCAATTCAGTTAATGTTCAGCCTTCTGATACTCGCCTTTTAAGTGCCTTCCGGCGTTTGCAGTGCCGGAAGACCAAACTGACAGAAAGGCCATTAACCCAGATTTATTGAACCTGCGCGATGAATGGGTTAGCGAAGGTAAAGAACAGTGCAATACCAACAGCGATCATGGGGATCGCATCCAGCAGGCCGGCAACGATGAACATCTTGGTCTGCAGCATAGGAGCTGTTTCCGGCTGGCGGGCAACACCTTCCAGGAATTTACCGCCCAGCATTCCGAAGCCGACTGCAGTAGCCAGAGCGGCAAGACCCAGCATAATTGCGACACTGATGACGGTTAGACCAACTACCAGTTCCATATTTCCTCCAGACTCCAATTGTCAGATGGTTTATTAATTTCAAATTAACCAGAGTTAAGCGCCGCTTATTACGGCTGTTTAGTGGTCTTCATGAGCCATGCTCAGGTAAACAATGGTCAGGGTCATGAAGATGTAAGCCTGTAAGGTAATAACCAGAATATGCAGCAGGGCCCAGCCAAAGTGCAGGGGCAATTGCAGATATCCGATCATGGCAATCAGGATGAAAATCAGCTCACCGGCATAGAGGTTGCCAAACAACCGCAACCCGAGGGAAATGGGCTTAGCAAGCAGTGAGACTGTTTCAAGAAGCAGGTTAACCGGGATCAGTATGGCCTTGACCGCCAGGTTATTACTGGTAAACGGGTGAAGCGCCAGATCGGAGAACAGACCTCCAAAACCTTTGACCTTGACCCAGTAGAACAACATCAGCAGGAACACGCTGATGGACATGGACATGGTAATGTTCGGGTCAGTTGTCGGCACAATCTTCATGTAAGGAACACCGGCAAGGGTTGCCAGACCCGGTATCCAGTCCACAGGAATCAAGTCCATCAGGTTCATAAAGAATATCCAGCAGAATATTGTCAGAGCCAGAGGAGCGATAACCGGATTACGCCCATGGAAGCTCTCTTTCACGCTGGTATCAACAAACTCAACAATGGTTTCAATGGCATTCTGGAGACCACTGGGGACGCCACTGGTAATGTTTTTTGCCACTGAACGAAATAGCAAAAGGAAGGCCAGGCCAAGAAAAACAGACCACATCATACTGTCGACATGAATAGCCCAGAATCCCATATCTGCGGCTTCCTGAGCACTGTGGGCTATAGTCCAGGTTGCCTCATTCAGTACCGAGCTATCGTAGCGCTCGTAACCTGCAGGCAACTGACCATAAGTCAGGTTCTGCAGATGATGCTGTATATAACCTGAGGCTGTGTTTGCTGCCATAAAAAACCTTACCCCGTCAACTTACCCGGATCTTCAGCAGCACCGGTGTAAACCAGTTGACCGCCTGCACCAAAACAAATACACCCAGCAAAACGGCATGATTCAGCGGTTTTACCAGAGCAAACACAAGAGCAAAGCCGCAACAGGTCAGCAGGAACTTGCCCGTTTCACCCTTGTAGAAGCCTGTCACAATACTTTTTGCCGCACGCGCACCAGAGTGCGAGAAAGCCCGGAATACAAGGTAGGCATTAGGAATAAAACAGATTAAGCCCCCCAACAAAGCAGACAGTGCTGCCGTGGTACCGATGACCAAAAAACCTGCGCAGAGCAGGACTGTCACCATTGCCTGAGCAAAAATCACCCTGTAAACAGCGGGTTTTCGCAGATGAGGTTGCTGCATCAGGTGCGCCTCATACTTCTGTCCCATTTATGTACAACTCAACGCCCCTGCAACGTCTTGTTATGTACAACTTCTTATTAAAAGTTCACTATGCCGTATTTCTTATGGCCTTGTTATCCGACAGGCTGTCAGGCGAGGCAAGTATATGGGTATTACTACCTACGATCAACAGCATTCATCACAGATAGTTATATCAACTCCATTCCCAGTCTTTTCCACTGCTTTGTTACCAGATATACCTAACTGGTTAGTAAAAAGTGTTGCTGCAGAGTCAATAATCGCACTCTAAGATCCACCCTATCGCTGTAGAGTGAAAGACAGAATGCAGGCACTTTATCAATTTGTTTATAAAGTCAGTGGAGCTATTTTCGGCACCACGGAAGAGCCGTCAACGGACGAGTCTTCTGGATCCGTCAAAGCGGTACCTGCGCGCAGAACGAAGAGAAATAAAGAAGATTCCAGCGACTCTAAATCAAAGAAGTTCATTCCAGAGCGTAGAATCAAGCCACTGAAAAAACCTCCTGCTCCAACCTCTAAATCTGCAGTTAAAAGATATGGAAGTGACAGCTCTGCATCAGGCAGTAGCAGTTCTGAAGATGAGCGTCCCCAGGCAAAACAGCCATCATTAAATAAACGAAAAGCACTAATAAGGGGAAAACCGCCTGCTCCTGAAGACTCTTCTTCTGAATCTGCAGACAGCAGATCTGAGCGTACCAGATCGGATTCAGGATTTAGCAGCTCTGAAGATGAGATTTCTGAGCCAAAACCGCCAGTTAAAAAAACACACAGAGTAAAAACCAGGTCAACTAAGCGTAGAAAGCCTGCTGCGCTTAAAGAGTCTTCCGCTAAATATACAAGACATCACTCTAGAAGTGACGACTCTGATTCAGAACTGTCATCTCCAGAAAGTGAAGTGAAAATCCGGGCAATCAAGCGTAAAAAAACTGTAGATGTGACAGCCTCTTCGGTTGAATCAGAGAGCAGCTCTGAGGGAAAGAGACCTAAGAGCAAGCCGTCCCCAGCTAAAAAACGTAAAGTAACAGCTCCGCCAGCAAAGCAGAAAAAAGCAGTTTCACCGAAGCATACTTCGGTGAAAACACGAGATAGCAGTCCTGAAATTATCAGCTCAGACTCTGCGGCTGATGAGCAGGAGCTGAACTACAGCCAAGTATTTACCTCGGAGGTTCCGGAGCATTCCCATAAAAAACAACGAATTATATCTCAAAAAGATTCACTCAAACTTGTTAATGTCAGAGTATCTATGAGAGCAGTTGAACTTGATCGACTTGCGCCCAAAGGCGAAATAGATGACTCACTTATTACACTAGCTTTCGCTCTTCTTACGCAACGCCAGAATAAATGCCCAATACCGGTAGTATGTCTGTTCAAGAGTGGATTATTTTTTAATAACTATGTGCTTGTCGACAGGGGAGTCAGAATCAATACCTCTCCATACGAACGCATATTTTTCCCTGTCCATCTTCCTGAGCACCATCACTGGATACTACTAGTGGTTGATAAAGACAATCAGGCTATTTATCGTGTGGACTCATTGCACCTCAATCACGGAGAAGCGGAAGCTAACATCCTGAGACTCTGGCTGTCGAATTACGCGGATGACGACTGCGACTTTTATAATTTCCGGATCCGTCGGTTGAATCCTCCTGGACAAGGGACAAATGACTGCGGGCCAGCACTTATCTGGGCAGCAGATCAATTATCCAAGAATAAAGAAATACGACTTCCCAAGCTTAATGGACCAGCCACATACAGGCAATACAGAAAAGATATTCGAAAGACTCTTATCCACTACTGCACATTGAGATATAGTGGTGAACTCACACCATCAAGAAGTAATGAAGATAGCGATTGTATGATCGTTGAGTATCTGTCATAACCCCAGACAGATTAAAAAACCAGCCTGAGGTCAACAGCAATTACTGGATATGATCCAATACCCCATCCAGTTCATCCAGAGAGTTATAACTGATAACCAGCCTGCCTTTGCCCTTGGCGGTATGCCGAATCGCAACCTTGGCCCCTATCTTTCTGGACAGATCCTCTTCCAAATTACGGATATTGGGGTCAAGGGGCTTCTCTTCCCCCGGAGCGGCATCTTCCTGCCGCATACGGCGCACCAGAGATTCAGTCTGACGCACAGACAAACTCCTGGCCACAACCATACGGGCCGCTTCCAGCTGTCGTTCATCTTCCAGCCCTAACAGCGCTTTGGCATGACCAGCTTCGATATCGCCATACTCCAGCATTTTGCGCACATCGTCCCGCAAGGTAAGCAGCCGCAGCAAGTTAGTAACAGTCACTCTGGACTTGCCCACCGCTTCGGCGACTTCCTGCTGGGTCAACTCAAACTCTTTCTTCAGGCGATCCAGAGCCAGAGCCTCTTCGATGGCATTGAGATCTTCCCGCTGAATATTTTCAATCAGGGCCATGGCAATAGCTGACTCATCGGACACTTCCCGAATCACGGCAGGTATTTTGTCCTGACCAGCCAGCTGACTGGCGCGCCAGCGCCGTTCACCGGCAATTATCTCGTAACGGTCTTCGCCCTTGTCTCCAATAGGACGAATAACGATGGGCTGCATCACTCCCTGCTTACGAATAGAACTGGCCAGCTCTTCCAAGGCTTCAGGACTCATGTCCCGGCGCGGCTGGTAGCGTCCCCTCTCAATCTGCTCAACGGGAATTTCCCGCAACATACGGTCACGGACAGCCTCCAGCTCAATGGTCATCGGCTTCTGCAGCTGTTCAATCTCTTCTGCAACCTGGGCACTTTGCAGCAGTGTTCCCAAGCCCTTTCCTAAAGCTCTTTTCCTGGCCACTCGCCGTTTCACCTCGCGACAGTTTCAGGTTCCGGTGTTTTCCGGACCTTGCCGACGTCCTGCCGGCGAATCAATTCCCCGGCCAGAGCCAAATAGGCAATAGCTCCACGGGAATGCTTGTCATATTTCATCACTGGCAGTCCATGACTGGGGGCTTCTGCCAGCCGGACATTGCGCGGAATAACCGTACGGTACACCTTGTTGCCAAAATGACCAATCAGCTGCCGGGATACTTCCACAGTCAGACTGTTACGTGGATCGTACATGGTACGCAGCAGTCCTTCTATCTGCAGTCTTGGATTGCGCGTGGCAGCAATACCGGACACGGTATCCATCAATGCCGCCAGCCCCTCAAGAGCATAATATTCACACTGCATGGGAATAATCACACCGTCAGCAGCCACCAAGGCATTGACGGTCAACATATTAAGCGACGGAGGACAATCAATCAGGATAAAGTCATAGTCACTTCTGACGGAAGCCAGAGCCTTGCGCAGGCTGGACTCACTGTCAGACCTTTCAATCAGTTTCACTTCTGCAGCAGTCAAGTCACCATTGGCGGGCAGAACAGCGATACCAGCCTCTTCTGCGGCAACAATAACATCCTGCACAGGCGTCCTGTTCACCAGCACATCATAAACCGACAACTCAAGATCGTGTTTATCAACCCCACAGCCCATTGTCGCGTTACCCTGGGGATCCAGGTCCACGAGCAGCACTTTACGTCTGGTTGCCGCGAGAGAGGCTGCCAGGTTGACACATGAGGTCGTTTTACCAACACCACCCTTCTGGTTGGTAATAGCCAGGATTTTTCCCATCAACGAGGCTCCTAAACGGCCTGTTCCGTATCCATTCGTTCCAGTATGACAAGATGCCGCTGTCCTTCACAACCGGCAACTGTCAGTGAATGTGATTCTTTTACTGAAATATCTGTTCTGTTTCTTTGTAATTCATCCAGCTCACCCTGTGGGCGTATGCCTTTCATAGCCAGCCACCGGCCACCTCTTTTGAGAAAGTGCTCAGTCCCTGTGATCATATCGGTGATGGAACTGAAGGCCCGGGACATCACAAGATCATAGGGCTTTTCCGGCTGCCACTTTTCTACCCGCTCGTTGAGGGTAGTGACATTGCTGAGGCCAAGTTCTGTACAGGCCTGTTGCTGGAACCGGGTTTTCTTGCCGACACAGTCCAGGGTAGATACCTCCCTGTCCGGCAGCATGATCGCCAGGGGTATACCGGGCAGGCCCGGACCTGATCCAACATCAATAAAACTCTCACCACTCCCCACCAAATTTGCAACCTGTGGATAAATACTCAGGCTATCCAGAATATGACGGGACACCATCTCTTCCGGATCCCGCACTGCTGTCAGGTTGTAGACCCTGTTCCACTTGGCCAGCAGCTCAACGTAATGACCCAGCCGGGCGACCTGCTCAGGAGTGATATCGATCCCCATCTGCTCTGCACCTGACTGCAGCATAACCTCAAGTTTATTCACAAAAGCTACTACTCTGACGGAACTATTTGAAACAGTGAAGTTTACTATGAAAACACCGTATTCCCCTAGTCCTTAACAGTGCATAAAGGATCGGGGGTTACGGTGTCGGCGGTGAATCTGTTGAGTTTAAGTGTGTCCTGTGGATATCAGGCTTTGCCCGATTTGTCTCTCAGGTTTTTTTTCTTCAGATGAATCAGCAGCAGGGAGATAGCGGCCGGGGTAACACCCTGGATACGAGCAGCCTGGCCTAAAGTGGCCGGACGAACATCCTTCAATTTCTGGCGAATCTCATTGGACAGCCCGGATATATCATCATAATCCATGGCTTCCGGAAGTTTGGTTTCTTCATTGCGGCGCAGCTTTTCAATCTCTTCCGTCTGACGTTCTATGTAGCCCTGGTATTTACTCTGGATTTCTACCTGCTCAGCTACCTGCCGGTTATCCACAGACTGCCCCTTGAGACTGGCAATATCCTGATAGTTAAGCTCTGGACGCTTGAGCAGTTCCATCAGGCTGTACTCTCTGGATACAGGGTTTTCCAGCAGTTGATTGATCTGCTCTGCCTGCTCGGTTTTGGGATGAATGAAAGTGGTTTTAAGACGCTCAACTTCCCTTGTTATACCTTCCTGCTTATCACAGAAAACGGCCCAGCGTTCATCATCAATCAGTCCCAGCTGCCGGCCTTTTTCAGTAAGGCGCAGATCAGCATTGTCTTCCCGCAGGATCAGCCGGTATTCCGCTCGACTGGTGAACATCCGGTAGGGTTCGGATGTTCCATTGGTAATCAGGTCATCCACCATAACTCCGATATAGGCCTCATCACGGCGGGGACACCAGGGTCCATCGCCCCTAGCGCGGAGAGCCGCATTCATGCCAGCCAGCAGCCCCTGGGCACCAGCTTCTTCATAGCCTGTGGTGCCATTGATCTGACCAGCAAAGTACAGCCCTTCAATCACCTTTGTTTCCAGAGATGGTTTCAGATCCCGGGGATCAAAGAAATCATATTCGATGGCATATCCGGGGCGAACAATATGGGCGTTCTCCATTCCCCGGATAGAGCGTACCAGTTCCAGCTGTACATCAAATGGCAGGCTTGTGGATATCCCGTTGGGATAAAGCTCATGGGTAGTCAAACCTTCCGGTTCTATGAATACCTGGTGGGAGTTCTTGTCAGCAAAGCGCTGGATCTTGTCCTCTATGGAAGGACAATAACGGGGCCCAACTCCTTCAATGACTCCGGTATACATGGGGGAGCGATCCAGGCCACCACGGATAATTTCATGGGTGCGTTCATTTGTGTGGGTAATAAAACAGCTGATTTGACGCGGGTGATCCTCTGGCTTGCCCATAAAGGACATATTGGGTGTGGGTAAGTCTCCCGGCTGTTCCTGCATCACCGAGAAATCCACAGAGCGGGCATCAATACGGGGAGGTGTGCCTGTTTTCAGTCTCTCCACACGCAGTGGGAATTCCCTCAGACGTCTGGCCAGATTAACAGATGCTGGATCACCTGCACGGCCTCCTCTGTAATTCTCCATGCCGATATGGATACAGCCACCAAGAAAGGTACCTGCCGTCAGAATTACCTGTTCTGCTTCAAAGCGGAGACCCATCTGGGTAACCACGCCTTGTACAGTACTGCCCTGCATAATCAGGTCGTCAACAGACTGCTGAAACAACCACAGATTACTTTGGTTTTCCAGAATTTCACGTATGGCAGCCTTGTAAATAATGCGATCAGCCTGAGCCCGGGTAGCACGTACAGCCGGCCCTTTGCGAGAGTTCAGAACCCGAAACTGTATACCGCCCAGATCTGTAGCCCGGCCCATGGCCCCCCCAAGAGCATCGATCTCTTTTACCAGATGGCTTTTACCGATGCCTCCGATGGCAGGATTACAGGACATCTGGCCCAGAGTTTCTATGTTATGTGTGACCAGCAGGGTTTTTGCGCCCATTCGTGCTGATGCCAGTGCGGCTTCTGTTCCTGCATGACCACCACCGACAACGATCACATCAAAGCGTGCTGGAAAATCCACGTGACTCTTTCCTCCAGACTGGGGATGATTGCTCCTGACTTGGCTGTCTCTTATCTGCTGTTTCTGCTGCTTACCTACACATAGCCTGTCTTTGCTATTTGTTCAGAGAAACCCGTTTATGGCAGATAGAGAGCCGCGAGAGTATAAAGGCTGCAGATAAAAATTAAACTGTACTTTCCTGTGGAAAAACACCTACTGGTTATTCCTCCTTCCTGATGACTTTTTTCCTCTCCCACTTTTCTTAAAATTAGAAAGATATGAATATTATCTTTTATTCTTATTTACTTATTATGTTGTTTTTTTTAGTTAACAGGTTTTCTGTGGATATGATCTGTAAACCCTTTGATATCAAGGGATTCAGCAAATGATAACCCTGTTTAAATTCGGTGAATCAGCTTTGATTTTCTTTGGATTATCCTGTGTATAAAATGGTGTTTCATACACAATAAATTTTGTTAACAAAGTTATCCCTATGATTTCCAGAGGGTTATCTTCAGGTTTATAAACAGCCTTTTTTTCACATGTTATCCACAGATCGTTATCCAGAAACTGTTCACACTTATCTGTGAGTAGTTTTTCTTATATCAACGCAGAGAATGCAGAGATAAAACTATCCACAGGGAAAATACCTTGTGAATGTTTGGTGGATAAGGACAACCCTGGTTATTTCCTGTGGATATCCTGCGTATAAGCAAGGATAAAAAAAAGAGAAAGCTTCTCGGGAAACTCTCTCTTTTAAAGAGGTATAGAGATAGAGAGTACTTACTTCCCTATACAGAAGCTGGAAAAAATACGACCCAGGAGGTCATCGCTGGAAAACTCTCCGGTAATTTCCCCCAGAGCCTGTTGGGCCATACGCAAATCTTCTGCCAGCAGCTCTCCTGCTCCCATACCATGGAGCTGAGCCCTGCCCTGCTCCAGACAGTCCCTGGCTTTTTCCAGGGCATCTATATGGCGGCGGCGGGCACTGAAACCTCCTTCACCGGTTCCTGTATAGCCCATGCAGGATTTAAGGTGTTCTCTGAGAATTTCTACACCTTGTCCGGAGTTGGCACTGAGACGGATCACCGGGAACTCTCCTTCAGTAAAGCCGGCCTGTTCGCCTGAAATATCTATCTTGTTGCGAATCACTGTGATCTTCTCATCGGCAGGCAGATGATCAACAAACTCTGGCCAGATGGCATGAGGTTCAGTCGTTCCGGTTGTCGTGCTGTCAACCATCAGCAAAACCAGATCGGCCTGGGCAATGGCATCGAAAGCCCGTTTGACCCCGATCTGCTCCACCACGTCATCACTGTCCCGTAGACCTGCGGTATCGATAATATGCAAAGGCATACCATCTATGTGGATATGTTCCCGCAGAACATCCCGGGTTGTTCCCGCAATATCTGTGACTATCGCAGATTCTCTGCCGGAAAGAGCATTCAGCAGGCTGGACTTCCCGGCATTCGGGCGCCCGGCAATAACGACGGTCATGCCATCACGCAGTAAAGTCCCCTGACGGGCTTCAGTGAAAACTGTGGATAACCTGGTGATAACCTGTTCCAGATCTGTGGCAACTTTGCCGTCGGAGAGAAAGTCGATCTCTTCTTCCGGGAAGTCTATGGCTGCTTCCACATAGATTCGCAGGCGGATGAGTTCCTCGGTCAGTTCATGGACTTTGCTTGAGAAAGCACCTTGCAGGGAGCGCACTGCGCTCCGGGCAGCTTCCTCAGAGGCACTGTCGATAAGATCGGCAATAGCTTCTGCCTGGGCGAGGTCGAGTTTGTCATTCATGAAGGCCCGCTCAGAAAACTCACCGGGCCGGGCCAGACGGATATTGTGTTTGGTGATCTCTTTTATCAACAGATCCAGAATAACAGGGCCGCCATGGCCCTGGAGTTCAAGAACATCTTCTCCGGTAAAAGAGTTGGGGCCGGGGAAAAACAGGGCCAGGCCCTCATCAATAGTGTTGCCCTTACTGTCCATGAATGGCAGATAGTGGGCATAACGTGGAGTCAGCTCCTGCTGCAGAATAATCTCGGCAATATCCCGGGCTCTGCCGCCGGATACTCTAACAATGCCAACGCTGCCCCGGCCGGGGGCCGTCGCCTGGGCGACGATGGTGTCCTGATGGGTCATGACCTGTCTGAAAGGGTAATTGGAAAGGGCGCTAGTCTAATGAAGCCGGATCGGTTGGGCAAAGCCCTGCTGTCCTGCTTCAATGCCACAGCTTTCCTGTCTGTGAAATACGTCCAGATTTTTGTGTCTATGTAGGGCTGGCTGGATAAATCAATGGATGAATTGTACAGCCCGGAATCTGTGAATCAGTTAACAGTTTTTTTGTTGTGAAAGTGTGAGCCATTGTCTACTTTTCCCCTCTCTTGCCTGATGCAACAGACATGGATGGATCATGAGACTGAAACTCTCAGCACTGGCTTCGGTTTTTTTTCTGTCTTTTTGCTATCTGCTTCGCAGTGGTAATGCTGAGTCTGGGCCAGTAAAAGGAACAGGAACAGCTCTTATTGCCATACCCTTGTGGCATCAAGGCAGCCGCGGCCGGAGAAGCAGTCATACTCCCATCTCTGATGAGCCGATACAGTTCCCAGCTGAGCATCACCCAACTGAGCAGTTTCCAGCTAAATTGCCAGACAGTTTCAGATGGATCTCAGAATCTGCTGATAGCGATATTATCATCAGCAAGCCGGATCCCGCAGAAGCCCCGACACTTGCTGAGTGGCAGGACGCACTTAAGAATTTGGCAGACAACATATCAAAGTTGTCACTTTCAGTAACATCCCTTGACGAACAGGAGGACGGCGGGAACATAGAGTCTTTTTTTTCATCGAATAATACAGAAGAGCCAGGTTCGACAGAGGAAGCAGCAGGGGAAGAAGCAGCAGAGGGAAAAGTGGAACAGCTGAACCCTGCAGAGAGCCTCTTATCAATAACAACTGAATCCGGACAGTTCTGCTACAGATTGAGACAGGAGGGTGAGATGAATGGGGAATCCATAGCGGGGAGTTCGGTAACAGCAGGAACAGAAGGAGTAGTGGTAGAACAGGTGTCCTGTTCAGGTGACACAACTGTTGACTCAGATGGTTTGGTTTATGGGTATCGAAAAGTTGATTATTGTTTTCGAACTCATCTTTCACCGCTTGCCCCCAATCGCCAAATATCAAACCATCTAACAAATAGTCATGAGCAGGAAAACCCCTCCCCGAAAAATGAAAATGTGAAGATGGTAAAAGCGAGAGAAGTTGAATGCACAACATCTACAGTGAATGATCAAGATGTTGAAGAGCCTATGGTGTTAGATTCCTTTCCACTAGAATCACCTATGGAATGCACACAAGAGAGTAATGATACGCAGAAGTTGGCTTATGCTGATATGTTTCGCGCAGGAAATAAAAGTAGTGCAAACCAGCAGATGGAAAGCGCTTTTGGAAATACGCAGGACGGTACCAGGGTAAATGGGGGAATTGAAGAAAGATCTCTAGCGGTTAGCACAACCAAATCCTCTGTCGGAGGAGCCCTTCCCGGTGCCACCGGCTCAAACGTTCTAGACTATGGAACAAGTTCTGATGGGAATGAAACCCTCTCCAAAGAAGAGACGCGGAGAAATGTCCGCCGGGTACTTAAAGAGGCTGATGTTGACACTATTTTGAAGAGTCAGCGAAAATCTAAAATTCCGACAACAGGCGCAGGGAATAATTATCAATTTATAGGGCAGAATAAAAAACAAGATCCAGGTGAAACTTTACCTTCGTCATTAGTCAAAAAATCGCACCGTGGTTTGCCACGTAAAGCTTGCATTGCGTATCTAAACGAGCAATATCAACTAGACAATAATTTGCTCAGCCAACCACGGGCGACCAAGTATTTAATAAAAGTTCGTACAGAAATCTCTCCAGGGCGTTATATGGCAAAATTGGATTTGCATTGCAGCTCACAAGATGACCGCTTACCCAATCTTGATGCCACCAGACAAGTCGCTGATACTGTAAATGATAAGCAAAAGGTTGCAGATGTTCGTTATCGTAAACATTTCCCTAGAAATAATGATAAACAGGGGTATATGTTATTTTCCTCCAATGAGAAATTTTCAGGAACAGCTCAATATCCGTTACCCAGTAAAAAAGCGGTTGCCTCAAGTATTGGGCGCGGCGGTAATGCCATTGTTTTTTCCTTGTTTTATGAAGGAAAAGAGTTTGCAGTTAAAAAAACTGTGTATAGAAGTAAAGAAATTTCAGTCCATTCGAAGTTGGAACACATAAACATCGTTAACCTGGAAGCGGTTTTAATTGGTGAAAAACACGAGATAAGAAAAGATAAGCGTTATATTTATTGTTTTATGCCGAAAATGGACATTAATTTCCGTAATGTGTTGAGCACTGGAGACCATGGTTGCCTCAAACATATAAAAATGCAATTGGTGGAAAAACGAAAGCAGTGGGAAACGGTTCTTGACAATACTAAGCATGTTCTCAAGAGTGTATTAAATGCATTGGATTATATGCATTCGCAGGGGCTGGTACATCGAGATATCAAAGCCAGCAATATACTCCTTAAAAAGATTTGTCAGTGTAATGATTTGCTGTATTGTTCTTGTAATTCGCAAAATAAACCCCTTGTGCAAATTGGTGATTTTGATTCCAGTGCCACTGTTCCGGGGTATAACTTGCAGGTAGAAGATCATCAAATGATCCGTTATGCATCAGTGTTACCTTTGGGAACCATGGGATACCGGGCGCCAGAGGTGAGTATGCATTTGGTGTTATCAGGCCCTTATGAGGAGTTATACACCACAAAGGTCGATATCTGGTCTTATGGCTGCTTATTATTAACCATATTTATTGGCAAGTCCGGCCCATTAAAACAGCGTGGTGAGGCTTCTTTGTTATTATCGACTCAAGATGCTCCATACTCTGAAGAGTTGTATCTTAAAATCATTAAACTTAACGAAATTAATAAATATTATGTAAATACGCCAGGCGTTTTTGATTTAGTTCAGAAATGCCTTCAAGTGCAGCCTCATTGTCGACCTACAGCAAAAGAGCTGCTAAAGCTAGATTTCTTTTCGGTTCCACGTAGTCATTAAGTTTAAAAATATTATGAACAGGCTCTTAAAAAATCGGGCCAGCGGCCCGATTTGTCATCAAAACTGAGAAGCCTGTTTACCCCTGAGCTTCAATCTTCTTGGTGATATACCACTGCTGAGTAATGGACAGCAGGTTATTGGTCACCCAGTACAGTACCAGACCTGCAGGGAACCACAGGAAGAAGAAGGTGAAGATAACTGGCATCAGCTTCATGACCCGGGCCTGCATGGGGTCGGGAGGTGTTGGAGACAGCAGCTGCTGGGCAAACATGGAGGCTCCCATGATCAGCGGCAGGATGAAGAAGGGGTCCATCTGGGACAAATCCTGAATCCAGCCCAGCCATGGTGCCTGGCGCAGCTCCACAGATTCGATCAGCACCCAGTACAGGGCGATGAACACTGGCATTTGCACCAGGATGGGCAGACAGCCACCCATGGGGTTCACCTTTTCGTCCTTGTACAGCTTCATCATGGCTTGGGACAGCGCCTGTTTATCTTCCCCGTGCTTCTCTTTCAGAGATTGCATCTTGGGAGAGATCTTGCGCATTTTGGCCATGGAGGTGTAGCTGGCTTTGGACAGTGGGTAAAACAGGCCTTTGACAATAATGGTAAGGGCAATGATGCTCCAGCCCCAGTTACCCAGCCAGCTGTGGATAAAGTTGAGCAGCAGGAACAGGGGCTTGGCGAACCACCACAGCATACCGTAATCGATAGTCAGGTCCAGACCCTGGGCCAGGTTGCCAAGCACCTTCTGGTTCTTCGGACCAACATACAGGGTTGCGCCAACTGTCCCGGTCTGACCAGGCGCAACTTCAACGGCAGGCTCAATCACACTGATGATGTTGTTGCCGTTATAGACACGGGTCTGGAAAGTGTTGCTCTGATTCTGGGCAGGAACCCAGGCGGTGACAAAGTAGTGCTGGACAACAGCCGCATAGCCACCTTCAACCTTTTCATTGAAAGGCGAGCCGGCAAAGTCTTCGAATTCCAGTTTTTCGTACTGTTTTTCACCCGTACGTACAGCTGCACCCAGGTAAGTGTTGATATTACCGGCGCTGCTGATTTCACGACTGGGGTCTTCTGTGTTGTCACGCTTCAGCTGAGCATAGTAGTTTCCTTTCCAGGGGCTCGAACCGTTATTGACGATACGGTAATCCACACGTACCTGATACTCACCCTTAATGAAAGTGAAACGCTTGATGATATCGACACTGTTCTCGGTTTTCAGAGTCAGGTCGACTACCAGTTCACTGCTGTCGCCCATGTTGTAAGCAGTCTGGGCAGAGCTGTAGACAGGCTTGCCTTTACGGTCAGGACCGTTGGCTCCGGTCAGGCCGCTCTGGGCAATAAAGGTTCTGTGAGAGGTATTTTCCAGCAGTACAAATGGATCTGACTGGCCTTTCACCCGGGAATACTTGGGAAGTTCAACCCGGACAATATCACCGCCACGGGTGTCTACTGTGAGAATCAGGGTGTCGGTGGTCACAGTGACCAGTTCGGCAGATACAGCCGAGTCAGAGTCAGAGTCAGGCAGTGTATTCTGCCCCAGTTCCGGTGCATCGGATACGTTAGAGCTGCTTTGAACAACAGGAGCGCCATCAGCCGGTAGCTGAACTTCAGTCTGGCTGACAGCAGGTGGCTGGTTGTAGTCCTGGTTCCATTGCAGCACCGTCAGGTATCCCACAACAACCAGACCCGCGATTAAGAGGGTACGTTGCAAATCCATGATTTAATGGCCATCGAAACGGTTGGTAGTGTCCGGTTCCGCCTTTTTCTGTGTCTGGTTTTTCGAGCCCGGTGGGACTGGGTCAAACCCGCCCGGGTGCCATGGGTGGCAGCGTAAAAGCCGTCGACAGGAAAAATAACCGCCTTTGAGGAGACCATGAACGGTTATGGCTTCCTTGGCATAGGAGGAGCAGGAGGGGGAAAAACGGCAGTGGTTGGCCATAAGAGGGCTAATTCCGTACTGGTAACCCCTTATTAGTAACAGAACTAAAGACCTGAGCGGATTGAACATGTTCTGTACCTTGCTGACGAACCCCTGCGGACTATCAATCTACAGGGGCTCTGGCCTTGGCAGGATTGCTAGTGCTGGGCCTTTTCTGGCGCATATCACTTTGTCCTGACCTTTTTTTAACGCGCAACCACTGCTTGTCTAGCAGGCTATGCAGTTGCCTGTTATCGAGCTCTCCCAGGCCTTTACGAGCCAGTACTATGTAGTCCAGCTCAGGAAGGCTGCTCTGACTTAGTCGAAATGTTTCCCGAATAATGCGCTTGACCTTGTTTCTGGCAACCGCAGTACGTATGTTCTTTTTGGCAATGACCAGACCAAGTCTGGGAATACCAAGGGTATTCTTTCTTGCCAGAATAAGAATATTTTTATCGGAAACCTTTATTTCAGCTTTGTCAAAGACCCGTTTGAACTCTGATGCCTTCAGCAGCCTTAGGTTACGGCTGAATCCGAAGATCATAAGCAGGCCTGAGAGCAATTAAGCGGAGAGACGCTTACGACCCTTGGAACGACGGCGAGCCAGAACGGCACGGCCATTCTTGGTGGCCATACGGGCACGGAAACCGTGAGTACGCTTGCGCTTCAGAACGCTGGGCTGAAAAGTTCTTTTCATGGTGATATCTACCCTTGGTGTTTCACTCGGAAACTGTAAAAAAGGAAAATGACGCGCAATTTTAGGGAATACCGGAAATAGCGTCAATTTAAATGATGTATATGAAACAACCTATTTATATTTATTCCTCCTAAAGGGGGCAGAATATTAGATTTCTGAACCATGGTATTGCTATAAGATTGAGGGAATTTGTTAAATTCCCGTCGTGGTTTTTCTATTCAGCATGCCACAATTCAGTAGGCCAGTAGGCAGATCTTTGCAAAGAGCCCATTGCAGAGGGATTTCCAGTCCTTTGCGCCCATTTTCTAAGTAGTTATCACGTTAGTTGTGCACAGATATATCCACAGACGCTGATTTATTTTCAACCATTCTCAAATGTCGTTGTGAAGCATTAACCTTATGAAAAAAATAGAGAAATGAGGGCAATTGTATAAAACATTGTTATTAGGAGTGTGGATAACATTTTCCTTACGGGATAAAATGGGGGACGTTTCAACATTATTTATATAGACAACTTTCGTTCAAATGACCGGAGTTATTCCAGTGCCTCGTGAACTCTGGCAGAAGTGCATGGAAATTCTTCAGGATGAATTGCCTTCACAGCAATTCAATACCTGGTTGCGCCCGTTAAAAGTCATGGCTGACCACGATGAGTTGTGTCTTTTGGCTCCAAATCGCTTTGTTCTTGACTGGGTCAAAGATAAGTATCTGCCACGGATAGAAGAAGTTCTTATGGAGCTGTCTGACGGAAACCCTCCCGCCATAGCTTTGGGAGTCAGTAACCGTCGGCCCTCTTTTGGAATACGCACCCCTTCCCGGGGACGAAGCAGTACTGGTTCCCTGACTTCATCTTCCCGTTCATCTGGAAGTCGTCGTCATGAGCAGGCAGAAAACAACGGGCAGACCAATCTCGATCTTTCTGCCGTCCATAATCAGCCGTCAGCCCAGGAAGGTGAAAGTAAGAGTGAGGCACTCTCTACTTCACCCCATTCTTCACAGACACCTCAGTTGGAGAAGGAGTTGACTGGAGAGGTGAATGAGACTGAGCGTGGTGCCACGCACAGACCGATTCCCAAGAACCCGCTGCCCAGATCTGGTAGAGCCCCGAAACCGGAGCAGTCCATCTCTGTGGCTTCAGCTCCTCCGGAGTATCATCAGCCTGCCGCAGCTGCTATAACGCCTCCAGCTCCTGTGCCAAGACCAAGGCAGGAGCGCACAGTCGATGTTGAAGGAGGCATCAAACATACCAGCTCCCTGAACCGCTCCTTTATCTTTGACAGCTTTGTCGAAGGTAAATCTAACCAGCTGGCTCTTGCTGCAGCCAGACAGGTGGCAGAAAATCCCGGTACTGCTTATAACCCACTGTTTCTCTATGGTGGTGTAGGCTTGGGTAAAACCCACCTGATGCATGCTGTGGGCAACGCCCTTGCCAAGCACAATCCGGATGCCAAGATCGTATATCTACACTCAGAGCGGTTTGTAGCGGATATGGTCAAGGCTTTGCAATTGAATGCCATCAACGATTTTAAGAGATATTACCGGTCTGTTGATGCGTTACTGATTGATGATATTCAGTTCTTTGCCGGCAAAGAGCGCTCACAGGAAGAGTTTTTTCATACCTTTAATGCTCTTCTTGAAGGTGGGCAGCAGATGATTCTGACTTGCGACCGTTACCCAAAAGAGATTTCCGGTTTAGAAGAGCGCTTGAAGTCACGCTTTGGCTGGGGTTTAACAGTAGCCGTTGAACCTCCGGAACTGGAGACTCGTGTGGCGATTCTTATGAAGAAAGCCGAGCAGGCCAAGGTAGACCTGCCCCATGAATCTGCTTTCTTTATAGCCCAGCGAATCCGTTCCAATGTGCGTGAACTTGAGGGAGCGCTTAAGCGTGTCATTGCCAGTGCCCATTTTATGGGGCGCAAAATTGATATTGATTTGATTCGCGAATCCCTCAAAGACTTGTTGGCATTACAGGACAAGCAGGTCAGTATTGACAATATCCAGCGAACTGTTGCGGAATATTACAAGATCAAAATATCGGACATACTGTCCAAAAGGCGTAGCCGTTCTGTTGCCCGACCTCGACAGATTGCCATGGCGTTGTCAAAGGAATTGACCAACCATAGCCTGCCGGAAATTGGTGATGCCTATGGAGGGCGTGACCATACGACAGTGCTGCATGCTTGTCGGAAGGTAAAGCAACTGTGTGAAACAGACAACGAAATTGCTGAAGACCATAAGAATCTGCTGCGGTCGCTCACCAGTTAATATATCCAAAGACTGACGAATTTCCTTAGCTAGAGGCGAGAAAGGAAACAATGAAATTTACCATTAACCGGGAAGCCCTGCTTAAGCCACTGCTGTTGGTTGCTGGAGTTGTTGAGCGCAGACAAACCCTGCCCGTCCTGTCCAATGTGTTGCTGGTTGTTGAAGGCGATACCCTTTCTTTAACCGGTACTGACTTGGAAGTCGAACTGGTAGGTCGAGTCCATCTGGATAAACCGGCAGAAGATGGTGAGATTACAGTTCCAGCTCGGAAGTTAATGGATATCTGTAAATCTCTGCCTGAAGACAGCGAGATTACTTTCCAGCAGGAAGAACAGCGGGTTATTTTCCGTTCCGGACGCTCCCGCTTTACTCTGTCTACCCTGCCGGCTAACGAGTTCCCAAGCATTGATGAAGAGTCCGGCTCTTTTTCCTTCTCTGTGAACCAGTCCCGTCTGCGTCGCTTGATTGACCGCACCGGTTTTGCCATGGCTCAGCAGGATGTCCGTTATTATCTCAACGGTATGTTGCTGGAAGTGCGCGAGCATGGCCTTCGCTCTGTGGCTACTGATGGCCACCGTCTGGCTATGTGCACTGTAGATGCGGATATCAGTCAGCAGGATCGCCATCAGGTTATTGTTCCCCGCAAGGGTATCCTGGAGCTGGCTCGCTTGCTGACTGATGGTGAGGAAATTGTCAACATCACCCTTGGTGCCAACCATATTCGTGCGACAACCGGTGATTTTATTTTTACCTCCAAGCTTGTTGACGGTAAGTTCCCTGATTATGAGAGGGTTCTACCCCGTGGTGGTGATAAATTTGTTATCGGTGATCGCCAAACCCTGCGTTCAGCCCTGAATCGAGCCTCTATCCTGTCGAATGAGAAGTATCGTGGTATTCGACTGATCCTCGACCAGAATATCGTCAAGATTATGGCGAATAACCCTGAGCAAGAAGAAGCTGAGGAAGAGGTGACCGTAAACTATGACGGTGGCTCTCTGGAGATCGGGTTTAACGTAAGCTATCTGCTGGATGTTCTCTCTGTTCTCGGTGGTGATGCTGTGAAAGTGACTCTATCTGACCCCAACAGCAGCGCCCTGGTTGAGGAACCAGAAAATAGCGACTCTGTATACGTCGTTATGCCCATGCGTCTGTAATGTCCTTTTTGCAGACTGTTAAGGTTACGGATATCAGAAACCTGGTATCCGTAACGCTTCATCCCTCCCCCTTTATCAATATTATTCATGGTGCCAACGGCAGCGGAAAAACCAGCCTGCTGGAAGCCATCTATTTCCTCGGTATGGCCAGATCTTTCCGCTCTCTCAAGATCAGGCCTGTTATTCGTCATGGCCAACCTGCATCCACAGTATTTGGGAAGGTCATGAGTGATGACACCTCATGGTCTATAGGAGTGAACAGGGATCAGGATGCCAATTTCAGAATTCATATCAATGGTGAGCCTTTCAGGCTGACATCTTCTTTGGCATCCATTTTACCCTTACAGGTTATCAACCCTGATACCTTTCGATTACTGGAAGGCTCTCCAAAAGACCGACGGCAGTTCCTTGATTGGGGAGTGTTCCACGTAGAACATCGATTTCTGGATATCTGGAAAAGAATGCAGAAAGCTATGAAACAGCGGAATGCTTTGCTGCGACATGGTAAAATAAGCGGTTCATTACTGGATGTATGGGGTCAGGAGTTTGCCCAAAGCGGTGAGCTGATAGATGATTTTCGTCGAAAATACTTTGATCTGCTGAAACCCATATTTAATGAAACAATCCAGAAACTGTGTGGAGTTGAGGACGTCCAGCTTTCCTATCAGCGTGGCTGGGATAAGGAAAGTAGCCTGTTGGATGTACTGAAAAGGTCTCTGTCCAGAGATTCTGACGCTGGTTATACCCAGTGGGGGCCACACAGGGCTGATATCAGGGTCAGGTATAAAGGTGTTGCTGCAGTAGACAGCCTCTCCCGAGGTCAGCAGAAAATTGTGGTTTGTGCCCTAAAGCTGGCTCAAGGCACGCTGTTCAGCCGGGAGAGTCAGCACAGATGTGTATATCTGATAGATGACCTTCCTTCGGAACTTGACCTGGATCATCGCACCCGGCTCTGCCGAATGCTGGAAGAGATGAATTCACAGGTGTTTATAACCTGTGTAGAACATGATTCTCTGGGTTCTGTTTGGAGCCCGGAAAAAGAAGTAAAAATGTTCCACGTAGAACATGGAATATTCAAGGATGCCGCCTTGGAACAAGAGCAGCATCACGTATCTGGCGGGGCTGAGGTTGCCCTGATGGGCGCAGGTTAATTAGCCGAACGATGCCAGTTTAACCGGGAGAGATAATCACCGGGTGGATATGCAACGGTGTTATTGGAGAGTGGCGGAATGAGTGAGCAGACTTACAACGCATCGAATATCAAGGTGCTGAAAGGGCTGGATGCAGTCCGGAAGCGCCCTGGTATGTATATCGGAGACACGGATGATGGAACCGGTCTCCATCATATGGTTTTTGAGATCGTCGATAACTCTATCGATGAAGCCCTGGCAGGACACTGCTCTGCTATTGATGTCATTATCCATCCGGATGAATCAGTTACGGTACGGGATGATGGGCGTGGTATACCAACCGATATCCATGAAGGGGAAGGTGTCTCTGCTGCAGAAGTCATTATGACTGTTCTGCATGCCGGTGGTAAGTTCGATGACAATACCTACAAGGTCTCAGGTGGACTGCACGGCGTAGGTGTTTCTGTGGTAAATGCCCTCTCCCGTGAACTTAGAATGACCATCCGCCGTGCTGGAAATGTGCATCAACAAATCTATGATCACGGTGTTCCAAGGGCACCATTGACAGTCGTTGGTGAGACTGAAACTACTGGCACTGAGGTCACTTTCTGGCCGTCAGAAGAGACTTTCAATAATATCCATTACAGCTATGATGTGCTGGCCAAACGACTGCGTGAGCTGTCTTTCCTTAACTCTGGTGTCTGCATCAATCTGAAGGATGAGCGGGATGGCAGAGAAGACCAGTTCATGTATGAAGGTGGTCTGAAAGCCTTTGTTGAATACTTGAACCAGAACAAAACCCCGGTTAACAAGGTGTTCCATTTCAATACCCTCCATGAAGATGGTGTCGGTGTTGAAGTGGCTATGCAGTGGAACGACGGTTTCCAGGAAAGCATCTTCTGCTTTACCAATAATATTACCAACCGTGATGGCGGAACCCATCTGGCAGGTTTTCGATCAGCCCTGACCCGGACTCTGAATAACTATATTGAGTCTGAAGGAATGGCGAAAAAGCAGAAGATTGGTACTACCGGTGATGATGCCCGGGAAGGCTTGACTGCAATTATCTCGGTCAAGGTTCCGGATCCCAAGTTCTCCTCACAAACAAAAGACAAGCTTGTTTCATCTGAGGTGAAGACGGCAGTTGAGCAGGAAATGGGCAAAGCTTTCTCAGAGTTTCTGCTGGAAAACCCCCAGGAATCCAAGCTTGTTGTTAATAAAATGCTGGATGCTGCAAGAGCCAGGGAAGCGGCGCGTAAAGCACGGGAAATGACTCGTCGTAAAGGTGCTCTTGATATTGCAGGCTTGCCGGGCAAACTGGCGGACTGTCAAGAGAAAGACCCTGCCCTGTCTGAGCTGTATATAGTGGAGGGTGACTCTGCGGGAGGTTCTGCCAAGCAGGGGCGTGACCGCAGAACCCAGGCTATTCTGCCGCTGAAAGGTAAAATCCTGAATGTGGAGAAAGCCCGCTTTGACAAAATGCTGTCATCCCAGGAAGTGGGAACCCTGATTACCGCCCTTGGCTGTGGTATTGGCCGGGAAGAGTTCAATCCAGAAAAGCTGCGTTACCACAGCATTATTATCATGACCGATGCGGATGTGGACGGTGCCCATATTCGCACACTGCTGTTGACATTCTTCTTCCGTCAGATGCCAGAACTGATTGAGAAAGGATATATCTTTATTGCCCAGCCTCCTCTGTACAAGGTTAAACGGGGCAAGCAGGAGCAATATCTGAAAGATGACGATGCGCTTCAGGAGCACCTGACGACTGTTGCTTTGGAAGGTGCCAGTCTGCATGTCAATGAAGATGCTCCAGGTCTTGCTGATGAACAACTGGAATCTCTGGTGAACGAGTTCAGGAGTGTTCAGGCTGTCATCGACCGTCTTTCCCGTCTCTATCCTGCCAAAGTGCTGCAGCAGCTGATTTACTCACCAGAGCTGACAGAAGACGACCTGAAAGATGAAGGGCTGGTTGAGCAGTGGGTGAAAGCACTGAATGGACACTTGAACCTTAAGGTGAATAACGGTACCAAAACCACCGTACGCTTTGTAGAGGATAGAGAGCATAACGCCTGGCTGCCAGAAGTTTCCGTTTATGCCCATGGTCTGGAAACCATCTATCTGTTCCAGAGTGAATTTTTCTCTTCCAACGACTATGCCGCTATCGTCAAGCTTGGGGAAAAGCTCAATGGACTGATCGAGAAAGGTGCATTCATTAAGAAAGGTGAACGGACTCAGCCGGTTGATAGTTTTGAGCAGGCTTTAAGCTGGCTGATGAATGAGTCTACCAAGCGTCATGGCATTCAGCGCTATAAGGGGCTGGGAGAGATGAACCCTGATCAGCTTTGGGAAACGACAATGGATCCGGTGAATCGGAGAATGCTGAAAGTCAGTATTGAAGATGCCATTGCTGCGGATCAGATCTTTACCACCCTGATGGGCGATGCTGTGGAACCACGAAGGGATTTCATAGAGAGCAACGCACTTAAGGTTGCCAACCTCGACGTTTAATATATTAAGAAGAGCCGGCTTTGCACCGGCTCTTTTTTAAAGTACCCAAGAATATATTTTTTCATATAGCAGGATACTTATATAGGTAGAAGATTATATGAGTGATTTTCAGGAATTTATAAAGTCTGAGCTGCATGAAGCTCAGGATATTTTAACTAAATTTCTATCTGACGAGCAGCAGTTAACCAAGATTCAGAACGCCGCAGAACTGATTGCCGAGTCTTTCAAGGCTGGTGGCAAGGTCATGTCCTGTGGTAATGGTGGCTCCCATTGTGATGCCATGCACTTTGCTGAAGAGCTGAGCGGCCGCTATCGGGAAAACCGTCCTGGTTACCCTGGTATCGCTATTTCCGATCCAAGCCATCTCTCCTGTGTCAGTAATGACTTTGGCTATGAGTATGTGTTCAGCCGCTATCTGGAAGCTGTGGGAAGATCTGGCGATGTGGTTCTGGGTATAAGCACCAGTGGCAACTCCGCTAATATCATTCGGGCTTTTGAAGCGGCCGCTGAAAAGGGGATTAAAACTGTTGCCCTGACTGGCAAAGATGGCGGCAAGCTGGCGGGAATGGCAGATATCGAAATCTGTGTACCGCACTTCGGTTATGCTGACCGTATTCAGGAAGTCCATATCAAAGTCATCCACATAATTATTGGATTAATTGAAAAATTTATGGAATAACAATGGGTTATAGGTATAACCGGGCTTTGGCCCGGTTTTTTTACCATGGAAAAATCTTTTTCATCTTCTCAATGACACAAGAAAGTATTTTACCCATGGGAATAAAGCCCAATAGCTGTCTGTGTTTGTAATACTGACAGCCTGGTCAGGAATAACCAAAAACAACGCGGCTGGTATCCTGTCAAATTTCAATAAGGAAGGGAGTCATTAAAGCCGTTTAAAAAGGAGATTATTGTGGATCTTTCAGCTGGGCAGCCAACCCTATGCTGGCACAAAAGCCCTTTTGCAAGGGAATCGCTGCATCATACAAATAACCTGAAACTCTTTGATTCAAGAGCTGTTACCAAGACTGGAGATATACCTGAGGCTACAGTTCAGGAGGGAAAAGCGCTTAGCAATAAGCAGAGCGATGAAAAATTACTAAATGAGTACAAGGTAGAAAATAAATATATTGAAGATGGATTTTTTATAAATGCTTACAAAGGATTAAGAAAAGCAAAAGGAATGCTTCTCTCCAGTATCGTGTTAGGTAACATTCTTGGAGGATGGTTATTTAGCAGCACTGATCCTGTTTTTACATTTACAGGTATTATGGGTGGATGCGTAGTATATGGAGCCTGTATTTTAGTAACTCCCCTCCTCTATGGCTTGAAAGAAGCTCGTAAATATTGGTGTAAAGGAGAAGTCTTTCTTGGTGAAAAGAAAGTTACCAAGATGAAAGAAAAATTTGATAGCACCTTTCAATTAAGGAAGGGCCTCTTAGTAAAGCATAAGAATATATTAATCAAGTTGCAGCGGGAGCAACAAAAAACGGACACTCTTACAGGTCCAGCCTGTGGCGTATTCCAGCGGAGAATGGAAGTTCTGGAGAAAACAGGAGCTGCCATTGATGAAGATGAGGCCAAGAGAGAGGTGGTAAAATCAAGAAAGATAAACAGCCTGATAAAGAAGAGTAAAAAAGTGTTTGAAACTCTCTGTTTTTATCAAATTATCCTCTATAAACAGGCTGTAAATCTGGTCTGTTATCGCACTGATCTTGAAAGACTCAGACAGATAAGAGAAACCCAGATACTAAGAACTCTTGATCCAGATCTGATAATTAGTGGGGAAGGTTAGAACTCAACCACTCTTTAATTTCATTAGTCATCTCAAGAGTGCTTTTGTCCGAGGACGAGATCGGAGCTCCGATTTTAACAACAATCTCACCTGGTACTTTCAGCCACCTGTCAGCAGGCCAAAAGCGGCCAGCATTGTGGGCAAGGGGAAGTACATCTGCTTCGGCATGTCTGGCCAGGGCCGCTGTTCCCCTGTTGATCCGGCCAAGTCGTGGCCAGCGGTGTCGGGTTCCTTCAGGAAAAATAAGCACCCAATAGTTCATAGCCAGGCTTTCAGTACCCTTCTCAATCACCTGTTGAATAGCTGAACGTGAGTCCTTCCGGTTAATGGGAATAGGAGACAGGCGCTTGAATGCCCAGCCAAAGAAGGGGATAGAGAGAAGCTCTTCTTTTATGACGGTGGATTGGGGAGAGAACAGAACCTGAAGAAAAAAGGTTTCCCACGGAGACTGGTGGTTGCTGGCGATAATACAGGGATTTTGAGGAATATTATCTGCCCCTTCAACTCTCCATGAAATACCACAGATAACCTTGCAGAGATTAATGCTGACTATGGCCCATATTCTCACGCAGATAGAGTGGCTTTTATGCTTGGGGACAAAGGGCACCATCAAGATGACCAGAGTCGACCAGATAATTGTCCACAGTACGATGAACAGGTAAAAAGCAACTGTTCGTGGCCACAGAAATAACTTGCTTATCATTCTTCAGTCCCTGATGACATGCTGTGAAAAATCGAAGAGGTTACTGAATACAAGTACACCCTCAAGATCCATGTCTGATTTAAGAGTACGCTGCCCTTTTCCTGACTTTACCAGAACTGGACGACACTGGCAGGCCTTGGCAACCTCAATATCCTTGCGGGTATCTCCCACAAACCAGGCTCCAGTAGCACTGGTTCCAAGCTCCTGTTCTATCTGGTGTACAAGACCTGGCTGAGGTTTGCGGCAGTCACAACCATCCTCTGGCAGGTGGGGGCAGAACTTAATACATGAGATGCACCCCCCCTGTTGCTCTACGAGGGTATTCATCTTTGTGTGCATGGCTTTCAGGGTTTCAAGAGTGTAGTAACCCCGGCCAACTCCTGACTGATTAGTGGCAACTGCGATAGTGAAACCAGCCTTGGTCAAATAAGCAATGGCTTCAATGCTGCCAGGTACTGGCTGCCACTCATCAACAGATTTTATGTATTTGTCGGAATCCTCGTTGATAACGCCATCGCGATCGAGAATGATCAGGTTCATTAAACGCAGTCCAGAAATGGCTTATAGGGTGTGTTCACAACTAAACATCGAACTCAGTGCCCCCGAGAGTTCCTATGGAAAGTTGCATTTCAAGGCGCTGCAACGATGCTATAGGGACTCTCGGGAGAGCGCCCTTCGGGTGGGGTGGCCCTAAAAGTGGTCACACCCATAGGGCACAATAGCCTGCTGCGTCGGTCTTGTTCAATGTAGAATAACTACGATTTTCAAAAGCCCTTCTAACATCTGGCCACTTTTAGAACCACTGAGTCGATGTTTAGTTGTGAACACACCCTAAGATAATAAGTAAAAAATGCGGCCTAAGCCGCATTTTTTACTTTTAGTAAGCAGGAGCAGTAATTATCCTGTTCCATGCACAACACGCCATTATCCAGATTTTCAGGTTGAAATGTCTGTTGGCATTCTGAGCATTTTTGTAACCCTAGCTCTTCTGTAGCAGGGAAATGTCAGCAATATGGGTAAACATGCTGTGAAGTTGCTTTAGTAGAGCATAGCGATTGAGACGGATCTGCTCATCTTCTGCATTCACCATAACCTGATCAAAGAAGGTATCAACAGGGTTCTTCAAGGTCGCCAGCTTGTTCATGGCATCGTTATACTCGCCATCCACAAGCAGAGGCTCAACAGATACACGACACTCGGACAGAGAAGCATTCAGGTCATGTTCAGCCGCTTCTTGAAGCAGACCGGTGTCAATGCTGTCCGGGATAACCATATCGCCACCTTTAGCGAGAATATTGGATACCCGCTTGTTAGCTGAGGCAAGGGCGGCAGCTTCCGGCAAAGACATAAAGCCAGCTGTAGCCCGAACCCGCTTGTCAAAATCAAAGGGACGAGATGGCTTAAGAGCTCGTACCGCCAGGAATACTTCTGCGGCAATGCCTTCATCCTGGTACCAGGCTCTGAAGCGATCCAGCATAAAGTCGAGTACAGTTTCGGTCAGTTCGGAACCGGCAGGCAGCTCAACTCCCTGAGCTTTATAGCTGGCGATGGATTCATTAATCAGGATACGAAGATCAAGGTTCAGTTTTTTCTCAACGATAATCCGCAGGACACCCAGAGTTGCACGGCGAAGTGCAAATGGATCCTTGCTGCCAGAAGGGGGCTGTTTAATACCGAAAATACCTGTGATGGTATCAATCTTGTCTGCGATAGCGACTGCGCAGCCTGTAAGGGAAGCAGGCAGCTGGTCACCGGCAAAACGAGGCATATACTGCTCGTTGAGTGCACGGCTCACATCATCATGCTCACCGTCGTGGCGACTATAGTACATACCCATGATGCCCTGAAGTTCCGGGAACTCCAGAACCATTTCTGAAACAAGGTCAGATTTGCACAGCTCCCCTGCCCTCTTGGCGTTGTCTTTATTGCCATCTTCCTGTTCTGCAATGAACGCCGATAGACGTGCGACACGTTCAGTCTTGTCGAAGAGAGAACCGAGCACAGACTGAAACACGACAGGTTTCAGTTTGTCGCGATTAGCGTTGAGCGTCGTTTTCTTATCAGTTTCAAAGAAGAAACGGGCATCAGCAAGGCGTGGACGGATAACCTTTTCGTTGCCGGAGACAACCTCAGCTGGATTCTTGCTTTCAATATTTGTGATGGTGATGAAGTAAGGCATTAACTGTCCTTCCTCATCAACAATATGGAAGTACTTCTGGTGCTCTTTCATGGAAGAAACCAGTGCTTCGGCGGGGACTTTCAGAAACTCTTCGTCAAAGTGTCCGGTCAGGGCAGATGGCCACTCATTGAGGGAAGCCACTTCATCCAGCAGATCTTCATCGATAACGGCAGTACCGCCAAGTTTTTCAGCTTCTGCCTCAACCTGGGTGCGGATAGTTGAACGGCGAGCGTCGTAATCGGCGACAACATAACCAGTGTCTTGTAATAGGCCCTGATAGTCAGCAGGCTTATTAATGGTCAGGTTCTTGTTGCAGAGGAAACGGTGGCCACGGCTTTCCCGGCCAGATTTCAGGGCCAGGATTTCGCAATCTACAACCTCCTCTCCAAGCAGCATCACCAGCCACTGGGCAGGACGTACAAACTCAGTACGAGTGTTGCCCCAGCGCATGCGTTTGGGAATAGGGAGCTGATCAAGTGAAGAAGAGACAATATCTGCGAGAAGTTCTTTAGTTGGCTTTCCTTTCTTAACAGACTTATGAACCAGCCAAGTCCCTTTTTCTGTCTCTACCTTTTCTAGATCTTTTACTTCTACACCGCAGGAACGGGCAAAGCCCTGACAGGCTTTTGTTGGGTTGCCATCAGCATCAAAAGCCGCCTGTATGGCTGGACCTCTTCGCTCAAGATTCTTATCAGGCTGAGAGGTAGCAACCTCAACCCTCATCGCTAGTCGACGAGGCGCAGCGAAAGATTGAATTGATTCCGGAATGTAATCAATGTCAGCATTATCTAAACCTGACATGATTCCCGCAGTAAAAGCATCAGACAGTTTACGCAGGGCCTTTGGGGGCAGCTCTTCTGTGCCCAGTTCTACCAGAAAATCCTGTGTGGACATCAGTTGCTCTCCTGCTTCAGACTTTCGTCATTCTTGAGTACGGCTTCACGGATCTTTTCATCAGCCAGTGGGAAGCCCAGCTTTTTGCGGGCATCAAAGTAGGCTTTGGCGACTTCACGGGCCAGTGTACGCACACGCAAGATAAAGCGCTGACGTTCAGTCACAGAAATTGCGTGACGGGCATCAAGCAGGTTGAAAGCGTGGGAAGCTTTCAGAGTGAATTCATAGGCTGGCAGAGGGAGCCCCAGCTCAACCATTCGCTTGGATTCACGCTCAAAGTAGTCAAACTGCTCGAACAGAACCTTGGTGTCGGCATGTTCGAAGTTGTAAGTGGACTGCTCGACTTCATTCTGGTGATAGACGTCACCGTATGTGACATCGCCCTGGGGGCCACGGGTCCAGATCAGATCATAAACGCTGTCAACTTCCTGGATATACATGGCCAGGCGCTCCAGACCATAAGTGATCTCCCCAGTGACGGGATAACACTCCAGACCGCCAGCCTGCTGGAAATAAGTGAACTGGGTAATTTCCATACCGTTCATCCAGACCTCCCAGCCCAGACCCCAGGCACCCAGGGTTGGGGATTCCCAGTTGTCTTCAACAAAGCGGATATCATGAACCAGGGGATCAATCCCTACAGCCCGCAGGGAGTCCAGATACAGGTCCTGGAAGTTGGCAGGGTTAGGCTTCATCACCACCTGAAACTGGTAGTAGTGCTGCAGGCGGTTGGGGTTCTCACCATAGCGGCCATCGGTAGGACGGCGGCTGGGTTGAACATAAGCTGAGTTCCAGTTCTCAGGACCAATGGCGCGCAGGAAAGTGGCCGGGTGGAAGGTACCTGCCCCGACTTCCATATCCAGAGGCTGCATAATCACACAGCCATGGCTTGCCCAGAAATTCTGTAGGGTAAGTATCAGCCCCTGAAACGTACTGACGTCGGGCGCATTCTGGTTGGTCACAGTACCACCTCGGTTGTATTCAAAGAGTTGCAAATGAAAGTTATCAGCTGGCCCTGTTTGCTGTAGGGAACCTTGGGAAGGCTGTCTTGCGAACGACTGCCAGTCTGAAACTCCATGGCATAACGGATAATAGAATGGGCGGATTATACCTCAGTAAACTGCCCGTCTTGCCATGTTATGGTAGGAAATATCAGTTTTTTTGGTGTAAAGATTTTCGAGCTGAACTGTTTATATATTTAAAAGTCAGAACAAGGTAAAGATTGACTTGGAGGGAGCTTTGATTATTTTGATAAAAATCAAAGTCAAAATACTATTTTAAGAAAACAGAAAGAATACTTAACAAAAAATAACCAGCTCTTACTTAAAAATGTGCCAGATCGTGGGTAAAACGAGGGTGAAATAGTTGGGAAGTGTGGTATATGCGGTCAAATATGTTGCATTAATAGTTTCTTTTGTAAGAAATGGTGTGTAGAAATTTACCCCTCCATACAATACAAATTATTGTAAAGCAAATACAAGGATTATATAGTGAAAACCGTAAAATAGGCGTTTTATAGTTTGGTTTTATAGCTGTATGGTGACTTAATCTGCTCTGGACTACGGTTCATCAGGGAAAAAACGTCATACCTCAATGTATGGTGCCATGGTGCACCTCAAGTCTGAACCACTCTCCAGTTGCCTGTATATGGGTTTGAAGTTATGCAGGTTAGCCAAAAAGCTGCATCCGCATCATCAGATAATCCCAGGCTAGAGGCATCACTGGTTCGGGCCGAAAAGATCGAGCCTTCTTATGATGAGTGCAGTTTATCTTATCACCAGGAAAAATTTACTGGCCTCAGTCCTTGAGAAAAGCTTGCGTGAACACTTTTCCATACAAGTTTTGTCCCCGAAAAGTGTTGCCAGAAATCCTGAACAACTGAGCAACCATATTGTTCTTCTTGATATTGGAGCCCTGCCCGGACAGGAATTCTATCATGCGATGGAGCTGATTTCTGAGCAGGCACCGGATGCAACTGTGGCTATTATCAATGTCGACAGGGGACATAACCAGCAGCTCATCTATCGGTATGTGAATATCAAGGGCATATTTTTTACCGATGACACCCTGGAAACTCTGGTCAAGGGGATCAGGGAGCTGAAAGGTGGTGTTTACTGGCTGTCCAGAAAGCAGATGAGCAACCTTCTTGAAAGCCTGAGGGTGAAAGAGCTGAAGCAGAAAAAGGAGCGCAGCGAGAGCGAAGCCATTATTGAAGAACTGACCCCAAGAGAGCTTGAGATACTGAAGCTGGTGTCAACCGGTGCGACTAACATCATGATCGCAGACCAGATATGCCTCAGTGAGAATACTGTAAAGACACATCTTTCCAATCTGTACCGGAAACTGGATATCAATAACAGAACACAGGCAACAGTATGGGTGAAAAACAATATATCTCTCTTGTCGAGAGAGGGTTTAAGCCCCTGAGATTATTATCAGCCCTGCTTCTGGGGTGTCTGCTGTCCTTGACAACAGCAGCCAATGATCCGGAACTCAAAGAAGAACCGGTGGATACAGAGCTGAAAGGGCTGGTGATTGATAAAACCCTGACACCACCAGGAAGGCGCTTCTACCGGGAGTTTGCCCGGCTCTGGTGGGAGCAGGACAAGAGTGTTCCTGGCAATCTTGTCGTCAGGGAGCTGCCGAGCGCCTTGAGAGGAAGCCAGGTTGCCATAGTTTTTAACCGTAAGCCTCTGTATGGAACAGTACTCAGTCCGGCGCGTTCTTCTATCGAACAGAAAGCAGAAGCGGCAGTGAATACTGTAGAGCAGCAGGTCCAAAGGGTTCAGTTGAGCAAACTGTTTGATAACAACCCTGATCTGGCCAGTGATGATGAGTTTTAGGCATATAGAAACCTGAGGAGATAAGCTTGATCAAGTTAGCAATTTCTATCTGCTTCTTACTGTTTACAGCAGCAGGCATAGCCAGCGAACTTATCTATACCCCCAAAAATCCCTCTTTTGGCGGCAACCCGGCCAATGGCAACTATTTGCTGGGTAAGTCCCAGGCCCAAAATAATAAGCGAGGTCCATCGTCCAGCCGATCATCAAGGACAAGCGACCTTGAGCGGTTTAATGCTTCACTGGAATCCCGTTTGCTGAGCCAGCTTCTTGCAGATATTGGTCAGGGCGGAACTAACAATGGTGTATTGGAGACCAGCGACTTTCTGGTCGAGGTGGTTCAGGGGGATGATGGAAACCTGGTCGTCAGAACAACAGACAAAAACACAGGTGAAAGTACAGAAATTAATGTCAGCGGGCTCATAGCTGATTAGTAGTCAGGGACAGCGCAGGCCATTACATGTTTAAAGCAGTAACAAGAGTATTGATAGCCCTGGCGCTAACAATCTTTCTGGGAGGGTGTGCCGGTAACCCTGTTACAGATAAGCCCCTGGGAGGAGAAAAACCAACTCTCATGCCCAGAAGTTCCACTTATCATGAGTTGAAGTCTCTGCCCCGGCCTGCAGGCAAAATTATTGCTGCTGTCTATGGTTTTCAGGATCAGACCGGGCAGTACCGCCCTTCTCCAGCCAGCAGTTTTTCTACAGCTGTTACCCAGGGGGCAACAGCTATGTTGAATACTGCACTGAAAGACTCGGGCTGGTTTATCCCCCTTGAAAGGGAAGGTCTGCAGAATGTCTTAACTGAACGGAAAATTATCCGGGCCGCCAATAAAGAGCAGGGAAGACAAGATATCACATTGCCTCCGCTGTCTTCTGCCAGCGTTCTGCTGGAAGGTGGAGTTATCGCTTATGAAAGTAATACCCGAACCGGAGGTTTGGGTATGGAGTATTTTGGTATTGGAGTGTCTGGAAAATACCGACAAGATCAGGTCACTGTGAATCTGAGGGCGGTTGATATCTATACAGGGCAGATTTTGCACAGTGTTAATGTCACCAGAACCATCCTGTCCCACGAGCTGCAGACTGGTATCTACCAGTTCATCACGTATAAGAAGCTATTGGAAGCCGAGGCTGGCTACACAAATAATGAACCTGTGCAGATGCTGGTTATGTCAGCTATTGAGTCAGCGGTTATTCATATGATTGCAGAAGGTATCAGGGAGAATTCCTGGCGCCTCGGTAATCCAGAGGATATCAAAAACCCGGTACTACAGGCCTATTCGCGGGAAGTATCCCCTCCCCTGAAACAGCCATGAGCGGGCAATAACGCTGCTACAGGTATTACTGTCTTACAAGTAAATAAATTGACAGAAAAAGCAAAAGTACCTGGATGTACACAAACGGTTCTGGACGAATAGCTTCACCCATAAGGATGAAGCCAGAGAGTCTTCCAGACGACGAAACCACCCTAATAGACGATACCTGTCTTACCTCATCTTTAGCACAATTGTAACTGGGTATTTATAAGTTTTTGTAGGTTCAGGCTTTCCAGAGTGCGACATCTAATACTGGCAATCATGATCACCATGACGTCTCTGGCTCAGGCCGGAGAGTGGTCTGTTGATCTTGATAGCTGGGATGAGCTGGAAGGCTGGAACGAGCTGCCTCAGGGGAGCGAAAACATTGGCAAAGGCTGGCAGGATGGTTCAGACAACCAGCTGGCAGTAACGCAACAGGGAGAAGGCAACCTGTTACGTAGCATGCAGCAGGGATTGGAGAACGAAATCGCAGCATCTCAGACCGGTTATGGAAACGCCATTACGGTCTGGCAGGCTGGAGCCGTTAACACAGCGACACTTAACCAAACAGGTGATTACAACAATATCTACCTCCTTCAGGCAGGATATAGCAACGCTGTAAATATTAGTCAGTCGGGTAGTTACAACAGTGCAAATGTTACCCAGTACGGAGATAACAATACAGCCACGATCACCCAGATAGGAGTCGGACTTTCGGTAGATATAACCCAGTCAGGTAACCAGAACGTAGAGATTACTCAGTACAACTGATGAAGAGATAAAATGAAGAAATTCACACCATTAGCTGCAGCGATACTCTTAGCCAGTTCTGCAGCATACGCTGAAAATGAGGCTGGGATTACCCAGGATGGTCTCAACAATACCTCTACGATCGTCCAAACCGAGGTGAGTGCAGCCAGCGCAACTGTTTCTGTGATCGGTGACGCTAACCGGACTGCACTGCGTCAGGATGGCGGAAGTGATAACGTTACGGCAACAGTTACCGTTACCAGTGGCAATGACAATGTTATCAATGTTGCCCAGAGCAACAGTCAGAATGTTAGTACAGATGTTCAGGTTAACGGCAGCAGTAACAACACTGTTATCACGCAGAACAATGTCATTGGTACCAAAGACGGTGCTGAAAAGACAGCCAGGGTTACAATTAATGGCAGCGGTAGTATCAATGCCGATATCGCCCAGGAGAATGTCACCAATGTAACGGCCACCATTGACCAGAGTGGTGGAACCGTTAAACATGGCAACAGCGCAACTATTGTCCAGAATGGTAATGGCTCGGGTCTTGAGGCCAGTATCAGACAGTCTGTCAGTGGCGGTAATACTGCGACGATCAAGCAGCTTGATAATACCAGAAACAGTGTCACCTCTATCGATCAGGCTGGTGCAGACAACACCGCTGTTATTACTCAGAACCATACTAACGGTAGTGATCAGGACGTTAAGATCACTGTTACCGGCAATGATAATTCGGCCACAATTTCCCAGACCAATGTCTCAGGCCTGAAGGGCTCAGTTGAAATTAATATCAAAGACAGTGGCGGCAAGGCTGAAATATTCCAGGACAACGTGAGTGCTGTTGAAGCCAGAATTACCCAGAATAGCGATAGCGCTGGTGTTGGAAATACAGCAAAGATTGTTCAGAACGGTGGTGGCACGAACCTGACCGCAACGATTGATCAATCAAATGGTGATGGTAATGCAGCCACCATCAAACAGATTGAAAACACCGTAAACAGTACTGCCAGCATTGAGCAGATTGGTGGCGGCAACATTGCTGCTATTGTGCAGAAGAAAGCCTCGAACGGTTTTTATACGCAGGGGAGTGAAGCAAGAATCTCCAGTACCGGTGAGGGTAATACGGCCAGGATTGAACAACTTCATACCAAGCCTGGAACCGTTGCCCGGATTACTCAGGTGGGTGATGCCAATACAGGTACAATCCGTCAGGAAGGGCTGCTGAGAAACAAGTACACAGCAAATATCTGGCAGCAGGATAACTCCACAAACACTGTTGCAGCTATTGAGCAGTTCTCAAATGATCATGGCTATGGTGAAGCTACCATTACCCAGAGTAACTCCCATGGAACCAAGGCCAGTATCAGGCAGAAGAACACCAGGGGTACTGTTTCTGCAACTATCACTCAGACAAATCTGAATAACTCTGGTGGCTTCCAATCCCTTATTGATCAGTCTGGAACGGATCTTACTGCGTCCATTACTTCCAGAGATGGTGATTCATCCGACGCCATGATTAATCAACGCGGAGAGGGACACAATGCAACGGTTACCCAGGAAGGTAACAACAGCTATGCCAAGATTACCCAGAGTGGTTCCAGCCATACAGCAACGGTTGAGCAGGGCGGTTCTGACCATATTGCCAGCATCAACCAGAGTGGCTCTAATCATATCGCAAGAATTGAGCAGAGAGGCAGTGATAACAGTGCAGTAATCACCCAGAGTGGATATGGTACAGGTAATGAGGGTGTGATTAACCAGAGTGGTAACCACAACAATGCAACCATCACACAGTCTGGCGAGGGGCTGAGTTATACCATTAGCCAGACCGGCGACTTTGCCATGCTGAATGTGATCCAGACTGGTACCGACAACAGTGCTGATCTGGATTTGGGTGGTCAGGATAACCATGCCCAGATGACTCAGACAGCGACCACTGGCAACAGTGATGTAGTTCTGAAGCAGGATGGACATGACAACTGGGCATCTGCAAGCCAGGATGGTACAGCCCTTGAAGTGACCATCGAACAGATGGCCGGTGAGTACAACAAGGCTACCATCAAGCAGGTTGGTTCAAGCATGAGTGCCAAGGTTGTTCAGTCTGGTACAGGCCTCTCTGGTGAGAGTATGAACATTGCCATGATTGATCAGACCAGCACTGGTGCTGTTGCAGCAATCACCCAGAGCGGTGGAGCTGGCAACTCTGCAACGATTAATCAGTACTAACAATTCTTTAGCTGAGGCTGATAACAAAGCGGGAGTTTTTAGCTCCCGCTTTTTTTGTGCGCCGGATATGGCGCGTAGCGCCATGACGGCGCTGTTCCAGTACGCTGGCGACTGGATGACTTGGTGGTGAAAGTCCACTATCGACCCGGCAAGGGGAACGATTAGCTGAACGGCAAGGGTGTCCATCGTGAGGTGGGATCTGAAGAAAGCCGAAGGCAAAACACTGGCCCGACGAACAGGAATCGCATAGGAGGCGGTCGCAGTGGGTAAGGAGGCAAAGTTCTTCAAAGCCCAATACTTGCACGGAAACTGCGGACGTATATGCGGCGGGTATAAGTGGGAAGGTCACGCGCATTACTCCGGGAGGTCTGCCATCCTGCCACAGGCTACCAGTGTCGTGAGGCATTGGGATGGGGCGGCAGAAGTCAGCCGAGGCCATAGTAGGTCTGTCACCGCAGACTGAAGGGCTGAACATGTGAAATGGATTGGGAGCCGGACTCTCGATGACGACAGGAGCAGCAGTCAGGTCTGTTGAGATACAGGCACTCTGTGCAGAGGGGCGCGGACAGTATCCGTGTGGGTCTGCAATAGAGGCGGCAAACGTCACGGCGATATTAGACCAATCAAATATGCAGCGTGCCTACGACCGGGTGATGCGCAACAAAGGCGCACCGGGCGTGGACAGCATGGCGGTGGGTGACTTGAAAGTGAACCATGACATATTAATGGCAAGGGTAACACGACAGGTTAAAGACAAGCGGGTGCTGGGACTGATCCGCGCTTATCTTGAGGCCGGAATATTTGCCGGTGGTCTGGTAACGGCAAGGAAAGCAGGCACCCCGCAGGGTGGCCCACTCTCCCCGTTGTTATCGAACATCCTGCTAACCGACCTGGATAAAGAGCTGGAAAAGCGGGGACACAAATTCTGTCGTTACGCCGATGCGCCACTGCGCAGAAGATGAGGGTGGGCCCCTCGGAGCCGTCTTGCAGGAGGAGGCTTCAAACCACCTTAAGCGGCTGTGGTAAAGAGCCATGGTCGTGAGCGTTAAGGAAAAGGCAGGGCATGACCCTGTCAGGTGTGTGTTAAGGAGATGAACGCAAGTGAACCTTTGATGACGCGTCGAAAGCGTAGGAACGATGTCAAAACCGGGAGGGAGTCGTTAGCCCGGGATAAATCTGGAGGACACCTGTTTACTGTCCAGGTGGCATCCGGCGTGGAGAAGGCATGAACTTAGCACAGGCTTCTGTGTGGAACGTGGGAACCTGTCGCCTTGATGTTAAGGGAGCCACTCAAGCAGAGACCCTGCAAGAGTCTGAGTACCAATGCAAGGCACAGGGGCGGACGATCCCGTAGTAGTGATGAAGGCGCTGTAATGGCGTTGGAGTGAAGGGGATCGGTCATCCTGTTGGATTTGGAAATCAACCACTATGATAGCTCGACGCTGCAGGTGGGAGGAGTTTTTGGAAACAACAAAACCGTTTGAAATTTCCAAGCATGACGTTGTACGTGCATGGCAACTGGTCAAAGCCAATAAAGGCGCTCATGGCGTTGATGGCGAGACCATAGAACAATTTGAGTCCGACCTGAAGAACAGCCTGTATAAAATCTGGAACCGGATGTCGTCTGTACGCAGGCATACAAATAATCGCTGGCTGACCCTCTATATCGAACGCTGGCTAACAGCACCGATTCAGCAGGAAGACGGCACGATTATTGCCCGCAAGCGAGGTGTACCACAGGGCGGTGTGATCAGTCCTGTACTCAGTAATCTGTTTATGCATTATGCCTTTGATAAGTGGATGGAAAGGAATTGCCCTGCGATCCCATTCTGCCGCTATGCTGACGATGGGCTTGCCCATTGTCGTTACGAGACAGATGCGAAGGCTTTGAAAGAAGCTTTAGAAGCAAGATTACGTGATTGTGGTCTGGAAATGCATCCTGACAAGACAAAAATTGTTTACTGTAAAGACGGCGACCGCAGAGAAGAGCACCCTGTCACCAGTTTTGACTTTCTTGGATACACATTTCGTCCGAGAAGGTCGAAGAACCGATGGGGAAAGCACTTCATCAACTTTACGCCAGCGATGAGTGCCAAGGCAGGAAAGGTAATCAGACGGGAGGTAAGAAGTTGGAAGCTGCACCTTCGCAGCGACAAAGACCTCCCTGATTTGGCTCGAATGTTCAGGGCTCAGATACAGGGCTGGATAAACTACTACGGTCGTTTCTACAAATCAGCCATGTACCCGACACTGCGCCATATCAATCGCAAACTCAGTTTGTGGGCGACGAGGAAATACAAAAGGCTTAAAAGACACCGGCGAAGAGCGGAACACAGGCTTGGAGAGATCGCAAAGAAATTTCCAAATTTGTTCCCGCACTGGAAACTGGGTGTCAGGCCATCGGTTGGATGATGGGAGCTGTATGAGCTGAGAGGTTCACGTACAGTTCTGAGAGAGCCTGTGGGGGAGGTTCCCACGGGCTACTCACCGCAATATCTATGTCAGAAGCGAAGAGGCAGGGCAGCGTGTTCTGGGCTCCATAACGGAATACCTCGAAAGCACATTAAAGCCGAAGGTAAACCGTGAAAAGAGTGGTGTCGGGCGACCGTGGGAAAGGACGTTTTTGGGCTACACCGTATGTAGCCGGAAATATAATGTTCGGCTGAAAGTGTCAGCCAAGGCGGTCAGGCGCTTTAAGGGTGACCTGAAAGCCGTCTTCCGGCGTGGCCGGGGATGCTCACTCCGTAAAACGGTCGAGGTGCTGAATCCGAAGCTGCGTGGCTGGATGAGCTATTTCCGGGAAATTGGTGTAAAAGGCGTTCTCCAAGAACTGGACGGCTGGTTAAGGCGGCATCTGCGAAAACTGCTCTGGAGACATTGGAAAAGTCCAAAAGCTCGGTACAGGAAGTTGTTAAGACTTGGGCTGTCGAAAGAACGGGCGCGGATAAGTGCTTATAACGGTCGTGGAGCTTGGTGGAATGCCGGAGCGCCGCATATAAATCAGATGTTGCCCAAGAAACTGTTTGATGGAATTGGTTTGATATCGCTGGTTGATTACAATCAGCGGCTCAAGTGTTTGACATGAACCGCCGTGATACGGAACCGTTTATCCGGTGGTGTGAGAGGACGGCGGGAGCAATCCCGCCTCCTACTCGATGTTCATCAGTGTCGCCAGAACATGGGTGAGAACAGAACAACAAGAGTAAAAATTTCCAGTCGGCCAAGGAGCATGGCAAAGGATAATACCCACTTGGCTGTATCCGGAAGATTCTGGTAATTCGCGGAAGCATCCCCCAGTGCCGGACCCAGGTTATTCAGACAGGATGCAACGGTTGAGAAGGCTGTGGTCAGATCAAGGCCTGTTGCCAGAAGAGCCAGATCCATAATGATAAACAGGAAAATATAAGCAGATACAAACCCCCATACGGCTTCCCCTACCCTGTCAGGTACCGCTCTACGGCCAAGTTTTACAGTAAAGATGGCATTGGGGTGTATGAGTCGTTTCAGTTCCCGGGATGCCTGTTTGAAGATCAGCAATACCCGGATCACTTTCATTCCTCCCCCTGTTGAGCCGGCACAGGCACCGGAGAAGCTGGTTAGAAAAAGCAGCATGGGAAGGAAGATGGGCCAGAGAGAGAAATCAGTTATGGCGTAGCCAGTGGTAGTGGCAACAGAAACCACTTCAAACAGCCCATAGCGCAATGCTCCCCAGTCGGTGTAGGTACCCGTTTTATGAAGAGCGATCACGGTAACAAAACTGACTCCTGCCAGGATCGCCAGGTAACCACGTACTTCCGGATCCTTGAAGTAGTGGAAAGGATCTCTGTTCTGAAGGGCAAAATAGTGCAGGGCAAAATTCATTCCGGATATCACCATAAAAAAGATAGCCAGACCCTCAATCACCGGGTTATTAAACCAGCCAATACTGGCGTCATAGGTTGAGAAGCCCCCAATGGCCACCGTGGAAAAACTGTGGCAGATGGCATCAAAGAGATTCATGCCTGCCAGCCAGTAGGACACAGCACAGACCGTGGTGATAAACAGGTACAGATACCAGAGTGTCTTTGCGGTTTCGGCAATTCGGGGTGTCAGTTTACGATCTTTAACGGGGCCCGGGGCTTCGGTGCGATAGAGCTGCATGCCACCAATACCCAGCATCGGCAGAATAGCGACCGCCAGAACAATGATTCCCATTCCTCCCAGCCACTGAAGCTGCTGGCGGTAAAACAGGATGGATCTTGGCAGATTTTCCAGCCCGGTAATAACCGTGGCTCCCGTGGTTGTCAGCCCCGACATGGACTCAAAGAAGGCATCTGTAAATGAAAGTTCGGGAGCTTTCATCAGCAGAAACGGAATGGAACCAAACAGACTGAGTACACTCCAGAACATGGCTGTAATCAAAAAACCATCCCGGGGACGCAGTTCATGTTCCGTATGGGTAAATGGCAGCCACAGGCCCAGACCGGTAAACAGGGTCACTACAAAGGTATAGGCAAATACGGCAATTTCCGGCTCATGATAGAGCCAGGCAACCATAGCCGGCGGAACACTGGCCAGACTAAACAGTACCAGCAGAGCCCCCAGAATACGTAAGATCACCGATGGATGCATTATCGGCTTCATTCCCCCAGTGGCTGGGGTTCTTTGCCCCGCCACAGTTATTTATCTTGTAATTGTTTTTACCACACCCTAGTACATGAGATTCCATGAATTTGGCTTGTGCCGGGTGGAAGCATCAAGCTACCACCCGCCCAAAGGAATGAAATGATGTACTCGTTTAATATTCTAATATTGTCGTATGAGTTTAAGCCGGTTAAAAGAAAGCGATGCCCACCTGGAACAGCTTCTCTACATCGGTTATACGCTTCTTGTCAGTCAGGAACAATATGACATGATCGCCAGCCTCGATCATGATGTGATCGTGGGCAATCAGAACTTCATCGTTCCGGACAATAGCGCCAATGGTTGTCCCCTGGGGAAGCTCAACTTCACCAATCGTGCGGCCAACTACTTTGGAACTGCTCTTGTCTCCATGGGCGATAGCCTCAAAGGCTTCAGCAGCCCCGCGGCGAAGTGAGTGAACGTTTACTACGTCGCCGCGTCTTACGTGGCGCAGCAAGCTGCCAATGGTGACAAGCTGTGGAGAAATAGCAATATCAATTTCACCACCCTGAACCAGGTCAACATAAGCCGGGTTGTTGATCAGTGCCATCACCTTGCGGGCACCCAGACGCTTGGCTAGCATGGAAGACATCACATTGGCTTCATCATCGTTGGTCAGGGCAATAAAGATATCAGTGCCCTCAATGCTTTCCGACTGCAGCAGATCCTTGTCAGACGCATTGCCGTTGAACACGATAGTGCGGTTAAGGTCCTGGGACAGCTGGTGGCAGCGAGCCAGATTACGCTCAATGATTTTTACGTTGTAACGGTCTTCAATAGCCTGGGCCAGGCGCAGACCTATATTGCCTCCACCGGCGATAATGATGCGCTTGTAGTCTTGGTCAAGGCGGCGCAACTCACTCATCACATCACGGATATGGCGGCGGTCGGCAATGAAGAATACTTCGTCATCGGCTTCGATGACTGTAGAACCTACCGGAGTTATGGCCTTACCCCGGCGAAAAATGGCAGCTACCCGGGTATCCACGTTGGGCATATGGTCGCGGATGGTGCGCAGCTCCTGGTTCACCAGTGGACCGCCATAATAGGCTTTTACCGCTACCATCTGCAGGCGGCCATTGGCAAAGTCCAGAACCTGCAAGGCACCGGGGTGCTCTATCAAGCGCTTAATGTGGTTGGTAACTACTTGCTCAGGGCTGATCAATACATCAACTGGAAACGCCTCATCACAAAACAAACCAGCTCGACTGTAGTAGGCAGTTTGACGGATACGGGCAATCTTGGTGGGCGTGTGGAACATGGTAAAGGCGATCTGGCAGGCCACCATATTCACTTCGTCACTGTTGGTGACTGCAACCAGCATATCCGCATCATCGGCACCGGCCTGTTTGAGTACAGACGGAAAAGATGCCATGCCATGGACTGTCCGGATATCCAGCCGATCCTGGAGCTCCCGCAGACGCTCGGTATTGGTATCGACAACGGTAATATCATTTTCTTCGCTGGCCAGATTTTCGGCCAGAGTACCGCCCACCTGACCGGCGCCCAGAATGATAATTTTCATGAAATCTCGTTCTTGTTAACCATGGCCTGTCTGGCCAGACGACCATAGCCCGCTCAAGGCTGTAAGGTTTCCTGTAGTTTACGCAGACGGCAGTAGAAGAAACCGTCATGTTCACCCGCTTTGGGCAGCAGCTGCATACCAAAACCGGTATCCAGTCCGCACTCCGCTATGGGTGTATCCTGCACCGCATTGTCCGTGCGGGCAAGAAAGCTCTTAATCTGTTTACTGTTTTCCTGCGGAAGAATGGAGCAGGTCGCGTAAACCATGGTACCCCCTGGTTTAAGCAGTGACCACATGGAATCAAGGATGTGCCCCTGGAGCTCTGTCAGTTGAATAATATCTTCCGGGCGCCGCAGCAGCTTGATATCCGGGTGACGCCGTATCACTCCGGTTGCAGAACAGGGGGCATCCAGAAGAATACGGTCAAACCCCTTTCCATCCCACCATTGCTCAGGAGAGCTAGCATCTCCATGGATCATCTTCGCCTGCAGCTGCAGGCGTTCAAGGTTTTCAGCAACCCGTTCCAGGCGAGCAGGTTCCAGATCAAGGGCGGTCATATCCAGATCACTGGTCAGTTCCAGGATATGGCAGGTTTTACCGCCAGGAGCGGCACAGGCATCCAGAACCTGGTCCCCGGGCTGGCATTCCAGCATCTCTGCAGAGAGCTGGGCAGCTTCATCCTGAACACTGACGTCCCCTTCCACAAAGCCTGGCAGGTTTTCCACACTAGTAGCCTGTTCCAGCTGGATACCATGGGCTGAATATAAACAACACTTGGCAGATATATTGACCTGTTCCAATTTCTGCAGATAGTCTGATCGTGAGATTCTTGCGGTATTGACCCGCAAAGTCATGGGAGCCTGGCTGTTGCTGCCGTGGATAACACTTTTAAGTTGCTCTGGCCAAGCCTTGGCAATTTTACCGTAGAGCCAGGCTGGCATCTCACTAAGGATGGCCTTGTCAGTATCCTGGCTGGCAATATCTGGCTCCTGACGCTGCTCTTGACGCTGAAAGTTACGCAGGACAGCATTAACAAGCCCTCTGGCCCAGGGTTTGTTTTTCAACAGGCCTGCGGCATTGACTGTTTCACTGATGGCGGCGTGGGCCGGAACCCTCAGGTGAATTAACTGGCAGAGTCCGGCCAGCATCAGGGCTTTTACATCAGAATCCCTAGCCTTCAAAGGCTTGCTGAGCAGGTTGTCCAGCTTCGCATCCAGAGTAAACCAGTGGCGAAGAGTGGTGTAACAGAGCTGGCGCAGCAGAGCCAGATCCCGCCCGGCAAACTCCCCTTCTTCTGCTGGTAGTGCTGTGCCAAGGGATTCCCCTTTCATCACTCTTGTGAGAGCTTGCGCTGCACTCAGGCGGATGTTGACTTTTGGCTGCCTGGCCTTGCCACCTGTCCTGGACATCAGCTGAATACCTTGCCAGGAGCAAACATTTCCCTGCGGCTGTTCAGCAGATCCAGCACACCCATGGCCTTACTGCCCGGTAACTGAAGTTTCTTCAGACGCAGCACCCCTTCTCCACAGACAATATCAATGCCCTGTTTGTCAGCACGCAGAATGGTGCCGGGTTCTTTATCAGAGGACTCTTCCAGAGCTTCCGCTTCCCAGATACGGGTACGTTTATCTGGATGCTGGGCATCCTGCACCATCCAGGCTACCGGCCAGGGGTTGAAACCCCGCACCTGACAGTCCAGTTCTTTTGCCGAACGCTTCCAGTCAACCTGTCCCTCCTCCTTGCTCATCTTGTGAGCATAGGTAGCGAGGGCGTCATCCTGCTTTTCTGGCTTAAGACGGCCTTCGGCAATCATGGTAAGGGTGTCCTGAAGAGCTGGTCCACCCAGTTCTGCCAGGCGGTCATAAAGATTCTGGCTGGTATCCGTGGAGTGAATCGGGCAGGTAACTTTCAGTAGCATATCGCCAGTATCCAGGCCTTTATCCATCTGCATAATGGTAATCCCGGACTCTTTATCACCTGCAGCTACAGCGCGCTGGATTGGAGCCGCACCGCGCCAGCGGGGCAGGATGGAGCCATGGACATTAATACATCCATGGACAGGGATATCCAGAACCTCCTGGGGCAGCAGTAAACCATAGGCCACCACAATCATCAGATCAGGTTTCAGATCAGCCAGCTCTTGTCGGGCTTCCTCATTACGCAGGCTTTTGGGCTGGAAAACGGGAATATCATGTTGCAAAGCCAGCTCTTTTATCGGGCTGGGAGCCAGTTTGCGGCCACGGCCCGCCGGACGATCTGGCTGGGTATAAACAGCAATAACCTCGTGCTGGCTGTCGAGTACGGACTGTAAATGAAGTGCGGCAAACTCGGGAGTGCCGGCAAAGACAATACGCAGGGCTTTGCTCATGGTTTCTGGGGTGACCGTAGCGAAAAATAATATGAGGGAAGAATTATCGCCTGTAGTGGCGAAAAAGTGAAAAGCAACCGGGTTTCGTTGACATAAAAGAGTACATCATTATCAGCTATCTGCTCCACAGAGCCGGGCAGACAGCTGACTGACTTCTTACATCAATAGGGCATCCTAGCGAGCTGCAGACAGACGCTGGGCCTTTTCCAGTTTCTTGCGGATACGATCCCGCTTGAACTTGGAGATGTAGTCTACAAACAGTTTGCCATCGAGATGGTCATTTTCATGCTGAATACAGACTGCAGCCAGCCCCTCGAACTCTCGCTCAAACACTTCGCCATTGCGGTCCAGGGCCTTGACCCTGATACGGTTGGGACGGTCCAGTTTTTCATAGAAACCGGGTACTGACAGGCAGCCTTCACCAAACTCGGAAGGTTCATCGGTCAGGGCGGTAATTTCAGGATTGATAAAAACCAGAGGCTCTTCTTTCTCGGCGGATAGATCCATAATGAAAATCCGCTTCTGGATATTGACCTGTGTGGCTGCCAGACCACAGCCATCTGCGGCATACATGGTTTCGAACATATCGTCGATAACTGCCCGCAGGGCATCATCGACCTGCTCAACCTTTACACCAGGCTGGCGCAGACGTGGGTCAGGAAACTCCAGAATCTCAAGTTTTGCCATATATTATTTCAGCTCTGCTCTCTACCATGTCAATACATTTTCATGGAGATAAAAATGTATTCATTCACTCATGGCTGTTTATAGTCAATATCCATTCTATTGTACGTAAAGTGTACGGGGCAGGCATCCGTAATTTTATCGCCACAGGGTTAGTAATGGTAACAGATGCCAATGTTCAATTGAGAGCTCCCCCGAGACTGTTACCTCCTCTGTCTCAACTGTCAGTGTTTCTGGATATATAACCGGGTAATTTGCCCGCGCTGTGTATTAAAGGCGTTAAAGAAATGGCTGAAGCAACTTCCAGATATTCCCACAGGGTTGGTAGTGCAAAAAATGGGCGTTACCTCTGCCCTTTCCTGGGTAATCGCCCCATAGGTTCCAGGGCAACAGTTCGTCCCCACATCCAGCACTCCCCCTACGTTTTTCACCGGGCGGTCAAGTGCCTGGGTGACCAGGTTGGCCGTTATATTCCAAGAACAGATGAATTTGACCCTGACCTCCACCGT
>CBDEWF010000075.1:0-206600 GCA_965243775.1 Sansalvadorimonas sp.
CTCCTTTAATGTCTCCGGCTTATTCAACTCACCAATATTGCCTATAGGCTTGCTCTCAAGGGGATCCAGGGGGCCGGTTTCGCGAATATTGAGCAGTGCTGCCAGAGTTGCATTGTTGCCCATAACTGGATGCGCATCTAAGGGAAGGTGATAAACCAGCAGACTGATGTCATGGGTAAGAAGCTTTTGCAGACGACGTTTCTTCATGCCTACGATTTCAGCACTTTCACTTTTCCAGAAATAGCCATGATGCACCAGAAGAGCATCTGCACCCCAGCTAACAGCCTGATCAATCAGAGCTTCACAGGCTGTAACGCCGGTGGCAATTTTTAAAACTTCTGGCTTCCCTTCCACCTGCAGACCGTTAGGACAGTAATCCCTAAACTGCTCTGGTTGCAGTTCAGACGCCAAAACATCTTTAAGCTCTATCAGTTTCATCAGTTTTCCAATTGAATTTTCACAATCATAATAAGGTGCCCCCATATCCCTTGGGGAAGCAACTCCATATAATATCTGTTACTGCCATTCTATGTCCTGTCAAGCTAGAGTGGCATAAAGGACATGACAAGGATCGGATCTCTACTCCATGACCAGATTTTTGCGTACTCTTGGCTGGTTTGGCTGGCCTGCCCTGTGTGGTTTGCTGATAGCCCTTCTTCTTCTTCAGCAATACCCACAGCTTGGTGGCTTCCAGCCTACCCCAAAAGAGCCGGAACCCGTAATTATATCTGGCCCCATGTCCTTCAACAGCGCCGTGAATAAAGCGGCACCTTCTGTGGTCAGCATTTACACCCAGCGCACACTCCGTCGCTCCAATAACCGGGATAACAGCCTGATCAATGACGCCTACAGCCAGAACCGTATTCCACGGCGTCAACAGGTTCAGTCAAGCCTGGGCTCTGGTGTTATTGTCAGCCCGGCCGGTTATATTCTAACCAACAACCATGTTATCAACCGTGCCGACAATATAATCGTTGCCCTGCAGGATTACCGGGAAACCCGGGCCACAGTTATCGGCTCTGATCCGGAAACTGACCTGGCTGTTCTGAAAATTGATATGGATAACCTTCCCAGTGCTGACTGGGCCAATTCCAAGGAAGTGAAAATCGGTGATATTGTTCTGGCTATCGGCAACCCGTTTGGTCTTGGTCAGACTGTTAGTCAGGGCATTATCAGTGCCACACGCCGGGATCTGCGTCTGAGCACTTACGAAGGTTTTTTACAGACCGATGCAGCCATCAACATCGGTAACTCCGGTGGTGCCCTGGTTAACACCAAAGGTGAACTGGTTGGAATATCAACAGCGATTATTTCCAGCGATGGTGGCAGTGAGGGGCTGGGCTTTGCTATCCCCTCCAACCTGGCTAAATTCGTGATGACCTCCATTATCGAAAGGGGCCGGGTAGTGCGTGGCTGGCTGGGCATTGAGTCAACAGCCCTGAGTTCTGAACTGGCTGAAGCCTTTAATCTTCCTCTGGGTAGCGGCATCCTGATTTCCGGAATTTATGATGGTGGCCCGGCAGCCCGTGCCGGCCTGCAGCGCGGTGATATTATTCTGCGCATTAATGATCTGGTGACCCAGGATGCCCGCCGGGTTATGAACAAGGTTGCCAAACTGAAGCCTGGTTCAAAAGTTGCGATAGTGATTCTTCGTAACGGAAAAGAGCTCTCATTACCGACAGAAGTGGGTGAACGGCCAGAATCTGTTCCCAGAACCTGACTCAACATTCTGCCTAACAAACCTGTTGCTTTCCCAGCAACTTTAATGGCTTAGTCGAATCACATTAAGCAGCTCCGTATTTCCTGAGGACTCTTTTTGTGAAAAGAAAATTAACACATTTTTTTTCAGGCTTTCTAGCTTGCAGCGCCATAGTGCTTATGCATTACTCAACAGCTGCACTCTCCTCTCCACCAGAAATTTTAAACCATCAAGTCTGTGTCAAAACAGATAGTAAAGATGGTACCTGTCTTGGCTACAGCCTCCCCTATAGCGGTCATACTTTGGAAGACTATGTACAAGCCCTGGATAAGGAGTTTTCTATAGAAGATAGAAAAAAAATTGCACGACGGAGAGAAGAATACTTGTCTTTGTTAAGGTCGATGCTGCAGACATCAGATAAACAGGTCAAAGACGAGTTTTTTAAGAAGTTGTCCTTAAAACTTACTAGCCCAAAAGATGAAAAAGATAATCGGCAAATTGCAGAATTCAATACCTATATTCTTTTGGACTATTTACTGAATAAGGGACAAGAGGTTTACCCAAGTGTAGCCAGAGAAAAACTTAACCGATTCGCCCATGATCTTTACACAGTTATACAGGGCAGGTTTCTGGACACTACCCCGAATTTTCATTTTTTAACTCAAACATCAACAATAAAACTTGTTTTACAACTTATAAAGGGTGCAAATGGCAGATCAACCATTAAAAGCAGATTTAATTTTATTGATAATCAGGACGAAGGTAAGATTTTTGTCACATTTCTTATCAGGGGCATTCAACAAAATCTGAACTTTCATCGACACTGGCGCTCAATAGAAGCAACACGCTGGTTAATCAATATAATTCCAGAACTGAGAACATCACGGGTACTTGAGCTTGGAGCTGGAAGCGGTATGCAGGCGCATCTTCTTGCCATGCTAGGGGTAGATATCACAGCGACAGATATTCATCCCTCAGAACAATATTTCACCAAAGTCAGGAGATATTCAGCAGAAGATGCTATCCGAAAATTTGGAAAAAAGTACAAGGTTTTCCTAATCGAATTTCCCAGCTGGGTGATAAATACAACTGTTAACTTGATTACCAAACTACCTGCTGACTGGACCCTTATCATTGTCAATAGTGAGAAGCCCCTCCCTAGTCTAAGCATCTCTGGGGTAGAGGTTCAGGAATTTTCGTCCAATAAATATCTTTCCCCTTCGGTAACAAAATACGAAAATAACAAAACTGTCATTCGTGTCTATCGAAAAATAAGTACACACCAGGAACTCTAAAACCGGTCTCCACATCCCCGCAGTTAAATGCGGGAAGTAGGAGACCAGGAGCCTATAATATCAAGGGTGAGGAGATCAGGAGGGCAGGCGACGAATAGTCGCACCCAGCTGCTGCAGCTTCTCTTCAATACATTCGTAGCCACGGTCGATGTGGTAGATGCGATCAACGATGGTATCACCTTCAGCGACAAGGCCAGCAATAACCAGACTGGCTGAAGCGCGCAGGTCGGTAGCCATAACCGGAGCTGCCTTCAGGTTATCAACCCCGTGAACAATGGCGGTATTACCTTCCACATCAATGGTCGCCCCCATGCGTTTCATTTCCTGAACATGCATAAAGCGGTTTTCAAAGATGGTTTCGGTAATAGCACCCGTTCCCTCAGCAACTGCATTCATGGCAGTAAACTGGGCCTGAACATCGGTAGGCATCGCAGGATATGGAGCCGTTTTCAAATTCACAGCCCTGGGCTGGCGTCCTTCCATATCCAGCTCAATCCAGTCTTCACCACACTCAACCCGGGCACCGGCTTCGCGGAGTTTGACCAGAACCGCATCCAGAATATTGGGATCAGTATCCTTGACACGAACCCGGCCACGGGTAGCAGCGGCGGCAATAAGGTAGGTGCTGGTTTCAATACGGTCAGGCAGAACAGAATAAACACAGCCATTCAGGCTTTCTACGCCCTGTACCCTGATAGTATCAGTTCCATGACCAACAATATTAGCCCCCATGCGAATCAGGCAGTCGGCCAGATCCACAACCTCAGGCTCCCGAGCGGCATTTTCGATAATGGTTTCACCCTCCGCCAGAGCCGCTGCCATCAACAGGTTCTCAGTACCGGTTACGGTCACTGTCTCCAGAAAGATACGGGCACCTTTCAGGCGTTTGGCTTTGGCCTTGATATAACCATCTTCGACGGTGACTTCTGCACCCATGGCCTCAAGACCACGCAGATGTAGATCAACAGGACGGCTGCCAATGCCGCAGCCTCCGGGAAGGGCAACTTCTGCGTAACCGAAGCGAGCCACCAATGGTCCCAGAACCAGGATGGAGGCGCGCATGGTTTTCACCAGCTCATAGGGTGCCGTCTGATGACGAATCGTGCTGGCATGCACTTCAACATTCATCTTTTCATCAATCATCATCTCCACACCCATGCAGCCGAACAGCTCGATCATGGTGGTGATATCGTGAAGATGCGGCAGATTGCAGACCGTCACAGGCTCTGAAGCCAACAGTGTGGATGCCAAAATTGGCAGGGCAGAATTCTTGGCGCCGGAGATGCGGATCTCCCCGTCAAGACGCTTGCCACCAGTAATAATCAGTTTATCCATCGAATATCCGCAGGGTAAACAGCCATAAGCTAAAACAGCTATGAGCTATAAAAACACTATTCCATCACTCGCAGCAATGGAACGGTAAAAAGTCCGAAGCCAGATCAGCCCTGCTGGGCCTCCCACTCACTTTCAGTAAAAGTCTGCATAGTTACGGCATGAATAGTTCCGGCAGCAATCAAATCATTCAGGTGGGTATAGACCATCTGCTGACGTCTGACCGGCATGACACCTTGAAAGGCATCGGCAACCACAGTCAGGCAGAAGTCACATCCTTCACCAGAAACCATTATCTTGGCACCTTCCATTTTCTCTTCAAGCAGCTGCTTTACTTCACTGGCATGCATAAGGACTCACCGGACCCGAAAATAAAAAAACTAATGATAGGGAAGTGAGGCTCAGGAAACCAGCACCCTGAATAAAACTCAAGCCTGGTCTGCGTGAGAGATTGGCAACAACCCTTCAACGTCACAAACCCGCGCCAAAGCCAGAAGGTCTTCCGGAAAGTTACAGAATGTGAGTGTTATCTGCCTCCCCTGGGCCCGTCGTAGCCAGGACATCAGCACTGCCAGGGCAGAGCTGTCTGCCTGACGAACCGCAGACATATCTATAGTCAAATTTTGCTCAGACTGGCTGACCAGAAGCTGCCACCCCTGTTCAACCAGAACCGGGGTATTCCACATATCCACATCTCCGCTCAGCGCAAGCAGCCCGGAAGATACTGGACTCAAGCCGGTGATCATGACTTGTTGTTATCCTTCTGCTGCTGTTCCTGCTCAGCCTGTGTCATCAGAGCTGGCCATTTATCAATCACCTTGGCAATACTGCGGTACTTGTTCATGGCATCCTGGAATTGGTTACGGAACTGAATTCCGATATTAATGCCTTCAACAACGATGTTTCGTACTTGCCACTGGTCGCCTTTTTTCATGACAGAGTAAGACATGGTGTACTCTGTATCCTTGCTGCGTATTTTCAGGCCAACAGGAATAGATCGGCTTTTTCCCGCCTCGTACTCCCTCAGCACATCCGCAGAAACCGGATCAACCTTACCCAACGACAGCTGACTGGTATCAAAAGACAAAATGGCCTTACTGTAAAACTCGATCAAACTGCCCCGGAATACTTTGGTGAAACGCTCAATCTCAGAATCTGTAGCACGGTGAGCATATTTACCCATCACTCCACGCCCCATTTCATCGAAGGCAATCACGGGATCAATAATCAGCTCAACATCATCATAAAATCTGGAAGGTTTTTTCTCATAAGCAGCTTGCCCGGTTTTCAACAATTGAATAACCTTGGCCGTCGCTTCACCAACTATCTTATCCGGGCCATCAGCTGCTCTGGCTGAAGCTGACAGAGCCAGCAGGCTGACCATCCATATTGCAAGATAATTCCTGATACCGGTCTTCATAAAATAACTCCGTAACCAGGTTCTACTGAGGTCAAAAATCACTGCCATTGTCATCTGCTTCCTTGCCTACAGATCCCAGCAGGAACTTACCAATCAGATCTTCGAGCACGATTGCAGATTGAGTGTCGTCTATGGTTTCACCATCCTTGAAAAAATCCCGGGAACCACCAACGCTAATGCCAATAAATTTTTCACCCAGCAGGCCTGCAGTAATAATAGCGGCGGTGCTGTCTACCGGGATATTATCAATATCGGCATCAATATCCATAACCACCCTGGCCATATAGGTTTTCTTATCCAGCTCAACATCAACCACACGACCAATAGTGACTCCACCCATGGCAACTTTGGCCCGATGACCAAGAGAGCCGACGTTATCAAACTCGGCATACAGGCGGTATGAGCTGGCGTCAGAATCTACAGACAGTCCGCTGACACGCAGGGCCAGTAGCACCAGAGCAAAAATACCCGCCAGCAGGAAGGCGCCAACGCTGATTTCTACGGTTCGCATCCGCATCTTTTATAAATCTCCAAACATCACAGCTGTGAGGATAAAGTCCAGCCCCAGAACAGCGAGAGAGCCATACACCACTGTACGCGTAGTTGCCCGACTGATCCCTTCTGAAGTCGGTGTTGCGTCATACCCCTGGAATACCGCTATCCAGGTGACAACAAATCCGAACACTACGCTCTTGATCAGGCCATCCACAATATCATTCTGAAAATCTACTGCCTGCTGCATGTTGCCCCAGAATGAGCCTTCATAAATACCCAGCCAGTCAACCCCGATCATGGCACCACCAAAGATACCGACCATGGAAAAGATTCCGGCCAGCAGTGGCATACTGATAACTCCTGCCCAAAAGCGCGGGGCAATGATCCTTTTCAGAGGGTCAACACCGATCATCTCAAGGCTGGACAACTGTTCTGTGGCTTTCATCAATCCGATTTCTGCCGTCAGGGCAGAACCCGCCCTGCCGGCAAACAGCAGAGCTGTCACCACTGGCCCCAGTTCTCTGACCAGGCTTAGAGCCACCAGCTGACCAACAGACTGCTCACTGCCATAACGGATCAGAATGTTATAACCCTGAAGTCCAAGCACCATGCCTATAAACAGACCAGATACCGTAATAATAATTAAAGACAGTACACCTACGGCATAAACCTGCCGGATAAGAAGTGGGGTAAACGCCCCACCGTGACCATTTCTGGTCCCCAGCAGGGAGCGCACCAACATAATGGTGGCGCGGCCTATCGCCTGAATAACATCAAGGCCGGTTCGGCCAAAAGCCGCCAGGTGATCAAAAAAGCGGGTCATGACTGATCTCCCAACAGCTCATGCCTTAAATCAGAGGCGGAAAAATGAAAAGGTACCGGGCCATCAGGTATCCCTTTCATGAACTGACGCACCCTGGGATCATCGGAGGCCAGAAGCTCATCCGGTGCCCCACGGCCGATTATGTGGCCATCTGCCAGCAAGTAGAGATAATCAGCAATGCTGGCGGTTTCAGTCAGGTCGTGGGAAACCACCACACTGGTCAGGTTCAGGGCATCATTGAGTTTACGCACCAGATTAACCAGAACTCCCATGGCAATAGGATCCTGTCCGACAAAGGGTTCGTCATACATGATAAAGTCCGGATCCAGGGCTATGGCTCTGGCCAGCGCTACCCGGCGGGCCATACCGCCCGACAGCTCCGAAGGCATCAATTTGCTGGCACCACGAAGACCTACAGCCTGAAGCTTCATCAGAACGACATCACGCACCATGATCTCAGGAAGCTGGGTATGGACTCTTAAAGGAAAGGCCACGTTTTCAAAAACAGTCAAATCGGTAAACAGAGCTCCACTCTGGAACAGCATCCCCATACGGGAACGCATGCGGAACAGTTCATCCCGCCCCAATTTCTGAAGGTTTTGACCATCAACTATGATCTGACCGGCATCAGGCTTCAGCTGGGCACCAAGAAGGCGAAGCAGTGTAGTTTTACCTGTGCCACTGGGTCCCATAATCCCGGTGACTTTCCCCCTGAGAATATCAAGGTCGATGTTATCAAAAATAACCCTGTTCCCGCGGTGAAATGTCAGACCACGAATCTGGATAAAATTATCATGCGCAGACTTCATCAGATACTGGCCACCCAGAGAACGGTTCAACACTCCCTGTGCAGACAACACTCCTCAAATTTAATAGTCAGTTTACTGATCTGATCAAAAAGACTTGATTCGAAGCATTGTAACACCCAAACAGTGGGAAAAGCAGCCTGTTGATACAGGAGTACAAAACAGCCATGGACAGGCGATACACCCTATAAATAAAGAGCCTTACCATGGTAAAACATGGCGGGAACAGAATCAGCCTGATTAATCAATACTGGCGTGAGGAGGAAAACCAGATTTACCACCAAGAACTCTGTTCGCCAGTGCAAGAAACTGCTCTTCCGTCACATTCACACCAGGCCGGCTCAGCATATCAGCAATAGCTCCCCACTTTTCAGCATCGGCTTTCTGATGTGCCAGACCATTAATCATATCCTCAACCAGAACAGATGGCTGATCGCCATAATGCCTGCAGAAGTGCTGCCACTTTTCGTTACCCTCCTGCACACTTTCCAGCTCTCTGGTCAATTTGCCGGGATCAACTTCTCCATTAACAGGAAGAGAGCCCGGTTTAACCCCATCGACAAAACTTCGCCACCTGACAGCATCACGCTCATATTCCTGGACCATCTTTTTAGCTTTGGCATTAGCCTGTTTTACATCAGCCCTGAGCGCATCTGCCTCTGATACAACCTGACTCTTTTCTTCTTCAAGAGCTTTTAGCTGACCATATAATTCATCTATCTGGTCATTCAGACGCTGGTCCTGTTTCCTGCTTTCTTCTCTCCCTGCATCATCTTCAACCTCATAATCCAGAACATCATTCAAATCTTCTTCATTTTGGGTGGGAGATGAGTCCCCTTGATCAAGTGCTCCTGAAGCCAGTAGAGGAGAGTCGAGATTGGCCAGCAACTCAGGAACAGGGTTTGCCGATGAAACATTAGAAACTGCAGCCGAACCACCTGACAGACTATCCTGGCTTGAACTGTTTTGCTGCAGACGAGCCATATAATCCTCCTGGGAAGCGGCTCGTTCCAGATCGGATTGCCCAGCATTATGCTGCTGGGCAGTCAGCCTTGATATGACCTGATCCTGTTCCGCCAGAACCTGCCCCAGTCTTGCAGAATCCTTGGCGACAGATTGCCCCTTCCAGATTTCCCGCCCCTGTTCGAGAGCATAATAAATCAGGCAGCAGGCAAGCAGAGTATTACCGGTAATGAAACCGCCAGCACCAAGAGCTACCGCTGTCCCAAATTTAAGCCACGACAGACCACCGGGCCGGGCTTTAACAGTACGCGCCAACAGCGCCTTAGTATCAGGGGCCAACTCCCTGAAGGCTCCCTCGTTTATATAGCCTTTTCCTGCGGCAACCTTGATATGGCTGGGATCATTAACAGCTATCCCACCAGTTTCAGCCATGGGAAACTCTGTATATAAGTCTGGTAAATCCTGGAAAGAATCGTGGGTCTGTCTGGTTTGCGCTGACATATTCTGCTCCGGCTCCCTGCCCGTATGTTTATAGAATAGTCAGCAAATCTGTTACTGGGGATTGATGTTTCATCATAGGCTCCTATGGGTGGCTTCCCGGGCGAATACCGGTAGAATGGCAAACTTCAACTCTCTCTTTTGCACGTATTATCAAACGGTTCTGACTAGATGCTTATAGCCACAGGAGCTCTTTTTCTCGGTTTTGTTGCTTTAATGTGGAGCGCCGATCATTTTGTTGATGGGGCCGCCGCCACAGCTCGTAACCTGGGCATGTCGCCCATGCTGATTGGTTTGACCATTGTCTCCATTGGCACATCATCACCTGAAATCCTGGTCTCTCTGGTGGCCGCACTGTCCGGGCACGGAGATCTGGCTATTGGCAATATCATCGGCTCCAATATCGCCAACATTGCCCTGGTCCTGGGGGCCACTCTGATCATTACTCCCATTCCCGTTAATATCAGCATGGCTAAAAGAGAGCTTCCGCTACTGACTGTGATTACTCTGGCCACCGGGGTACTGATCTACGATGGTTTTCTCAGCCGTCCAGACGGCCTGCTTCTGATCGTGGCCCTGGTTTTAACATTGATCACTATTCATAAGTGGCAGAAACAGACTGGTGCCAGTGACGAGTCCTCCGCAGAACAGGAGTGTGAGGAGGAGATTCCTGACATGCCCCAGGGCAAGGCCACCCTTAACCTGCTTATCGGCCTGGCAGTGCTGCTGGGCAGTTCACGCATGCTGGTCTGGTCGGCAACAGAAATTGCTCTTGGATTCGGAGTCAGTGAACTGACCATCGGCCTGACCATTGTAGCTATCGGAACCAGCTTGCCAGAACTGGCAGCCAGCATAACCAGCGCCTTGAAGAAACATCATGACATGGCCATTGGCAATATTATCGGCTCCAACATTTTTAACCTGCTGGCCGTTATGGCTGTTCCCGGAATTGTTGCCCCCATGAGCATGGATCCAACAGTATTCGACAGAGATTTCCCTATTATGGCCGGGCTGACTATTGTGCTCGCCATAATGACCTTAGCCGGCAAGCACCCCAAAACCCTTGGCCGGATGGCCGGAGTATTTCTGCTGGCCTGCTACCTGGGTTACAGCCTGCTGATATTCTATCAAGCCTGAATCGTATAGAATCGCATAGGGTGTATTCACAAATCATCGTGATCACCCTTCACCCATTGATTGTGACTGACTCAGAATGCAAGAAAATTACGAATCCGTTACAATCGCTCGCTTAACATCTGGATGTGGACGCCCCTCGTCATGAAACCAGCGGAAGAATTTATCGCCTCCGGCCGTAGAACTGTGGATATCGAACAGCAGGCCGTCCGCGCACTTCAGAACCGCATTGATTCCGACTTTGCCCAAGCCTGTCAAATCCTGCTTGAATGCCGTGGACGTATTGTCGTCACGGGAATGGGAAAATCCGGCCATATCGGCAACAAGATTGCCGCCACCTTGGCCAGCACCGGCACTCCAGCCTTTTTTGTTCACCCTGGTGAAGCCTCCCATGGTGATATGGGCATGATTACTTCTGATGATGTGGTTATTGCTCTTTCACACTCTGGCAAGGCCTCTGAGGTTATCAGCCTTCTGCCTCTGTTCAAAAGGCTGGGAGTTTCCATTATCTCTATAACGGGTAATCCGGGTTCTGCTCTGGCCAAAGCCTCCGATATTCACCTGAACAATGGCGTAACCCAGGAAGCCTGCCCACTGGACCTGGCACCAACTTCCAGTACCACCGCCACTTTGGTTCTTGGGGATGCGCTGGCTATCGCCCTGCTCGAAGCCCGTGGTTTCACCGCCGAAGACTTTGCTTTCTCCCACCCGGGAGGCAGCCTCGGCCGCAGGCTGCTATTAAAAGTCAGCGATGTCATGCACACGGGCAACCGTCTGCCTGTGGTTGATGAAGGCACTGAACTAGGAGAAGCCCTTCTGGAAGTCACCCGCAAAGGCATGGGCATGACGGCAATTATCAGCGGTGAACGCCGACTGCTTGGCATTTTTACTGATGGTGACCTGCGCCGGGCGATTGATCACGGCCTGGATCCAAAGAAAACTCCAGTTGAAAACGCCATGACCCAGAACTGTGTCACCATCTCCTCCGAGATTCTTGCCGCTGAAGCCTTGAAGATTATGGATGACCACAAGATCAGTAGCCTGATTTGTGTTGATGAAGAGCAGCGGCCGGTTGGTGCTATTCATATGCACGACCTGCTAAAAGCCGGCGTCGTCTAAAAGGTATTATGAATAAGAACACGTTTTACGACTTATACTTCCAACACCATAGAGGCAGCAGGTTTTACCCTGCTGTCTCTGGTGTATACGCAGGGAGGAGGGTTTAATTATGTCTCTGCGTCATATCATTTTCGCAGCCAGCCTGGTGCTTTTTATTTCAGCCATTGGGTATTGGTCCTATACAGCGGATAATCCCAACAAAATTATCAAAGTCCAGGCCGTCAAAGACACCAAGGCTCCAGATTTTTTTACTCGCAATTCCCGTATGCTTGAGTACGGCCCAGATGGCACTCTGGAATCAACCCTGGACTCCCGAGAGATCAGCCATTTTCCCCATAATGGTATTATCCTTCTGACAGAACCTGATCTCTGGAACTATCAGGAAGGCAACCAGCCCTGGCACTCAACGGCTCGTAATGGCAGGGTTCTTCCGGACGGGGAAACCGTGGAACTGATCAGGGATGTGGTCATGATTCAGGTGGCAACCGATGGCTCTGCCGAACAACGTATAGACACAGATTTTCTGACCGTATACTCTGGGCAGGATTTTGCGGACACGGACGCCCCTGTACGCCTGACCAACGCAAATAGCATTGTAAATACTGTGGGTATGCGCGCATTTTACAAGCGGGATTTTATTCAGCTCAAATCCAAGGTTCGAAGCATTCATGAAAGTCGCTAGACTCTGTCTGACTCTTGTTGCAGCTCTCATGGCAACGCAACTATGGGCTCTGCCTGAAGATCGGGACAAGCCCATCTATATATCCTCCGACAGTGCTGACATTGACGATGCTAAAGGTATCGCCATTTATCGGGGAGATGTGGAGATGATTCAGGGTTCCACAAAACTGACTGGCGACATCATTACCATCTATTCGAAAGACAGGAAAATTCTACGAGTTGTTTCCGAAGGCAAAAAACAGTCCGCCTATTACGAAGAGCTTCAGAGTCAGGAGAAGGGCAAGCTGCAGGCCTGGGGGCAGACTATCGATTATGATCTCGCGATCGAAAAAATCGAACTGATCAAAAAAGCCAAACTGGTCCAGCAGGGTAATACTTTCACTGGTGAGCGTATTGACTATGACCAAACCAGACAAATTGTAAATGCCCACAGCAAAACCAGACAGACCTTGAATGCAGATAGCCAGCAGGGCAACCAGACAGGCGGCCGGGTACAGATGGTTATTCAACCCAGTCAGACGAATTAAAGACACCAGCCCAATGGCACAACTGAAAGCAAACAACCTAAGCAAAAGCTACAGCGGCCGACAGGTCGTCCGTGATGTATCCGTTTCTATTGAAAGTGGCCAGATTGTTGGCCTGCTGGGTCCCAATGGCGCAGGCAAAACCACCTGTTTTTACATGATTGTCGGCCTGGTACTGAATGAAGGCGGCAGCATTCTGATAGATGGTAAAGATATTACCGCCCTGCCCATGCATGGGCGGGCACGGGCCGGTATCGGCTACTTGCCTCAGGAAGCCTCTATTTTCAGAAAGCTGACTGTCGCTGATAACATCATGGCCATTCTGGAAACCCGCAAGGGTCTTTCCAGAGTCCAGCGGGAAGAGAAAATGGAACAGTTGCTGGGTGAATTTAATATCCAGCACATCCGTAACAGCCTCGGCATGAGCCTGTCAGGTGGTGAACGCCGCCGTGTAGAGATTGCCCGGGCTCTGGCCACTGAACCCTCATTTATTCTGCTTGATGAACCTTTTGCCGGTGTGGACCCCATATCAGTGACAGATATCAAACAGATTGTCACCCACTTGAAGAACCGTGGCATTGGTGTATTAATCACTGATCATAATGTGAGAGAAACGCTGGATATCTGCGAGAAGGCTTATATAGTCAGCGAAGGTCACATTATTGCTTCTGGCAACAGTGAAACTGTACTTGCCAATCAGAAGGTCCGGGATGTTTACTTGGGTGAACACTTCAGGATATAACCGCCAGAGGGTAAAATGGCATCATGAAGATGCCGGAATACCAAAAAAAGATGCCTAATGCGCAGTAGAGGCTGAGCAACGAGCCCATGAAGCCGTCACTGGAATTAAAAATTGGCCAGCAGCTGACCATGACCCCTCAGCTGCAACAGGCTATCCGCCTTCTTCAGCTCTCCACACTGGATCTTCAGCAGGAGATCCAGCAGGCGCTGGAAAGCAACCCCATGCTGGAGCAGGAGGAGCAGAACAGTTCTGATAATGAACCTGCCACCCAGGAAGCCCTGGAAGAGGCAGGGCTGACAGATCTGAACTCAGCATCCAGCCAGGAAAAAACTGACGAAACCAGAGAGACCCAGGAAGACTGGTCCAACGAAATCCCATCTGATCTGCCTGTAGATTCAGCCTGGGATGATGTTTATCAGACAACACCGGCAGGCAGCAGTTCGGGTGACTCTCCGCCTGATGACTTTACAACCCGTACGGGAGTCAGTGAAACCCTCCAGGATCATCTGGAGTGGCAGCTGACCCTGACCCCCATGTCTGCGGCAGACCGAATGATTGGCCTGTCGATTATCGAAGGCATTGATGACAATGGTTACCTGACCGAACCCCTTGAAGATATTCTCAAAAGCCTGGATCCAAAATATGAAGTGGAGATGGATGAAGTTGAGATGATGCTCAACCGCATCCAGCACTTTGATCCTGTTGGAGTAGGAGCCCGTGACCTGCGGGAATGCCTGTTGCTGCAGCTGCACCAGCTGCCTGAAGCTACGCCTGATGTCATTGCTGCTCACAGGGTCATTGATCGTTATATCGATCTTCTTGGCACCCGAGACTATGCCACCCTGATGCGCCGTACCCGGATGAAGGAAGATCAGCTACGGGACGCACTGAATATTATCCAGAGCCTGAACCCTCACCCCGGTGCTTCCCTGCAGACTACAGAAGCCGAATATGTGATACCGGATGTTCTGGTAAGAAAGCATAGGGGGCGATGGCTGGTTGAGCTGAACCCCGATACTTCCCCCCGCCTGCGAATCAATAGTATCTACGCCTCCTTGATTCGCCGTGCCGATTCCAGTTCCGATAACACCTATCTGAAAAACCACCTTCAGGAAGCGCGCTGGTTTATCAAAAGCCTGCAGAGCCGGAATGAAACCCTGCTGAAAGTAGCGGCCCGGATAGTCGAACACCAGCAGGGATTCCTCGATTACGGCGAAGAGGCAATGAAGCCACTGGTGTTGCATGACATTGCCGAGGCAGTGGATATGCACGAGTCAACAATTTCCCGGGTAACCACCCAGAAATTTATGCATACACCACGAGGCATCTTTGAGCTGAAATATTTCTTCTCAAGCCATGTCAGCACCTCATCCGGGGGAGAGTGTTCTTCAACAGCCATCCGCGCCATTATTAAGAAACTGGTAGCCCAGGAAAACCCGAAAAAACCATTAAGCGACAGCAAGATTGCAGCTCTGCTTGGCGAGCAGGGTATCCAGGTGGCCCGGCGTACCATAGCGAAATACCGTGAAGCCATGGCGATCCCACCTTCGAATGAAAGAAAGCGGCTGATCTAGCTTCAGCCGCTTTTTCTTCACCCGGCTTTTCGCAGTAGGTCAGTGTTAAGTCCAACAGGACTCCTAGAAAATACAAGATTCCTTACTTTTCATACAGTCAGCGAACAGCTCTATCAAAAGCCACACAATTGTTAACTTCCTCTGCTTCAGCTCATGGATTGTGCAGAGAATGACGCCAAATAAGCAAAAGTCGAGACGAGGGGCAGTACTGGTGATAGAATCTAGGTGTCGGTCCGGTATGGAATTCACCGGGACTGCTCAACCTGACATCAGGAGAGTAACGCATGCAAGTAAACATCAGCGGTCATCAGTTTGAAGTAAGCGAAGCCCTGCACGATTACGTCAACCGAAAACTCAGCAAGCTCGCCTCACATTTTGATGGAATCACGAATGTACAGGTTACTTTGAGTGTTGAGAAACAGAGACAGATGGCAGAAGCAACGCTTCACATACGCAATGCTGATATCGCCGCCTCATCAGAACACGAGGATATGTATGCAGCCATTGACCTGCTAGTAGATAAACTTGACCGCCAGTTACTCAAACACAAAGAAAAGAACATTGACCGCCTTCAGGGGGCATCGCACTAACCCCCGATACCAACTGTAATGAGCTTACGCAATATCCTTGCTCCCGGACACGCCTTTTACGGCGTGCAGGGAGCCAGCAAAAAACGCACTCTGCAATATATCGCCAACCTGATAAGCGAGCGTCAACCAACCCTTGATACCAAGGAGCTGTTTAATCAGCTGGTGACCCGTGAAAAGCTCGGCAGCACCGGACTGGGCAATGGTTTTGCCCTGCCCCACTGCCGGATAGCCGGGTGCCAGACACCCCAGGCAGTATTTTTGCAGCTTGCACAGCCTATAGATTTTGATGCCGTGGACAAAAAACCCGTTGATCTGGTTTTTGCCCTAGTTGTTCCCGAACATGAAACCGATCAGCATCTGGAGTTTCTCCGGCAGATAGCTGAACAGTTCAGTAATGAAGAGCTCTGTGAGTCTCTGCGCTCAACCAGCAACAGTGAAACCCTGTACCGGCTGCTGACTGACAAGATTTCTGCCTGAGTGAGTATTTTCAATCGATTTTCAGAACCTATTGAGAATACATCACCAACTAGGTGCTCATGAGCAGAACCACATAAGTTGAATAAAGAGTTTGCCAAAAGCACAATTAAACATGTGTCTTTAGCAAGCTCTTTTTTATATCCGCTTTTTTTCCTATCCTTGCAAAGGATGTGGGGGGGAATAGAAAATATGCCAAAGGCAATACGACTCGTCATTATCAGTGGTCGCTCAGGATCAGGAAAAAGTGCGGCTCTGGCAGCTCTGGAAGATCAAGGCTTTTACTGTATAGATAACCTTCCAGTTGGTCTTCTCGTCAGCCTTGTTGACCGTTTTCGCAAGGAACCAGTCGGCTCCGGAGATGCGATTGCCGTCAGCATTGATGCCAGAAATATGTCAGGAGAACTGGCCGGTTTTCCCCATATTCATCAGCAGCTGCTCGAACAACAAAACCTGACCAGCGACATTATCTATCTTGATGCCGACCACGAAACACTGTTAAAACGCTTCAGTGCCACCCGCAGGCGCCATCCCTTGAGTGATGACCAATCTTCCCTCAATGAGGCCATTCGCAGAGAAGCCGAAGTGCTCGACAAAATGGCCAATGCCGCCGACCTGCGCCTGGATACCAGCCGTCTCTCTCTCCACGAACTGCGCAGTGAAATTCGCAAACGGGTAGCAGGCAAAGAGCGGCATGAGCTCTCCCTGCAGTTTGAATCCTTTGGTTTTAAGAAAGGTGTTCCCCACGATGCAGACTTTGTCTTTGATGTCCGTTGTCTGCCCAACCCTTACTGGCACAAAGAACTGCGCCAGTACAACGGTCAGGACAAGCCCATTATTGATTTCCTGTCAGGACATGAATCTGTCATCCAAATGGTGCAGGATATAACCAGTTTCGTCAGCAACTGGCTGCCGGCGTTTGAAGAGGGCAACCGCAGCTATCTGACTGTCGCTATTGGCTGCACCGGTGGGCAGCACCGTTCGGTCTTTATTAGTGAAACCCTGGCTGCACAGTTCCGCAAACAGGCTTCAGTACAGGTACGCCACCGTGAACTGGAAGCCAAGCAGGCCGCAGCAGGAGGCCATTGACAGGAATGCCGATGATTCAGGAACAGCTGAAAATAATAAACAAGCTCGGGCTCCATGCCCGGGCTGCAGCCAAACTGGTTGGAGTCGCTTCATCCTTTGCCAGTAACGTTCGGATTGGCCATAACAACAAAATGGTGGATGGCAAGAGCATTATGTCGGTGATGATGCTGGCAGCCAGCAAAGGCACCACACTGGCCATAGAGGTGGAAGGTGATGATGCTGAAAGAGCCTATCAGGCCATCGCTGAACTCGTATCTAACCGCTTTGATGAAAGTGAATAACATTTTTTTTATATAACAAAGCCGGGGTACTCACTTGTCCCAGCAACAACAATCCCTGGCCCTTTCTGAGGACCAGCTGGAAACCCTGAACAGAACCCTGAATTATGGTATGCCGGAGTATACCCGGCAGATGCTGAACAGCCTGTCAGCCGCTGATATTGCCCACCTGCTGGAATCCTCCCCCCCAAGGCAGCGCAGCATCCTGTGGAAGCTTATCCCCGTTGAAGATGAAGGTGATGTTCTTAATGAGCTGGGTGAAGAGGTTCGCCAGTTCTTTATCAATCAGATGAACGTTCATGAACTGATCAACATTATTGAGGATCAGGATGTGGACGATATTGCAGATATCCTCCAGCAACTGCCACAGAAAATCACTCACCAGGTCCTTAACTCCATGGACCTGCAAAACCGGCAGCGGGTAGAAGAGGTACTGGCTTATCCGGAAAATACCGCCGGCGGCCTGATGAATACCGATACCGTCACCGTTCGCGGCGATATCACCGTAGAAGTTGCCCTGCGCTATCTGCGCCAGCACAAAACCCTGCCACAACCTCTGGATCAACTGCTGATAGTTGACCGTACTGACCATTACCTCGGTACCGTGTCCATCAGTGACCTGCTCACTGCAGATACCAGTACACTACTGGGGGAGTTAACCGACGAAACCCGCCAGGCCATCCCGGTCACCATGGAAGACACTCATGTTGCCCAGCTGTTTGAACGGGAAGATCTGGTATCGGCTCCTGTTATTGATGAAAGAAACCGCCTGTTAGGCCGTATCACCGTTGATGATGTCGTTGATGTTATCCGGGATGAGGCTGAACACTCGATCATGAGCATGGCGGGCCTGGACGAAGATGAAGATACCTTTGCGCCTGTTTTCCGCACGACCCGCCGTCGCGCTGTCTGGCTGGGTATCAACCTGATCACCGCTTTTATTGCTTCCGGTGTTATCGGTATGTTCCAGGAGACTATTGACCAGGTTGTTGCCCTGGCAGTGTTGATGCCGATTGTTGCCAGTATGGGCGGAATCGCTGGCAGCCAGACCCTGACTCTGATCATCAGGGCCATGGCACTCGGTCAGATAGGTAAATCGAATACAACCTGGCTGCTTGGCCGGGAGGGCATGGTTGGACTGTTGAACGGCCTACTCTGGGCCGCCATCGTAGCCGCTGCCGCAATGATCTGGTTTGAAGATCAAACTATCACGCTGGTGATTGGCCTGTCCATGATCATCAATCTGTTAGTTGCTGTCCTGGCCGGAGCCATGCTGCCACTGATTCTAAAATCACTGCGTATTGATCCAGCCCTGGCCGGTTCTGTCATTCTGACCACGGTGACAGATGTTGTGGGTTTCCTGTCTTTTCTGGGTCTGGCCACTCTGTTCTATTCCTGAGTAGTTCTATTCCCGAGCTATTCAATTCTCAGTTGCCTTGTCGCAACCCAGCCTTCAGGATTTGTGGTGGCAAAACCTTTTACTCTTGGTTGAAGCCAGCGCACATGGCTCAGATGCTTCAGTGGAATAATGGTCTTTGAATCTATCAGCTGCTGCTCAAGTTGCTGGTACAGCTTTTGTCGTTTATCCGTTGACTGTTCGGCGATCGCCTGATGAAGAAGCCGGTCATAATCGTTACCTATAACACCCTGGGAGTAAGGAGAAAGAGAACCTCCCAATAACAGAAATGCAGCCGGATCATTAAACGCCGCCAGCCATGCACCGTGAATAACCTGGAAATCCCCCGCAAGGTAACGTCGGGTCAACTCTTCCGGACTGAGACTGACTATCTTAACCTCAACACTTGGTAAGCGTCGCCACTGGGCCACAATTGAATCCACTGTAGAACCACCGCGAAGCCCTCCTCCGCCATAACCTTCCACTGTCAAGTATTCAATTTCTACAGGCTGATCTGCACTGTAACCAGCCTGACCCAGAACCTCACGGGCCAGCTGATCTCTTTGCCATTGAGGCTGTTCACAATCTTGCGGCAACCAGTCACCTGCTCCATTTGTCCAGGGTGGAGTCAAAGTCCAGGCCGGCTCTCCACATCTGGATAATATTGCGCCCCGATCAAGTACAGCCTCCAGAGCCCTGCGCAGATTGTGGTCAGCCAATACCTTTTCCCTGGAATTAAAGAGCAGGTAACTGGTAATCAACTGCGGAACAGATTCAACAATGCGCTCTGTTGGAGCAAATGTTGCCAGCAAAGCTGCCAGAAGGCTCCCGGAACCGATATCCAGTTCACCGGCACGAAATGCGACCAGTTCATCTACGGGATTGGAAAATACCTGCCAGATAACCTCAGGAATATTCACTGCAGCCAGGTTATGGTAATGCTGATTTCTGGTCAGCCTGACCGCCTTATTTTCATAGGCATTCAGATGATAAGCACCATTACTGACCGCACAGCTATCCTGCCGGAACCACTGATCCCCACAGGCTTTGATGCTGTGCCGGGGAACCGGCAAAAAGGAGGGAAAGGTCATCAGAGATAGAAACCAGCTGCGAGGTTCTTCAAGCTGAATGACCAGAGTCCCGCGATCTGGAGCTGTTACCCCCAGAGCATCAGGCTGCATACTTCCTTCAGCGACAGCTTTGCTGTTGACGATTCCTGACAGCTGCAGATACCAGCTGTATTCTGCCTTGCTGACCGGATCAGCCAGGCGGCGAAAACTGTACAGAAAGTCTTCCGATGTGAAAGGGGTGCCATCAGACCACTTCAGATTATCTCGCAGGTGGAAGATCCAGGTTCGGCCATCATCACTGACATTCCAGCTCCTGGCAACCCCGGGCTCTGGAAGGCCCAGTTCATCCTGAACAACCAGCCCTTCGAACATGTCCTTTAACACCGCAGCTTCCGTGACACCCAGAAAGTAGTGGGGGTCAAGGGTTGCTGGTGAAGCTGCCAATGCCCGAACCACTATTTCAGCCCGGACACACAGAGAGAGAAAGAAAACCAGAATAGCCGTTAAACAGCGCATATCCACACCACCATAGAATCAAACAACCATAAGCAGGAAACAGCAGGGAAGTGTAGAAAATCTGGGAAGAATAAGGAGGAAAAAATCTCCGTTTAGAACAGTCATAAGTACTCAGACAAATGAAATCATATATTCCTTACCGAACTGATCGAATACCCTTTTTAGTTCTTTTTCGAATTCATCAAAGCTCATCACCTTCATGATATTCAGCCATTCGTACTTGACCTTATTCCACAGAATCTCAATCAGATTCAGTTCTGGTGAATAGGTCGGCAAGTAGCAGACGATCAGCTTCTTTTCGAGCATCCAGTCATCCAGCTTTGCCCGGAACTTCTTGCAGGTATGAATGCTGGCATTGTCAACGACAACCAGCGTATACCTGTCTCCAGTACTGTCTTCGGGTCTTGCATCTGCTCGGCAAAGTCTTCAAATACACGAATGACCTCATCCCCGGTCACAGAGCCGTTGACAGGGTAGTAAAATAGGGGCTTTCTCAGGTTGGCAGATGAAAGTGAGGGGTTGAAACAGAAATAGCCTTCAGGCAAAGGTTGATTTGAACGGATCAACATTTCTGAAGGATCAGGCATGTCTACAACGCCCTCACTGCGTCCTATGTTCTCATTTCCCGGCTGGGTAATCGACCACATTGATATTAATTGGGATGAATCTGTGGCTACAGTTTCCCTGCGCAGGGATGGTCGCATACAGCAGTTCAGATGCAGTCAGTGTCAGAACCCAATGGGTAAAATCCGTGAGAATGAGCGTACCGTGCTGGACTTGCCGCTGGGTACTCTGGATGTGCAATTATGCTTCACTGTTTACCAGGGACGGTGTTCCCACTGTGGGCACATTGAAACAGTCACGCCTCCCGGGTTGGCTCCCAAAGCGCAGGCTACTGAACGGCTGAAGCAACATGTCAGTCATCTCTGCCGCTATATGCCCTGCAACAAGATTCCTGAATTCATCTCTATCTCGCATCATACGGCCAGGCGCTGGGATAAAGAGATATTGATGAAAACTCTGCCAGCCCCTGACCTGGATAACATACGAGCCCTGTTGATTGATGAGAAATCCATTGGTAAAGGACACCATTACCTGACTGTTGTTCTGAATGCTGATACGGGCGAAACCCTGTTCCTTGGTGAAGGCAAGCGAAAAGCCACCCTGGACCAATTCCTCAGCCGCTTAACTCCGGAACAAAAGTCTCGCATTGAATGTGTGGGTATAGACCGTGGTGGTAGCTACAAAGCGTCGGTCAGGGAGCACCTTCCTGACGCCGATATCGTTTACGACAAGTTTCACATTATTGCCAATTACAACGATGTCATAGATAAAATCCGTCGTCGGGAATGGAGGCAGGCTGAAGTTGATGATAAGCCTTTCATCAAGGGGCAGCGCTTCAATTTGTTCAGGAACCCTGAGAACCTCACCCCCAAGGGAGAAAGCTGTCTGAAAGAACTGTTGGCTATGAACGAAGACCTGTACCAAGCCTACACCCTGAAGGATATGCTCAAGCAGCTCTGGACGTACACTTACAAAGGTTGTGCCAGTAAGTTTCTCGACAGGTGGATCGAGCTGGCCACAGAAACAGGCATTGGCGAACTCAGGCGGTTTGCCAAAGGGTTGGATCGGGCCAGAGAAGGACTCCTGTCATACTGTCAGCACCGAATAACCAGTGCAAAAATTGAGGCCTTTAACGGTGTGATCAAACGTATTGTCTACAGAGCCGTTGACAGGGTAGTAAAATAAGTCGTTATCACGATTCATAAAGCCCATAACGTTTATACGCTGACTACTGGCGGCGGGCACCCTTAACTGCTCGCCCTTCTCTTGCTACGCATAAGGAATACAAGGCTGTTGGACAAAACCAGACTCGTCGAAATAGAAAAGGTTTAGCAAGCCTTCCCGTTCAGCCTCCTGAGCTTTTTTTAATGTCTGGTGGCAGCGCTCAAAGGCTTCCTGATCACGCTTGTGACGGCAGGACTTACGCACACGTTTATAAACTAACCCGAGTTTTTTTTACTACTCTCTGTAGGGTTTTCAGTGATGCAAGTTTCCCTGTTTCCTCTTCAAGCTTGGCCTGAGTATAGGAAAGGCGGCGTGGTTCTTCGGAAACCAGCTCAGCAATACGCTGGACATCCTGAGGAGTGTAGATAGGTGATGCGCCACCTCCATGGTCTTTGTACAAACCACGTATACCCGAACACTCCCAGTCATCGATCCACAGGGAAATTGTCTGATACTGCACATCAAAGACATCAGCTAACTGAGTCAGTGAGTATCCCTTTGAGCTGAGCAATACAGCATGGGCACACTCTCTTACACAAGACTGGGGGCCATTACGCATTGCGCACTTTAGAGTATCAATGATGGCGGTGTCAGTGATGGCGTGGACTGTCTTCTTCATCGGTGGCAGGCTCAAAACAGCGGAATGGTGAAAATATAGCACTCTGATAAATGGCACTATCGTACGCTGCTTATGCGGTCAATATATGAAAACGGTTGGTCGGGTACTTAAGCGGGAAATAGCTTTTAATCACCCAAAAGTGATAGAAAGCTATTTCCGTGGTAAAAAATTATCAGAACAAGTTATTCACCGGCAACCATCATACCGTCAACCAGCAGGGATCCACTCTGAATATTTCCCCTGCGGTCAACATCATCCCCCACCAGACGCAGGTTCATAAACATATCCTTAAGATTACCAGCAATAGTCACCTCAGAAACCGGGAACTTGATCTCACCATTTTCCACCCAGAAACCTGCAGCACCGCGGGAATAGTCACCCGTCACCATATTGATACCCTGGCCAATAAGGCTGGTAGCCAACAGTCCTGTTCCCATCTCTTTAATCAGGCTGTCCAGATCACCGGCATTACTGTCAATAAACAGGTTATGGGCACCTCCGGCATTGGCCGTACTGGTCATCCCCAACTTGCGTGCTGAGTAAGTACTGAGCAGGTAGCTGGACAGGATACCATCGGTAATAAATGACTGGTCACGGGTCTGCAGTCCATCCCCATCAAAGGCAACTGATCCCATACCGCCTTTCAGCATAGGTCGCTCGTAAATGTTGACCCACTCAGGAAAGATCTTCTTGTTGAGGTGGTTCAGCAGAAAAGATGCCTCCCGGTAAAGGCTGCCACCACTGATAGCACCCATCAGGTGGCTGACAAAACCACCGGCCAGCTCTGCACTGAATATCACCGGAATATTGGCTGTAGGGACCTTACGGCTTCCCAGTCGATCCAGAGTGCGCTCAGCGGCCTTACGGCCAATATCAACGGCCGACTCCAGTTTATTGCTATCCCGGGCTACGGAGTACCAGTAGTCCCGCTGCATCTCCTCACCCTGCTGGGCAATCATCACACAGCTGACACTTTGCCGGCTGGAACGGTGGGGACCAATAAAGCCGTGGCTGTTTCCGTAAACCCGGCAACCCTGGTGGGAGTTCACCGTGGCTCCATCGGAATTAGTAATCTTGCTGCTGACGGCAAGGGCTGCATCCTCGCACTCCTTCGCCCGCTCAATAGCTTCTTCTGCACTTATACCCCAGGGGTGATAGAGTTCGAGATCAGGAAACTCAGTAGCCATCTGGTCTGCATCGGCAAGCCCGGCACAGTCATCTTCACTGGTGTAGCGGGCAATATCACAGGCCGCCCGTACAGTATCCCGAATGGCTTCGGGGGTATCATCGCTGGTGCTGGCCGAGCCTTTGCGCTGACCGAAATAAACCGTAATACCGAATCCCTGATCTTGATTGAACTCTACGGTATCGACTTCACCCATACGCACCGTTGTAGACAGTCCAGCATCGGAACTGGCACCCACTTCACAGGCCGAGGTCCCTTGCCGGCGAGCTTCATCAATAATGTCAGAAACCAGCGTGGTCAGACGCTGTTCTTCAAGAGCCGGGTCAATGACCGGCTGAGCCTGACTGGTCATGTAAACATCCTATCCTGTGCATGCCGTATTCTGAACATTCTACAGGTCGACTTTTCAAAGAGTAAACAGGTCATTACTCCCTCCCGGACTCATTCAGCTTCTCAGCCTGCTTTTCGTGATAAAATAGCTCCCGGATTTGATTAACCGGCAGCAAGATGCGATGCGCAAAAACAGAGACTATGAAGATCTGGATCAGGATGAAGAGATCATCCTGGTCAGCAAATCAGAACTAAAGCGGGATGCCCATGAACTGAAAGATCTGGGAGCCAGGCTGACCGAGCTGAAACCCGACCAGCTGGCAAAGATCCCCCTGGAGGGGCGGATTGTTGATGCCATCCTGGAGACTTCCCGTATCAAAAGCCACAACGCCCGCAAGCGCCAGTTTGGCTTTATCGGCAAACTGATGCTGGATCAGGATATCGATGCCATCCGTCATCAGCTGGCTCTGATGGACACCAGCAGCGAAGAGTATAATCGTCACTTTCATATTCTTGAGCGCTGGCGCGAACGGCTGCTGAATGATGGCAATACGGCCCTGACAGAGTTTTTGAATGACTTTCCCAGCGCTGATGTCCAGCATCTGCGCCAGCTGGTTCGTAATACGCTTAAAGAGAAGTCCGAAGAGAAGAAAGCCACTCTCAGCAAAAAGCTGTTCCGTTACCTGCGTGAAATGAGCGAGAGTTAACCCCTCCTTTTCATCTTTCATACTGTTCCTGCCTGAAGCACCGCTCCAGGCAGGAAATATTCACCAACGACCTGAGTTAGATCAATTTTTGGTACACAAGTGACCAGCTTTCAAGGGTGCGAAACAGACGTCAACCGAAGTACGATTTCATAGCACCTTCTCAGGATATGTGCTCAAAGCATACCTGCCAGCCAGAGCCTTCTCGAGAAGTACGTTTTCATAACCAAAAAAGAAAGAAAATCATGAAGACAATAATAATGCCGTTCCTGTTATGTCTTTGCCTGCTCTCTACATCTGCGCAAGCCGTTAAAGGGCTGGCGTTTGTTCATGGTACAGGCAGCCAAACCAATGCCTACGATGATTACTGGACGGGTAACTTTGTTAATTCTATTCGCCAAGGGTTACCTGACAGCAGTAATTACACCGTTATTAACTGTGACTTTGACCAGTACATGTGGGATGAAAGTGCCACAGGCTGCCTGGCGGAACAGTTAACCCATTTTATCCAGAACAGGAATATCACCGAACTCATCCTGCTGACCCACTCCCATGGCGGTAATATGGTTCGCTGGATCGAATCCAACCCAACCTATGACCACCGTTACCCCCTGATTATCAACACCATCAGTGAAGTGATCGCCCTGGCTCCATCAAGCCTTGGTACCCCGCTGGCAGATGCCGTCAACCAGGGAAATGTTTTTGAACAGACTCTGGGCTGGTTGCTTGGTTATGGAACCGATGCCGTCACACAGCAGCAGGTCAGCTGGATGGCAACCTATAACGACCAGAACCTTTATGGAACAGAGGGCCGACCATCTCTTCCCAAACCTTTCAGAAGTGTTGTGGGTACGGATGTTGAATCCGCCGTCTGGGATAACGACAGCTACTGTGCTGGCTACCAGAATCAGGTTGCACTTGAAACAACCCAGAACTGGCTTGACAACTGCTCTGATGGTTTCCTGAACTGCTCTTCTCAGGCTGGGGCCGGGTCAGTCCTGTTCTACGACACTAACAGAACTCAAAGAGGAGAGCCTCTCAGCCACCAGCAGAGTCGCCGCGACTGCTTTAACCTCGACAAAATTCTTCGTCAGGAAATCCAGGAGCTCTGATAATGAAACACGTCATCACTACCTGGCTTCTGGCTACGACTTTCTGCCTGAATGCCTCAGCCTCGACACAAAAACCATTCGATATGGACAGCATGTCGGTCAAACTCCAGGCCCGGGCACAGCCAACCAAACATCTGGAGCAGGCCCCGGTACACTTTAGTTTTTCCGAAAATGGCGAAGTATGGAAGGAGCAAAAGACCAACCCTGTCCATATTGCCAGTGATGAATACTGGATGCAGGTCTCAGGAGCCCAGCTTAAACAAGGCGTCGATCTGGATATTACTATTCCAGAAGCTATTGTTCGCTTTTCAGCATTAACGCCTCCAGCACCCGCAGGCCGAAACAGTTCACCATTGTCACGTCAGGCACTTCAACGACAACGCGCTCTTCCCCTCGATCCGGACCAGCTGGTTCTGTTCAGAAAAGGAAACAGGTTAAAATCAGCCAAACGCAGTATTGTCCCGGAGGAAAAGCTGGCTGTCAGCGGAATTTTTCAAAAGACATCCGCCATGCGACTGAAAAAACAAATTGGTGTTGGACGGTTTACCATCCGATCCACTCAGAACCTGATCGACTCTGATCAGTACATGGTCAATGTAAAAGAGAAAGGAAGCGACAAAGTACTCAACCTGACCGCTCCCAGGCTTGCTCTTCTGAATAGCGAAATTCTTAACTTCAAAGCCTCTCTTCGGAAAAGTGGTAAAAGAGTATCAAAAGCCAAATATCAGGCTTATCTAAAAAGCCCATCGGGCCAGAAAATCAAGCTGACACTCAAAGGGGGCGCAAAGAAAGGGTGGTGGATTCAACTACCAAATAGTTTACAGCCATCTCAGCCAGGGGTTCTCCATGAACTGTATATTATGGCTAATGCCGGTGCGGGTGAAGCACGGCTTAAACGTGCAGGAAAACTGGCTTTCTCTCTGGCCACGCCAACCGCTCAACTGGAGAAATTTGTCCCGCTTGTTATTGATGATATCGCTGCCGAAGCGACCCTCAATGTAGCCTCACCAGGACGTTATGAACTACGAGGAACGCTGTATGGTACAGATGAAACTGGACACCTCCGGTCCATCATGCGCAGCCATTCTGCCTACTGGCTGGAGCCAGGGCAGCACACAATTCCACTAAAACTTGATCCGGCCATTCTTGAGGCAAGCGGGTTATACGCACCCTTCAAGGTCATGAATGTTGAGTTAATGGACCAGAATCAATTTGCTCTTCTGCACCGGCAGGAATCTGTGAACTAACCCCACCAATAAAAAACGGCGTATGGTTATCCTTCAAACCATACGCCGTTTCTGCCAGTTCACATTACTCAGCCATAAAACGAGTTACATGCTGGTACCACCAACCGTAATCTCATCAAGTTTGAGAGTCGGCTGGCCCACACCTACGGGCACAGACTGGCCATCCTTACCACAGACACCTACACCGGAATCCAGCTCCAGATCATTGCCAACCATGGAGACTTTATTCATAACATCCGGGCCGTTGCCGATCAGGGTGGCACCTTTCACCGGTGTAGTGATCTTACCGTTTTCGATCAGGTAAGCTTCGCTGGTTGAAAAAACAAACTTGCCGGAGGTGATATCCACCTGTCCTCCACCCATATTGGCAACATAAATGCCTTTGTTGACGGATGCTATAATTTCATCTTTCTCATGCTGACCGGGCAGCATATAAGTGTTGGTCATTCTGGGCAGAGGTAGATGGGCATAGGACTCGCGCCGACCGTTGCCAGTAGACTGCACCCCCATCAGGCGGGCATTCATCTTATCCTGCATATAGCCTCTGAGAATACCGTTTTCAATCAAAACAGTATTCGAAGAAGTGACACCTTCATCATCCACGTTCAGTGACCCACGGCGTCCCTCAATAGTGCCGTCATCAACAATGGTACAGAGAGGAGAAGCGACACGCTCACCAATACGGCCGGAGTACATGGAGCTGCCTTTACGGTTGAAGTCCCCTTCCAGGCCATGCCCCACAGCTTCATGGAGAAGAACTCCATTCCAGCCTGCACCGAGAACAACCTCCATAGCTCCGGCAGGCGCAGCGACAGCTTCCAGATTAACCAGCCCCTGGCGAACAGCTTCTTTGGCATAAGATTTCCACAGGTCATCCTTGAAAAACATGCTGTAATCACCCCGGCCACCACCACCGTAGTTACCCCGCTCACGACGGCCGTTCTCTTCAACAATGACACCGACATTCAAACGAACCAGCGGGCGGATATCCGCAGATAAGGTGCCATCTGCAGCAGCCACCAGCACATATTCATGAACACCGGCAAGGCTGACTGTGACCTGCTTAACCCGAGGGTCAAGTCGACGGGCTTCAGCATCCATATCTTTCAGGAGCTTGACCTTGTCATCCCGGGATAAAGAGTCAAGTGGATTGGCATCGTTATAAAGAGCCAGTGGCTGACTGCGTCCCCAGGCCTGAACCTGGCGATCCTGTCCCTGCCGGGCAATACTGCGAGAGGCTCCTGCAGCCGCTTCCAGTGCCGGAAGGGCTATATCGTTGGCATAGGCAAAGCCGGTTTTTTCACCGCTGATGGCCCGTACCCCGACCCCTCGGTCAGCGTTATAGCTGCCTTCCTTTACAATCCCATCCTCAAGCACCCAGCCTTCATGGCGAATGCTCTGGAAATAAAGATCAGCTGCATCAATCTGGTGCCCCAGCATGCCGTGGATAACCTGCTCCAGATGGGATTCATCCAAAGCATTGGGTGCCAGTAGCTGCTGCCTGGCTTGAGCCAGAGTATCCGTCATCGGTCTGATATTTCCTGAGTTACGTCTCAGGTCATGTTATGAGAGGTTATGGTTGGGCTCAAGGGGAAACTCTTTTTATTTTTTTTTCGCAATATATCCCAGAGCCACTAATCCAGGGTAAGCCTCCTGCAACACAGAATCCAATCTATCACAAGGGCAGTAACTTCCATTATCACAAACCGGGCATTTCAGGATTCGTTTCACCCCAGTCTCTCTTAATAGCTTCACCCAGGAGTTCAGCCTGCTGTTTGCTGACTCTGAGACTGTTGTAGCTGACGCAGTATTCGCGCCATGTTTTTTCTTTCCTGTTTTTTTGTCAGCACCAGCTGGCTGGTTATAGTGAAACAGTGCTTTTATCTGCGGGCTTAATGCTATTGCCTTATTCTCAGTACCACAAACACTGGTTAACATTTTTTTGACCCCCTCTATCTCCTGTACAAGCAGGCACTCTCCTGAGGCCAGAGCTTGTGGGGTACTATTTATGGAAAAAAGATCATCACTGGTGTCGTGGACATAATGCAGCAGTGATTGTTCTCCTATCCGTATACCCCCTTCCTTTTCCTTTTTAGAAAGCTGGCTACTTGTTCGGGTCCGAGTGACAAAACCACCTGATCCACTGTTACTACTGGATGTCACTGAAACATTACTGTCCGTCCGCTGATGAGAGGCACTGGTATCCATCATCTCGTATTCACTATCTAACTTGTCCACTGGTTCGAGACATTTATACCTATCGTTATAATAATTCTTTGCACCAGTCGTATGATTTTGCTCAGCACTGCCACTATCGCTACAGTGGGATAATCTATTTAATGCAGGATTACTATTACTAAGATCAGTTGCCACAATCCCATGCTTCTTAACTGTGTAATACTTATCATCATGCGGAGCTGAGTCAGCAGAGCTATTTTTCTCACCACTGCTACCATCACTACCGCCCTGTATTGGCGTGTTAGCAAGTTGTTCGTCAACCACTTGGGGCTGTTCATAATTTTCATCACCGGGAATCTTAGCAGGTTGGGTATTACTATAAACGTTATCTGCAATACTATACTCGCAGTCTACGTCCTGACTTACTTTCACCCCCGGCATTCCTTTCTTAAGATGATGGTTAGAAATAATCAACTCATGATTGTATTTATCCAGCTCAAGGGTAAAAGAACGGTCTTTGTTAGTTCTGCTACGAGCAACAAGAGCCGGGCCAGAAGAAAAAAAGAATGGCGTTTGTACACTCGGTATTATAGAGGGTATATTTATGCCCTCCGCACCTACATCTAAAAAATTAGATTTTTCTGCATTGTATTTTTTAATAATTATTTTATCTTGAACAAATACTGCAACAGGAATCTCTCCAAAATCCTTATGAACTGACAACAATAAATTCTTGTCATTCTGATTATCTACCGTAGGTGGAACTGTTGTAAATGTTATAGTTGTTACACCCATGCTACTTACATGTAGTTGAGTAACTATATCTATTTCCGTTTTTTCTCTCAGCTTTAAATATTCATATATATTACAATTAGAAATCAAATTCATGAGTGATTTTATTATCCAATGATCATTCAGATCCAATTCGGTATCAACCTGCATATATGTATCATCAATAAAAGATTCCACAACATCAAAGAGATGACTACTCTGCTTGCTTTGCTGGTACCTTAGCTTAACCGCAAAATAAAAAGCCTCCGGATGCGGTACGCCACCACTCCTGTATGCATTTTCCGAAAATTGCCCTAGTGGTTTTCCCTGAATAATAGGTTTGTAGTTTAATAAAACAAGGTGATTCTCTGTCACCGGCCCCATATTACGCTCAGCAGATTGCCTTACTTTTGAAAAACAAGCACCAAGTAACTCTTCATGTGCTTGTAGTTCGGTAGTTGCATCAGAACAGTCTATGGTGTGCCCCTCGATCCCTGTTTCAACACCACACTGTAGATGCTCTGTATTCAAGGAATATTTTCTTTTTAGCATTCCCTTACCTGCTTCTGATATCAAAAACGCCCAATCCAATAAGTTTTCCCCATCACTAAGGGGTACTTTTAACGATATTAGATGTTTAAAACCGGTTGTCAGATCAAACCTGTCCCAACGAGGTATGGTAACAACAACTTTATTTGGATTTGGCTTTGCATACAAACATAACAACAATGTTATAAGAAAAACTCCTATTTTTGAGTACCACAAAAGAGATCGCCTAAACATTGCCATCACCTTTATATAACCGGGTTTACATAAAATACTTCAACCTCAAAAACATTATATTTTCCCTAAAAAAAACGTCATATAACTCAGCAGAAACGGAAAACTTAGTACCCTTTCATCAAAACAACAATTTTTTTATTTTCGAATAATCAATAAGAACAGAATAAGTGCTGTCATCAGTACTTACCTACAGAGGTTTTCAAACAGTGTCTGACTTGCATTCTCAATAAGAATACTGCTGGTAAGTTACCGGATATTTTTATCATTCAGGACTAACGGTATTGTACCCACAGGACACTCTGTACACGACAAAAAAAGTGAGCTGGCAACGTAGCAAAGCTGCTATGAAAGGCTGTGAAAAAAGAGCCATCGGAAGCAGCCATGGACATTGCCAGCTCACTCTCCCAGCAGATTAAGCCATATCTCGCTCTAAGCAAGCCGCGGCTTGAGCTTATTTCCATCTTGGTCATCAGCATTATTCAGTTGCGAACAGTGAATCTTACCCGCCTTGCCGCAAACTTCCCGGGTTTTGCTCAAACAGAGTCCTGCTATCGCCGTATACAGAATTTTTTCCAGAAGGTCTCCCTCGATACAGTCACTCTCGCCAAACTTATAGCCTGTTTGTTCGGCCCCGAAGGGCCTTGGAAGCTCAGCATGGATCGAACAACATGGATGCTGGGACGATTCAAGTTCAACATTCTTTATCTGGCCATTAACTACAAAGGTATGGCTATACCCCTGTTGTGGGTCATGCTCGACAAGAAGGGCAACTCGAATACTCAGGAGCGCATTGATCTACTGAACTTGTTTCTGGACATCTTCCCTGACCAGAAAGTAGAGCGCCTTATGGCAGACAGGGAGTTCAAAGAAAAGAAATGGCTGGGTTACCTGGTCGAATATAACTGGCCGTTCTGCCTTCGGATTCCAGTGAATACCCAGATACCCAACAAGCATCAAAACCGCCTGCTGCCTGTTCGGCGCATCTTCACCATAAAGGTTGGTGAACACATGGTGATACGCAAGCCTCGTAAGGTGTGGGGGCATACAGTTTATCTTGCTGCTGCCCGGTCTGAGAAAGGTCTTATGGCTCTCATTTGTCAGGCAGACCCTGAACGTGCTGTTCAGGACTACCTGGAAAGGTGGCAGATAGAAACCATGTTCCAGTCTCTGAAAGGACGCGGGTTTAACATGGAGGAAACACACCTCACCAAGTTGGAGAGAGCCTCAAAGCTACTGGGCATTCTGGCTATCGCTTTTGTCTGGTGTTACAAGACCGGCGAGTGGGTGAATGAGGAGAAACCTATTCGCACCAAGAAACACGGCAGGAAGGCCAAGAGCCTCTTCAGAGCCGGACTGGACAGGCTTCAGCGCACACTCGGCCACGTCGACCAATGGTTCAGTGATGCGCTTCAGTTTATATCGTTACTCTTCGAACCCAGGCTGGTACTGGGCTCGTGAGGAATTGTCGTGTACAGAGCACAGGACACATAATACCTTACGGCATATAAGTACCCGACCAACCGTTTTCATATATTGACCGCATAAGCAGCGTACGATAGTGCCATTTACCAGAGTGCTATATTTTCACCATTCCGCTGTTTTGAGCCTGCCACCGATGAAGAAGACAGTCCACGCCATCACTGACACCGCCATCATTGATACTCTAAAGTGCGCAATGCGTAATGGCCCCCAGCCTTGTGTAAGAGAACGTGCCCATGCTGTATTGCTCAGCTCAAAGGGATACTCACTGACTCAGTTAGCTGATGTCTTTGATGTGCAGTATCAGACAATTTCCCGGTGGATCGATGACTGGGAGTGTTCGGGTATACGTGGTTTGTACAAAGACCATGGAGGTGGCGCATCACCTATCTACACTCCTCAGGATGTCCAGCGTATTGCTGAGCTGGTTTCCGAAGAACCACGCCGCCTTTCCTATACTCAGGCCAAGCTTGAAGAGGAAACAGGGAAACTTGCATCACTGAAAACCCTACAGAGAGTAGTAAAAAAAACTCGGGTTAGTTTATAAACGTGTACGTAAGTCCTGCCGTCACAAGCGTGATCAGGAAGCCTTTGAGCGCTGCCACCAGACATTAAAAAAAGCTCAGGAGGCTGAACGGGAAGGCTTGCTAAACCTTTTCTATTTCGACGAGTCTGGTTTTGTCCAACAGCCTTGTATTCCTTATGCGTGGCAAGAGAAGGGCGAGCAGTTAAGGGTGCCCGCCACCAGTAGTCAGCGTATAAACGTTATGGGCTTTATGAATCGTGATAACGACTTATTTTACTACCCTGTCAACGGCTCTGTGACCGGGGATGAGGTCATTCGTGTATTTGAAGACTTTGCCGAGCAGATGCAAGACCCGAAGTACAGTGCTGGAGACAGGTATACGCTGGTTGTCGTTGACAATGCTAGCATTCATACCTGTAAGAAGTTCCGGGCAAAGCTGGATGACTGGATGCTCGAAAAGAAGCTGATCGTCTGCTACTTGCCGACCTATTCACCAGAACTGAATCTGATTGAGATTCTGTGGAATAAGGTCAAGTACGAATGGCTGAATATCATGAAGGTGATGAGCTTTGATGAATTCGAAAAAGAACTAAAAAGGGTATTCGATCAGTTCGGTAAGGAATATATGATTTCATTTGTCTGAGTACTTAGTACCCTATGGGCATATAATCCACTTATGGCCGTTTCTTTTCCTTGCTGGCTTTATTGGAGAACAGGCGATCCAGCTTCACTTCCGGTTCAGACAGGCTGCCTTTGATTTCGTAGCGTAAGCTGGCAAACTGTTCAATGGTGCTGCCAAGCAGTTTATCGAAGAGATAAGCGGCACCGGCAATATAGGGTTGCCCCAGAAGCAGGCTGACCACTGTAATGTTCTGGGTGACAGGCAGTGTCACAATCAACCCCATATCCAGGTTGTTTTCAACAATATTCAGAGAGCCATCCAGTTTGAAATCAGAGGATGGTCCTTTAACGGTAATGGGTTCCGAAAGGTTAATCTGGCCTTTATCAAAAGCCAGCTTCCCTTCCACCTGATCAAAAGCCATACCCGACCGGAACAGGTCTGAGAAGTCCAGACGCAGACGTCGCATTATGGCATCAATATTCAATACTCCGAACAGACGCAGAGCACTGGCGCTGGATTTGCTGTCAACAGTCAGAAAACGTCCATTCCGGATCTCAATATTACTGTTACCTTCAAGATTGTTGATCCTGAAACCGGCAGGAGAGCCTTCCCAGTTCCAGTGGCTGCTGCTTTTCAGCCGCTTACCAGTCATCAGTTCAGGATAACTCCACCGGGCCAGAAATTTCTCCACATTCTTGCTGTCAATCTGGGCATTAAGAGATGTGCGATGCTCATCTCCGTCCTGCACCCATGTCAGGTCTCCAGAAAGAGTTCCACCTCCCAGTTCCCCAGAAATTTCCGTCGCTTTGATCCCATTATTGACAGCCCGAAGTTTCAGATTGATATGCCCGAAACTTTGATCGCCTATGCGAATATCCTTGGTCTGGACATCTGCGTCGGGGATATCGGCCGGGTTAATAGCAGCAAGAGGGTCTGCCTTCTGCTCTTTTTCAGCAGAAACCTGAGCAGCTTCTTCAGCTGATATTTCATGGCTGGGCAGGATGGAGTCAGGAAGATTCAACCGGTCAAGACTGACCTGCAAAGGCAGGTCACCCTTGGGAACAACCAGAACACCCTCTCCCTGGGGAGCCTTAAGATCAAGGCTCATTCCCTCATCGGTATCCCGGTAACCCACCACAAGATCGTCAAAACTGTGATCTCCCCAGTAAAGTTTCTCTATGGCAAGTTCCTTGACTTCAACAGCTGTTCCCAATACATCGGAGGAGGAGTCTACGGTGCTATCGCTTCCAGATATCTGTTCCGGTTTAATTTTGCCGCCATTATCGGTCCACCACTGCATCCAGGGTTGCAGCTTCAGACTGGCAAGGTGCCCCGTAACCAGAACACCTTTCTGAGGGATATCAACATCTCCAGAGCCAAACCTGATCCCTCCACGCTGTAACTGTTCACCATCGCGACTTAGCTCTGTCACAGTGTGGATAGAATCAAACAAGTGACCTTCAACTGTTAACTGACCGGAAGACCCGGATTTCACAGTCACTGTAGCGGGGAGCCGGCTCTCTCTGGCTTTATTGAGAGGAGCAGGCATACTGGATGCGACCCCAACCAGGTCTGTATTAACATCCACCCGCACAGCACTTTTATCGCCGGCACGACTGCCAACTCTCACTTGCGCCCGGTAATCTGTTTCACCATCAGCCAGCCAGAGAAAATCACGCTGTACCCATCCAGCCAGGGATTCCAGAGCAATACGTCCTCCCAGGTCAATGCGGGTTTCCTGTGTGGTACCAGGAACTGTGCTGATATCAAACGACACAGGTTTGTCAAACAGAACGCCCTTCAGGTTCTTGCCCTGTAATCCCTTTCGGGTGGTATAGGAAAGCTCTCCAGTCAGGGAAGAAGCATCCAGGGCCAGTTTGGGAAGAGCAAACCTGTTATCCGCCAGAGAGATATCAACATTAACCGTTTCTTTGCCTTGTGCCAGGTCGAGAGGAATATCCAGATCAAGACCAACTTTCAGATCTCCCCCCATCTCCCAATCATCAGCTGCATGCCCCATAGCCGTTGCAATCGGGGTTTCCCTTAAAACCCGCAGTCCATCACTGCCACTGCTGGCCACCTCACCTTTCAGTTTCAGGAACAGGGGCTCACCACTGGTAATACCAGGGACACAGGCTGTCATATCCTTGACCTGGCTGTTATAAACACGGGCTCCGTCTGCTTTAACCAGCACTTCATCCTGATCAATGGTGGCCAGACCTGCAATACCTTTCACTTCCGGCCAGTCAGGACTATAGGCCAGATCAGCACTGGCCAGATCAAAGAACAGACCCCATGTCAGATCATTTTTGGCATGGGGAGCTGTCAGCGGGCCATTCCAGATAAACGCCCCCTGCCGGATATCTCCACCCTTGACGGCACTGTTCAGCCAGCCGGCCAGATCTTCTGACATGACTCCCTTTACAGGAAGATACTTGCCGGTATAAGAAGCGTCTCCCTCGGTAATACCTGCTTCCAGTGCCATCCAGATAGGCCGGCCGGAATCAAAGGGAATATCCAGTCGCATCCTGGCTTCAATATCTCCTTCACCGGCCGTCAACGAGAGTCCGTCTGTACGAAGAATGTAGGTGTCGTCAATAATGTTCCAGTAAAGCTGTCCTGCCACCCGGTCATAGACCCAGACATCATCAAACACATTATCCAGCCCAAGAGTAAAGCCCCGGCTGTCAAGGTCTATCACCCCCTGAGAGGCATTCATCCTGAACCGGCCCGATACCCGCTCGCCGGAAGGTGCTCCATACCAGTGATCGACACCCACCTCCTTCAGCCTGGCACTCAGATCAAAATCAAAGGAGTCTGCTTGGGGATTGAAGCGCAGAACCAGATCTTCCAGATATCCCCTGGGAGCCAGTCGGGAAACAATTTTACCTGCCAGTTCAGGAAGCAGATCTGAAGAGGCAGAAATCAAAGAAAGTGGCTGAAGGTGTACCCGGTCTGCCGCAAGGGTGACCCGGTTCCCCTGCCGGGTCTCCTGTTTGAAATAGAGGTTACTTTCAGGATAAAAGTGGCCTGAGAAAGCAAAGGAAAGCCTATTCAGCCAAAGTTGCAGGCTCTGCTGCCTGCCAAAGCGGAGGTTGTAGCCTGTATCCAGGCTGGTCAGCGGCGGAACTGTTCTCTTGTCCCAATCAATATCAACGACATCTGCCTTCAGGCTACCCCGGAGATCCCAGCTTATTGGCTTATAGGTGAACCAGGTTTCTGTACCGACATGCAACTGGTTAATACTCAGTTTTAAATCATCCTTTACCTTTGCTGGCAACAGGGTCAGCCAAGGGCGAACATCGATAGCAGGGGTTGAAATATAGCCATTCATCTCAACATTGGGCCAGTCCAAAGCCTGACCGGAGATATTAACTCCCAGCTTGATAACTTCTCCAGCAGGGGAACTTATCCTGGCAGACATCTTGCGTGAATCAGCGGGGCCATTCAGTGTCAGACGCTGTACAACAAGCTGACTCTCCTGGCCGGAAGGCATAGTGATAGTCAGGTGAATATCTTCAAAGTCGATCTGCCGCTGGCGGCTAAGTACTTCCATCACGCCTCGGATGCCTGCTTTCTGGCCGACACCTGCGTTCTGGCTAACAGCGGAAGTGTCATCTCTCTTTTGGGAAAAACCTGTCAGACTGATTGACCCTGGCCGACCAGTCAGAATCACTTCACCACCACCCACAATGGCCCGGCGAAAAACCGGCTGCATATTGCTGAGGGAGGCAATAGTATCCAGTTCCAGAATGATATTTTTCAGAGTAATACTGGGCAGGTTGCGTTTGTCTGACTGATAGATAACCAGACGATCAAGACTGATAGCAGGATTGAAGTTATGCAGCCGTCCGGTCAGCACGCCGAGATCAATCCGGGTTTCCAGAGTGTTGCTGAGTCCGTCGTTAATCTGGTCTCTCAGGCCATCTATCATCGGCAGAATAACCTGGGCCGCAGAGACCATGATCGCCAGCAGAATCAAACAAAATACCAGTGCAATCCTGGTTGCACGGGAGAGATGCAGGGCAATTTTCTTCATATTTCTCCGGTAAGCCGGTACACAAAACCGGGGCAAAAACCTCGGTTACTTGGTTGCTGCTAACTTCACAGCTACCCTCGGGCTACCACATTCCTTTATTGTCAGTACCGGTCAGACCAGCACGACATCAAACTGTTCCTGTCCATAACGGGGTTCAACCTGAAAGCGAATAGTTTTGTTCATAGCCGCTTCCAGGTCGGCCACACTGGCGGATTCTTCGTCCAGCAGCTGATCCACAACCTGCTCAGAAGCCAGTACCAGATAGCTGTCACTCTCGTAGGTTCGGGCTTCACGAATGATCTCCCGGAATATCTCATAACAGACTGTTTCTGCTGTCTTCTGCGTACCGCGCCCCTGGCAGGTTGGACAGGGTTCACACAGGGTATTCTCCAGAGATTCCCGGGTTCGCTTGCGGGTCATCTCTACCAGCCCCAGATCTGAAACACCGGTAATATTGGTTTTGGCATGATCCCGCTCCAGCATTTTTTCCAGAGTCCTCAGAACCTGACGCTGGTGCTCTGTATCTTCCATGTCAATAAAGTCGATAATGATAATGCCACCCAGATTTCTTAACCGAAGTTGCCGGGCAATGGCATGGGCTGCTTCAAGATTGGTTTTGAAGATAGTCTCTTCCAGGTTTCTGTGTCCGACAAAACCACCTGTATTCACATCAATGGTGGTCATGGCTTCGGTCTGATCAATAATCAGGTAGCCACCTGACTTCAGTTCCACCCGGCGGGACAGCCCCCTGTTGATCTCATCCTCAACGCTGAACAGGTCAAAGATTGGACGCTCACCACTGTAAAGCTCCACCCGCCCATCCAGGTGGGGAACCAGTTTACGGACAAACTTGTTCACCTTGTAGAAGGTTTCTTCCGAGTCAATGCGGATCTTTTCAATGTCCGGCTCCACCAGATCACGCATGGTTCTCAGATGCAGGGGCAAATCCTCATAGATACAGGCTGGGGCCTTGCTGGCCTTGCGCAACTCTTCCACAGAGTCCCACAAACGGTGCAGGAACAGGATATCAGCCAGTATTTCCGGTTCACCGATACCTTCAGCGGCAGTCCGAAGAATAAATCCGCCTTTATCCTTGCGCCCATCTTCAGACATCAAGCGTTCAACAATTTCCCGGAGGCGATCTCGTTCCGTCACATCTTCAATACGAAGGGAAATTCCGACATGGGTGTTATGGGGCATCAAGACAAGGTAGCGGGCAGGGATAGATATATGAGTGGTAAGCCGTGCACCTTTGGAGCCAATAGGATCCTTGGTGACCTGGACAACAAGAGCCTGCCCATCATGTACCAGTTCGACAATACTGGGCTCCTGGCCGTCGGCCCGATCCTGCTTGTCGTATATTTCACTGGCATGAATAAAAGCCGCCCGTTCCAGACCTATATCAACAAAAGCAGCCTGCATGCCAGGAAGAACCCTGACCACCTTGCCCTTGTAGATATTGCCGACAATACCCCGGTTTCGATCCCTCTCCACATAGATTTCCTGCAGGACGCCGTTTTCCACCAGCGCCACACGGGATTCCATGGGGGTAATGTTCATCAGAATCTCTTCACTCATCCCTATCCCTCGGCAACTTTATACCATGGAAATGCCTGGATCATTGACAGAAATGACGTCCAACTGCATCTCTTATTCATGGCTGAATTATGAAAATATCAGCTTTTCCCACCAATAGGCGACAAAATCTGTATTTTTACCATGAAAATCCCATATCTTGGCTATTTCATGACGGATTATTTGCTCACTCACGGTTAAGAGCCTGTTCATAATCTTATCGCAGGCTGCAAATGGCGAGTAAAAGCTCCTGCTTCTCCGCTTTTGCTCGTTACATAGCACCACTATGCGCCTCACAAAACCAAAGAAACAGAAACTTTCCTCGTCATTTTCGCTATCTGCGCAAGATTATGAACAGGCTCTAAGATGACCAAACCGTTCACTGATCACCTGATAGCTTTTGCCAGTATGGGATGTCGAACAGGGCTGCCAGCTCGACCGTTTCTTTCAGGGGCAGTCCGACAACATTGGAGTAACTGCCTTCAATACCCGCTACCAGAGCGCTGCCAAACCCCTGAATACCATAAGACCCTGCTTTGTCCATGGGCTCGCCAGTAGCAACATAACGCTGAGCCTGTGCAACAGGAAAACGCTCAAAGCGTACCCGAGTAATCACGACCCGGCTGTGCATCTGTTCTCCGTCAAACAGAGCCAGGCCGGTCAAAACATCATGGATATTGCCGCTCAGTTTCATCAGGGTATCAATGGCATCCTGCTCATTACCGGGCTTACCCAGCAGCTGACAGCCATGGGCAACAGTGGTGTCAGCAGCCAGAACCGGAGCCGGTTCACCCCCTTGCAGCTTCAGAACCTGCCAGCCGGCTTCAGCCTTACTTCGAGCCAGTCGTTCAACGTAATCGGCAGCGCCTTCATCTGGTAAAACAGATTCATCAATCTCTGTATCCAGCAATTGAAATGGAATTCCCACCTGCTGCAACAACTCCGCACGACGGGGAGAACGGGAGGCCAGATATACAAAGGGCACCTTCGCCATACTGAGAACATCTCTTCGAAAAGCGGAAACTACTGCCAACAGAGCCTAAATAACGATAAAGCGCCGCCGGAAACCGTGAAGTATGGCTGCCAGCCAAGGCCACAGCAGAGCACTGGTTACAGCCGGCAGCAGGTATAGCAGGGACGGAGCTCGCTGTCCTGTGGCACTGCCAATCCAGATGGCAGCCAGTTCATAAAGGCCTACAATAACCAGCACCATAAAACTCTGCTGCCACCAGGGATACATGCGTAGCCGCCGGTTCAGCTGGTTAACAGCTAGAGCCATAAAGAGCATAGCCATAGCATTTTGACCAAAAACAGCGCCATAAAGGACATCCATCATCAGTCCCAGACTCCAGGCAAAGAACAGCCCGTAATACTGGGGCAGGGCCATGATCCAAAAAATCGCCACCAAGGGAATCAGGGCCGGCCTGACCATTGACAACATGTCAGGCATAGGCAGCAGACTAAAAACAGCGGCAAATAGAATCGTCAGCCAAACCAGCCAGTGACCATGAGAGTTTTTCATTCCTTTACCTCCTCGCGGTTTGCACTTTCTCCATCAGCGGAACCTGAAACAGATGCTACGACACCATTTCTTTCAGAGGTAAATACCAGCATGACCAGCCGGCTACGGTTCAGGCGGGCCAGAGGCTGAGCCCGGATAGACAGAAATGGCTGACCAGGATTACGGGTCACTTCTGTCACTTTGGCAACAGGAAAGCCAACCGGATAGCGCTGTCCCATGCCAGAAGATACCAGAAGATCACCCTCGGTAATTTCCGCCGTTGCAGGAACATGCTGCAGTTCAAGTTCGGTTCCCTGAGCAGCGCCAGCTGCAATGGCCCGGTAACCATTCCTGTTGACCTGTACCGGTATTCTGCTACTGGTATCTGTGATCAGAATAACCCGGCTGGTGAAGGGGCTGGTCTGGATAACCTGCCCCATAACACCGGTGGCATCAAGCAGTGGCTGGCCCACATAAACCCCATCCAGCTCACCTTTATTGACAAGAACCTGTTTGATAGTGGGATCAGGATCAATGCCTATCAACTCTGCGACAACAACTTTCTCATTAACTAGCCGGGAAGAGTTCAACAGCTCCCGCAGGCGGACATTCTCAGCATTCAGGGAGGCCAGTTTCTGGATTTTCTGTTCGAGAATCAGACTGCGAGCTTTCAGGCGGGCATTTTCCTCGACCAACTCGCTGCGGGAACTGACCATAAGGCTGGCATTCCCAACCAGGCGGGCCGGAGTATCAGCCAGCAATTGAATTGGTGTGACCAGTACAGACAGCCAGCTGCGCACCTGCACCAGTGAATCAAAACGATGATCAACAAAAATCAGGGCCAGGGACACAGCCAGCAATAGTATAAAGCGGGCTCCGAGTGCCTGCCCCTTGTGAAATATGGGATTAATGGGAGTGCTCCTGCCGCTCCAAGTCCAAAATTCCTTATTCTAAATGGGTAGAGGCCTTTGCGTGAAGAGGCAAATCCGGCCATTTCGCTGGACAGCTCCAACCCCGGCTTTCCCCCTGCAGTTTTTGCCTCTTTAGCAATTATTTTCTGCGCTGATTAATCATCAAAACAGCCGCTTCGACCCGCGAACGTACACCCAGCTTTTTCAAAAGGTGCTTAACATGCACCTTAACTGTTCCTTCGGTAATATCAAGTTTGCGGGCTATCATCTTGTTAGACAGACCGTCGGCAATCAACCAGACAATATCGCACTCCCTGGCGGTCAGGGAAGAGAGCTGATCTTCCTGCTCGGAGTCATCCCGCAGCACAGAAGCCATCACTTCCACCAGACGTTTATCGACCACCATCTGGCCACTGACAGCCTGATGAATTTTGTCTACCAGCTCGTCCGGCTCCATATCTTTCAGCAGGTAGCCATCAGCTCCCGCACGGAATAGCGCCGCTACATCTCCCTGATGATCAGAAACAGTGAGCATGACCACGCGGGTGGTAATACCACTATCCCGGATAGCCTTCAAAGTTGCCAGACCATCCATCCCCTTCATATTGAGATCCAGAAGGATAAGATCAGGATCCAGCTGTTTTGCCAGCTCCAGGCCTTCCTGTCCGTCCCCGGCTTCCCCGGCGACTTCCAGCTCGGGGTCATCACTGAGCAGTTGACGCAGTCCCCGGCGCAGCAGGGGATGATCATCAATCAGCAAGATTTTCGACTGCATTCTTCTGATTCTCTATTAATGCTGTTTTAAAACGTAATTGAACCCGTGTACCACCCAGTGGTGAAGGCATCAGAGCCATCTCACCCTCAAGGCTGCTGGCACGCTCACGGGCAATAATCAAACCGTAGTGTCCTGGTTTTTCAGGATTTTCGTTGATGCCTTTGCCATTATCATCAACAGTGACCAGCACTTCCCGCCCATCAACCTGGTAACAACTGACCCGGCACTGGTTAGCCTCAGAATGCTTCACCACATTACTCAGAGCCTCCCGAACTATCTGCAGGACATGGATCTCCTGATGGGCATCAACCGGACTGAAGCGGATACGATAATCCAGATCAAACTGAATATCTCTGGCCCGCTGGCGGAACTCTTCCAGAGTGCGGGTAATGTTATCTTTCAAAGAGCCTTCTGCCATGGAAAGCCGGAAAGTTACAAGCAACTCCCGTAGCTGACGATAGGCACTGCTGACACCATCCTGCAGTTCATCAACTATCTCCCTGGCTACTCCTGACTCAGGAAGCTGACGGCGCAGACGGGATATTTGAATCTTCTGGTACGAAAGCGCCTGAGCCAGGGAGTCATGAAGTTCCCGGGCAATTACGGCGCGCTCTTCCATAAGCAACAGGCGACGCTCATGTTCACGCTGACGGTTCTGACTAAGAGCCGTTGCCAGAATATCAACAAATACCTGTAGCCACTGCCGCTCTTCATCACTCAGCTTCACACCTCCTGCAGGTATGGCGCGAAGAAAACCGTAGCGCTGGTTATCCTTGGCTACAGAGACAGGAAAATGGTTGGCATCGCTGGAACCGCACTCTGTATTCTGACACTCTGCGCCATAATCATCCAGACAGGTCACACAGCGACCGCCATCACAGCTTATAGAGAGACTTGATTCAGGCTCGACCCTCTGCAGCTTGTCATTTCCCACAGCCCCGGACAAGCAGAGATAACATCCCTGCAGTCCAAGCAGCTTCTGCCACCCCTCCAGCAGGGAGATCATGTTGCCACGATCAAAGGGGTTATCTCCCAGGGTTCGGGAACTGGAATACAGCAGCTGCAGGGCGGCGTTAGAACGGCTCAGGGCCTTGGTCTGTGCTTCAACCTGCAGTTCCAGACTGTGATACAGGCTGTGGAGCTCATGGGCCATCACGTTAAAGGTACAGGTCAGCTGCCCCAGTTCGTTAGGAGCGTCATATTGCAGATCGATATCAAACTCCCGCCGTCCGATTTTTCCCGCAGCCCAGGCCAGATCACCGATCGGCTCCAGCAGACTCCGCCGGATATCACGAAACATCAGTACCGCCAAAACCATTAGACTGATCAGAGCCACCAACATGGCAATATAGAGCATCTCGAGCTTACGCTCGGTATTTTGCTGAAGAGCATCCACCATGGCATCAATACGATCAACAAAACCCGGTACCGCTACGACATAGCCTTCAAAATCTCTGGTAGTAAGCATGGGTCGCATGGTGTGCTTCCATTCATTATAAATCTGCCGGTACTGCTCCCCAATGGCGTTATCCCAGTCCGCCAGAATGGTCAGAGTATCCTGCTCAATACTGCTGTCATAGATCTCCATCAGAGGAGCCAAAATATCTTCGGTTACCAGTTCCGGCACCACGATATGCTCAGCCAGTCGCCAGGACTGCATTCGCAGAGAACCTGCTTCGTTAATAGCTGCGGCATCGGTTTCCGTCACCTTGGCAAACCAGAGAGAAATACTGATCACGGCTGCAGCCAGCAGAGTGATAGAGAGAAGAGTCAGTAAAAGTTTACGCCTGATGGTCATAGATGAAGCTACACAGAAACCGCAATGGGAGCAGGTATACCTTTTTCATCACCTTTTCATAACCTCTGGTGACAGAAAGATATTTCCCCGGGAAAGAACAGTTGATTTGTATCAATAACAGGTCAAATAACTATACCTACCTCCAATGCTCCAGAGGGAACCTGACGATAACATGATAGTCATCCAGGCAAGTGTAATTATCGGATTAATAGGGCTTTTTACTCTACCCCCACCCAATTTGCTGTACCTACAAAGTGGTACACATCTTTAAACCCCGCAATTTAAGCTCTCCCCTGCCCTCTTTTACAGATGATTTCCAGCATTACCATGGCCCCTGTCGACACAAAATCACTAACTATATTGAGCTTAAATGCAGCAGGCCGTAAACCAATCTCGCAGAAACCTATTCCGGGGCCGGATCAACCGGGTGGGAGGCATCCGTCCACCCTGGAGCCTACCTGAAAACAGTTTCCTCAATACCTGTGAGCGTTGCAGCGACTGCATCAATACCTGCGAAACCAATCTTTTGAAAAAAGGCGAGGGTGGTTTTCCGGTAGCAGATTTTTCCAATGCTGAGTGCACTTTCTGCGAAGCCTGTGTAGAAGCCTGTTCCTTTGGTGCCCTGACCAAGCTCGATAATCAGCCCCCCTGGCAGATCACCGCCAGCATCAACGACACCTGCCTCGCAAAAAACAGGGTTCACTGCCGCACCTGCAGTGAACAGTGCGAGATCGAGGCTATCTCATTCCAACTGGCACCGGGCGGTATCGCCCTGCCGGCCCTGGATACTGATCAGTGCAATGGCTGCGGTGCCTGTATTTCAGGCTGTCCGGTCTCCGCCATTGCCATGCAACCCTCCACGGAGGAACAGCCATGAGCGTTGCTATAAATGCCATGAGTACAGATAACGAATTCAGCTCACTGACTGGACTTGTCGTCCATTCCTCTCCCTCCATGCTGGAGAGTGTGCAGGAGCAACTCAAGAATCTAACCGGCGTGGAAATTCACGGTGCAGCACCAGAAGGTAAACTGGTGGTCACCGTTGAAGAGATGCCCGGACAGAAGACGATGGTCGATACCATCACAGCCATCAGCCATGTGGAGGGGGTGTTATCCACTTCGCTGGTCTACACGCACAACGATGACTGGAGTGAAGCATGAAGCACTCTTTTGAGAAGAAGGGGTTGAAAGACAAAGTCGTGAATAAACTCACAAGCCTTGCCCCCCAAAGTCGCAGGGACTTTATCAAGTCCAGTGCCATAGCCGCTACCGCAGCAGCTGCCGGCATGAGCGCACCGGCTTCGGCCACCAACCTGATTACCAGCAGCAAGGATACTGATATCCACTGGGACAAAGCCCCCTGCCGCTTTTGTGGTACTGGCTGTTCTGTGCTGGTTGGTACCCAGAATGGTCGCGTCGTGGCTACCCAGGGTGATCCGGAAGCGCCGGTAAACAAGGGCCTGAACTGCATCAAGGGTTACTTCCTTGGCAAGATCATGTACGGCGAAGACCGTCTGACCCAGCCTCTGCTGCGGATGACCGATGGCAAGTTCGACAAGAACGGCAAGTTCACTCCCATCACCTGGGATCAGGCCTTCGATATCATGGCCGAGAAGTGGAAAGACGCCATTGCCAAGACCCGTAACTCCGATGAAATGCCTGCTGTCGGCATGTTCGGTTCCGGTCAGTGGACTGTCTGGGAAGGCTATGCCGCATCCAAGCTGATGAAAGCCGGCTTCCGCTCCAACCATATCGATCCAAACGCACGCCACTGTATGGCTTCTGCCGTAGGTGGCTTTATGCGTACCTTCGGTATCGATGAGCCAATGGGCTGCTACAACGACTTCGAACACTCAGATGCCTTTGTACTCTGGGGTTCCAACATGGCAGAGATGCACCCGATCCTGTGGTCCCGTATCACCGACCGTGCTCTCTCCAACCCCCATGTAAAGGTTGCGGTCATGTCAACCTTTAAGCACCGCTCCTTTGAACTGGCTGACAACCCGATTATCTTTACCCCGCAGTCTGATCTGGCTATCGGTAACTACATCTGTAACTACCTGATCCAGAACAATGCGGTCAACAATGGCTTTATCAAAAAGCATACCCACTTCCGTCTAGGTGTGACCGATATCGGTTACGGCCTGCGTCCTGAACACCCTCTTGAGAAGAAAGCTGCCAATCCAGGCAAGGGTGGCTCCAAAGAGATCAACTTCGATGAGTTCGCCAAGTTTGTCAGCGAATACTCTGTGGAGAAGACTTCCGAAATCTCCGGCGTTCCTGCCAAGAATCTGGAAGAACTGGCCAAGCTGTACGCTGATCCACAACGCAAGGTGATGTCTCTGTGGACCATGGGCGTTAACCAGCACACTCGCGGTGTATGGATGAACAACATCATCTACAACATCCACCTGCTGACCGGCAAGATCTCCGAACCAGGCAACGGTCCATTCTCCCTGACTGGCCAGCCATCTGCCTGTGGTACTGCCCGAGAAGTTGGTACCTTCGCACACCGTCTGCCTGCAGACATGGTGGTTAAGAAGAAAGCTCACCGTGACTACGCCGAGAAAGTCTGGAAGCTGCCTGAAGGCACCATTCCTGGCAAGGTGGGTTACCACGCCGTTCTGCAGAACCGTATGTTGAAAGACGGTAAGCTGAATGCTTACTGGGTAATGTGTAACAACAACATGCAAGCCGCTCCCAACATGAATGAGGAAGGCCTGCCTGGTTACCGTAACCCTGACAACTTTATCGTTGTCTCCGACCCATACCCAACCGTAACCGGTCAGGCTGCTGACCTGATCCTGCCAACCGCTATGTGGGTTGAAAAGGAAGGTGCTTACGGTAACGCTGAGCGCCGTACCCAGTTCTGGTACCAGCAGGTTGAGCCTCAGGGTGAAGCCCGTTCCGACGTATGGCAGCTGATGGAATTCTCCAAGCGCTTTAAGGTTGAAGAAGTCTGGTCCGACGCATTGCTGGCCAAAGCTCCTAAGTACCGAGGCAAGACTCTGTTTGACGTACTGTTCAAGAACGGTCAGGTCGACAAGTTCCCGGTTTCCGAATTCAAGGGCCGCATGAACCTGGAAAACGACCACTTCGGTTTCTATGTCCAGAAAGGTCTGTTCGAAGAGTACGCTACCTTCGGCCGTGGCAAGGCCCACGACCTGGCACCATTCGACATGTATCACCAATCCCGCGGCCTGCGCTGGCCTGTGGTTGATGGCAAGGAAACCCTGTGGCGCTTCCGCGAGGGTTATGACCCGTACGTGAAAGAAGGCGAAGAAGTTAAGTTCTACGGCAAGCCTGATGGCAAAGCCTGGATGTTCGCTGTTCCTTATGAGCCGCCAGCCGAATCTCCCGATAAAGAGTACGACCTGTGGCTGTCCACCGGCCGTGTTCTGGAACACTGGCACACCGGCTCCATGACCCGCCGTGTTCCTGAGCTGTACCGCTCCTTCCCGGATGCTGTGGTTTACATGCACCCCGAGGATGCCAAAAAGCGCGGCCTGCGTCGCGGCATGGAAGCCAAGATTGTGTCTCCTCGTGGCGAAGTGCGTACCCGCGTAGAAACCCGTGGTCGAAACCGCCCACCGAAAGGTCTGGTATTTATGCCTTTCTTCGATGCTGGCCAGCTGGTCAACAAGTTGATCCTGGATGCGACCGACCCTCTATCCAAAGAGACGGATTTCAAGAAATGTGCGGTTAAAGTGGAAAGAGTCTGAGGAAATAAGGGACACACTGGAGCCTGACCAGCATGGACAAGAAAAACGACAACAGTAAAACGCTATCCCGGCGCCGGTTCCTGACCGGCACGGCACAGGCTGCCTGTGCTACAGGCCTGCTTGGTCTGGGACTGACGTATATTGCCGAGAAGTCGAAAGTTCATGCTGCCCAGGCTCTGCGTCCGCCCGGTGCGTTGCCGGAAGAAGAATTTCTAGCAGCCTGCCTGCGTTGTGGTCTTTGTGTTCGCGACTGCCCCTGGGATACGTTGAAGCTGGCCAAACCGGAAGATCCAATTGCGACCGGAACCCCTTACTTCAATGCCCGGAAGATTCCCTGTGAAATGTGTGAAGACATTCCCTGTGCCAAAGCCTGCCCCAGCGGTGCTCTTGATCATCATCTGGATGACATCAATGAAGCCCGCATGGGACTGGCAGTTCTGATTGACAGACAGAACTGCCTGAGCCTGCAGGGACTACGCTGTGAAGTCTGCTACCGGGTCTGCCCGCTGATTGACGAGGCAATCACCCTGAAGCGGACTCACAACGAGCGTACCGGTGCTCACACCTCTTTCGAACCCGTCGTGAATCCAGATGCCTGCACCGGTTGCGGTAAGTGCGAAAAAGCCTGCGTTCTGGAAGAAGCAGCAATCAAGGTAATGCCCCGTGATCTGGCTCTTGGCGAGCTGGGACACCATTACCGCCTGGGATGGGAGGAAGCCGAGAAAGCCGGCAAGCCACTGGTCCCTGATCTGCTGAATCTGCCAGACCGTCTGCCGGAGGGAACCAAGCTATGAGCAAGCAAGCGAAGCGCAACCCCGGACTGGAAGCGACAGAAACCTTAGGTTGGTGGCACGCCCACCGGTTTATGGTTCTGCGCCGACTGTCCCAGGGAACTGTTCTTGCACTGTTCCTGCTGACGCCCTGGTTCGGCATCCATCTGATTGATGGCAACCTGTCGTCCAGCCGTATCCTCGATACGGTACCGATGACAGATCCATTGCTGGCTCTGCAAACTCTGGCAGCTCTGCACCCGCTGAGACTGACAGCTGTAGCAGGCGCCCTGCTGGTTGCCGTTTTTTACTGGCTGGCTGGCGGACGGGTGTTCTGCAGCTGGGTCTGCCCAATCAACCCGGTTACCGATCTGGCTGGCACTATACGTCGCAAGCTGGGTATTCGTACAAGCCATCGCCTACCCCGCAGTGCCCGTTACTGGCTACTGGGTCTGGTTTTGGTAATGCCACTGATAACCGGTGTACTGGTATGGGAAATGGTAAACCCGGTTGCTCAGGCCTATCGCGGACTGCTGTTCGGCATGGGCAGTGGCTGGATGCTGATCCTCGGTATCTTTCTGTTTGACCTGCTGGTCAGCCAGAGAGGCTGGTGTGGCCATCTCTGTCCGCTGGGAGCTTTCTATAGCCTGACAGGCAGATATAGCCCGGTAAAAGTCAACGCTGCACAATGCCACAAGTGTGACGACTGCATGGATTGTTATGCAGTCTGCCCTGAACCACAGATTCTTCCAACTGCGCTGAAACCAGCCAAGGGCGGCAGTCCTGTTCTCAATACCAGAGACTGCACCCGCTGCGGACGTTGTATTGATGTCTGCTCCAAGCAGGTTTTTGAATTTCAGATCAAGATGCCAGGCTCCGGAGATGAGCAGAGCATAAAACGATCATTGGCCAAGTGAGTTATACAGCCATGAGTACACAGCTGAACCTAAAATTTTTAAAAAATTTCCTGACCGTTATCGCGGTCTGTCTGAGCTTCGGTGCCTTTGCCAGTACTGGTTCCAGCACACTGCGCGGGGGTGCGCTAAATGAAGAAGCTCCAGCCCCTGCCCTGAAAAAAATTCTGGAAGTAGACGGTAGTTATGATCGAGAGTTTGTCGATCAGCCCCCCCTGATCCCCCACGACATCCGTGGCTATCAGGTCGATAAAAATGTTAACAAATGTCTTAGCTGTCACAGCTGGAAAAATGCCAAGAAGTGGAATGCCACGCGTATCAGTGTCACTCATTTCAAGGATCGTGATGGCAAAGTACTGGCTGACGTAGCCCCTGGTCGTTACTTTTGCCTGCAATGTCATGTCCCCCAGGCAGATGCCAAGCCACTACTCGAAAATAAGTTCAAGCCTGTCGACTCCCTCGACTAATCATCAACTTTGGGTAAATACAGCCCTGAGTGAATGCTTGAACAGATACGAATCCAGATGGTGAAAGCAATGGCAAAGGAATTTTTTATAAAACGCTACTGGAAGATGCTGAGCAAACCAGCATCAGTAGCGCTGGGGTTGATACTACTGTTTGGTTTTGCAGCCGGTATCATCTTCTGGGGTGGTTTCAATACCGGTATGGAAATGACAAATAAGGAAGAGTTCTGTATCAGTTGCCACGAAATGAAGGACAATGTGTACGAAGAGTATAAGTCCACTATCCACTACAGCAACCGTTCCGGCGTAAGGGCAATCTGCTCAGATTGTCACGTCCCCAAAGAGTGGGGACCAAAGATGGTACGCAAGATCCAGGCAAGCAAGGAACTGTGGGGCAAGATTGCCGGTAAAGTTGATACACGCGAGAAGTTCCTCGACCATAGACTGGAAATGGCTACGCGGGAGTGGGCACGAATGAAGGCTAATGACTCTCAGGAGTGTCGTAACTGTCATAACTTCGAGTTCATGGATTATTCTGAACAATCCAACCGTGCCTTCAACCTGCACGATAAAGCTCAGAAGAATGGCGAAACCTGTATTGACTGTCATAAGGGTATTGCCCATGAACTGCCTGACATGAGTCATGTTGAAGGCTGGGGAGGCTAAAGGAGGAAGATTATGGGAACACTGGAAACTATGATCTGGTACATACTCGGATATTCCGCCATGCCAATGATTTTACTGGGCGGATTTATCGGAACAGCGATCGTGGCCTGCTTCCTGCTGGAGCTTGCTGGCAAGAGCCCGGATCCTGAATAAACAAGCGGCTATTGTTCACTTCCAACGAGGCTTGATATATCTATCAAGCCTTGTTTCTTTTTGCACTCCAAAACCCTATTCACCGCAGATAAGCTGGTAGAAAATCCCGGTTCCCAGAGTCAGAATTGATTTGCTCTAAGCTAGGCTGAAACCCTGTTTTAAATCATGCTTACCTCTTCTTTAGAGAGCAGGTAGTGGGTCAAATGTGTGTTTTAGGGGGGATGTTGGTGGGTAGCCAATATGGGGTTCATTAGGGCAATATGCTTCGTTTTCACAATGACGTGTTCTACAGAAGTTCTCTGCCCAGGCTGCACCAGCTCTAATATCCGAAAATCAGGCCTCAGCCGGAATGGAGAACAACGTTACTCCTGTGAAAATACAGACTGCAGTATGAAAACCTTCATGCTCAGATATCGCTACAAAGGCTGTATACCAGGCATTCACAAGCAGATTCTAGATATGGCTATCAATGGCAGCGGTATTCGAGATACCAGCCGAGTTCTTCAGATCAGCAAAGGTTGTGTGATCAGCAAGATCGCGAGTCAGGAGGGCAAGCTCATATCGGTCAATCCCAACATTCCTCGGCTGCTGGGTGCCGAGGACGATATTGCAGTACACATTCTTCCGGCGTGTGATGCGGCCGAACTCGATGAGCAGTGGTCATTTGTCGGTAGCAAGTCCAATCAGCGCTGGCTTTGGTATGCTGTTGATCATAAAACCAATACTGTTTTGGCCTACGTTTTCGGCAAAAGGAAAGACGAGATTTTTCGCAAGCTGAAAGAGCTGCTGGAACCTTTTGGTATCGAGAAATTTTACACAGATGACTGGGGTGCTTATACAAGAAATCTCGATGAAGACAAGCACGAGGTGGGCAAGAGAAACACGCAGAAGATAGAGCGAAAGAACCTGAATTTCAGAACGTGGATCAAGCGTCTGGCCCGTAAGACTATCTGTTTTTCCAAGTTAGAAAAGATGCACGATATTGTCATCGGAATGCTGATTAACAAGGTCGAGTTCAGTAGGGATATTTACGCATGAAACACACATTTGACCCACTACCAAATATTCTTTGCTACTCCGCTATTGATTCCCAACCTTATTGCGATTTAGAAAACAGTGATAAGTTGCGGGAATTCTTTGCCCGCCTATCTAACTCTGCCCGTTCTCAAATTGGGTATGGCTCCTTACTGAATCCCTTTAATGCTGCTGACCTGCAAATGCAAGATGGGGAAAACCATATAAGCCCCTAAGTTTCCTTCCCTTCTACCCCCTTATTTTGAATAACCGGGAACTATACGTACAGGATCTTGGCCATGTTATACTTGTACAACAACCTGTACACAAAAGAGGTAATAATATGAGAGTAGTCAATTTTTCAGAAGCAAGGGGGAGTTTGAAGGCCGTCCTGGACCGGGTGGTTGAGGATGCAGACTGTACCCTGATTACCAGAAGGGATGCGGAGGACGCTGTGGTCATGTCTTTAGACCATTACAATTCGCTTATGGAAACAGTTCACCTTCTGAGAAGCCCAGCCAATGCCAGGCATTTGGAGCAATCGATCAAGCAGTACCATTCAGGTCAGACAGAGGAAGGACAGTTGACGGATGACTGAAGTATTAGCCTGGACGAAGGCTGCTTGGTCTGACTACTTGTATTGGCAGACTCAAGATAAGAAGACATTGAAAAGAATTAACACTCTGATCCGGGATGTGCAGAGAACCCTCTTTGATGGAATGGGTAAGCCTGAGCCTCTCAGAGAAAATCTGTCAGGTTTTTGGTCCCGGCGCATCAATGATACAGATCGATTAGTGTATACAGTCGATGATGGCACCCTTACCATTATTTCGTGCCGGTACCACTATTAAATCTGGATATTTTTGCCACCAAATCAATGTTGTCCAAGATTAGCCTGGTATACAGTGAATGGAAGGCTGCAGGCCTGATCATATCAATACGACCAGACCTAACAAAAACTAAGAAAGGAAAAACAGCTTACTCTGTGGACAGAAGATCCATACGATGACGATCCATCATCTCCAGAGCACGGCCACCACCACGGGCCACACAGGTCAAAGGCTCTTCAGCAACAATAACAGGCAGGCCGGTCTCTTCACTGAGCAGTGTGTCCAGGCCACGCATCATGGCACCACCACCGGTTAGAACTACGCCACGCTCGGCAATATCAGAGGCCAGTTCCGGCGGAGACTGCTCCAGGGCACTCTTAACGGACTGAACAATAGAGTTCAGGCTATCCTGTAGAGCTTCCAGAACTTCATTGCTGTTCAGGGTAAAGCTGCGGGGCACACCTTCTGCCAGGTTGCGGCCTCGAACATCGATTTCACGAACTTCACCCATGGGATAGGCAATGGCAATTTCCTGTTTGATCCGCTCTGCAGTTGACTCACCAATCAAGCTGCCATAGTTGCGACGCACATAGGTCACGATACCTTCGTCAAAACGGTCACCACCAATACGGACAGACTCAGAGAAAACTACGCCGCTCAGAGAGATAATGGCGATCTCGGTAGTACCACCACCGATATCCACAACCATGGACCCACTGGCCTCTTCAACCGGCAGACCGGCACCAATAGCAGCGGCCATTGGTTCTTCGATCAGGTAAACCTCGCGGGCACCAGCACCCAGAACAGACTCACGAATGGCGCGCCGTTCAACCTTGGTGGACTTGCAAGGAACACAGACCAGAACACGGGGACTGGGCTGGATAAAGCTATTTTCATGCACCTTGTTGATAAAGTGCTGCAGCATCTTCTCGCAAACGTCAAAATCTGCGATGACACCATCCTTCATGGGACGGATCGCTGTGATAGTGCCGGGAGTACGACCCAGCATTCGCTTGGCGTCCATACCAACAGCAACAACACTCTTCTGTGTACCGAGGTTACGGATGGCAACCACAGAGGGTTCATCAAGCACGATACCTTTATCGCGCACATAGACGAGGGTGTTTGCTGTTCCCAGGTCGATAGACAGGTCTGTCGAGAACAGTCCGCGCAATCTCTTTAACATAGTGTCCCGTAGCCCAGCCGGGGGCCTTCTCAATTAATTTGTCCGTTTCAGCGACCCAAATACAGCCAGCTGTCTGGATGGCTCCAGCGAACCGTCTGGTTCGCTTTAATAAAATATGTGCTATCTATGCTTGGCTGGCCAGTTCTGCCACATTTCAGCACTCTGGTACTACCTGCAACAGTGCGAATACAAACAACAACGGCACCATTACACAAATCTTTATAGGCTCCCACTTAATAGTGGCCCATAGCAGCTCTATAGTACAAAACGTAATAATAAATCTTGGTGCAATCTGCCAACTCTAACAATCGTCTGCACCCCGGGCAAGCCGCACAATCCCCTGACATCTCCTGTACACCTCTGCACCTACAGTTCGAAAACTCTGCATTCAGTAGCAAAAGAGCCTTGAGATTACAGGGACAACCCCCTAAATTAAGCCGATTGTGAGAAGCTTCAGCTTCTACAGCTGAAAAATACCGAGTTTTATTCCAGCGGAGAACTATACAATGGCGATCGACCGCTCAACCGTTGAGAGCGTCGCTCACCTTGCCCGGCTGTCTATCAGCGAGGATGAGGTCAGACAGACCACCGATAAAATCAAAGCCATCATGGGCCTGATTGATGAAATGCAGGCCGTGAATACCGACGGCGTTGAGCCACTCGCCAATCCGCTGGATGCCGTACAGCGTCTGCGGGCAGATGAAGTTACCGAAACCAACAATCGTGAGCAGCTGATGAGTAATGCTCCGGCCAGCGAAGATGGCCTGTTCCTGGTTCCAAAAGTGATCGAGTAATGATGGTTTCCCTTTTCTGCCACCTGAACAACACAGATTAACGACATGCACGACAAACCGATTTATCAACAAAGCCTGGCCGAGCTGTCCCGGTCACTGGAAGTCGGCAAAATATCCAGTGTTGAGTTGACCCAGATCCACCTCGACCGCATTGACGCTCATAACGAAGACCTGAATGCCTTTATTACCGTTTGTCCTGAACTTGCTCTGGAGCAGGCCAAACAGGCCGACCAGGCCATAGCGGCCGGCCATGCTACACCGTTAACCGGCATTCCTCTGGCCCACAAGGACCTGTTCTGCACAGAAGGCATCAAGACCAGCTGTGGGTCCCGGATGCTGGATAACTTTATCGCTCCTTACGAATCGACGGTAACCGCCAACTTTAAAGCAGCAGGCACAGTTACCATAGGCAAACTGAACATGGATGAGTTTGCCATGGGAGGGGCCAACGAAAACAGCTACTACGGCCCGGTTAAAAACCCCTGGAACCGGGATATGATCCCCGGCGGCTCATCCGGTGGTTCAGCAGCAGCTGTAGCCGCCTGCCTGACTGTGGCCGCCACCGGTACCGATACTGGCGGTTCTATCCGTCAGCCGGCCAGTATGTGCGGCATTACCGGAATCAAACCAACCTATGGACGGGTATCTCGCTGGGGCATGGTAGCTTTTGCCTCCAGCCTGGATCAGGCTGGTCCCATGGCTCGCACGGTTGAGGACGCTGCCATGATGTTGAAGGTAATGGCTGGCTTTGATCCAAAAGACTCCACCAGTATGGCTCGTACTGTTCCCGATTACACCGCCACCCTGAGCGAACCTCTGAAAGGCCTCCGTATTGGTCTCCCGAAAGAGTACTTTGCCGAAGGTTTGGACAGCCGGGTTGAACAGATTGTTAGAGATGCAGTCAGGGAGTATGAAAAGCTGGGAGCCACGGTGAAAGAGATCAGCCTACCTCGTACTCACCACTCTGTTGCTGCTTACTATGTTATTGCCCCGGCAGAAGCGTCTGCCAACCTGTCCCGCTTTGACGGTGTACGCTTTGGGCACCGCTGCGACAATCCGGAAGATCTCGAAGACCTGTACAAGCGCAGCCGCTCTGAGGGCTTGGGCAGCGAAGTAAAGAACCGTATTCTGGTAGGCACTTACGCTCTCTCAGCCGGTTACTATGACGCCTACTACACCAAGGCTCAGAAGCTGCGCCGTATGATTCGTGATGACTTTATTGCCGCATTTAATGATGTAGATGTCATTATGGGTCCGACCGCACCAACTCCGGCTTTCCCTATAGGCGATAAAACCGACGACCCGGTTGCCATGTACCTTGGCGATATTTTTACCATCTCCGTAAACCTAGCTGGCCTGCCTGCCATGAGTATCCCCGCCGGAATGGTAGATGGCCTGCCCGTAGGCCTGCAGATTATCGCACCCCACTTCGAGGAAGCCCGTCTGCTTAATGCCGGTCACCAATTCCAGCAGGTGACTGACTGGCACCAGGCCGTTCCCACAGCGATTGCAGGTTAAGAGGAGTTAAGACTATGGAATGGGAAGCTGTTATCGGGCTGGAAGTTCATGTTCAGCTCGCGACCAAAACCAAGATTTTCTCCGGAGCCTCCACGGCTTTTGGCGCAGAGCCCAATACTCAGGCCTGTGCCGTTGACCTTGGACTACCAGGTGTTCTGCCGGTCGTTAACGAAGAAGCCATCAATATGGCGATTAAGTTTGGACTGGGCGTAAATGCCGAGATCAACAAGGTTAACGTATTTGAACGCAAGAACTACTTTTACCCCGACCTGCCCAAGGGTTACCAGACTACCCAGCTGGAGAAGCCCATTATAGGTGCTGGACATGTGGAGATTGCCCTGGATGATGGCACCACTCACCAGGTACGTATTCACCATGCCCATCTGGAAGAAGATGCCGGTAAAAGCCTGCATGAAGATTTCCACGGCATGAGTGGTATCGACCTGAATCGGGCTGGTACTCCTCTGATTGAAGTGGTCACCGAGCCTGACATGCGCAATGCCAAACAGGCTGTGGCCTTTGCCCGCAAGCTGCACTCTATCGTAACAACCCTAGGAATCTGTGATGGTGAAATGTCCCAGGGTTCCATGCGGTTTGACGTGAACGTTTCTGTACGTCCGAAAGGACAGGAACAACTTGGTACCCGTACCGAAACCAAGAATCTGAACTCCTTTCGCTTTATGGAACGAGCCATTCACAAGGAGATCCAGCGCCAGACTGAATTGATTGAAGATGGTTTCGAAGTGGTGCAGGAAACCCGTCTCTATAACGGCGACACCGATGAAGCCCGCTCCATGCGTTCCAAGGAAGAAGCCAACGATTACCGCTACTTTCCTTGCCCAGACCTGTTGCCGGTCGTTATCGAAGACAGTCGCCTGGAAAAACTGCGGGCAGAAATGCCGGAAATGCCTGAAGCCCGTAAAGCCCGCTTTATCAGCGAACTGGGATTGGGAGATTACGATGCTGAGATCCTTTCCAGCGAAGTGGCTACAGCAGATTACTTTGAAGCTGCAGCCAAGACGGGTGGCGATGCCAAACTGGCAGCAAACTGGGTCATGGGTGAACTGGCCAAGACTCTGAACCAGAATGATCTGGAGATCTCTTCCTCATCGGTGAGTGCCGATGCACTGGGAGGTCTGGTTGCCCGGATAAAGGACAACACAATTTCCGGCAAAATTGCCAAACAGGTTTTTGAAGCCCTGTGGAATGGTGAAGGTTCCACCGCAGACGAGGTTATTGAGAAAAAAGGCCTGAAGCAGGTGACCGATACTACTGCTATCGAAGCCATTATTGATGAAGTTCTGGCTAATAATCCAGCCCAGGTTGAGCAGTACAGGACTGCTGAAGAACCTAAACGCGGCAAGATGATTGGTTTCTTTGTCGGTCAGACCATGAAGGCTTCCAGGGGCAAGGCTAACCCGGGAATGGTTAACCAGCTTTTGAAGAAAAAGCTTGGATAATTGTTATATTTGAACTCCGAACCCGGTTCTACCTGCCGGGTTCATACTCTTATCACGGATTACCATAGCAATGCTTTTTGCATTACCTTAAGGGACATAAAAAGCACTTCATCAACAAAGTACTTATAAGCATCTGCCTGAGTTTAAGAAGGTAAAAAGGGTGCTCAGCCTGATTGATGTGACTGAGTAATTTGAGGTGTTATTGCAGCAAAATGTTTGCAAAATACCTTAAAATTCAGACTCAGGATCGCCTTTAAAATTTCTGTAACTCTGGAATATCGGTAATAAATGGTGTTGTAAGCCACTACTGTCCGGTTAAAAAAAATCGGAAAAGATCTGAGATGCCTGCCCCCGTTGGTTTGCGGTAAAATAGCGGTTATATAGACAGCTATTTTAGGAACCCAAAAAGGCAGGCATGAAGCATCATAACAGCGTTTTCCAACAGTTGCTCAAAGTTATCCCTCGCCACCAGTTCCAAAAGGTGGTTGACCGCCAGAAGATAACGGTGACCACCGGGTAAGAAAATTGTCATGCTGGACACAGTTGGTTGCCATGATGTTTGCCCAACTGGCAGGGCGGATTTCTATCCGCGATTTGGTTGAAAACTTTAACGCCTGCCACAACCATCACTATCATCTGGGCGTTTCCCACATAAACAGTCATGGCCAAGCTTTGGCCACCCCGAACCATGAAAATGGTGAAGTCATGCGCCTTAATCAAGGGTGTTGGCAGAGCCTGACTATGGTCGACAAATTTTTCAGCGGCATAAACCCTGAACTCAAACTGACCCGGATGAATCGCTCGTACCCCAAATTGTTTCCCGTCTCACGACGGTGAACGCATGGTAAAAAGACCTCTGCTGACCTGTCAGCTTATGGCCTTCGATTCTTCCATCAGGCTCTGCCCTCATCCTTGAGTGAGAGAGAATAGCCCGATGCAGTCCATTTTGAAGTCTTGTGCTGGCCTTGATGTTCACAAAATGATGGTCATGGTGACCGTACAGGTCGAAGATGATGATGGCAGCGTCAACGAACAGACCCGGACCTTCAAAACTTTTCGCCGAGATCGCAAAGCCCTCAGGGACTTTCTGGTGGAACAGGCTGTGGAGCTTGTGGTGATGGAAAGTACGGGCAACTACTGGCAATGCATTCATGACATCCTTGCCCGGGCCGGGCTGAATGTCTGGGTTGTGAATGCCCGCCACGTCAAGAATGTCCCTGGTCGCAAGACGGATGTACTCGACAGTCAGTGGCTGGCCTCCCTCGGACGTTGCGGGTTGCTTCGCCCCAGCTTTGTCCCTCCACCTGACATCCAGCAGCTTCGGTTGTTGTTCCGCCGTCGTCAGAAACTGATCAGTCAGCGTTCATCCGAAAAGAACCGTCTGCACAAGATTCTGGATGATGCAGGTATTCGCCTCGGCGGTGTAGTCAGTGATATTCACGGGAAATCAGCCCAGGACATGATCCAGGGGTTGATTGATGGCAAACATCCTGCCGAACTGGCAAAGATGGCTCGTGGTCGTATGAAGAGTAAAATCGACGTACTGTTCAAAAGCCTGGACGGTGAGCTATCCCCAGCCCATCGCACAGTTCTCAAGGATATCAGAGAGCACGTTGAGTATCTGGATATGCGGATAGCTGCGCTGGACGAAGCCATCCTCCAGATAGTGCGTTCTGACTACCGGGAGCCTTGGCAAGTTTTACAAACTTTGCCGGGGATCGATCAAATTGCAGCAGCAGGGGTTATTGCGGAGATTGGCCCAGATATGTCAGCCTTCAACAGTCGGGAGTCATTATCCTCTTGGGCGGGGCTGTGTCCGGGAAATAATGAAAGTGCCGGAAAAAGAAAGAGTGGCAAAACTCGTAAGGGCAATCAGTCGCTCAGGAGGCTGCTCTGTGAAGTGGCCAATGCTGCGATCAAAACCAATAGCCAGTTTAAAGGCAAATACCAGAGCCTGGTGATACGGCGAGGTCATAAGCGCAGCATTATTGCGATAGCTCATAAGATGCTCAGGGTAATACATTGCCTGCTGAGCAAGCTCCAGCCATACCATGATCCGGATATTGATTATGAGGCTTTGATGGTACACAAGAACGCACCACGATGGCTGAAAATGCTGGAGAAGTTCGAGTACCTGCCGGGGTTACAGAAAGCCTGACAAGATATCAGGCCATGCAGATTGACTAACCTTGCCTGTCGGCGAGGCGGGTTCTTTTTGCCCGTTCAGTGCCTATTTTCATGGTAAAGTAAAGGGCATTAATCAGATCTTCCTTGGTTTTGAAATGGTGAAAAAGGGTGCCTGTTGCCACCCCGGCAACCTTTGAAATAGCTGATGTCGGCGTCTTCTCAAACCCCTTTTCCGTGAAGAGCTGCACTGCAGCCTCAAAAATCTGCTCCCGTTTTGACATAAAACATCACTCAAACAAACCGACTAATCAGTCTATTTTTCAAAAGAACTTAGCTCCTGTCAAACCTGAGTGCTTTGGATAGAAGATATGGCAAGCATAAGCCTGCTCAATTCAGGGCAACCTCCCCCTCAAAAATTACATCGAATATCAGCAAGAACCAACCTGACAAACCACATCACCTGTCAATATTCTGAGTTCCCAGCCTGGCTGCCCGTTCTGTTCATGACATATCTGCCTTCCCTTTCAAAATCCACAGTTCAAAAAGGATGCTAACGCCAGTATCCAAACAGATTTTGGTTCTAGGACACTGCCATCTACCTGTAGCCCTATACTTCAGTTTGAGTGCGTTTTTGAAATATCTTCCCGGTAGGAGGATGACTGGGAAATATCTCAAAAATAAAACGGACTTTCACGTTCTTTATCTATGGATGGAGTTGTACCATGGCTAATAGAAAATTCGCTGTATCCTCCTTTATTCTTGTGGTTACCTTGCTGGCAGGGTGTACTTCCTCTGGCTTTAAAAGCGGTGGATATCAATCCGGCACCAGCTGGGCCCAGTGCACGGCTAAAGGAGGCGTTGCTCTTGGAATCCCTGCACTTGCTCTTGATATTGCAACCGGTGGAGTTGCATTCCTGGGCGGAGCTTTGATTTCAGGTGTTGCCTGTGCAGTTGCTGATAATGGTGCGGCAATGGTCCAGTTTGATTTTGATTCTTCAAAATTAAGCAGTGAGCAGAAAAAGTTCCTGGACTATGTGTCAGAGAACCTGAAGTCTGATATGACAGTTGAGGTAACTGGTCATACCTGTGACATTGGCACCGAGAGTTATAACAAAAATCTCTCCGTCGAGCGTGCTAATGCTGTAAGGGATTACCTGGTTATGAAAGGCGTACCCAAAAGTCATATCAAGACTATTGGTAGAGGTGAAGCTTTACCAAAAGTTCCTAACACCAGCGAAAAAAACCGCGGCATAAACCGCCGTGCGGAAATTCGCATCGAGAAGTCATAACAAGCCAGGTTAGCGAAAATCACACTTAAGGGAGACAGCTTTGTCTCCCTTTTTTTGGTTATCAAACGCTGGCCACAGCATCTACAAGGTTCTTCACTTCAGTTGAAGATTTCAACATCAGACACTGCTTCGCCAGCTGTTTAAGGGTTGGTGTATTAGCCTTACGCAGTGCCTTTTTCACCTTGGGAATAGATGAAGCCGACATACTGAATTCATCCAGCCCCATACCAGCCAGAATCAGTGCCGCCCGTTCATCGCCAGCCAGCTCACCGCACATACCTACCCACTTACCAGCCTTATGAGCAGCATCAATAACCATCTTAACAGCACGCAGCACTGAGGGTGACATACTATCGTACAGGGTTGAAATATTCTCATTACCCCTGTCAACAGCCAGCAGATACTGGGTCAAATCATTGGTACCTATACTGAAAAAATCCACCTCCTCAATCAGCTGATCAGCGATCATAACCGCAGCCGGTGTTTCAATCATAACCCCAACTTCACAGTCCATATCGTAGGTAATGTCATCCTCCGACAGAGACATGGCTATCAACTCTAGGTGTGCCTTGAGACGTAGCACTTCGTCCAGTGAAGTAACCATCGGAAACATAATGCGGATCTTGCCATAAGCACTGGCACGGAGAATGGCGCGCAACTGGGTATGAAGAATTTCCGGGCGATCAAGACAGAAGCGAATGGCTCGCCAGCCCAGGAAGGGGTTCAGTTCCTTGGGAATATCCAGATAAGGAAGATCCTTGTCACCACCAATATCCAGAGTGCGTATAACAACCGGCCTGCCCTTCATGGCCAGTGCAACTGACTTATAGGCTTCAAACTGTACCTGCTCAGAAGGGAGCGAGCTTCGCCCCATAAACAAAAATTCAGTGCGGAACAGGCCAACCCCCTCAGCGCCATTAGCTTCAGCCCACTCGACATCACGAGGCTGACCAATATTTGCCATCATCTCATAGAGATTCCCATCTGATGTCTGGGCCGGTAAATCTCGTAGTTGCTGCAGTTCCAGCTTCTGGGTTGCCAGCCTATCCAGTTCATAGCGGGCCTTATCCAGCTGCTCCTTGCTGGGGTCAATAATCAGGGCATTGTTAATCGCATCCAGGATCAGAACATCACCGTCTTTTACTGAGGAGACAACGTTATGGCAGCCGACAATAGCTGGCAGCTCAAGGGAACGAGCCAGTATGGCAGAGTGAGATGTACGGCCACCGACCTCTGTCACAAAACCAAGAACCTTGTCAAAATCGAGGCAGGCAGTATCAGATGGGGAGAGATCCGGTGCTACTATTATTGAGTTTTCCTCCACACTGCCCAAACCCGGCATAGGTATACCGAGAATATTACATACCAGACGTAACCCCACATCCCGCAGATCTGCAGAACGTTCCTGCATATAGGCATCATCAAGCTGCTTAATCAGCTCAATATTGGCCCTGATCACTTTGTCAGTGGCAACCGCAGCTGTTAGTCCAGATCGAATCAGTTCCACAACCTCTTCTTCCAGCTCTTCATCCTCAACTATCAGCATATGGCCTTCAAATACAGCAGCCTGCTGTTCACCCAGACGGTTATAGGTGTCGCGGTATAACTGCTCCAGCTGGGTCATAGCTTCCTGGCGGGAAGACATGAAAATAGCAATCTCGCCATCCACTCTATCTTGACTGATTCCCCTCTCTGGCAGTTCCGGCTTGTCATGGTGAAAAATAACAACCTTGCCAATAGCAACGCCGGGGGATGCGATAATACCCTTCATGATTCCTTAGTCCTCAAGCGTTTCAACAACTTCTTGCAACTGTTCCAGAGCTACCTGCTCATCCTCACCATCAGTGTGAAGTGTAATCACATCCCCCTGGACAATGCCCAGGGTCAGAATCTTCATCAGACTCTTGGCATTGACGCTCTGACCACCCTTTACCACAGTTACTTTACTGGAGAACTGCTTGCAGGCTTTCACAAAAGTTGCCCCTGGTCGGGCATGAAAGCCATTTTCATTGGAAATTGTCAGTTGTACCGACCGCATAGCTTGGTCTCCTCAATTCTTGGCAGAACGAACTCCAGTTTTGATGATGGCATTTTTCATAACATAAACCTGGAGCCACAGGGCATTTCAGGAACAATAAATAATCGAACGAAAGCCTATGAAAACAATTGAAAGGCATTGAAAGATTTTTTGAAAGGCTGTTATCGTACATTTTCAAGCAGTGCAGCCGTTGACGGGGTAGTCGTGGCGAATCCGACAACAACATTACAGACGACAGCAGAACGACGTGAAGATATTGTTCGTCTGATCAGGCAGGCCAGACATGTTCGGGTTGAAGAACTAGCTGACCGCTTCCACGTTTCCACTGTGACTATTCGCAGTGATTTAAATTATCTGAACGACAAGGGTCTGATCATCCGCTCAAGGGGTGGCGCTGCCATTGCTGACGTTTTTGTCCAGAGACTACCTCTTCAGGATAAGGCCGGTGCCAATACCGGGAAAAAGCAGATTATAGGCAAAGCTGCTGCCAACCTTATCAACAATGGTGACTCTATCATTCTCGATTCCGGCACCACCAACCAGCAGATAGCCAGGTACCTTCAGGAAAAACAAAACCTGGTGGTAATGACCAATGACCTGAATGTTGCCAATGAGTTGGCTGATATCCCCGATATTAGCCTCATGATGACAGGTGGCACTCTGCAACAGGCATCGAGATCTTTTTATGGGCAACAGGCAGAAGAATCACTACAAAACTTTCACTTCAACAAACTGTTCCTGAGTGTTGACAGTTTTGATCTAAAAGCCGGGCTGACCTCCTATTTTGATCGGGAAGCTTCGCTGAACCGGACGATGTGTCGGGTTGCCAGTGAAATCATTCTGGTTACCGACTCAAGCAAATTTGGAAAAAAGAGTTGTCACCTGATCCTGCCATTCGCCAGATTCCATACTCTGGTAACAGATAGTGACATTCCAGATCAATACCTCTGCAATCTGCAGGAGCAAGGTATCAGGGTCATTATTGCCGATGAACAGTTATGAGCTGAAGCAACGCAACACGTTGAATAACTGAACACTTGAATAGCCTGGAAATTAATATGGGTAATTATCTAGCTTTCGATATTAATTTTTTACGCAATACCGGTGCAGCCCTTACCACCAGAGAGATTGACCATCAGCCCCTGATCTGGCGTCAGGCTTTTGCCCGGGTAGAGCAACACCGCGACGAGCTGGACAATTTTCTGAAACCACTGCTGGGGAAGCAAAGCCTCAGGATCATTCTAACCGGTGCCGGTACATCAGCTGTTATCGGTGAAACCCTGGCCCCAGCCCTGTCCCGCAGAACAGGAAGAGTTTTCGAAGCCGTCAGTACTACTGACATTGTCTCAGCCCCGGCTGATTACCTAATCAGAACACAACCAACTCTTCTGGTTTCCTTTGCCCGCTCAGGTAACAGTCCGGAAAGTTTGGCAGCCATTGATCTGGCCAACCAGCTTATTGATGACTGTCATCATCTGATTATTACCTGTAATCCGAATGGCCACTTGGCCAGAAATGGTCGTATACACCATAATCGCCTCTGTCAGCTAATGCCCGAAGGTACCAATGACAAGGGCTTTGCCATGACCAGCAGTTACTCCACCATGATGTTGTATGGGTTATGCACCTTCTCCACCAGCGGCCTGACCAGAGAGCGCATTGAGCAGATTTGCACTGCCACCAAGAAGATGCTGACTCAGGATCACGAGTTTCTGGAATCTCTGGCAGCCAGAGACTTTAATCGCATCGTCTTTCTTGGTTCCGGCTGCCTTCAGGGTCTGGCAAAAGAAGCAGCCTTGAACATGCTTGAACTTACAGTCGGTAAGGTTATTGCTCTGCATGATACCCCCATGGGGTTTCGTCATGGTCCAAAATCAATGGTCGACAACAACACTCTGGTTATTTTGTTCATGTCAAATGACCTCTATACAAGGAATTATGATAAAGATCTATTGCAAGAACTAAGGAGAGAAAAAAAGGCTGGATTTATTCTTGCGGTCACATCGCAAAACAGTGCTGGGGTTCAAACTGGTTATCATTATTCATTTGATATTTATAAGGCACAGGATGATATCTGGCTTGCTTTTCCCTTTATTGCTTTAGCCCAAATCCTTGCGTGCTTTAAGTCTTTACACCTGGGTATCAGCCCTGACACCCCATGCCCTACAGGAGAAATCAACCGGGTAGTACAGGGCGTCAAAATTTATAAATTCCCCCATAATTAACTAACAAGAAAATCTATTTACTGGATACCAGAAAGCATTTTAAAACACTCTTCAACCACTTTTTTAAAGCCATTGCTATTAAGCGGTGGCCTTGTTTCTTGCCATCCATAATCAATAGAATTAAGTTATAACAAAATGGTTACCAATAATAACTAACGTGAGTTCGACAATACGATTCAAGCAAAAAACAACAGCTCCCATTTTCACTTCAAATCACAATCGCCAAGTATATTTAGATTTTTGGTTGACGTTGACATAGTGAAAGAGTTGCCAATATGGCTGGTGACAATCATTATTCCATCAACCATATTGACAACTTAAACACTTATGGTAGCCACAGATAATACTGACATATCAACAAAAACACTGTTTATCTGGAAATTAATATTTACTGGCAAACATCTTTATAACAGCTTTCCAACATCCAATCTTCAATACTGCAAAACTCATTAAGATCACTGCTCAGTACCGGGCCAGAACCATTCCGAAACAGAATGCCTGCCTCTTCAAACATGGCGTGACAGGCATCCTTTTCAACACCTCCAATAAACTCAATGTCTGATTTTTCTCCTCTGAAAGCTTCGTACATATCTGTACAGTTCATCGAGAAACAGAGAGACCATAACCTGGAAACATCTTCCCCTTTTGCACCATAGACATGGCGCGAAATCCGTATCTTAGTATAAAGATTCATATGAATAAGGGCCTCTACACCAGCGGGAGTGATTTCAGCCGTGCTATACAAAGTAAGCGGCTGGTCAGGTTGACAACTGTAGTTTTCCACCAGAAGGTGCAGTGCGAGTTGCTCGGAGGTATAGAGAGGACTTATATGTTTGGCTGCTACGGCGGTCACCAGAAGCTGCCCCCACTCGTCTGTAATACAACTGACAAAAGGACAGGCTGGATTAACCTCCTGCCCCAGTTCAACCATTTCCAGCAACAGCTCATTATGCTCGAACATAACTGCAATCCTGACATCAATAGACTGGCAAGAATTGTAGCGTACATCATGAATTGAGCACGATCTCACTCCAAGAGTCAGAGTTCCAGGAGGAGCAAGCGAAAGAGAAACTTAAAGTCAAATAGTTTTACCAGTGTTTTCGTGTATATCCCTTTTCCCGCTTATCTCCTTCAAACCCAGAGTAAGCATGATAAGTCTCCTCAATCCTTCCAAGTGGGTTTTTTTGATAAAAATCTAGGATATTCTTTATATCATAAGACTTGGAAATGAAAAAAGCTCTACTAGCTGCAGCCCCCCAGTTCTTACACACACACAATGGAAAAGTTAAATTTTCTTTCCATTCTTTAAAATTAAACTCTTGATGTTGTTCTTTAATATCTTGACATATATGACCAAAGCCTGCCCACCCTTTTCGCCACCATATCGGTGCACCAACTATAGCCTTATCAAAGTATTTCATTGCTTTTTTCAACTTATCTGTTTTATCTTTACCGCTACATTTTCTAGACCAATGAGATAAGCAGATAGCACATTCATGCTGAATAAGGTATATACGTGAAGAATCTTGCTGTTCCAGATTCTTTAAAATATCTACTGCCTCTTGGCACCGGCCAAGCTCATTAAGATTCATAGCCCTTAAACGATAGCCAATATTTGATTTTCCTTTGTAATGCTGCAAAACTTTTTCAACATTTTCTTTTTCACCCAGGGCCAAGTATAATTTTGCAAGGCACAAAAGATCCCTGTGATGTGTGTGAGGGGGATCAAATTTTGTTGAAAAATACTCTATATGTTGCTTTACTTTTGTAGCATCCCGCACTTCACTGACAGCCCCTTTTTCATATTCCAACCTGTCTATTTCAGCTTCTAAAACTTTTGTAATCTCTTGAATCTCACCAATCTCATCCTGTTCAATTTGCTTTACTTCCAGCAGAGTCTCATGTGCTTCAACTACCTTTTCATGTCGCAACAAAATATTACCATATACACGCAAAACCTCACACAAGGTCAATTTTAAGCGCTTTTGACTTATATACAGTTCATTCCCATGTTCACGCAATTCAGCTAACACAGATTCCGCTTGTTGAATATCATCGTCCTCTTCTTCCAGCAAAAAAAATTTTAATGTTTTAACCATGAGTGTATGATAACTTTGAGCTACTCGAGTATCAAAAAACCAGTTTTCTTGTGATATTCTTTCCTTATCAGCGGCGACCTCTCGCACGAATTCAACAATTTCACGCGCCTTATACCTGTCAGTTATTGAAATAAAAGCAGGCCAGAGAATTCGACAGGTCCAACCTGAAACATCATAAACATTAGATCTTCCAATTTTCTTTGGCATATCATCATTTTTAAAAGTAGTAATATCTTCCAATGAAAAATGATCAATAAAATCTTCGACAACGTCGTTATTCTTAGTGTTAACAGCATATCTATAAATACAAGCCATAAATTCACTTTGGTGCTTTTCTTCCATCATCCTGAACACATATTTATTCTTACAGACATCCATGAGCAACTGGAAGCCCCTTGGGATAGATGAACTTCTTATATCTGAAAATTGCTGGCTAAATAATTTAAAAGCTGTTTTATCCATCGATATAGCAAGCTTTGTTTGCAATTTTGCCAGCTGTTGTTCAGTCATATCCTTGAATTGATATGTATATAATATCCAATACCAGTACAACGCTGTTTCATAATCCTTCCCAAGATAAAAAATCTCCGCATAAGCTAAGAGCACATGCCGACACTGGGAAGCAGCAAAAGTATTAGAATAGCTAAAAGCCTCCAACATAAGCAAAGAGGCCGTTTGACATGTGTTATCCGAAAATTGGGCTAGTCTTTCATCGTCAGGCTCTACAATTCCCAGAGATTTCTTCTCACCGTATAATTGCTGTGCCAATTGAATATAGTTATTGCTATGATCACGCCCCAACGGATGATTAGTATATGTCACCTTCTCTTTTTTTCGGGGAGGCTCTTGAACTGGAGAAATATCTCTCTCCTGAAAAAAGCGTCTTCCTTCATCACCTCTGACATCACCTCTGAAATGAAAAACACCTTCCTGTGGCCGGGTATAACTGTGACTCATATGGACCGACTTAATGGTATCTCGTAAATCAAATGGTCTTTTTCTGCCTTGGCGCTCTGATGCCTGATGCTCTTCTTCTCCAGCATAAGCGTAGTGACGATAATGTGATTCAGGTGATGCCCTGCGATGACGATCCATAACCCAAACAGCCTCTTTAGTGATTCTCTATTACTAAAGAGACAGCCCGAGAAAGAGAATGTTCTAATTATTCGCCATGATTGTTATCTGCACTGACAGAATAGGGTAGAACAACTGTTGAGTCTGGTGCCTGTTAATCCTGTTCAGCCGAGAGACTGGCGACAGAACTGCGGACAACAATCTCTGGATAGAAGCGGTTTGAAATATCCCGCTCTTCTCCACTCAAAAGAGCCTGTATTTTTTGTACAGCTGTATGACCAATCATCTCAACTGGATAGTTAATGGTTGTCAGTTGCGGATAAACCACCAGCCCCAGAATCACATCATCAATTCCCATAACGGAACACTGATCCGGCAATTTAAAATCATATTCATGCAGCGCCCGCAAGCAGCCTGCGGCCATTGCATCGTTATAGGCCATGATTGCAGTCACTTCGTGACTCGATTGAATCAGCTCACAGGCAAGTCTGTAACCACCTTCAACCGTTCCTTCACCAAAAGCCTTATAAGCTTTAGTACAATCCAGGCCCGCTCGTTCTAGAGCCTCGCGATAGCCCGCATACCGATCAATATTATCGGTAATATTCTGATCCCTTCCCAGCCAGGCAATGTGCCGGTGCCCCTGGGAAACAAGATAACTGGTTGCCATAAATCCCGCGACATGATTATCAAACCAGATACAGCGGTCAGCTATTGCCGGTATTTCCCGATTCACAACCACAGAAACCGGGCAGTCCTTCAGCAAATCAATAAGCCGTTCATCGGATATATCTTTGGAGTGAACAATTATCCCGTCACAACGACGGGACAAAAGTGAGCGGATAGCAGCCTCCTCCTGCCGTGCATCATGGTGACCACATGCGGCAAGAACCTGTAAACCAATCTTCCGAGCCTCTGTTTCTACCCCTTTCAGGAGCGTGGCAAAGAAAGGATCGGCCAGATCATTAACAACCAGCCCCAGAATACCTGTACGGTTTCCCGCCAGAGCCCGGGCCACACTATTAGGCTGATAATTCAGTTCAGCCATAACCTTGAGGACTGTCTCTCGCTTGGCAACTGCAACAGTTGCAGTGCTGTTTACAACTCTGGAAACAGTCGAAATAGAAACATTTGCACGCTCAGCAACGTCTTTGATAGTGGCCACAGCCAGTCCTGCCTGAAAAACTTTGGCAGGATTTTATCAAAGCGGCATTTTATATTTTGAAAACGTTTTCTGAAAACGCTTTCAAAGCATGATTCAGATCAACGAAGAGCAGAGGAATTCATTATTACCATTCACGCTGTGGACAACCAGAGAGCTGGAGAGACCGAAAAAGTGGACAGCGTGCTTTTTGATCCGAAAGATCACCCCCATCGCCGTTTTAATCCTCTGACTGGCGATTGGGTTCTGGTCTCTCCCCACAGAGCCAAGCGGCCCTGGCAAGGGCAGCAGGAGACAACGGCTCCTGACAGCCGTCCTTCCCATGACCCCGACTGTTATCTCTGTCCACGCAACAGGCGTATTGGTGGTGAAAAAAATCCTGACTATCAAAAGCCCTATGTCTTCCCTAATGATTTCCCAGCCCTGATGGGTGATACCCCTGATGCTGTGGATAAGGGAGATCTGTTTCGGTCGACCTCAGCCCGTGGAACGTCCCGGGTTATCTGTTTTTCTCCCGATCACAGTAAAACTCTGCCGCAGTTAAGTGAAAATGAAATCTGTCAGGTTATTGATACCTGGGCAGACCAGGTCACAGACCTTGGCAAGAGTTATAACTGGGTACAGGTATTTGAAAACAAGGGCTCCGTGATGGGATGTTCCAACCCTCACCCTCACGGCCAGATCTGGGCTACCAGTTTTCTGCCTAATGAAGCCCACAAAGAAAATGAAAACCTGAAACAGTGGCTTGAAGAAAAAGGCACCAGTCTTCTACTGGAATATGCCCGGCAAGAGTCAGCTGATGGTGAACGCACTGTTGTTGAGACAGAGAGCTGGATTGCCGTTGTTCCGTGGTGGGCTGCCTGGCCATTCGAAACTTTACTTCTACCCAAGTTCGCAGTTAAACACCTGCCGGATCTTAATAATAAACAGCGCAGTGAGCTGGCAACTGTCTTGAAGCAGCTGACCACCCGCTACGATAACCTGTTCAAAACATCTTTCCCCTACTCCATGGGCTGGCATGGAGCACCATGCCTGCAGAAGCCAACTGACCATTGGCAGCTACACGCCCATTTTTATCCACCATTGCTGCGTTCAGCCACAGTACGCAAGTTTATGGTCGGTTTTGAAATGCTGGCGGAAAGCCAGCGTGATTTAACCCCGGAACAGGCTGCAGAGCATCTTGGAGATCTGCCTCTCCAGCACTACCTGGGCAGTGCAAATCAACCAGATCAGCCAAATGGACAATAACGGTCAGGAAGGTATTCAAGCATGAATCTAGATCTGCAAACTATTACCGCCCAGACTTTTAGAGAGCAATTTGGTTCACAGCCAAAGCAGTTTTACTGGGCACCCGGCCGTGTCAATCTGATCGGTGAGCATACCGACTACAACGATGGTTTTGTACTGCCCTGTGCCATTAACTACGGCACGGCAATCGCTGCCAGCCCCCGTGAAGACAATAAGGTATCCGTTGTTGCCTGCGACTGTGATAACGCCCTAAGTGAGTTTGAGCTCACCCTGCCAATTGCCAAAGCCGAAGAGGGTAACTTCTGGTGTAACTATATTCGCGGCACAGCTCAGGCTCTGATACAGAAAGGTCACCAGCTCCAGGGAGCCAATCTGGTTGTCTCTGGCAATGTGCCACTTGGTGCCGGCCTTAGCTCTTCTGCCGCTTTGGAAGTTGTTTCCGGTCTGGCGCTCAGCTATTTAAGTGGACTTGTCATTCCACCAGCCGAACTGGCTTTGGCGGGCCAATCTTCTGAAAACGACTTTGTAGGTAGCAATACCGGCATTATGGATCAGATGATCTCTGCCTGCGGCCAGGATAACCATGCAATTCTACTGGACTGCCGCAGCCTGGAAACCCAGTCTATCGCTATGCCGGAAGGTGTAGCTGTAGTGATTATTAACTCCAATGTCCAGCGTGGCCTGGTGGACAGCGAATACAATACACGTCGTAAACAGTGTGAAGCGGCTGCCGCCATTATGGGTGTTCAGGCTCTTCGTGATGCTGATATGACCTTGCTGGAGCGGCACAAGGATAAGATGGACCACATCACCTTCCGCCGTGCCCGCCATGTTATTACCGAGAACGTTCGAACATTGGAGGCCAGTAAAGCTTTAAGCTCGAATAATCTGGCAGCAATGGGTGAGCTGATGGCGCAATCCCATATATCCATGCGGGATGATTTTGAAATCACTGTTCCTGCTGTAGATACCCTGGTCGAGATTGTGGATTCCGCTATTTCTGGTGATGGTGGTGTCCGTATGACCGGAGGAGGGTTTGGTGGTTGTATTGTGGCCCTGGTTCCGAAAGACAATGTCCCCGCCATTCGAAATGCCGTAGAAACTGAATATACAAAACATACCGGTCTAAAAGCGGATATCCATATCTGCAAAGCAGCTTCCGGTGCTTCCGTTATCACAACACTACAGTCCTGATAAGGCGGTTTTTATGCTGACTGTCAGTGAAGAGTACTTCGGAGAAACCAGCGCGGGTGAAAATGTTGTTCGTACGACAATTGTCAACACCAATGGTTTAGAAGTTGCTCTGATCAACTACGGAGCCACCATTCAGGCAATACGAACCCCTGATCGTAATAGCAATCTGACCAATATCGTGCTGTCGTGTGACTCCCTTGCCAAATATGAGCAGCAGGATGTTTATCTGGGTGCAGTAGCAGGGCGCACAGCAAACCGTACAGCAAAAGGCATGGCCGTCATCGATGGAGAAGAATTCCATCTTGCCTGCAATAATGGCTCGAATCACCTGCATGGCGGTAATACCGGATTCAACCGAAAGATCTGGCAGCAGAAAGTACACAAAGGGATAACCTTTGCATCTGTCACAATGAGCTACCTCTCCCCTGATGGTGAGGAAAACTACCCTGGGAACCTTGATGTCTCTGTAACTTACACACTGACAAACACCAATCAGCTGCATATTCACTATAAGGCGACAACGGATAAAAGTACTGTTGTGAACCTGACTCAGCACAGTTACTTCAATCTGGCTGGTAAAGGAAGTTGCCTGAATCACCTTCTGCAGCTTGATGCAGACTACTACCTGCCAACAAGCTCCTCAGTAATACCAACTGGTGAAATTGCAGATATCTCAAACACTCCATTTGATTTTCGCACTCCAAAAACAATCGGTCAGGATATTCATAACTCACATGCGCAGTTAATTATTGGCAATGGTTATGATCATAATTACTGCCTCAGTGCAAATGGAGACACGCCCAAAAAGTTTGCCCATATTGTAGAACCGGAGTCAGGGCGAGTAATGACTGTTGCTACCAACCAGCCCGGTGTTCAGTTTTATTCAGGAAACTATCTGGAAGGTACACCAGCTGAAGGCAGCAGATATTATGACATGCGGGACGGCTTCTGCCTGGAAACCCAGGCCTGGCCCGATGCCCCAAATCATCCCTGCTTCCCTTCTACAGAGTTAAAGCCAGGGGAAATTTATCACCATCACACTGTTCTGACGTTTTCCTGCGAGGAGTGATGCCTGTGTCTTTATCGACGGATAGCGTAAAAACAATTATTGCACGCAGAGACTGGCAGAGCCAGAATATCACCGGTATTAACCGGTTACCGGCCCACACCCCTCTGGCAGCCTGGAACCAGCTATCGACAGCGTTATCCACAGAGCCAGAAGAGAGCTCTGGCCGCGTTTATCTGAATGGCTTATGGGACTTTTGTCTTTATTCCAAACCTGAGGAAGTTCCGGAAGAGTTTCTCCAGAAAGACTTTTCCGATAAACACTGGTCAAAGATTCCGGTTCCATCAAACTGGCAAATGCACGGCTACGATCGACCAATTTATACCAACGTCCAGTATCCATTTGAATTTCAACCACCTTTTGTACCGGAAGAGAACCCAACCGGTTGCTACAGGGTTCATTTCCGGGCTGATCAAAGCTGGCTAAACCAGAGCCTGAGAGTTGTTTTTGAAGGTGTTAATTCTGCTTTTCACTGCTGGCTGAACGGACACTACCTTGGTTATTCACAGGACAGCCGCCTGCCAGCGGAGTTTGATTTATCCACAACCATACGACAAGGGAAAAACACTCTGTCTATTATGGTTATGCGCTGGAGTGATGGAAGCTACCTCGAAGATCAGGATATGTGGTGGCTTTCTGGCATTTTCCGGGATGTTTATATCCTCAGAAAGTCACCAATTCATATCTCTGATTACCAAGTTAATGCCAACCCCATTCATTCCTATAGAGATGGCAGACTGTCTCTGTCAGTTAGACTGAATCATTTTCACCCAGGCCAGAAACTCTACTGTTCTCTGTTTTCTCCTGACCAAAAAGCCATTTTCCAGCGCCAACCTGTTGTGCCATTAAACTGTCAGGATGAAAGGGGATTTACTCAACCAGGCTTTCAGTTTACGACAGAATTAAGAGATATCTGCCAGTGGTCTTCCGAGACACCTAACCTGTACAAACTTCTGTTATGGATTGAAGACGATAATAGACAGCCAATAGATATTGAATCCTGCGAAATCGGTTTCCGGTCTGTTGAAATCAAGGATGGTTTATTGCAAGTCAATGGGCAACCACTTCTTATTCGTGGAGTCAATCGCCACGAGCATCATCCAGAGCATGGCCACACTCTTTCCAGACGGGATATGGAGCAGGACATTCTGCTGATGAAGCAGCATAACTTTAATGCTGCTCGTAACTCCCACTACCCCAATCATCCGCTTTGGTATCGTTTGTGTGACCGTTATGGCCTCTATGTGGTTGATGAAGCCAATCTGGAAACCCATGGTGCAGAACCTTTCAACCACATAACCAATGATCCAGAATGGCACCAGGCTTGCGTTGAACGTATCCAGAGAATGGTTCCACGCACCCGCAACCATGCTTCTGTGATTATCTGGTCTCTGGGCAATGAGTCTGGTTATGGCTGTAACCTGAAATCCGTTTACCACTGGATTAAAAACACGGATTCAACCCGGCCTGTTCAGTATGAAGCCGGGGGTTCTGACACTGATATCACCGATATCATCTGCCCCATGTATGCCCGTGTCGGACAGGACCAGATGCAGGGCAATGTTCCCAAACCAGCCATTGAGAAACATATCAGCCAGGCTGAAGAACGGCGGCCGTTGATTCTCTGTGAGTACAGCCATGCCATGGGTAACAGCCTTGGCGGATATGGTGAGTACTGGCAAGCCTTCCATCATTACCCTCGGCTGCAGGGCGGATTTATCTGGGATTGGGTAGATCAGGGAATTACCAAAATCACAGATGAAGGTGAAACCTACTGGGCTTATGGTGGAGATTTTGGTGATCAGCCCAATGACCGCCAGTTTTGTATCAATGGCCTGCTGTTTCCAGACAAAACCCTGAAGCCAGCGATTCAGGAAGCTAAATATGTACATCAGTTTATTCACTTCACATTTGAGGAGAATGAATTGTTTATACGCAACGGGTATAACTTTGATGACCTTGCCAACCAGCGCCTGTATTGGACGGTAAAGGCTGATGGCAAGGTGATTCAGACTGGTGTTGTTGATGATATTGCGACCCCACCCGGTCACAACCGCTCTTTACCGGTCAGTATCAAGCGACCTTCACTGACGGCAGACGTTAATTATCAACTGCACTGTGAAACCATATTAAAAAACGATACACCCTGGGCAGAGGCCGGACATAAAACCGCGCATACTCAAATAAAACTGGACTGGCCGACACCTCTCGCAATCAAGCAGTCCAGAACAAAGCACTGTATTAACTTCTGCGCTTCCGGTTCCCTGTTGGAGATTTTTTGCCCAGACAGCAACTTTATTTTCGACCGTGAAACAGCCACCCTGAAGCAAGTCATTATCAATGATCACCCCCAGTTGGGGGCACCCGTTACAGACAATTTCTATCGAGCACCAACGGATAACGACATGGTGCCCTTTGTTGTGCAGGACTGTGATGTCTACGGACGTGACTGGCTGGATATAGGGCTGGATAAGCTGGACGCCAAGAAAACCTATTTTGAATTCTGGGAACGCCCAGACGGGGTAATCGAAGTCGAAACAGAAAGGAGTTACGGTAAAGGCCGAATCCTGGCTCGCCATCATTACCGCATCTATGACAACGGACGCTGCAATATCCGGGTGATCGTGCATATTCGCCAGGATATGCCACCTCTACCTCGTATTGGCCTGCAGATTGTTTTGAAAGATAACTGCAAATCAATTGAGTGGCTGGGCCGAGGTCCATGGGAAAACTATCCCGACCGGAAGCAGGCCGCACTGATTGATCATTACCATTTGCCACTCGAACAGATGAACACACCGTATATTGTTCCACAGGAAAACGGAGCACGTTGTGATGTTAGCTGGGTCCGGCTGCACAGGGAGGAGCAGTCTGACCTTAATATTACCAGTCACTCGCCATTTATCTTTACCGTCAGTCCCTGGAGTCAGGAAAACCTGCGAAGCTCCAGCCATACCTGTGACCTGAAACCGGATGGTCACACTTATCTATGGCTGGATGGTTTTCATATGGGCGTTGGTGGTGATGATTCCTGGAGTAAATCTGTGCACGAGAAATACCTCCTGAAACCAGGGCGTTATGAATATAACTTTTCCATAGGGCAGTGACTGAACGAACAGAAATAAACCAAACACACTAATAGATTGAGCAGTATATAAAAAAGCAAGAACTGGAAATTAATACAGAAACAACGGCTGATTTGTAAAAAAGATCGGCCACGCTCTGCCGTATTCAAGCACAAAAACTAACAGGCCAACGTTTGATTTACATCAGATTTCTCACAGAAATTAATAGATAGCATCGCCACACAATTTATTAGATCGCTTTTATAAAATCTCTTCACCAGGAGTAGAACATGAAAAAAGCCTTTGCACTGGCCGCACTGTCCGCCGGCATTATGATGGGCTCTATTGCCCAGGCATCCACCACACTGGGTTTCACCATCTACAAGTACGACGACAACTTTATGTCTGTTGTTCGTAAGGCGATTGAAGCTGAAGCAGAGAAGGATTCCGATATCCGTCTGCTGATGAACGACTCCCAAAATGACCAGTCCAAGCAAAATGACCAGATCGACGTTATGTTGGCCAAGGGCGTGAAAGCTCTGGCTATCAACCTGGTTGACCCTGCTGCGGCTTCTGTTGTTATCGAAAAAGCCAAGTACGACGATGTTCCTGTTGTGTTCTACAACAAGGAACCTTCTGCGAAAGATCTGGCCAGCTATGACAAGGCTTTCTACGTGGGTACTGAGTCTAAAGAGTCCGGCATTATCCAGGGCCAGCTGATTGCCAAGCAATGGAATGCCAACCCTCAGTGGGACCTGAACGGTGACGGTGTTATCCAAACTGTACTGCTGAAAGGTGAGCCAGGCCACCCAGACGCTGAAGCCCGTACCAGTTACGTTATCAGCACTCTGAACGACGACTTCAACCTGAAGACCGATATGCTGCACCTGGACACCGCCATGTGGGACACCGCTATGGCCAAGGACAAGGTTGACGCATGGTTCTCCGGCCCCAACGCTGACAAGATCGAAGTTGTTATCGCCAACAACGACGCCATGGCTATGGGTGCTATCGAAGCCATGAAGGCTGTTGAGAAGAGCAGCGTTCCCGTATTTGGTGTAGATGCTTTGGCCGAAGCTCTGGCTCTGGTTAAGAAAGGTGAAATGGCCGGTACCGTTCTGAACGATGCAGACAACCAGGCCCGCGCCACTTTCGAACTGACCCGCAACCTGGCTAACGGCAAGGCTGCTGGTGAAGGCACCGAGTGGAATATCGTAGAAAAGGTTGTTCGTGTTCCTTACGTTGGTATCGACCAGAGCAACCTGTAATCACGGTAACTAAGTAGCTTCTGGCTATTCACTGAGGGGACAAACAAGTCCCCTCAGTTTCATCCCCCCTTGGACTGCTGATCAAACACTATGGAAACAAAGCCTGCCCAACCATGGCTGCTGGAAATGACCGGTATCAGCAAGTCATTTCCCGGGGTCAAGGCCCTGGATAAAGTGAACCTGAAGGTGCGTCCGCACTCAGTTCACGCCCTGATGGGAGAGAACGGCGCCGGTAAATCCACTCTCCTGAAATGCCTGTTTGGTATTTATGAAAAAGACGAAGGTGACATCCTTTATCAAGGCAATCATGTCAACTTCACCTCCTCCCGGGAAGCCCTTGATAACGGTATCTCCATGGTTCACCAGGAGCTGAACCAGGTTCTGCCAAGCTCTGTTATGGATAACGTCTGGCTGGGACGTTACCCAAAGAAAGGTCCGTTTGTTGATCACAACAAAATGTACCGTGATACCAAGGCCATCTTTGAAGAACTGGATATCGACGTTGACCCGAAAGACAAGGTTGCCAATCTGTCTGTCTCCCAGAGACAGATGGTGGAAATCGCCAAGGCTTTCTCCTACGACGCCAAAATCGTAATTATGGATGAGCCCACTTCCTCACTGACAGAAAAGGAAGTGAATCACCTGTTCACCATTATCAGCAAGCTCAAGGATAAGGGCTGCGGTATTGTTTATATATCCCACAAGCTGGAAGAAATCTTCCAGATCTGTGATGAGATCACCATTCTTCGTGATGGTCAGTGGGTGGATACCCGTCCACTGGAAGGTCTGGATATGGACCAGATCATCAATATGATGGTGGGCCGGGAACTGACTCAGCGTTTCCCCGAGAAAACCAACCAGCCTGGCGATGTGGTTCTGGAAGTTAAGGAGCTGACCGCTGCAAACCAGCCATCCATTCAGGATGTCAGCTTTGAACTGCGCAAAGGCGAGATTCTCGGTGTTGCCGGACTGGTAGGCGCACGTCGTACAGATGTTGTGGAAACCCTGTTTGGTATTCGCGAAAAGAGTACCGGCACTATTGTTCATAATGGCAAGCAGGTTGAGAACCATGACTCTCACCAGGCCATTCAGAATGGCTTTGCCCTGGTAACCGAAGAGCGTCGTGCAACCGGCATCTACTCACACCTGGATATCACTTTTAACTCTCTAGTTGCCAATATCGAGAGTTACAAGGAAAAGTTCGGACTGCTGAGCAACAAGCGCATGAAGGGCGACACCCAGTGGGTAATCGACTCCATGAGCGTTAAGACACCTTCTCACAAAACCCATATCGGTTCTCTCTCCGGTGGTAATCAGCAGAAGGTTGTTATCGGTCGCTGGCTGCTGACTGAACCTGATGTACTGATGCTCGACGAGCCGACCCGCGGTATTGATGTTGGTGCCAAGTTCGAGATTTACCAGCTGATGCTGGATCTCGCCAATAAGGACAAGGGCATCATTATGATTTCTTCGGAAATGCCTGAACTGCTCGGGGTGACCGACCGCATTATGGTGATGAGTAATGGTCACGTAGCGGGGATTGTGAATACCCGTGAAACCTCGCAACAAGAAATTCTGAATCTGGCTTCCCGTTTCCTCTAGGAGTGGTCCTTCAATGGATGCAGTAAAAACATTTCAGCCGATGAAATACCTGAAAGAAGCGGGTATTTATGCGGTTCTGTTAATTCTTCTGGCCGTGATAATTATTCAGGAACCTTCATTCCTGAGCCTGCGTAACTTCAGCAATATCCTGACCCAGTCTGCTGTTCGAATCATTATTGCACTTGGTGTAGCAGGTTTGATTGTTACCCAAGGTACTGACCTGTCGGCTGGTCGTCAGGTAGGTCTGGCAGCGGTTGTTTCAGCAACGCTGTTACAAGCGCTTGATAATGTTAACAGGGTTTTTCCCGAACTGGGGGAGGTTCCTCTCGTTGCAGTTATTCTCACCGTCTGCGCCATTGGTGCACTGCTTGGTTTATTGAACGGCTTTATTGTCGCCTATTTAAAGGTGACACCGTTTATAGCCACGCTGGGTACGATGATCATAGTGTACGGTATTAACTCGCTTTACTATGACTATGTTGGCGCATCACCTATCGCAGGTTTTGATGGCAGATTCCGGGAATTTGCCCAAGGGTTTATCAGCATAGGAAAATTCCGATTATCGTATCTGACCTTCTATGCCATTGGCGCCATCGCCTTTATGTGGACCCTGTGGAACAAAACCACCTTTGGTAAAAACATCTTTGCGATTGGCGGCAACCCTGAAGCTGCTAAAGTATCCGGTGTTAATGTTCCTGTAACCCTGCTGAAGATCTACGCTCTGGCCGGTGTTTTCTATGCCTTCGCCGGGATGCTGGAAGCGGGCCGTATCGGCAGCGCCACCAACAACCTCGGCTTTATGTACGAACTGGATGCCATCGCAGCCTGTGTTGTGGGCGGTGTTTCGTTTGCCGGTGGCCTGGGCAGTATTGCTGGCGTAGTAACGGGTGTATTGATATTTACCGTTATTAACTACGGTATGACTTATATCGGTGTGAGCCCTTACTGGCAGTTTATTATCAAGGGCGCGATTATTATCTTCGCGGTTGCACTTGACTCCATGAAATATGCTGAGAAAAAATAAAGCTTATCTCTCAAATTACTCTTTAAGGGCTGTTAATCAGCCCTTTCTCTTTGTGCGCCGGATATGGCGCGTAGCGCCATGACGGCGCTGTTCCAGTACGCATGGTGGCGACTGGATGACTTGGTGGTGAAAGTCCACTATCGACCCGGCAAGGGGAACGATTAGCTGAACGGCAAGGGTGTCCATCGTGAGGTGGAATCTGAAGAAAGCCGAAGGCAAAACACTGGCCCGACGAACAGGAATCGCATAGGAGGCGGTCGCAGTGGGTAAGGAGGCAAAGTTCTTCAAAGCCCAATACTTGCACGGAAACTGCGGACGTATATGCGGCGGGTATAAGTGGGAAGGTCACGCGCATTACTCCGGGAGGTCTGCCATCCTGCCACAGGCTACCAGTGTCGTGAGGCATTGGGATGGGGCGGCAGAAGTCAGCCGAGGCCATAGTAGGTCTGTCACCGCAGACTGAAGGGCTGAACATGTGAAATGGATTGGGAGCCGGACTCTCGATGACGACAGGAGCAGCAGTCAGGTCTGTTGAGATACAGGCACTCTGTGCAGAGGGGCGCGGACAGTATCCGTGTGGGTCTGCAATAGAGGCGGCAAACGTCACGGCGGGAACGGGCAACTTCCATGAGGAGACGCCAGATCTATTGGCGGCGATATTAGACCGATCAAATATGCAGCGTGCCTACGACCGGGTGATGCGCAACAAAGGCGCACCGGGCGTGGACAGCATGACGGTGGGTGACTTGAAAGCCTACCTGAAATCACAGTGGCCGGAACACCGGGAAGCCCTGCAGAATGGTCGCTATCAACCCCAGCCGGTACGGAAGGTAGAAATACCCAAATCCGGTGGAGGTATGCGCCAGCTGGGCATTCCAACAGTTCTGGACAGGCTGATACAGCAAGCGCTGCACCAACAGTTAAGTCCGATCTTTGAGAGCACGTTCTCGAACCACAGTTATGGCTTCAGGCCGGGACGCAAGGCAGGGCAGGCCGTACTGCAAGCCCGGAGCTATGCGGAGGCAGGTTACCGCTGGGTGGTAGACCTCGACCTTGAGAAATTCTTTGACCGTGTGAACCATGACATATTAATGGCAAGGGTAACACGACAGGTTAAAGACAAGCGGGTGCTGGGACTGATCCGCGCTTATCTTGAGGTCGGAATATTTGCCGGTGGTCTGGTAACGGCAAGGAAAGCAGGCACCCCGCAGGGTGGCCCACTCTCCCCGTTGTTATCGAACATCCTGCTAACCGACCTGGATAAAGAGCTGGAAAAGCGGGGACACAAATTCTGTCGTTACGCCGATGACTGCAATATCTATGTCAGAAGCGAAGAGGCAGGGCAGCGTGTTCTGGGCTCCATAACGGAATACCGCGAAAGCACATTAAAGCTGAAGGTAAACCGTGAAAAGAGTGGTGTCGGGCGACCGTGGGAAAGGACGTTTTTGGGCTACACCGTATGTAGCCGGAAATATAATGTTCGGCTGAAAGTGTCAGCCAAGGCGGTCAGGCGCTTTAAGGGTGACCTGAAAGCCGTCTTCCGGCGTGGCCGGGGATGCTCACTCCGTAAAACGGTCGAGGTGCTGAATCCGAAGCTGCGTGGCTGGATGAGCTATTTCCGGGAAATTGGTGTAAAAGGCGTTCTCCAAGAACTGGACGGCTGGTTAAGGCGGCATCTGCGAAAACTGCTCTGGAGACATTGGAAAAGTCCAAAAGCTCGGTACAGGAAGTTGTTAAGACTTGGGCTGTCGAAAGAACGGGCGCGGATAAGTGCTTATAACGGTCGTGGAGCTTGGTGGAATGCCGGAGCGCCGCATATGAATCAGATGTTGCCCAAGAAACTGTTTGATGGAATTGGTTTGATATCGCTGGTTGATTACAATCAGCGGCTCAAGTGTTTGACATGAACCGCCGTGATACGGAACCGTTTGTCCGGTGGTGTGAGAGGACGGCGGGAGCAATCCCGCCTCCTACTCGATAGGCGGTCAAGGGGATAATAGACCTTTGCCACGGCCAGACTTCTCTCGTCGAGATGCCGGCACCTCCGGCTCTCTTTTGTTCAAATCCGTTACATCAAATGAAGCATTCTGGCTATCAAGGCAAGCCTCTCCCATAAGTCTCAAATTGCGTAGAACATCCAATGTAGGAGCATCAAAACTATCTGAATCATCGAGGTAATCATCAAGCTTCATGCAGTAGCCCTGTAGATCAGCAGGAGTCATATCATTCAACATAGCCGACAGCACTGGATCGATTTCTGGATACAATCCAGCATTCTGCGGCACATTATCCAATGCCAAATCGACAAGTGAATGGATTTCGCCCAAGTTCGGATTCGACAACAGCTCTGTTAGCTGAGCTGTATTCAAGCGGGATTCTTGCAACTCATCAACGGGGTCTCCTGCTGAAAAATCAACCGTACTTTCCTGCTCTTCTCCGTCAAGTTCGTGTTTCAATACTTTCAGTTCTTCACTGGTAACAGAGCTGGAATCTCCAAACAACTCCTTCTCCATTATCTTCAACTCTTCGCTGGTGAACGAACGGTTATCCTCTTCACCATTAATGAGCGATTCATATTCAGCTAACAAACTTGCCGCATCCAGATCACTTTTTGAAAACTCACTGATATCATCAAGTGACTCATCAACTGGCTGCTTGGCAGAAAGAATGGCCTTCCGAATATCCTGTTTGTTATTAGCTAGCTCCTCCAAAAGTTGGTCAACTTTTTTGCGCTCCTCAGCCACCTTCTGATGGATATCACGAATAATACCGGCTTCCCCCTGTTCCTGTCTGAAAGCTACAGTTGAATCCAAACTGTCAGGAAGAGTCCACTCTCCCCTCTGGTTTAACCTGAAATCTGATTTATCCAGAAGGTATTGCTTGGCTTGCTGTTCCTGTTCATGTAATTCAACCGCCCGGTCACTCAGGGTTTGAAATAACTCACTCAGCTCTTCAGTAACCTGAACAATAGACAACCTGTCAGAGTCAGGTTGACTTGATTTTACTTTATGCTTTTGCCAGCTACCGACCTTATTCGCCAGCTTTTGAAAAGGCTTTTTTAACGGCCAAACGCTCTTTAAATTAATTTTCATAAGGTGGATTTCCTATCAAGCCATACCCTCAATTTAGGCTCTGTTCACAATAGATGTTGGTTTATTTCTCAAAGTCAGTAATTACGCTGAATAGAGGAAGTAACCAGATTTTCTATGAAGCCCGAATGCCAAGCTATACAGGCTGCACGTGAGTACTACCAACATGTAGTGTTAACAGAGCCCTCAATTTAGCTGAAGGAAAAGGGTCATATATGAAATGCGTTGATGTCCGTCATTCCTGCGAAAGCAGGAATCCCAAGCTGGTAGACTCCTGCTTTCGCAGGAGTGACGAGGTTGCAAAGGGTCATCAACGCATTTGATTCATTACCGGAAAAAGAAGCCTGAGCTGATTAATAGAGATATAACTCAGAGCACATGACGAGACAAAATGAAAACAGATATGCTCTGGTGATTTTTCAGGCTTCAACACAAACAATATTGATTTTGTTCTTTTTTATTTAATTATGAGTATATTTTGGCATCAGGAGGACAATAACACTCAATAAAAAGCAGAAAACAACAGGCAGAGTGCAAAAATTACTCACTGAATTATTGCCAACTTCCAACATAATTTGACCTAAATCAATTTCAGGAAATGACAAGTCAGGCATTCTGCCCTCACTCCAAGGCCAATTAATAATCTATCGGGGGTATCACCTAGTGAAGTCGGATATCGAAATTTCCAGAGCGGCGGACCTGATGCATATCACCGAGCTGGCAGATAAGCTCGGTCTGAAGAAAGAACATTGCGAACCTTATGGTCATTACAAGGCGAAAGTCAGCCTGGACGCCTATGAAGACCTGAAGGACCGTCCAGACGGCCGCATGGTTCTGGTTACTGCAACCACCCCTACTCCCTTTGGTGAAGGTAAAACCGTAAACACCATCGGTATCACAATGGGTCTGAACACCATCGGAAAAACAGCGATCAGCTGTATCCGCCAGCCCAGCATGGGCCCTGTTTTCGGCATCAAGGGTGGTGCAGCAGGTGGCGGTTATGCCCAGGTTGTTCCAATGGAAGACTTCAACCTGCACCTGACTGGTGATATCCACGCTATCTCCAGTGCTCATAACCTGGGTTCTGCGGCACTGGACACCCGCATTTTCCACGAAGAGCGTGAAGGATACGACGCATTCGAAAAGCGTACCGGCCTGAAAGCTCTGCGTATCGACCCCAAGCGCATCACCTGGCGTCGTGTGGTTGACCACAACGACCGTGCCCTGCGTCAGATCACTGTTGGTGAGCAGACCCCAGGCACCCCCAAGAACATGAACGGTGTTCCCCGTTCCGAAGGCTTCGATATCACCGTTGGCTCCGAGCTGATGGCGATCCTGGCACTGGCCACCAGCCTGCAGGATATGCGTGAACGTTTCGGCAAGATCATCATGGCCTACAACCACGATGGTGAGCCTGTAACAGCAGAAGACCTGCAGGTTGCCGGTTCCATGACTGCAATCATGAAGGAAGCGATCAAGCCAACCCTGATGCAGAACCTGGAAGGCGGCGCCAGCTTTGTTCACGCCGGTCCTTTCGCCAACATCGCTCACGGTAACTCTTCCATTGTTTCCGACAAGATCGCCCTGAAACTGGGTGACTATGTTGTGACCGAAGCTGGCTTCGGCTCCGATATGGGCTTTGAGAAATACTGCAACATCAAGGTTCGCGCTGGCGGCAAGTCTCCAGACGTTGTAGCTCTGGTCTGCTCCCTGCGTGGTCTGAAGTCTCACTCTGGTGACTTCCAGGTTGTTGCCGGTCGAGACCTCGACCGCGGCATGATTGATCCTAACCTGCCTGCGCTGGAAAAAGGCATCAGCAACCTGCACTTCCATATCAAGAACGTGAAGAAGTACGGTGTACCTTGCGTCATCGCCATCAACCGTTTCCCAGATGATACCCAGGAAGAGCTGGACTGGCTGATGGAGAAAGCCAAAGAGCTGGGTGCTGAAGGTGTTGCCATCTCTGAAGGCTTTGTACACGGCGGTGAAGGCTGCATGGCTGTTGCTAACGAGATCGACCGTGTCTGCAACGAGAAGAAGCCTTACTTCAACTACCTGTATGATGTTGAAGAAAACATCTCTACCAAGCTGAATGAACTGGCTACCAAGGGTTACGGCGGTAGCAAGGTTGTTATCAGCGAATTGGCACAGAAGCAGATCGCCGAGCTGGAAGCCAAGGGGTACGGTAACCTGCCTGTGTGCATGGCCAAGACTCAGCTGTCTGTCTCCCACGACCCAACCCTGAAGGGTGAACCTACCGGTTTTGAAGTACCTGTTCGTGAGGTTCGCCTATCTGCAGGCGCCGGCTTCGTATACGCACTGTGCGGTGCCATCATGACCATGCCTGGCCTGGGTTCTCTGCCCGGTTACATGAAGATCGATATTGATGAACACGGTAATATTGTGAACCTGAGCTAGTCGATGCGACTTTGGTCCAATTGCCAATCCTGAATCTTGAGGGAGCCTTTATGGCTCCCTTCTTTATTTATGCCATCCATTTACCCCTGCCTACTCTCACCACGTCAGACTTTAGTCCCAGCCACTAACGTCTAACAGACTCAAGGGAACCAAATCGCTATCTTGTGCCCATGAAATTCATACCCGTACCGGGTGATGTGAATGGAGGTGTACCATGGCTCTTGAGCTGACGTTGGAGGAGTACCAGGATATGACTGTTGTCACCCTCGAGGGGTACATACGGGCCGGCAATGCTGAATTCCTGCAGGATACCTTCTCCATGCTGCTGGAAGAGGGTCATGCCCGTATCGTTCTGGACTGTCGGGGACTAATTTCCATGAACAGCAATGGTCTGGCGGTGCTCTCAGAGCTTGTGCGGGCCACAATGGCAGATGGCGGCAAAGTAGTACTTTGCAATGCCAGTCCAAGAATCATAGACCTGCTGGATATCAGCGGTCTTGACCAGTTTATCGAAACTGCGCCTGGTAAAAGTGAAGCCATGCGCCGGGTAATGCACTAAAGGAGGGCTTAACAATGCATTCTTCAGTTTACAGCCCTCCTGGGCTACCGAACAATATTGACAGGGCTCTGCGCAACAGCTCTCAGGAAAATACGAGAAAAGAAAGAGAACCTGTGATGCCCCGAACGGGTCACTATCCAGGCTCTGATCGCGCAATACTTTCAAGGTCAACTTCGAAAGAGTCATGTACTGACTCAGCCCTTGGTGATGATGACTATCTGAGTGAAGATGATATGGATGATACAAAACCGCTGCACCTGGACCCGCCCGATGAGGAAGGCTACGAGTGGGACTGGGAAAATGGGCCAGATGGTGAGCAGGATGACACACCAAATCCATCACCACTGGTTCCCGGCCAGCGCCTGACCCGGGATCAGGTGGAGTATCTGAACTACTGCATGGGAGTAAACTGGAGAAATTACCGTGGTCCGATGAAGCCAGGTCATGCCAAAAGAGTGATGAACCCGGCTTATGATATCGGAATTACCCAGCCCAGTGGCTCCAATGACTGGATCAAAGACAGAGCCAGCCAGTATGCTGAAAACCCGCTTGCCATTATGAAAGCGGCCACCAGCATGGTGCTGTACGGAGTCATGGGAGCAGTGCTGGCCACTTCAGTTCTCGGTGCCTTTATGACCCTTGGGATTAGCTCTGCGACAATCGCAACTGTTGCCGTACCAACTCTGGTCGTAGCATCCATTTGGGGAGCATCACTTGGCCTGTACAATGACTTTGTGCTTGATAAGCCACTGTTGAGCAATGATTTCCACTGGCTCGACGGACTAACCAAAACAGCTTACCTCAGAAGGTTTGAGTTTCCGACTGGCTGATAACAGAAACCTGCCGGAGTGCTGGCAGGTTTATTCACGATGACATTCGGCAGGAAATACCAGATTCAGAACCAGCGCAGTAAAAGCCGTCAGACTGACTCCCTGAATAGTCAGCATACCTGCACCTACTTGCAGCCCCCCCAGCCCAAACACAAGAGAAAGAGAAACAATACAGAGATTACGGGGTGCAGACATATTAACCCTGGATCTGATCAGGGTATTCAAACCAACCACAGCAATAGTTCCAAACAAAAGAACCAGGATTCCCCCCATGACAGGTGCGGGTATCAAACTTAGAGTGGTTCCCAGTTTTCCCAGAAAAGCGAGAGTAATGGCAAATACAGCTGCCCAGGTCATGGCTGCCGGGTGAAGCACCCTTGTCAAAATCACAGCTCCGGTTACTTCCGAATAGGTGGTATTAGGCGGACCACCAATAGCAGAAGCCAGAGAAGTAGCCAGCCCATCTCCGAGCAAAGTTCGGTGAAGCCCGGGTTTTTCCATATAGTCCTTACCCGCCACCGAGCTGATCGCCATGATATCTCCCAGGTGTTCGATAGCGGGAGCAACAGCAACAGGCAACATAAACAGCACAGCATTGATATTCCATTCCGGGAATACAAAAGGGGGAACTGACAGCCAGGGCGCCGTTTTTACTGGGCTGAAGTCACATATGCCAAGCAGGCAGGAGGCAATTAAACCTCCGGCAACCCCTGCCAGAATCGGGACAAGCCGCAGTAGCCCACGACCAAATATTGCCGCCGCCAGAGTTGTTAACAGGGCGGCACCCGCCGCCAGAGAAGCCTGGTTTCGTGGATAGAGTTCCATTGAACCATCACCCGAACGCCCCATGGCCATGTTAACAGCCACACTGGATAACCCAAGGCCGATAACAATGATTACCGGCCCCACTACAACGGGTGGAAATAACTGGTATAGAAACCCCCGCCCGTACAGGCGCACCATCAAACTGAGAAAAAGATAAAACCCTCCAGCAGCGACCAGCCCACCTAAAGTAGCGGGCATTCCCCAAGTTCCAACACTGTACAGAATGGGAGCGATAAATGCGAAAGATGACCCCAGGAACAAGGGCACGGAACCTCGAGTACACAGTTGAAAAACCAGCGTTCCCGTGCCAGCTGTGAACAGGGCTACATTGGGATTAAAACCAGTCAGCAGGGGAACTAAAACCAGCGCACCAAATGCCACAAACAGCATTTGCCCCCCGATCAAAGCGATCTTTACATGGCTATGGGGTTCCACTTCTCTATCCGCTTTTTACCATGGAATTGCTTTTTCAGGAGCCTGCCGGACTTTTTCGCCGTAGGTTAGCGTTAAGTCCGACAGAAGACTCCCAGGTTCCGAAAAAGGTACTCTCTGCTCATGGCTGTTTGTTTCCGCTAATCCAGCTCATAGCGAGCTCCCTAGCCAGAACATCCGTGCCATATGCCAAACCAAAGAAGTTTGGGAGTCTAGTACAAGCCGCAGGAAAGGAAAGAAAGGGAAAGAAAGGGAAAGAGGAAAAGCCTGGATGGTTTTTCCACCCAGGCTCAAGGAATTGTTGTGGTGTTTACTTGGTACCGAAGATCTTGTCACCGGCATCACCAAGGCCGGGAAGGATGTAGCCTTGCTCGTTCAGACATTCATCCACAGAAGCTGTAAAGATTTCAACTTCAGGGTAAAGCTCATGAACCTTCTTGATACCTTCTGGTGCAGCTACCAGAACCAGAACCCGGATATGCTTGCAGCCTGCTTTTTTCAGCATATCGATTGTGGCAATCATGGTGCCACCAGTTGCCAGCATGGGGTCTACAACCAGCGCCATGCGCTCATCAATCTGCTTACACAGTTTCTCGAAATAGGGAACTGGCTCCAGGGTTTCTTCATCCCGGTACAGACCAACAACGCTGATACGGGCACTGGGAATCAGTTCCATAACGCCATCCAGCATACCCAGACCGGCCCGAAGAATCGGAACAACGGTAATTTTCTTGCCTTTCAGACGTTGAACCGTGATATCACTGTTCCAACCTTCGATGATGTGATCTTCCAGTTCAAGATCTTTGGTTGCCTCGTAAGTCAGCAGGGTACCGACTTCACTGGCCAGTGTACGGAATCCCTTGGTGCTGATATCTTTTTGTCGCATGAGACCCAGTTTGTGCTGGATCAGGGGGTGAGTAATTTCGCGAACGCTCATTTAAGGCCTCTGAATTTAACTACTGCATACCACATGCAGCAGCTAATCAGGCATTGTAATTGGCCTGACCATTATCCTCCAAGTAGAAACATTAGAAATTTCCTAAGGAATTATCACAAGGGGCTCCAGTAAATCCATGAAACCTCTGTGTGTTCGCCGAAATATGCCCATGGCGGTTTGATTTCTCTGATTAACTAACACTGGCAATGCTTTCCTCAGACATGTATGTTTCATTCTTATTATTGATTTAGCGATGTGATTCACCCACATATCAACAGCTGATCAATGTAATATTAATGGTTGAGGAGAGGCCTCCCCCCATGTCCGTAGATCTGGACCATATCCAACAGGTCTTTGAAGAAGCTGACTGTCTTTATACCCGGGAAGAGATTGATTCTGCCATTCGTAGAATGGCCAGTGAAATTACCGAGGTTTTAGCTGATAAAAACCCCTTGGTATTTGCTGTAATGAACGGCGGCCTGGTATTTTGCGGAAAGTTACTGACGCATCTGCACTTCCCACTGGAATCTTCCTATCTGCATGCGACCCGCTATCGCAACACCACCAGCGGTGGAGAGCTGGACTGGAAGGTCCCCCCCCTTCATGAGTTAAAGGATCGTACGATTCTGATTACTGATGATATTCTGGATGAAGGCCATACCCTGGCTGCTATTATTGATTACTGCCGAGAAGCAGGAGCCAAAGAAGTCCTGACCGCAGTACTGGTTGACAAGATTCACAATCGCAAAGCTCGCCCCGGCCAGAAAAGCGACTTTACCGGTCTTGAGTGCGAAGACCGCTACATCTTTGGTTATGGTATGGATTACCAGGGTTACTGGCGTAATGCCCCCGGTATTTATGCCCTGAAAGGACACTGATCCTGCAAGAGACCAGGCCTGAAAGCTGAAAAAGTTACAGGACGACGTTTGTCGTTCTGTAACATGAAAATTTTTTTCGCGTCAGAATGTCTACTTGAGCTTGCCAATCTCTTTGCGATCCTGCTTGTGTTGTTTCTTCCTTGCCTTAATTTGACGGCTATTCTCATCCAGCCTGTCCTGGACTCCTTCCAGCCGCTCCTCAAGCTCATCAATGACAGAAGAAGTGGGTTCTGAGACTTCAAACTCCTCAAGTTCCTGCTCCTTCAAATAGACTTCCTGCTCAAGCTCTGCCACTTTGGCTTCCAACTCTGCGACGGCCTTTTGAGTTTCAACCGTCAAACTGCTGATCTCTTTGACCAGGCGGTTATTCACATCCCTGGCCTTATCCAGACCTGCAGCGGCAGTAGCTTTATCTTCTTCACTTTGCGCTCGGGTAGCCTCCTTTTTATACTTGGCAACGGCCTTGCGGGTTTTAGCAAGATTCGCTCTCCTGCTGGTAACGGCTTCCGGCTCATTCTGGCTCTGGGCTTTAAGCTCCCTAACTGCATCTTTTAACTGCTTCTGGCTATCCTGCAACTGCTGTTTCAACTCTTTTCTCTGGCTTTCGATCTCCTCCTTAAACTGCTGCGTTTCACTCTTGAGCAGCTGCTTAATCTGATCGACCAGCCCTCCGATTTTTTTTCTCTCTTTCTGTAATTCCTTCATTTCACTGGCATACTCAGCTTTCTCAGCACTGGTTGCCTCTTTTTTTGCCGTTGATGACTGTTTGCCAATATCAGCCTTGAGTATTTTTTTCTCTTTTTTCAACTGACTGACCAGCTCTTGGTTATCCCGCTGCCCTTCCCGGATTTCATTTTCCTGCTGAAGAGCATACTCCAGGGCCACATCAATAGACTGTGCCCGGGTGACGTCATCTCCACCTATGAACACCTGCTCACCATCAGGAAAGGTCAGCGGCCCTTCAAAGGCGGATTGATGGAGAGTGGAAGGATCATCAAGGAGCTGAGTCAGGCGCTGATAATTCTCCCCTGCCGCTTCTGCCTGGGCACGACTGTCCTGATTATCACCAAGCAGCCCTTCCAGCCTTTGGGACTGCTTACCTGCTTCTGCAACAACAGTTTTCAGAGAGACTGATGGCTGGGGAGGAACTGCCCTGGCACTACGACTGAGGATGGACTTGATATTGGGAAGACTGAAGTTTTTGACCCGATTAGGAATTAGCTTCTTGGCTTTATGGTAAACAGAAATACTACGATTTTTAAGGCTACGAAGCGTTGAGGTGCCTGCTGCCTTTAGTGTCTCCTTGGGATTGTGCCTGAGAGCAGAGGCTCCTCTTGCAACAGCTCCTCCCAGAGATGAAGCAGCCCCCCGGGCAGCCTGCAACTTCTCCTGTCCATACTGCACAACACCATTAGCTACGGCCCAGGTTGTGTCAACTGGGTGGTGAATAAACTCCGAGCCGGCTTTTTTAGTCGAACTTCCCAGCTCCTTGGCACTATGCCAAGCTGAACTGGCCTTTTCCTTTCCTGACTGGAGTTTTTTGGCTCCATAGTTATAGGCAGAAGAAGCGGCTTTCCCTGCACCTTTTTTGACCAGAGCTGCTCCTCGTCTTAACAACCCTGGCTTGTTACTTGAAACATCCCTGACACTACGACTGGAGAGGCTCCTGGCTTCTGGTTCAGACTCTAAAGATGACTGATCCTGTTCCAGCTTGAGGCTGGTATCAGGTTCTACAGGAGTGGCTGTGCGATGGCTGTTGGAAAACCTGACACTGACTTTAGCTTCTTCAGTTTTCCCGGGACTGCGCTGCTCCAGCGCATCTACAGATACCGAGTCCCGCCTCTGAATACTTCCGCCAGATTCCATAAAGCGCCTGATTTGATATGCAGTGAATAGTAAATAGAACTCTATTCCCTCTGCTATCGGCCACTTCAGACGTCATCTTCGAGGCTTACAATATTTTGAATGAGCAGATTTTTACTCTTTATCCCTTAATAGAAAACGTCAGGAATCAGGCAGCTAACCAGACCACATCATCGCTGACCAATACTGCCTGAACCTGCTGAAATCTCACATTTTTACTATTCTGTAGGCCACAATTCCAGAGGCCAGGAGCGGGCAGATATCTTGGCTGGCACCCAGTTCTTAGGTGGTACCTCGTCATCCTTAATAAAAATTTCAGCTTCTTTGTCTCGATTTACAGAAGCAATCACAAGCAGTTGTTGAATCTGTTCTTCAAACTGTTTAATGAGTTCCTCTTGCGGATCTTGCTCTTGTTCTTTATCTGTTCTTTTCTTTTTCGTCTTCGGTGTCTTTTTACCATCTGCCTTCAATGCTAAGAACTTTTTCTTAAGTGCAGAGTACTTGTCAAATAGAACAGCCAGCTCTTCTGGAGTAAACCAGGCATAAACCCCCTGTTCCTGGCCGAGAGAAGTAGACATACCGGGCCACAGGACATAGGGAGGGTTTAGCTTTTCACCTCCTGGATAACTTGATACCCGTTGATGGATCAAATTACCCATAGCCAAATTCGTTGCGAAATTGTCATCTCCTACTTTTATCCTGATTGGTTCTTCCGGAATTAGAGGATCCGATGGTGCACCTTCAGGTCCTGCCAGTGTAATAACCACCTCAGGATTAACCACTTCAGCTTCTGTATTAAAACTGGAAAAATCCGCAGCCATTGTCATTACAAGATACTTATTCGGATCAATAACTAGCCTCCGTTGTCTTTTCCCTGGCACCAGATAAAAAGTAGCACCCATCCGTTTCAGCCTTTCATCTCTTTGTTCTTCTGTACCCTCAGAAATCACATCTAGCTGAATAACCAGATTACCTTCTCTTTTTCTTCCCATCTCCCCCTTGGGATTCACGATATAAAACCGTCCCGGGTTACCAAGGTCAGGAAGATAACTATTATCTCTAGGCTTTTGCCCATTCACGCTTATCTTCTGAGTAAAATTTGGTTTATAGCTGAATAGACGATAAGCCAATACTTCCTTCAATTTGACAGGAGCAGACAAAAACCACTTCATCCACCCTACGTCAACATCCTCACCTTCCGGATAGTATGGCTTGGCTAAATCAGGAAGAGAGATAATTTCATTGGTTTGATCTTGCTCATCACCTTCATCAGGCTTAACAATGGGTGAATCGTCATCTGGTTGCTCTAAAAGATCAGAGATTGTCTGCCTGGTTAGTGGCATTTTTGCTGCTGGGTTTGTTGTTACCTGCTTTGTTTTTTGTTCTTTTTTCTTGGGCTCATGTTTTTTCGAGTCCCCTTTAGATATTTCCAGTGCATTATAATTTTTTTCCTCAAGGACCTTCTTAACCACATTCCCTGCGATATTTTCAATCTCCTTTTCTGATTTCTCCTCTCCTGTCTGATCAATTTCTGCTATAAAATCTAAAGAATCAAAATACTGTTTAAATTGAACCCTCACCTCTTTACGCTCTGACTGAGATAGCTGCTTGGCTTCATCAGAATCAAAAACTGACTCAGGAAAAGGTGGAATATGTTTTTGATCAAAAGGCTTTTTCTTATCCCCTAACGAAGCAACATCATCCTTATGCTGTTCATTTTTTTCCTTCGATGAGGAGTCAGCTTCAGACTCAGATTCCGAAGCGCCGCTCTCTCCCTCTACTACTCCAGTCTTTTGATCTCCTTTCTGATCATTTTCTTCCTGATTGTTTTCTCCCTGAGCATCCTCATCATTTACACTTTCTATCTGTTCCTCTTCCTTATCACTTCCCGACTCACTATCTCCCTCCTTTACAGGAGTCTTTGGTTTATGTGCATTTTCAGTTTGCCGAGTCTTTGCACCTTTCCTTTTCTTGTCGTCTCCAGTCCCTTTTTTTGAAGGGTTTACAGTAATAATGCGATGTCTTGTTTGTCTAATGATGGGTTCCACAATATCTTTTTTTCCATCTTCACTCTGAGCTGTTGACGAATCTACTGGCTGGGGCTCTTTATCCCCTTGATCTTCTTCCAAATCACTACCGCCCCCCTCATCAGATTCCAAAACATCATCTTTGGTCTTGGCTACCTTACTACCCTGCTTCCGGGGAGTTGCAGTTTTTTTGCCCTTCTCTTCTAAAGTCGTATCTTTTTTTCGAGGTACTCTTCTTTTCTTTGGTTTTTTTGTCTCTCCAACGACTGACGAATGGGTTGTTGCATCACTCAGCTCTTCATCGCTGACAGAAGCTATGATGTCCTTAGGTTCACTGCCTGAAACTACTGGCGGAGTTACCTGTTCATCATCATCCTCATCACCACCGTTCTGACCAACTTCAGCTAGAGGATGTTGAACTCCCCCAGTGTCATCACCTTTAGCACCGTTACCTTGCATACCGTTAGCCAGGTCAGCCATCATAAGCGATGCCAGCAATATTCCTGACAGAAAAAGGAGTCTGTTCATCATAATTGCCTAAGACTTTTGGGAAACTGAAACGGTGTGGAGAGAAGCAGGAAATTCACCACGCTGGAAAGCACCAGCATGTTATAGACCAAAAAAAAGAGACCATCGAATAATGGCCTCTTTTTTATTACACGTCACTTGTCATGTATTAAGCAGATCCCGGCTGAAACCGACTTCATCAAATACACAACCGGTAAATTTTACGATCTCACGAAGATCATTCTCAGCATTTCCCAAGCAGCTGGTGCCACCAGGCGATGGCGTCATATTAAAAATGATTCCACTTCCCGGATTTATGCGGGCTTCACCCAGCAGCAGTTCCTTATTATCCTTATCAATCAACTGAGGGCGAATGCCACCATAACCTTTAGCAAAGCTGACATCTTTTAGCTGCAGGGAAGGAATGATCTTCCGGGCATCCTTTAAAAACAGACGACGCCGTACCCAGGGTATTTCAAAAAGAAAATTCTTGAAGATATAGTTTCTGATATCAGCAACTTTAAACAGATCCCAGAACACCTTGAATACAGAACCATCCAGGCGCAGAACTTTAAAAAACTCAGGTATGGTACTGTTGTTATAGCGTTCCAGCATTGGCAGCAGAAGTGCCGTTGGACCAAAGCGGGTTTTTCCCGGAACCAGAACATCTGGATCACCATGTATGGCTGCAAAAGGGAGCTTGTCGTTCTGAACGGTATAGACTTTGCCATTCAAAACCTGGGGAGTGAAATAAAAGCTGCCCGCCACTGGCAGGCAGGAGAAATTCAGGCCATATCCCATCTGCTGAGCCAGAAGCAGGCTGTGGCCTCCCGCACAGACCACAACAAAACGGGCTCTTAGCTCACCCTTGTCTGTACAAACTCTGTGCACATCATCTTCTTTCTCAATGAACCGGACGCAGGTCTGCAGATGAATATCTATATCCTTGTCTGCCGCCCTGGCCTGTTGGACAAAGGACTTCGATAGAGCCATGTAATCAACAGCGGTATAGTCATCTCTTATCGCCAGTGCCACCAGTTCTTCCGGCCGCTCACCTGCGTCAACCTGCACAACCCTGGGTTCAATCTCGGCAACCTGTTTCTTATCAAGCAGCTCCATTCCCGGATAGTGCTCCCGGAAAATCTCAAACCGCTGACGCAGGAATTCGCACTCTTCCTCTCCCACACCCAGTACCATCTTCGGATACTTGTAGATGATGTGATCACGCTCCTTAGCCGGCAGTGCCTTGGCATAATTGACCAGCATACTGGCCGTCCGCTTGACCTTTAGGGCTTTCTCAAGGGTGTAGTTGGTCTCAATGTCCCCACAGTGGATGGTCTGACTGTTATTACTGCTCTTGGAGTTTACAGTGGCAAAATCACTGTATTTTTCAACCAGGCCTATACGTCCAAGATCTGTGTAACGGGCCAGCTCATACAACAACGCAGTCCCCGAAACACCTCCTCCTACAATTAGCACGTCATAGGTCTTTTCCATCATGCTTTTGCTCTCTGCTTACGTCTCATGCCACAAACACCTGATATCAATACCAGCAATGACTGAAGACTGTTTTTCCCGCCTGGCCCTCTTTACCTTATTTTTGGTCGACCAGAACCATTTGCGGCGCATTATATAGGAAGTTGACCAGATTTATCCGGTTTGATTAAGTAAAAACCACTAACAGGATAACAAGAACAGCAAAAACAGGAAGTTACAAAGTATCGACTCTGCCAGAAAGACAGCGAGATTTAAAATCGAGAATAGAATGAAAAAAGATGAGAGATGAGGATAATGGCTGGGGTGGCAGGATTCGAACCTGCGCATGACGGGATCAAAACCCGTTGCCTTACCGCTTGGCGACACCCCAGTAGAGAATCGTGGTAGCTAGGGGCAGATTCGAACTGCCGACCCCAGCATTATGAGTGCTGTGCTCTAACCAACTGAGCTACCTAGCCACGAAGAGATTCAGGTTTTCGGATGATGATTATGGCTGGGGTGGCAGGATTCGAACCTGCGCATGACGGGATCAAAACCCGTTGCCTTACCGCTTGGCGACACCCCAAACATTTTCTTGCGAAGTCATCATGGTAGCTAGGGGCAGATTCGAACTGCCGACCCCAGCATTATGAGTGCTGTGCTCTAACCAACTGAGCTACCTAGCCCCGAAAACGTGATGCGCATTCTCAGGATTTAGGCCCCACCTGTCAACACCTAACAGACAAAGATTCGCCGTGGAAAACCGTAATCATTCGTAACCTCACATTGACGATGGAGGAACAGAGTCTACTCTTGCTCGACACTGGTCAGGTGCCAAAGACGACTCCCAGGCCGCCCGCACCAGAGGCCAGCAATAAATAAATACAAGAGGTGTGAAGAAGGCGAGAAAACCCACATATGAAGTGTGGTCTTTCCCTGCTCTCCCCCTCATGCAGCCAACCGCGCACGCATCGAGCCCTTGAGCATTGCTCCAGAGATCCAGGAGAGAAGGCTATGACTTTTAAGCAAGTACTGTTTATACAATCAATTAGGCAGACAATAACAACTACGGGCCTTGTGCTGGTGCCTCTTGTTCTGACGCCTCCAGCACTGGCAACTGCTGAAGCCAGCTTTGACAGCACGCTGGAGAATGAACCAGCGGTTCTGGTCGGAGATGCCACTGACAGCATGGAAAGCCGTATTGACTACGAACATATGGGTCTTTACCAGCTAAAACAAAACCTTTATTACCACCCTTCACTTTACAGGGAACAGTCAGGCCAAGCCCCCCCCAAAGAGGCAACAGTGAAAGTCGTACACCATCATGACCACTGGGGCTGGGGTTATGGCTCTCCCTATTGGGGCTGGGACTCTCCTTACTACGACAACAGCAGCAGATCTTCAGATTCTTTTACCGAGAGAGTGGGAAAAGGTGTGAAATCTGTAGCCGTACTTGCCACCGTTGTGAGCATTGTTTATGGCGGATACAAGATGTTTACCCTGGCATGGCCATTCGTTGGAGCTGCCAGCCTGACGGCAATTGAGCTGCCAGCCAACTCCCCCTGGAGAATTACCGGCTACAAGGTTGCCAAAGGCAAAGCTATTACTTACCGGCACTTTGAAGATAATGAGGATGCGCAGGAAGCCGCCAGGGAAGGGGAGATGTTTGACCGCAAGAAAAACTCAGCCGGGCGCTTTCTGCTGGTTGACCAGGAAGACTGGTGGGGACTGACGGACACACCTGTGGATATTGATGTCACCTATACCCGTTCTCACAGCGACGGTGCTGACGAAAAGATCACCGTCAATTTCAGACGCTCTGTCACCAACGGACTCAAGTCCGGAACTATCACAGCATCGATCATAAATTCAGCTCAAAAAACCGTTCTCAGGCATTCCTACAGCAATTCCATCAAAGCCTTCTACCCGAACAACTTCCTGATGTTCGGCTGGAGCCGCTGGTATCACCAGCCGTCCCGCATAGTTATGGATTTCTACCCTGTAGCAACCTACTGACGACCATACCAGCCGGCTGTTACAATCAGCCGGCGAATCTCAAACAGCCATGAGCGGGCTTTACGCTCCATGGTAAAATAACTGCTTCATCACCCAAAAGTGCTGGAAAAGATATTTCCATCATAAACAACAAAAAAAGTGGTACCAGGCATGACCGAAGATTCTATTGTAATTGTCAGCGGGGCGCGCACCCCAATGGGAGGACTACAGGGTTCTCTCAGCTCAATGACCGCCAGCGAACTGGGAGCTGCGGCTATCAAGGCTGCCGTTGAAAGATCAGGAATTCCACCAAGTGATGTTCAGGAAGTCATTATGGGCTGCGTCCTGCCAGCAGGCCTGAAACAGGGCCCCGCCCGCCAGGCTGCCCGTCAGGCCGGCATCCCCGATGAAACCGGCAGCACAACCATCAACAAACTGTGTGGCTCTGGCATGAAAGCCGTTATGCTGGCCCATGACCTGATCAAAGCGGGTACGAATACCATAATGGTTGCCGGTGGAATGGAAAGCATGAGCAATGCCCCTTATCTGCTTGACAGGGCCCGCTCCGGTTATCGCATGGGCCATGGCCAGATTCTCGACCATATGTTCCTCGACGGCCTGGAGGATGCAGAAACCGGCCGCCTGATGGGTTCTTTTGCCCAAAATATGGCCAATGAATACAGCATGTCCCGGGAAAATATGGACGCCTTTGCCATTGAGTCCCTGAACCGGGCCAAAGTCGCTATCGAGAGCGGTTACCTGAAAGAAGAAATTACTCCGGTAACGATTAAAACCCGAAAGGGAGAAACCACGGTTTCAGATGACGAACAACCCTTTAATGCCAACATTGAGAAAATCCCACAGCTTCGGCCCGCTTTTGCCAAAGACGGCTCTATAACAGCAGCCAATGCCAGCTCCATCTCTGATGGTGCTTCAGCCCTGGTTTTAACCACCGAGGGTGAAGCCAGACAAAGAAACCTGAAACCACTGACGCGCATCGTTGGTCACACCACCAACTCCAGACACCCTTCCGAGTTCACTATTGCTCCGGTGGGAGCTATCACCAAATTACTGGAGAAAACTGGCTGGAATAAAGACGATGTTGACCTCTTTGAAATTAACGAGGCCTTTGCCATGGTCACCATGGCTGCCATACAGGATGTTGGACTGGATCACAGCCGGGTCAATATTCATGGCGGTGCCTGCGCCCAGGGACACCCGATTGGTTCTACCGGCTCCCGGATTATCGTGTCACTGATTCACGCTCTCCATCGCACTGGCGGCAAGCGGGGCATTGCCAGCCTCTGTATTGGCGGTGGCGAAGCTACAGCCATTGCCGTGGAAATCATCTGAGCAGCCACCCTGAAGATCCTCTCCAGGATCTTCAGGCATTCCCACTCGCTGGATACGCATATCTGACCACCCCCAGATAAATAATCCGGGAAACGCTCTTTCCAGTTGAAAACGTTCCGGCATCAACTCAGCGAGAGAAGCATTGACCGAAATTACCCGGGCTTCATCAGGCAGTCCCGCACACAGCATCGCTACCTTACGAATGCACTTTTCACTCATAGCCGTGCAATCAACATATACCAGCCGATAACGGGATATATCCAGATCAAACATATCCTGGCAGGAGAAAGAGACTTTTCTGGCGAGAGAGCTTCTGGCAATTAGCTTTCGGGCAATTTTCACCAGTGTCGGAATCTGCTCAACACCGGTTGAACAGCAGCCATAACGGGCTGACAACCAGACACAGTTGCGACCAGTACCTGATCCCAACTCAAGTACCCGATCCCCATCAGAAAGCCCCAGGCGCCCGGCTACTGCCGCCAGAGTTGCCAATGGAGTCTCTCCGTACCCCTGAGCCTCTCGCGTCTCTCCGCGCTGATCCAGAAAGCGCCTGCTAATAGCCCAGGGACTGCAGAACAGGTACACACACCTTCGGCGCAACTCAAACCAGAGAAAAGACCGGTTAAAGGTATATCTCAGTCCAAGCAGGGAAAGAACTGCTTCCGTTATCAACATCCGGAACCAACCCAAAAAAGGATTCTCTCCTGCATTTTTCCAGTTCATTTCATTGCCATCCATGAGCTTGCCAGAAGATCAAGTCGTCACCCATAATTCTTACGCTAACAAACAGCCATGAGCGGAAAATACCTTTCTCGTCTCCTCAAGGTAATGAAAAAGGTCTTTCTATGGAAATAAGAATAGAAATCAATACGGACTCTTTCCGCCTATACAGGGCAGAGCAGGTGATTTATGAGCAGCGACCACGATCAACCACACCTTTCCCCGAAAGACCAGAAACTGGTTGATGAATTCACCTCCTCAGGTGTCAACAAAGAGGAAAGACAACCGTTTCACCCCTGGAAGCTAATGTTATGGCTGGCACTGCTGATCATTATTTTCGGCATCCTGGCAAGGTTTATCGGGAACTGGTTTCTGCCATACTGAATCAATCAATAAAACAATATAAGCACCGACAAATATAAGTACTAGCCAGTCGCCCAGGAGCTTGTCGGACAGGTAAAGCCAATGACAACAGAAGAAAGGCTGCATCGAATCGTTATTGTGGGCGGTGGGGCCGGCGGGCTGGAACTGGCCACAAGACTGGGGCGTACACTGGGCAGAAAAAAGCGTGCAGAGATTCTCCTGATTGATTCCCGCATGACCCATATCTGGAAGCCACTGCTTCACGAAGTGGCTGCAGGCTCACTCAACTCCTACAGCGATGAACTCAATTACATGGCTCAGGCCAACTGGAATCACTTTCGCTTCCAGCCCGGTACCATGACAGGACTTAATCGCTCAAAGCAGACCATTACTCTGGCTCCGATGAACGACCAGAACAATACTCTGCTGCTTCCCGAGCGAGATATCCATTACGACATCCTGGTTATCGCCGTAGGCAGCCATACCAACGACTTCAACACACCCGGGGCAAGGGAACACTGCCTGTTTCTGGATAGCCGGGAACAGGCCGAGCGAATCCACCAGCACCTGATCAGCCACTCCCTGGCCTGCACAGAGACCAGCCACAATAATACAAGTAACGATACAAGCAACAATATCGCTATTATTGGTGCGGGAGCCACAGGGGTGGAACTTGCAGCCGAGCTGCACAGAGCCGCCCGGATTATGGCCAGCTATGGTTTGAAAGGTAAATTTGAAACTGCCGGTATCACCCTGATTGAAGGCAGCAGCAGAGTTCTCCCCGTTCTTCCGGAGCGCGTCAGCAACGGGGTACAACTTCAGCTGAACCGGCTGGGTATAACAACTCTGACCAACACCCTGATCAACCAGGTAACCAACAAAGGACTGAAAACTCGAGATGACCGGATAATTCCAGCAGATATGGTCATCTGGGCCGCAGGCATCAAGGGTCCAGAGTTTCTCAACAACCTTGATGGGTTGGAAAGCAACAGGATCAATCAGCTGGTAGTTAATCCTACCCTGCAAACCAGCAGAGATAGTCATATATTCGCCCTTGGCGACTGTTGCAGCTGTTCCCTGCCAGGTAAGAATGGTGAAAATTTTACCGTGCCTCCCCGGGCACAGGCTGCTCATCAGCAAGCGACCATTCTGGCCAGAAATATTTCCCGCTACTTACAAGGTAAAGAACTGCTCCCCTTCAGCTACAGGGACCATGGTTCCCTGATTTCCCTCAGCAGCCACTCCGCCGTTGGCAACCTGATGGGAAATCTTACCGGCAATATTTTGCTGGAAGGCTGGTTGGCCCGGGTCTTCTACCTATCCCTCTACCGACTGCACCAGAGGACCCTTTATGGCTTCTGGCGAACCGGCATGCTGATACTCAAGGATCTACTGGAACGAAGTACCACTCCCAGATTAAAGCTTCACTGAGAAGCTATAGAAGCTATAAATGATACACATACGAAAAAGGCCGCATCAGTAATGCGGCCTTTTAGGAAGTGGTGGGTCGTATAGGATTCGAACCTATGACCAATTGGTTAAAAGCCAACTGCTCTACCAACTGAGCTAACGACCCATAAACAGACAGCTACGCAAGCTGAATGCTTTAAAGTGGCTCCCCGAACTGGACTCGAACCAGTGACCCAATGATTAACAGTCATTTGCTCTACCAACTGAGCTATCGGGGAACATCAAAATGATTTCCAGAAAAATTTGGTGGGTCGTATAGGATTCGAACCTATGACCAATTGGTTAAAAGCCAACTGCTCTACCAACTGAGCTAACGACCCACAAACAGACAGCTACGCAAGCTGAATGCTTTAAAGTGGCTCCCCGAACTGGACTCGAACCAGTGACCCAATGATTAACAGTCATTTGCTCTACCAACTGAGCTATCGGGGAACTTTTAAACTGTATCGTGATTTTTCCGCCCCGGAAAACCGTGCCGTCGTCATCACTCAACGGCGGCGAATGATAATGACTCTGAAATTTTCGTCAAGTCATTTTTATTAAAGCGATTACATATTTACGGTTTTTCACCAGAGTCCAGTAAAAACTCTTACCCAAACCTTGTCCAGCAACACCAATTCATCACCTGCTGTGCGGCAAATAGCCTGCGCCAACAGAACCCAGAGAATGTTCACAAGTCCTTCTAGCATCTGGTCGTTTCAGGGCCATTGAGTCGGTGTTTAATTGTGAACACACCCTAACCTCTTGATATATTGCTAAATTCGAATCAAAACATGCCGATCTAACCTGCTTTACTGATACTCAAGCCGCGGCTTGCTTAGAGCGAGATATGGCTTAATCTGCTGGGAGAGTGAGCTGGCAATGTCCATGGCTGCTTCCGATGGCTCTTTTTTCACAGCCTTTCATAGCAGCTTTGCTACGTTGCCAGCTCACTTTTTTTGTCGTGTACAGAGAGCGATTACATATTTACGGTTTTTCACCAGAGTCCAGTAAAAACTCTTACCCAAACCTTGTCCAGCAACACCAATTCATCACCTGCTGTGCGGCAAATAGCCTGCGCCAACAGAACCCAGAGAATGTTCACAAGTCCTTCTAGCATCTGGTCGTTTCAGGGCCATTGAGTCGGTGTTTAATTGTGAACACACCCTAACCTCTTGATATATTGCTAAATTCGAATCAAAACATGCCGATCTAACCTGCTTTACTGATACTAAATAGCGACAATCAGGATCAGCAGGTGGAGCGTTCCCAGTCCGGTCAGATCAGGCTTTCCGGCTCATTATCCGCACAGGGTAATACGAGCCAGAACCGCGTACCTGCCCCCAAAGCTCAGGATCGTTTTATTCCGCCATCACCCCGTCCTCTGCATACAGCTATCCATAGCCGCTCTGCAGAAGCTTTTTCTCCACAAATCCCGGAATCCGCCTTATCGCCCGATAGTTATCAACTGATTGCAGCTCCTGCTATTGATGACCAGGCACCGCCTGTGCCGGAATCCAGCAATCTGGACAATTATACTGCGGGTGCTAACAAGGTCTTGCACAGTGGAGTTGTGGGAACCGGGGTTTTACGGGAACACACCCTGCTGACAGTAATCCGCACTCCGGAAAAAGGGGATATTCACACCAAAGTAAAGGCGGGGTTCAATCGTACGGATATCGGAGAGGAGGTTCATTCGAGCACACTGGCACTGGATGAGCCTCTTATCCGGCTACTTGAGTCAGGCCAATCAAGAAGGCTGATATTCCATTTTGGCGGCAAGAACTCCTCCAGGCTGACAAGCCCTCCCTGGATAAAACAACAGCTGACCACCCTGCCCCCGGAAAATACCAACCCTCCAGATAATCCTCTTGAGATAGCTGAGAAGCAGGTATCTTCCCTGCATACCAGTATGCATGAAACTCTCAACGGAGCTATGGAAACCAGCCGCACAGGCAGACAGTTGGTTCAACAGCTTGAAAACAACCTGACAGGCGCATCTGCAATCCGCGACCACATTACCGAACTCGGCAGACAGAACAGCGACACTCACCGGCAAAGCCAACAGGCGGGAAACAGAGCCCGGGTTCTGGCAATTCAGACCGATAACCTTCCACCTCCGGAAACAGAGCCAGTTGATGACCGGTCACAGGAACGGGTTCTACGACTGGAGCAGGAGCTGATCAGCGCATCACAGATCAATAGCGAACTGGAACAAAAGAACAGACAACTGCAACAGGAACTTGAGCAACACAACCAGAAAACCTCCCGGCTGCAGCAGGGACTCGAACAACACCAATGCAACCATCAGAAACTCAGCGAACAGCGTGACTACTATATGCGTCTGGATCAGGAGTACAGACAGCAGCAGCCTGAGCTCAATCGAAAAATCGGGACGTTAAAACACCAGAGAGATCAGGATCAAAACAGAATTAATGATCTCCATAGCAGACTTCAACAAGCAGATCATGGCAACCATGAACTACAGGAAGAAATCCGGCAGATCAAACTGATAGAGTCACAACACCAGAACGGCCTGACCTCCCTGAAAAGAGAATTGAATCTGGCACAAAGCCAGTTGAGCAACCTGGAAGAAAAGCTGCTGGCAGCCCAGAAAGAGATAGCGACACGACAAGATCAGTTAAAACAGGCCCAGGATCGTGTCAACGTTCAGAAAGATGCTCTGGAAAAAAAATCAGAGCAGCTTGCCTCAACCCACAAACAGCTCCGTAATAGCGAAAAAACCAGAGCAGGACTGGCTGAGTCTATTTCACAGATGGCAACACAGATTCACAGATACGAATCCCTTCTGGAGGAAAAACAACAGGCTCTGCATACCCTTGCCGCAAATAATGAGTCCATGATTCAGTACTCAGATCAGATCCAGCACAAGCTTATTTCTGCCCAGAAAGAACTGACTGCCTGCAAAAAAGATATGGATCAAAGGCTGCAGGAAAATCAGCTTATGATCCAGCATGTTACCGACCTGTCTCAAAAACTGAGAGACTTTGATACAGGTTATCTTGCCCTGCAGCAGAAACTTGAAGAGTTTAAGAAAAGAGACCAGCAGCTGGTTGAAATGATTCAGCAGGAAACCCGGGAGCTGCAAAAACCGCCAGAGTTTTCGCCGAACGCTGACCTTCAATGTACAGTCAACGCTCTTTTGCCTTTTGTTGTTGAAACCAGCCAGCAGCACTCCCGCGCACTGGCTGCTCACACCGAAACCAAAAACCTGCTGTACAACGAGCAGGCTCGGGCTGCAAAACTTGAGAACAGGTTACAAGAGCAAGAACGCCTTAACCACAACAGCCAGTTTCAACTGGTAGAAGCCAACAAAAAGTTGCAACAGTGTAACCAGCTCAATAAACAGCTGACCTCAGAGCTTGAACAGATCAAAAAACAAAGTGAAACTCAAAAGGTGCAACACCAGCAGGAAGTGAACGATCTCCAAAGCAAAATCGCCACTGTTGAGCAAAATTCAACTCAGAAATCGCACAGAATCAACGAGTTTCTCCAGAAACAAAAAAAACTGGAAGAACAAGATCAGCAGCTTCAGCAAACCAACCAGGAACTTGAAAAAGTACTGAATGAACGAGAAAAGATCATTCAGCTGCAACAAAAGGAAAACAGGGAGCTGCAGTACAAACTACAACAGACGACCCAAGAGGTTATTAAAAGACAGAGATCAGAAAGTGAGTTAAAAACCTGCCTGGCAGACTGTACTACAAAACTGAACCTGGCAGGTATTCGCCTGCAGGGACAGTCTGACCTTCTTGTTGAGACAGCCCAAAAGCTTGAAACCCGTGAAGCCGAAGCTCTTGCAGCAACAATGGCACAGTTAGAACAGAATCAAGAGATTATACGGCTCAAACAGGAGATCACCAGGCTACAGGGCATGAGCCAGAGCAACCGCCAGCTGCAACTTGAGCTTTTAGAATCCCAAGAGGAGCGACACAAGATTGAAGCCGTGTTAGAAAACACAAAAAAGACAATAAATGAACTGCTTGAAGAGAAGGCCAAAACAGATCTAATCCAGCAGGAATTACATACTGCAATCACTAAAAGTGAGAGTGAACTCCTCTCTCTGCAGGAAGAAAAATCGGATCTCATTAAACAGAACAATAGCCTTAAGGAAGAAAAAGTTCACTCTTTCACTGAAAAATCCAAACTGGAAAGCAGAATTAATGTACTGGAAGAGCTTGAACAAGCCAACCAGGAAGAAAATATGAGGCTCAAGAAGGAGCTTGAGCATCAAGAGCAGTTAGCTTCAAAGCAGATGGAATACCTGAAGACTCTCAAACAAAACCTTGAGTCACAGGCCCAGAAAATTGAAGCTAATGCAGTGGAACAGACACAAGCCAATAACAAAATTGCCGAACTGACAGAAGAACTCAAAACAACCAAGGCGGTTGTGGAAACCCAAACCCAGGACAAAACAGAACTCGAAACTGATCTTACCGGACCAAAGCATCACTTTTAGAGATACAAAATAACACCCAAAAACATGCCCATGAATTGCAAAATCAGGTTCAGGAGCAGGAGAGAGAACTATCCGAGCTGCGCCAAAACCACCAGATTTTAACAAATAATCTAAACATGGCTATCCAAGAAAAAAACCAGACTCAACGGGAAGCTGACAAACACAAAGATATTACCAAACAGCTAAAACTAGATAATCAAGCACTGGTAGAAATTGTAGAAAAAATGAAGCATATCCTTTCAGACAAAGATGAAAAGAACGAGAAACTATCCTCACGATTAGTTCAAGCAGAGAATCATGTAAAACTCCTCAAAAACAAAAGCGACGAACTTGAAAAAATCCACCGAAGAAATTAGCAGCAACTGGAAGAAAATCCAATCTGAACTACTGGCCCTGGTGGGTAGCGCCGCTAAAGTAAACAACCAGAGCCAATTTCATCAGGCTAGCGACCTGCAATCTGAACTGATTGAGGCAGAAGCTGGTCCTCAGGCTATATCAGCCAGTACTGTTGAGAGTACTATTCTCCGCATCCGCCATAAACTAGAGTGCCTATTGAAAGATCAAGAACAACTTCAAATCCAGCAAAGCAATTACGAAGAGGCCATCAGAAAGCAGAACGAGGAATTCATTCAACTGGCAACCGAGCTCGAACAGCAAACTGCCCAAAATAAACAACTGGAAGAAAAGATTCAGGAGCAAGAGATTCAGAACAAAAATTTAAACAGACAGACACAAAACAACAATTCACACCTCAAAACTCAGTTAAACATCAGCGAAACCAAGCTATCAACACTCAATAGCAAACTACGGAAGCTTGAACGGGAAAACCGGGAGCTTAAACAGACTATTGAAGGGTACCAAGCCAAGATGCAGAAATGGACTGCAACCTTAGAGAATGACTTGCAGACTGAAAAGCAACTGGACGCGATAGTGAACGCTGCTCTGAAAGATGAACCAGATGAGGGTAGTGCGACTAGGGACGTTCCCAGAAAACAGGTCAATGAGATGCTTGACAGGCACGACCAACAGCTGAAGAAGGCTAAAGCCGATTATCAATTCCAGTTAAATAGTGCAGAACAAATGTTTCAAGAAAGTCAAAGCCAGCAGTCAGAACTCAAGCAAGAACTACAACAAAGGCAGCATACAATAGAAGAACTTGCAACCCTTCTTAATATGCACTCAAAACATATTACCACCCTGAAGCAGGCTCTAGAACAGAGTAGCCAGGGCAACACAGCAGGAGCAGCAGACGCTCTCACCATCATTCTTGAAAACGATCACTGGACTTCGACAAGGGACGCTCTTCTTAAGCAGGGACAGCTGCCTGAGCAGTTTCAGGAAAAAACTTCAACCACTGACAGCCTGCCCGCAGAGCTGGTAAAAATAAGTTTGACAAGCCCCCGTCCTGACCGCTCTCCACCATCGCTGTCAAGCAATGGCAGCAACGAAGATTACGACTCTAACAATAATAATGGAAATGACAATGGTGTAGAGAGCGGGCAAAACTCTCCCCAACTACAAAAAGAGATGTTTACCCAATCTCTTCCAACGGTTCCAAAGTTACCTGAGCCAGATATGCTGTACAGCCTGCCTATTCTCAGTCGAAGCGAATCTTATGATCTCTGACACCCACTTGAATAACTTTTCCTGAAGCAAACTTTCCAGCCAGTATGGCCTGTGCCAGCGGGTTCTCAATCTCACGCTGAATGGCACGCTTCAACGGGCGGGCACCATAGACAGGATCAAACCCGGCATCCACCAGCAGGGACATAGCCTCGTCAGACAGTTCCAGAGACAGATCATTTTCCTCCAGACGGGTTCTCAGGCGGTCAAGCTGAATAGCGGCAATCCCCATAATCTGTTCTTTAGCCAGAGGGTGGAATACCACAAGTTCATCAATACGGTTAACAAATTCCGGACGAAAGTGCTGGCCAACAACCTCCATCAAGGTACTTTTCACCGTTTCAAACTCATGATTTTCCAGAGTCTGAATCAGGTCTGACCCCAGGTTGGAAGTCATCACAATCACGGTATTACGAAAATCAACGGTACGCCCCTGACCATCGGTCAGGCGACCATCATCCAGAACCTGCAAAAGGATATTGAAAACATCGGCATGGGCTTTTTCCACCTCGTCCAGCAGAACCACGCTGTAGGGGCGCCGGCGTACAGCTTCGGTCAGATAACCACCCTCTTCATAACCGACATACCCGGGAGGAGCTCCAAGCAAACGGGCCACGGAGTGCTTCTCCATAAATTCAGACATATCAATCCGGACAACCGCTTCCTCGGTATCAAACAGGAACTCAGCCAGTGCTTTGCACAACTCGGTTTTGCCAACACCGGTCGGGCCAAGAAACATAAATGATCCGTTGGGCCTGTTAGGATCAGACAGCCCGGCCCGGCTGCGACGGACAGCGTCAGAAACCGCCTGCACAGCTTCCTCCTGCCCGATAACACGACTGTGCAGCGCATCTTCCATACGCAGCAGCTTATCCCGTTCGCCTTCCAGCATCCTGTTTACTGGAATACCGGTCCAGCGGGACACCACCTCGGCAATCTCTTCATCAGTCACCTTGTTACGCAGCAACTGCATACCGGCAGATTCGGCATCCTGAGCCTGCTCGATACGCTTCTCAATATCTGGCAGCTTGCCGTACTGAATCTCGGACATTTTCGCCAGATCACCACTGCGGTTGGCAGCATCCAGCTCCAGCAGAAGTTTCTCTTTTTCTGCTTTCAGCTTATGTGCCCCCTGCAACACGGCCTTCTCTGCGGTCCAGATTTCGTCCAGATCCGAAAATTCTTTCTCCAGCCCGGCAATCTCTTCATCAAGGATTTCCAGGCGCTGTTGAGATGCCTTGTCCTTCTCTTTCTTCAGGGCTTCCTTTTCGATCTTCAACTGAATCAGGCGACGCTCAAGCTTATCCATGGACTCCGGCTTGGAGTCCATCTCCATGCGGATACGGCTGGCGGCTTCATCAATCAGGTCAATAGCCTTATCCGGAAGCTGTCGATCCGTAATGTAGCGATGAGACAGCTTGGCAGCAGCGATTATTGCCGGGTCAGTGATATCAACATGGTGGTGAACCTCATAGCGCTCTTTCAGACCCCGCAGAATAGCAATGGTGTCTTCAACGGCGGGTTCATCCACCAGCACCTTCTGGAAACGGCGCTCCAGAGCGGCATCTTTTTCAATATACTGGCGATACTCATCAAGAGTGGTGGCACCGACACAGTGCAGCTCTCCCCGGGCCAGGGCTGGTTTCAGCATATTACCGGCATCCATCGCCCCTTCAGCCTTGCCGGCTCCTACCATGGTGTGCAGCTCATCAATAAACAGAATGACCTGCCCCTCCTGTTTAGCCAGATCATTCAGAACAGCCTTCAGGCGCTCTTCAAACTCCCCTCGGTATTTCGCCCCGGCCAGCAGTGCTCCCAGATCCAGAGAGAGAATACGCTTGTTACGAATACCTTCCGGCACCTCACCATTGATAATCCGCAGAGCCAGACCTTCCACAATAGCTGTTTTACCAACACCAGGTTCACCGATCAGCACAGGGTTGTTCTTGGTTCTCCTCTGCAGAACCTGCACAGTGCGCCGGATCTCATCATCACGACCAATCACCGGGTCCAGCTTGCCCTGCTCAGCCCGCTCGGTGAGATCTATGGTGTACTTGGCCAGGGCATTGCGGCTGTCCTCGGCATTGGGATCATTAACAGACTCCCCGCCACGCAGATTTTTGATAGCCGTTTCCAGCGCCTTCTTGCTGACCCCCTGATCCCGAAGCAGCTGACCAAGGGAGCCACTGTCTTCCATCATTGCCAGCAGTACCGTTTCACTGCTGATGAACTGGTCTTTATTTTGCTGGGCCTGCTTGTCGGCAAGATTCAGCAGGCGCAGCAGCGGCTGGGATGGCTGAATATCACCGGTGGGATTTTTGACCACGGCAATCTTATCGATAACCCCGGTCAGCCCCTGGCTCAGGGTGGCAATATCAAACCCCACCTGGGCCAGCAGGGGTTTCACCGCTCCTCCCTGCTGCTCCAGCATGGCTTGCAGCAAATGAGCTGGCTCAATACTGTTATGGTCTTTACCCACTGCCAGAGACTGTGCATCTGACAGGGCTGCCTGCAGCTTGCTGGTTAAACGTTCGGCACGCATGGCTTTCCCCTCATTGCCAGAAATTCAATGTTCTGTTTTTTATATGGCGACTATTAAGAGAAATTCAACAGGTAAGAGAAATTCAACAGGGTGGAAGGTATCAGATGAAGAGGTGGGGGGGGGGAGACAGGCACTTTATTATGTGGACCCAGTAAAGCTAATGCTACTGAGCCACATATTTCACTCTCAATACCACCTGGGGACCATGGTATTCATCACTGAGCCAATTCTTGCAATAGTGCTTTCAGCTTTGGAACCAACAAATTACGGTTAAAATGTATAGCATTTCTATCGTCTTCTATAGATTTGATAACTGCATTGATGATGACTTCAGCATATGCTGGAGGGATATTATTGTCCACCAAGAAAGCTTGAACTACCTGAGCTTGCGACTCAGCTGTGGCTTCATCAGTATTACTTTTAGCGGCAATCATTTTTGCCAGCAATACGTTGTTCAAATAAACATCTTCCAATTTTTCACGATTTAGATTAATTCGGTATAAACGTGTATAGCAGGAGCTATATGTTATTGACCTATTCGCAAGCTTCGTATCATGTTCTGGCTTTTCTGCGTATGACGACACCCCTTCGTGAACCGCATCAAGCTTTCCCTCCAGTTCACTCAGCCAACTCAACAGCGAGTGAGTGGGATCATAAACACTAACGGGTATAAACCCCCACGCGCTCCCACACTCCTGAACCTTATCATTTTTATCCAGGTAAATGGTTCTATCCGCAATGCCGGGTTGAGAGCGTTGATCGCTTATCTGTGACATTATTAACGATGCATCGCTATATATATCTGACAATATGTTCATAATCTGCTTCCTTTCAGTCTGATTTCAATTATTTACAGGTAACATCCCCCGATAACTTTCTATCCCACGGAATCTGTTCAGCCCTGCCTGCAATACATATGATGCAAATTCATACCAAAAGTTCCCCTAAAGACAGGAAACAGACTTACAGAAACGCAAACTGAGAAGGCAGGCTATTCCAGCCAGATAGAGGAAATCATCCGCCCGGAAGAGGCGCCATCGCGGCGATAGGAGTGGAACAGTTCATCTTCAATAACAGTACACAGGCCTCCACCGCTGATATCGGTGATACTCAGGCGATTGAGTCTCTGCCGGGCAATTTGATACAAATCACCCAGCCAGTGATCACCCTCACCCTCAACAAAGGCTTCCTCTGCTGCAGGGTCAGCCTTGATAAAGGCCTCACGCACCTCTGGCCCGACCTCAAAGCATCGGCGACTGATAGCCGGCCCCATCCAGGCCATTAACTCTTCGCCAGGAACGCCTAGTGCTTTTACGGTCGTTTCCAGAACACCATCACAAAGTCCGCGCCAACCCGCATGGGAAGCAGCAACCTTTGTTCCGGATTTATTACAGAAAAGTACAGGCAGACAATCGGCGGTTAGAACCGTACAAGGAATACCTTTCTGGTCGGTCCAGACTGCATCAGCTTCAACGCCGTATTCCGCATCACCGGGAACGACGGTTACTCCATGCACCTGAGTGATCCAGCAGGGCTGCTGTTTCCAGCCCCACTGCTGAACCAACTCTTCACCCCACGAGGATAACCACTGCTTCCGTCTTGCAGGAAAGTCCGGCTGATTCCTTTCACCCATAGGTGGCCCAACCGGGCTAATGGATTTGGTAGAAACAAACGCCTTAACTCCTGCGGGCGCAGCCCACTCAGGGAGCAGATAGTTATCCTTCAGCATCATGGGGTTACAAGCTCCATATCCTGCTCAAGCACATCCAGGAAGGTCTGGAAGTCTTCAGGAAGTTCAGTTTCCCACTCCATATAGTCGCCGCTATGGGGGTGTACAAGTCCAAGACGGCGGGCATGGAGTGCCTGGCGGTCAAAATCTTTGATAGCCGTGGTCAGCTCCTGACTGGCACCCTTGGGAAACCTCGGAGGCCCGGCATAGAGACTGTCTCCAACCAGCGGATAACGCAGGTGGCTCATATGGACCCGGATCTGGTGAGTTCGTCCGGTTTCCAGCTGCAGCTGAATATGGGTATGCCCCTGATAACGCTGAATCACCCGATAGTGGGTCACTGAAGGCTTGCCGCCATCGGTAACTGCCATCTTCAGGCGGTTGGTGGGGTGACGCCCGATGGGCTGATCAACCACCCCGCCAGCACTCATCACACCAAAGGCAATGGCTTCATATTCACGGCTGACAGTGCGCTCCTGTAACTGCTCAACCAGATCATTCTGGGCCTGCATAGTACGAGCGACCACCATCAGGCCGGTTGTGTCTTTGTCAAGGCGATGAACAATGCCCGCCCTGGGCACAGAAACCAGCTCCGGGTAACGGTACAGCAGACCATTCAGCAAGGTGCCACTCCAGTTACCGGCCGCCGGATGTACCACCAGACCACGGGGTTTATTGATAATAATTATGTAGTCATCTTCGTAGACCACATCCAGGGGGATATCTTCCGGCTCCCAGCGATTTTCCTGTTCAAGCTCAGCAGCCAGATGCAGAAGCTCTCCTCCGTAAAGACGGTCTCTGGAGCGGATAGTTTTGCCATCAACCGTCAGTGCCCCTGCACGTATCCAGCCCTGCAGACAGGAACGGGAGTAGTCTGGAAACACCTTTGATGCGATCTGGTCCAGACGCCTACCACCCAGTTCCACAGGAACGGAGGCCTCAAGGTTTATCTTTTCAGCCATAAATGAAGCTAGAATTCCTATATCAACTGAATACAACAGCGTGTATCCGGTCAATGCAGACAGACATATCCACTGACCTGAATCATCGTTGGAAACACGTCTGAAAAGATCGAAGCCGGATAGCTTGGGATTAACCCCGTGCTGTGATTAAATAGAACGATTAACGCAGTTTATCACAGCATGTCTTGCTCCGGGATGGACGGACAGCAGCGGGAATGCACCTCAGGGATAACCCATGGGACCAAAAAAACATTTTCTTATTCTGGCAATGACCTTAGTATTGGCCGCCTGTTCCAGTACAGAAAAAACAGTACCAGAGAGCCTGACTGAAGCCGAGCTTTATGAGCAATCGACAGCAGCTCTTAATGACCGGAATTTTTCCACCGCCGTCGAAAAGCTCCGCGCCCTCGAATCACGTTATCCCTTTGGGCCCTTTGCGGAGCAGGCCCAGCTGGATCTGATTTACGCTTACTACATGAGCACAGAGCCGGAAGCTTCACGGGCCTCTGCAGAGCGCTTTATCCGCCTGCACCCCCAGCACCCCAATGTTGACTACGCCTACTACATGCGAGGTCTGGCCTCCAACACTGCCGACCTGGGCCTGCTGGAGCGCTATGTGCCTGTCGACCTGTCCCGCCGGGATCCGGGTCAGGCTCGCCAGTCCTTCGGCGAGTTTGCTGAACTTCTGCGCCGCTTCCCTGACAGCAAATATGCTCCCGATGCCCGCCAGCGCATGATCTACCTGCGTAACCGTCTGGCTCGCTACGAGATGCACGCTGCTGACTACTACCTGAAGCGCAAGGCTTACGTTGCCGCCGTCAACCGGGGCCGTTATGTGGTTGAACACCTTCAGGGCACACCGGTTGTAGAAGAAGCCCTGGGAATAATGATTGAAGGTTATCAGCATCTGGGCCTGAACAAGCCCGCCGATGAAGCTCTGCTGGTTTTGAAAACCAACTTTCCGGACAGCACCATGCTGAGTCCCGAAGGTGAGTTTATCGGCCACCGTATTTACAGCGATGTCGATCCCTCCCTGCTGAGCACTGTGACCTTTGGCCTGTTGGGTAGCAATGATGCCCCGGCCCCCCGCTCCCGTGCCGATATAACCGAAGAGGAAGAAGAGAATTCAATCCTGAGCACTTTGACTTTTGGCCTGTTCGGCAACGATGCCGAGAGCAGTTCACAAGAAATTCCTGAACCACCCAGGCAGTGAGCTAAAAACAGGCTATAGATTGTTTGTAGAAAGGCCTGATGAGCAGGCCTTTTTTAATATTGAATTTTCAGGAGTCTGTTCCCAGCCAGGCCTCTGAAAAACCAAGAGAGCCCAGGGAGTCGACTGTGACGACAACTGTTAAATGTCCCCAGTGCGGGAAAAGTGTGGAGTGGAAACCGGAAAACAGATACCGACCCTTCTGCTGTGAAAGATGCAAGATGATTGATCTGGGCGCATGGGCCGCTGAAGAGCACAAGATTCCTGGATCAAAACAGTATGATGATTTGATGTCTGAAACTCTGGACAGCTAAAACCTGATGACCCACATTGAGCGCATTACACACATAAGGATTACCAGCTGCTGGTTTCATCATCCGCTTTCGCGGAAGACTTCTACAAAGCAGTATTGTGTAAAGAAGCTTCTTCTGAAGAGGTTATGATGGTTGGGCGTATCGTGGTTATCGCTCGTCCCTCCCTGCTTGCAATGGATCCTGACAGCCCCGTTCTTGAACTCGTTTCTTCCGCCTGGGCTGGTTTTGATGCAGCTTTTAGTCCTGCACTTTTACTCAGCCTATTCTGGAAATATATGAACCGTAACGGTGCTTTATTGCTGGAGGTGTGACGATGGTGATTTGGAAGCAGATCAGTGGTGGTATGTTTGATCTGTATGAAATCACGCTGGGTATCATTCTGGCTACAGCAGTCATTGTTGTTATCAACCCGATGACCAGTAAGCCTTCTGAAGATATTACTGGTGAGTTTACTGAAGTGAAACGTAGCCTTGCCTAACCAAACCCTAAAACTACTCAGACCAGAAAGCAATTCTTTCTGAGCTAAGTAGTTTAGGGAAAACAATATGTGCATCAATCAGCTTTGGCCTTCTTCTGCTGAGGCTCATTCCCTGACCCTTCAACCAATTTCCGCTTCAGTTTGATGGCCTCGCTCAGCTTATCCTTAATATCTTTATGACCTGAATGACCACTAGCCTCCAAAGCTTCAATAAACCTGTCTATAGAACTGCTATCAACCAAGAGCCAGCTATTCATTATGCGGAGAACTCTGTCGGCTCCTGCCTGTGTCGTTTCCATCGCATCAAGCTCATCTTTTTGATGCTGAGTAATCAATTTCTTTGCAATAAGAACAGTCCCTAAATCCCTTGCATTTAAAGATTGAGCGAACATATCACGGTTTTCATCTATACACTCTTTGGCGGCCCTGGCCCGCACAGCGTTATAATCTTGAGGAGTGCCTTTTAGCCACAATGCAATTGCTTCATTAATACCACCAGACTCTGTAAAGCACTCACATATAACGGAATGCCGCTCAGGTTCTGACGTCACCATTTTTACCAGAGCACTTACCATCCGTTCTTCTCGACCAACTTTACTTTCACTTCCAGACAAAGCAATAACCGGACAAAGCTCCCTTTCCTTCAAAACAGGCACAAGCGCATCGTAGTCTATACACCTAAGGCGCTTGTCTTGCTGGTTCCAACGATCAATCTTTTCTTTAGCAATAGTTTTTTCTTCACCAGAAAGCTTTGGCATTTGATCTAAAAACACTTCCAGCATATCGTTGAAGACAGGCTCATAACTTAATCTGTCCAGAGTATCTCCAAGCCAGTTAACTGCACTCTCACCACAAACTGTGCAATAGTCTTTGAGTTTTGTTGTCATCTGATCCAAACACTCCGCAGCATCATTCATATCTTGATACTTCTCCGTAGAGGAAATTACTCCTTGCCCCTCTCGGTTGAGCTGAACCATATACTCATTCATATGCTCTTTGCAGACAACTGACCGACATTGCGCGTTCACTGCATCCAACCTCTTAGTGACATAAATCTCCGGTTTCTGGCCTGCAGGTCTTGCAGGGGTGTTTGCAAAAAACTGATACCAACTTTCACCTTTCTCAGGCCTTGAGCCTTTGGCTCGCGGCGCTGCGGGAACCCTCTCCTGCGGTGGCAGGGCAGAAACCGTATGCTCTGGTGGAACTGCAGTCGCATACATGGAGCCAGGATACTGTGGCCTCATAGCTGGAGCAGAAGGCACCTGGCCATAATAACCGCCAACAAACCCGGTTGGAGGGCACTGAGTGGGATATGGATATCCAGGTGTTCCCCAATAAGACTGTGGTGGAACTTGCCCTGAATATGGCGGATAACTAGGCCTAAAAGAGGGTGACTGCTGCCCCAAACCAGGTGGAGGCGCTGATGAATACTCCTGCATGCCAGAAGACGATGGAGGAACGTAGTATCCAGGTGGCTGGGGAGGAAATGAAGGGCGATTGGGGTTGTTACCGTTGTACATAAGGCTGCTCATATGGTTGCTTGTTTTTTGACCTTGCGAACACTATCTCCTCTTGCAACACCAATGACTAACAAGCAACCCCAGAAGGTCTAACTATTTGAAATATAAAACTCGCCCATAAGCCACCTATCGTTTTTAGCTCTGTACACGACAAAAAAGTGAGCTGGCAACGTAGCAAAGCTGCTATGAAAGGCTGTGAAAAAAGAGCCATCGGAAGCAGCCATGGACATTGCCAGCTCACTCTCCCAGCAGATTAAGCCATATCTCGCTCTAAGCAAGCCGCGGCTTGAGCTTATTTCCATCTTGGTCATCAGCATTATTCAGTTGCGAACAGTGAATCTTACCCGCCTTGCCGCAAACTTCCCGGGTTTTGCTCAAACAGAGTCCTGCTATCGCCGTATACAGAATTTTTTCCAGAAGGTCTCCCTCGATACAGTCACTCTCGCCAAACTTATAGCCTGTTTGTTCGGCCCCGAAGGGCCTTGGAAGCTCAGCATGGATCGAACAACATGGATGCTGGGACGATCCAAGTTCAACATTCTTTATCTGGCCATTAACTACAAAGGTATGGCTATACCCCTGTTGTGGGTCATGCTCGACAAGAAGGGCAACTCGAATACTCAGGAGCGCATTGATCTACTGAACTTGTTTCTGGACATCTTCCCTGACCAGAAAGTAGAGCGCCTTATGGCAGACAGGGAGTTCAAAGAAAAGAAATGGCTGGGTTACCTGGTCGAATATAACTGGCCCGTTCTGCCTTCGGATTCCAGTGAATACCCAGATACCCAACAAGCATCAAAACCGCCTGCTGCCTGTTCGGCGCATCTTCACCATAAAGGCTGGTGAACACATGGTGATACGCAAGCCTCGTAAGGTGTGGGGGCATACAGTTTATCTTGCTGCTGCTCGGTCTGAGAAAGGTCTTATGGCTCTCATTTGTCAGGCTGACCCTGAACGTGCTGTTCAGGACTACCTGGAAAGGTGGCAGATAGAAACCATGTTCCAGTCTCTGAAAGGACGCGGGTTTAACATGGAGGAAACACACCTCACCAAGTTGGATAGAGCCTCAAAGCTACTGGGCATTCTGGCTATCGCTTTTGTCTGGTGTTACAAGACCGGCGAGTGGGTGAATGAGGAGAAACCTATTCGCACCAAGAAACACGGCAGGAAGGCCAAGAGCCTCTTCAGAGCCGGACTGGACAGGCTTCAGCGCACACTCGGCCACGTTGACCAATGGTTCAGTGATGCGCTTCAGTTTATAGCGTTACTCTTCGAACCCAGGCTGGTACTGGGCTCGTGAGGAATTGTCGTGTACAGAGCGTTTTTAGTTTCATTCTGGCTGTATTCAGCGTTAAATTCCTGCGTCACATATTTCTTTATACTGCGACATGACAGGCTTCTAACCTAACTTCAGGATCCGTATAAATACCTAAGCGGTGTGATGGCAGGGCACTGACGACCGCCCGGATGGTACTCCAGAAGCTCTACTTAACTCTCAATAAAACGATGCGATAGCTGCTGAAGTATGGACTTGGCCTCAGCCATATCGCTCTTGATCTCTGAGGTATCACTTTCTAGAACAGAAAATCTTGTTTCAAGCGCCGAGAATCTTGTTTCAAGTGTTGAGAATCTTGCCTCAAACGCTGAAAAACCTGTTTCCAGCGTTGAGAGTCTTGATTTTATATCGTGAAGAATGAACTGATTGCCTTCAACAGTCATATGGGTATGAAGTAAAGTGTGCTCTATTCTTCTCAGCCTTTCATCGGCTTCATCCTTGAACCTTTCAAGATTATCTACTCTGGCCTCAAGCGACATTGGAACTGCCTCTTCTCCTGATGGAACAGACAGATTAGCAGGGTAAAATGGAGTTGCCAGATAACCACTTACCACCAGGCAGAAGTCCCGGCAATCCCTTGAGCCCCCAGCCGCTGAGCCAGCATTAGATGGCTCGCGGCCATGCCTCCCTGACAGTAAACAGGAATTGCCGCACTTTCTACCATGGGGCCGGCATGAACCCAATCCAGTGGATTTGATTCAGGATGAGAAGCGGTTTCCAGCACCGGAGACAGGGTGGCAAATGATGCACCAACCTGAACAGCCTGCTCCAGCTGCAAACCGCTATGGCAGGATGCTCCCAGAAGCTTGTTACCACTATAGCTCCAACCCTCAGCATGGAGTGATCTCAGCTGTTCTGACGTCAGGTGCAAGCCGGCAATATCAGAATGCTCGAGCCATGAAACATCTCCCTTTACCAGCAACTGTTTTCCACTACCAAACAGTGGCAGTAATGCTTCAACACACTCCCGGTACTGATCTTCTTCCAGCCAAGGCGCATGAAACTGAACCAGCGAAACTCCCTGATTGAAAGCCGCCGTTACCCGCTCCAGCAGCTCATCTCTGTCCTGAAAAGGGCCGGTGATCAGGTAGCACCCTGGCAAAATAGCAGCATTGAGAATGGGATAATTGGCAGCAGGGAACTGGTATTCGGACAGTCGTGACTTTTCTACCCAGCTAACCGGCTGCCCTTCTCGACCGTGAGGTTCACCAGAAAACCGTGAAACTCTCCAGACATCAAGTAATACAGACTTATCCGAATAATCATGCCTGATCTTGATCAGCGGACGAAATTCAGACGGCGTTATTCCCAGCTCCTCTTCCAGCTCTCGGATGAGCGCCTGCTCCACCCCCTCCCCAACTTCAACCTTACCGCCGGGAAACTCCCACAAACCACCTTGATGTTTATCAGAAGGCCTCTGAGCAATCAGAATACGGCTATTGTCATCGACAATAACGGCTGCAGCAACATGAACTGGATGAACGGACATCAGGTGCGGTACTCTGCATTGATAGTGACATACTCGTGGGACAGATCAGAGGTCCAGACCTGGGTGGAACAATCACCAAGCCCCAACGCAATTCGAATGGTATAGGATTCTCGATCCATAACCGCCTGACCATCTTCTTCCCGGTAGGTGTCGGCAACAGTTCCCTTTTCGCTAATCAAAACATCATCCAGCCAGATACGGGTCTGGTTAACATCCAAACCATCAACAGGAGCGCGGCCAACAGCGGCCAGAATACGCCCCCAGTTGGGGTCAGAAGCAAACAGCGCAGTCTTGACTAAAGGAGACAGTGCAACTGTATTTGCAACACTATGGGCCTGCTCGACAGAGACAGCCCCCTCAACAGCTACCGCAACAAACCGGGTCGCACCCTCTCCATCCATCACCTGAGCCATTGCCAGATCCCGGCAGAGACCGTTGATCGCAACCGCCAAAGCCTCAAACAGTGGATGTTCCCGACTGCGGATGAGTTCATTGCCTGCAGCTCCGGTTGCCACAAAAATGCAGGAGTCATTGGTGGAAGTATCACCATCAACTGTAATCCGGTTAAACGAGTTCTCAGCAACCTCAGACAGCAGTTTCTGGCACAGAGATCGCTCTACAGCAGCATCCGTGGCGATATAGGCCAGCATGGTCGCCATATTGGGATGGATCATTCCGGAACCTTTGGCAATACCCGTTACAGTAAACTCATACCCACCACACTGAACCTTGCGGGAAAAGCCCTTGGGACGGGTATCAGTAGTCATAATACCTTCAGCAGCCTGCCACCAGCCATCCTCAGACAGAGACTCAACGCACCCGGGAAGCCCGGCATTTACCCGATCAACAGGTAGATACTCTCCAATGACACCAGTAGAAAATGATAGAACCTGGCAGGGGTTGCACTGCAATAGTTCAGCAAGAAGTCCCGTTGTCGCTATAGCATCACAGATGCCCTGATCACCAGTTCCAGCATTGGCATTACCAGTATTGACCACCAGAGCGCAGGGTGATTGACTCATCCGCTCCTGGCAGAGAAGCACTGGGGCAGCGCAGAATTTATTTCGGGTAAACAAGCCTGCCACACTGGCAGATTCCGGCCAACGCATGACCACCAGATCCCGCCTGTCAGGATATCGGATACCCGCCTTAACGGTCCCCAGTTGAAAACCTGCCACAGGATAGAGTGTACCGGACGGTGCCAGCCCTGTTGCCATACTTCCCCCTGTTAAGAAACTCTTATTATCTAGTTTTTCTTTAGCGCATTCCTGCGTCGCCAGACATGGCAAAAAGGCAGGATATCCGACATCCCCCTTTACATGCCACTAAAACCACATAAAAAAAACTACCGCATAAAAAAAGCCTTTCATTCGTTTATTGAATGAAAGGCCTTTCGATCAAATCAGGCGTTTATTCAGACAATCTTGCCATGGCACTGCTTGTACTTCTTGCCAGAACCGCAGGGGCAGGGCTCGTTACGGCCAACCTTACGCCCTTCTCTGACAAATGGTTCTGAATGAGCTGTGCCTTCTTCGCCGGGCTGCTCATTTTTATCTTCCAGGGCCGCAGTCTGCTCATGCTGAAACTGCATACGACGAGCCAGCTCTTCACGACGCTGACGTTCCATCTCTTCAGTCTGGTCATCCTGCTGTACCTGCACATGGGACAACACACGAATAACCTCATGCTTAATATCAGTCAGCATCTGGGAGAACAGCTCAAAGGCTTCGCGTTTGTACTCCTGCTTGGGGTTCTTGGCAGCATAGCCGCGCAGGTGAATACCCTGACGCAGGTGATCCATGGTAGCCAGGTGCTCTTTCCACTTGTCATCCAGAATACGCAGCAGGATATGCTTTTCAAAGGCCTGCAGAGCCTCCTCACCAGCCAGTTTTTTCTTGGCTTCGTAGGATTCAACTACCTTCTCCAGAATCCGGTCACGCAGACCATCTTCATCCAAGGCGTCTTCCTCATCCAGCCATTTTTTAATCGGCAAGACTTCATTCAGCTCAGCGCTGATGCGTTTAACCAGACCGGTAATATCCCACTGCTCTTCCAGGCTCTGAGGCGGAATAAATTCATCAATGATACTGTTGACAACTTCAGCACGGATGTTGCTGACACTCTCAGCTACATCATCAGCAGCCAGAAGGTCATCACGCTGGGCGTAAACCACTTTACGCTGATCATTGGCCACATCATCATATTCCAGCAGCTGCTTACGAATATCGAAATTACGCCCCTCCACCTTGCGTTGGGCTTTCTCAATGGCGTTGGTCACCATGCGGTGCTCAATCGCCTCGCCCTTCTCCATGCCCAGAGCTTTCATAAAGTTCTTCACCCGGTCAGAGGCGAAGATACGCATCAGGTTATCTTCCAGGGACAAGTAGAAGCGGGAAGAACCAGCATCCCCCTGGCGACCGGCACGACCACGGAGCTGGTTGTCGATCCGGCGGGATTCATGACGCTCAGTACCAATAATATGCAAACCACCAGCTGCCAGAACATTGTCGTGACGGGTCTGCCATTCAGCCTTCAGTTTATCCAGCTGATCCTGAGAGGGATTATTTAGAGAAGCTGCTTCTGCTTCCCAGTTACCACCAAGAACAATATCAGTACCACGGCCTGCCATGTTGGTAGCAATAGTAATCGCTCCCGGGCGACCTGCCTGGGCTACGATCTCGGCTTCCCGCTCGTGGAACTTGGCGTTAAGCACTTCGTGGGGAATACTGGCTTTCTTCAGAGCACCAGAAAGGATCTCGGAAGACTCTATGGACGCCGTACCTACCAGAACCGGGCGACCGGCATCCACAGTTTCCCGAATATCCTGAATGATGGCATCAAACTTCTCTCCCAGGGTCAGGTAGACCAGGTCGTTCATATCCTTGCGAACCATGGGCTTGTGGGTCGGGATAACCACAACATCCAGGCCGTAGATCTGACGGAATTCGTAGGCTTCTGTATCCGCAGTACCAGTCATGCCGGACAGGGTTTCATAAAGGCGGAAATAGTTCTGGAATGTAGTAGAGGCCAAGGTCTGGCTCTCAGCCTGAATGTTCAACCCCTCTTTCGCTTCCAGGGCCTGGTGCAGACCTTCAGACAGACGACGACCTGGCATGGTACGACCAGTATGTTCGTCAACCAGCATCACTTCCTGTCCCTGAACGATATATTCCACATTCTTCTGGAACAAGGTATGAGCCTTCAGAGCAGCCTGGGCGTGATGCAGCAAATTCAGGTTCTGGGCTGCGTACAGACTCTCACCTTCAGGCAGCATACCATCTTTGGTCAGCACCTCTTCAATAAACTGGTGGCCGGCTTCGGTCAATTCAACCTGACGGGTTTTCTCGTCAACAATATAGTGACCGATATTTTCCTCGCTGACCTCCTCACCCTCTTCGAACTGGCGCTTCAGACGGGGAGCCAGCTTGTTCATGGTGCGATAAAGTTCAGAGCTGTCTTCAGCAGGACCGGAAATAATAAGAGGAGTACGGGCTTCATCGATCAGGATGGAGTCAACCTCATCGATAACGGCAAAGTTCAGACCCCGCTGGAACTTGTCTTCCTTGCGGAAGGCCATGTTGTCACGCAGATAGTCAAAACCGAACTCGTTGTTGGTGCCATAAGTGATATCAGCCTGATAAGCTGCCCGCTTCTCTTCCGGGTTCTGCTGGGGAACAACAACACCCACAGTCATGCCCAGGAATTCATAGAGCGGACGCATCCAGTCAGCATCACGACTGGCCAGGTAATCATTCACGGTCACGACGTGAACACCCTTGCCACTCAGGGCATTCAGATAAACTGACAGGGTGGCCATCAGGGTCTTACCTTCACCGGTACGCATCTCGGCGATACGTCCTTCGTGAAGAGTCATACCGCCAATCAGCTGCACATCAAAGTGACGCATACCCATGACCCGGCGACTGGCTTCACGGCAGACAGCAAATGCTTCGGGAAGCAGCTTGTCGAGCTCTTCTCCCCCCTGGGCTCTTTCTGCCAGGGCAGCACTGCGGGCTTTCAGTTCATCATCGGTCAGGCTTTTGAGCTCACTCTCAAGCTCTCCAATTGCTTTGACACGCTTGCCCATTCTCTTGAGCTGACGGTCATTCTGACTACCAATAATTTTTTTGATGAAGGATGACAACATGTTTGTTCAAATGCCTGAAATATCCGAATTCATTTCGCTCGTATTAGGGAGGACTCACAACTGTTTGTGAGCATATCCTAGCGACTGGCCCGGTAAACATATTTGGACGGATTAACCGGGCGTCCATTAACCAGCACTTCAAAGTGAACATGAGGTCCTGTAGAGCGTCCAGAACTGCCCATTAAGCTGACAGTCTGCCCCTTATTGACAATATCCCCCACCTTCACCAAGACTTCCTTGTTATGGGCATAACGAGTGACATAACCATTGCCATGGTTTATCTCAACCAGAAGTCCAAAACCGCTACGGCGACCTGCCCAGGTTACAACTCCAGAACCCACGGCGACCACATCGGAGCCGGCCTTACCGGCAAAATCTACACCTTTATGCCAGGCCGGGCGACCGGTAAACGGATCAGTTCTACGCCCAAAGGATGATGACATCCATCCCTTCCTGACTGGTTTTCCCGCAATAAACTGATCATCCTGAAGACTGCGTCCCAAAAGTATACTTTCCAGCACTTCAAGCTGCTCTGCCCGGCTGTCTATACGAACTGCCAGACTCTCAATTTGCTCTGAGAGTGTCGGTGGCTGGTATGCCTGCCCCGCTTCAAGAGACTCTTCTGGCCCCCCAAGTGCTGGAGGCACACCAAAATCAAACTCATCACCGGAAATATCAGCCATGGTTACCAACCTCTCTCCCAAGGCATCCAGTCGCATCAGCTGCCCCTGCAGCTGAGCTATCTGAACAGAGAGCGCATCCAGTTCGACAGCAGATTTATTACGAAGTTTCTCAACATCCTTTCTCTGACCAGCCAGTTCAGCCTGCAGGTTTTCCAGCTCTGTAGCTCTGGAGGATGTAGAAGAGATACTGTCAAGATAATGCCACCCGCCCAGGAAGCCTCCGACAATAAGGGAGAGGGAAAACAGACAGCTCACCCACGCCAGCCGCGCACCATTCAACCAGAAAGTGCGGCTCTTTCCATGGGGATGTCTAACAACGATTATCTTCATTGTTGCCTGAATCCACTCATACCAATCTGCACGGAATACCCATTACTGAGCAAATGGATACACAAATAACACGAAACCATTTCGATAACTCTCTTAAAGGGCTACCGCTTCTGGATGCAACGGTGGATACTACCAGATTAACAGCCAATGTGCGCCACACTCTAGCATTCTGGCAATCCCCCTTTCAACTATAGCCAACCGAGCAGCTGCCTGACCTCCCTACATTGAGCCCACATATAAAAAAGGCCATCACTGGGATGGCCTAAATAAGAGAGATCAGAATTTCAATCAGGCAATAACGGCTGTCGGACGGGCGTAGGAAATAGGCGCCTTCGCGGCATCTTCAAAAGTCACCACTTCCCAGGCAGACTCATCAGCAATCAGGGCACGCAGCAACTTGTTATTGAGCGCATGGCCAGATTTTTGACCAATAAACTCACCAATCAGGCTGCTTCCCAGAAGATAAAGGTCACCTATGGCGTCAAGCATCTTGTGTTTGACGAACTCATCTTCGTAGCGGAGACCGTCTTCATTGAGAATTCGGTAGTCATCGACAACAATCGCGTTATCAACACTCCCCCCCAGAGCCAGATTTTGGGAACGCAAGAATTCGATATCGCGCATAAAGCCGAAAGTACGGGCGCGGCTGACTTCTTTCACAAAAGAGGTACTGGAAAAATCAATACTGGCCTGCTGAGTCAAACCACGGAACACCGGATGGTCAAAATCAATAGAGAAGCTGACCTTGAAGCCATCAAAGGGCACAAAAGTGGCAGACTTACCATCTTCCTCAACAGTCACTTTCTTCTTAATGCGAATAAAGCGCTTGGCTTTTGACTGTTCCTCTATGCCTGCCGACTGCAGCAGGAACACAAAGGGTCCGGCACTGCCATCCATAATAGGCACTTCATGGGCAGTCACTTCTACATACGCATTATCAATGCCAAGGCCGGCCATTGCAGACAGCAGATGCTCAACAGTATCAACGCGCACACCATCCTTTTCCAGAGACGTGCTCAAAGTCGTCTGCCCAACATTGACTGCACGGGCAGGAATCTCAACAACTGGGTCAAGATCTGTACGGCAGAAAACAATACCGGTATCAACTGGAGCAGGCTTGAGTGTCATGTAGACCTTTTCGCCTGAATGCAGACCTACGCCAGTGGCGCGAATAATATTTTTAAGAGTACGCTGTCTGATCATAATGCAGCCGTAAAGCCTTTATATCTTGCTTATCTTGCTATGTGCCAGTGATGCCGGCGTTATACCAGGCTGCAAGCTTCTCTTTCTCTTGGAAAACTTGCAATAATCTACCAGTTTAGCAAAGTAAGCCTTTCGAACATAGTGTTACATTCCACATCATTCCTTTAACTGCAGCAGCTCAGGCGGAGATTAGTCCGCCTGACGACGCAGGAATGCAGGAATATCCAGATAGTCAGGTGACGCATTCAAGTCTGGAGCCGTGGCTGCATCAAGACCATTAGTCACAGCCGGCTTCGGTTTCTGACGATGAATAGCCGGACGATCCAGTTCCGTGTAGTTCAGCTCCTCGGCCGGCTTTTCTGCCTGCTTGGTTTCTGTGTTGTCCACCACGGTGCGAATCTTGTTATCCGCTTCCCCCAGGCCAGTGGCAACAACTGTAACACGCAACTCGTCAGTCATCTCTGGATCAATAACCGTACCGATAACTACAGTGGCATTATCAGAAGCATACTGGGAAACGGCATCACCCACTTCTTCAAACTCACCAATGGCAAAGTCCAGACCAGCAGTAATATTAACCAGAATACCGCGAGCGCCCTGAAGGTCGATATCATCCAGCAACGGACTGCGGACGGCAGCTTCAGCCGCTTCAGCAGCACGAGTTTCACCGGTAGATGAACCGGTTCCCATCATAGCCATGCCCATTTCAGACATAACTGTACGTACGTCGGCGAAATCGACGTTGATCATACCCGGGCGGATGATCAGATCAGCAATTCCCTGCACAGCACCCAAGAGCACATCATTGGCCGCACTGAAAGCAGACAGCAGACTGGCTTTGCGTCCCAAGGCCTGCAGCAACTTTTCGTTAGGAATGGTAATCAGAGAGTCCACATGATCAGACAGCTCTTTCAGACCTTCCTCTGCAATAGCTGTACGCTTTCGTCCTTCGAAGGGGAAGGGACGGGTCACAACAGCAACGGTCAAAATATCCAGCTCTTTGGCAACCTGGGCCACAACAGGAGCAGCTCCGGTTCCGGTACCACCACCCATACCCGCAGTAATAAAGACCATATCAGCGCCCTGCAGGACTTCTGCAATACGCTCGCGGTCTTCCAGAGCAGCCTGACGGCCAATTTCAGGGTTGGCACCGGCACCAAGCCCCTTGGTGATGCCAGTACCCAGCTGAAGCAAGGTCCGGGCATTCAGGTTCTTAAGAGCCTGAGCATCAGTGTTGGCCACAATAAAGTCCACACCCTCAACCTGGCTGTTGAGCATATGATTGACTGCATTACCACCGCCACCGCCGACACCGATGACCTTGATAACCGCATTCTGCGGCACATTGTCTAACAGCTCGAACATGACTCTCTCCTTTCTCTCTTAATATCCATTTTCTTGTAATAACTTCCAGTTAACAATTAAAAATTGCCTTGAATCCACTGCTTCAAACGACTCAAAAAGTTTTCCTGCTGCCGATGTGCCCCCTTGACCGGGGCAGGTGCTCCTGCGCTTTCCTGCATGTTGTGCTGGGCATACTGGAGCAAACCGACACCAGTCGCATAAATAGGATTACGAACCACATCGGCCAGCCCTTCAACATTCTGAGGAACTCCCAGTCGAACTGGCATATGGAAAATCTCCTCAGCCAGCTCTACAACTCCTTCCATCTTGGAAGTCCCGCCAGTAAGTACCACACCCGCAGCCACCAGCTCTTCAAACCCGCTGCGTCTCAGCTCAGCCTGAATCAGGCTGAACAGCTCGGCATAACGGGGTTCCACAACTTCTGCCAGCGCCTGCCGTGACAGTTCCCTTGGGGGCCTGTCGCCAACACTGGGCACCTTGATTGTGTCGTGCTCACCTGCCAGCTGAGTCAGTGCACAGGCATACTTGATCTTGATATCCTCCGCATGCTGGGTCGGAGTACGCAATGCCATGGCAATGTCGTTAGTTACCTGATCACCAGCAATAGGAATGACTGCCGTATGACGTATAGCACCGTCAGTAAAGATGGCGATATCTGTGGTACCACCACCGATATCCACCATGCAGACACCGAGCTCTTTTTCATCATCGGTCAGCACTGAGTAGCTGGAAGCCAGCTGCTCAAGGATGACATCATCGACATCCAGATTGCAGCGACGAATACATTTCTCAATATTCTGCACGGCATTAACTGCACAGGTGACCAGATGAACCTTGGCCTCCAGGCGCACCCCGGACATACCCAGCGGCTCCTTCACGCCTTCCTGGGTATCAATCACATACTCCTGGGGCAGAATATGTAAAATTTTCTGGTCAGCCGGGATAGCCACAGCCTGGGCCGCATCAATAACCCGCTCCATATCAGCATGCGTCACTTCACGCTCACGTATCGCCACAATTCCATGGGAATTGAGACTGCGGATATGATTACCTGCAATACCGGCGTAAACGGTATCAATCTGGCACCCAGCCATCAGCTCAGCTTCTTCAATAGCGCGCTGAATAGACTGTACTGTCGACTCAATGTTGACCACCACACCCCGCTTTAATCCGCGTGAAGGGTGTGAACCAATGCCAACGATTTCAATGGTGCCACGCTCGGTAATCTCCCCGACCAGAGTGACTACCTTGGAGGTACCAATATCCAGGCCGACGACCATCTTTCCGTTCCCAGAGCCAGTCATTTATTAACCTACCTGTTGTCCCGTTAACAAGCGGTGACTTGTTTCCAGCCAGCGTACCAGCCATTTATCCTGTGCAGTCATCAGACAACCCTTGTTCAAAAAGACTTCCTGATGAATGCATTTACCCATTGTCCGAGGCCATGCTGACCTCCTTCCACGCCACTGCAACTCCATCCCGGTAGCGCAGATCCACGCTTTTCACAGAGCTCCACTGCTCTTCGAGATGTATGTTGTACAGCCGGGAAAATCTCTGCATCCGTTTAAGCAGAGCTTCACTGCCCAGCTGCACTTCAATCTCCCCGACCCGAAAGCTCCAGCTTCCATCCATTGACAGGGCTACCCCATCAACCTTGATCCCCAGCGGCCTTAACTGATGGCTCAGGGTCAGGTACTGCTCCATGACTTCCTGTTCTCGACCACCAGGCCCAGCCAGGGCTGGAAACTGTTCAAACTGCTGATCTGCACTCCGGGGAAAAACCTCCCCTTCAATATTTATCAGATCAGCTGCCCGCCAGCGGGCCACCGGTACCTCTTCCCTGAGTACTACCATCAACAGATCCGGCCAGACCTTGCGCACCTTGACGCTGCCAATCCATGGATCTGATAACAGAGCCGACCTTAAATACTGCAGATCCAGACTGAAAAAGGTCTCCTGCAGATAAGGCGTCAGCTTGCCCTTGACCTGCTCCTGATCGAGATAACGGAAATCACCGCTGATCTCAACCCTGGCAATCGGCCTGTCCAGCCAGCTCCAGATAACCGGTACCGACCAGATAAAACCTCCCAGCACAGCTCCCGCACACAGCCACTTCAACGCAGCCAGAGTTCGCGCACACCAGAGCAAAAACTCTTCCTGAAAGCTTCTCACCCGCAATTTCCTGCGGGGCTTGTGCCTTAGCTGGTTTTCACTGCCGCGGTTGAGGTACCGGCGGGCATCCATGGCCGCTCCTCCTGTCCAGTGGCCTGTAGTAGTTCCAGAACCAGATCAGCAAACTCATAACCCACTGCCTTGGCGGCCATAGGTACCAGACTATGGTCCGTCATTCCCGGAATAGTATTAACTTCCAGAAGCCAGAAATTGCCCTGTTCATCCTGCATAACATCTACCCGGCCCCAGCCGGTGCAACCGATACTGTCGAAAGCCCGCAAAGCCAGAGCCTGAAGCTCTGCCTCTTTCTCTTCAGTCAAACCGCAAGGCAGGAGGTAACGGGTACTGTCTGACAGATACTTGGCCTCATAATCATAAAAGGTGTTGTCAGTTTCCAGCCGAATACCGGGCAGAGGACGACCGTTAAGAATACTGACAGTAAATTCCGGCCCTTTAATCAACTGCTCAACCAGCACCTTATCTGCGTGCTCCAGCACCTTGGTAATGGCAGGCTTCAGCTCATCCCGGCTGTAAACAGGAAATGTGGCAATACTGGAGCCATCACTGTTCGGCTTTACAAAACAGGGAACCGGAAGCTCAATTTCATCCAGGTTGGTGCTGGCATCAATTAGCTTAAAGTCAGGAGTTGGCAGCCCGATGCGCTGCCAGATCAACTTGCTGCGACACTTGTCCATAGCGATAGCGGAACCTTTCACACCACTACCGGTATAAGGGATTTTCAGAAACTCCAGCAATCCCTGAACAGTACCATCTTCACCACTGGCACCATGCAGGGCCAGAAATACGCGGTCCGGTTTAATGGTCTGCAGCTGGTCAACCAGATCATTGGCAGCATCTACCATGACCACATCAACGCCACGATCCTGCAGGGCGGTAAAAATACGGTTACCAGATTTCAATGACACCTGGCGTTCAGGTGAATCTCCACCACACAGTACGACCACACGTCCAAAAGCTTCCGTGTTCTCGATCGGATTGTCCTTTTTGGATTGTTCAGTCATGCACTCATCTCTTTCCTACAGCTCGTTGGCTGTTTTCCATGGCAGCCCTGAGCTATTCAGTCAGCTCAAGGCTATTATCTGTTAGCTCAAGCCTGCTCAGACTGCTTTAATACCAGCTCGCTATCAGCCAGCTCATTGGCCAAGCCACCGATATCACCAGCCCCCTGGGTAATTAACAGATCCCCCTCCTTCAACACATCCGCCAGCACTGGCTCAACCGCATCACCGCGCTGCAGGAAAATTGGATCCAGACGCCCGCGCTGACGAATACTGCGACACAGGCTGCGGGCATCGGCTCCAGGAATCTCCTCTTCCCCGGCAGGGTACACGTCCATCAGCAGCAAAACATCGACCTGTGACAGAACATCTACAAAATCTTCATACAAGTCACGGGTACGGGAATAGCGATGGGGCTGGTAAATCATAACCAGTCGCTGATCAGGCCAACCCTTGCGAATCGCCGCAATGGTCGCCGCAACTTCACGGGGGTGGTGACCATAATCATCGACAAACATCACCTCGCCAACGCCTGTCTGGTAATTTCCGTAAACCTGGAAACGACGTCCAACCCCCTGAAACCCTTCCAAACCGGCACAGATATCTTCATCACTGAGCCCCTCTTCTGCAGCTACAGCATATGTGGCCAGAGAGTTGAGGATATTATGCTCGCCAGGCAGGTTGATGGTGACATCTATCTTTTCATCATGACCCTTTCGAACCAGACGGTAGCTGTTGCGCATGCCATTCTGACGAATATCAATGGCACGGAAATCCGCATCTTCAGCAAAACCATAAGTGATCACTTGACGTTTAATGCGGGGAAGAAGCTCTCGTACAACCGGATCATCAATACAGACAACGGCCAGCCCATAAAATGGCAGGTTATGGAGAAACTCGATAAAGGTCTGCTTCAACTTATTGAAGTCACCATCATAGGTACCCATATGATCAGCATCGATATTAGTCACTATCGATACCATGGGTTGCAGATGCAGGAAAGAAGCATCACTTTCATCGGCCTCAGCCACCAGAAAACGGCTGGCCCCCATGCGGGCATTGGTTCCTGCAGAGTTCAGACGACCACCGATAATAAAAGTCGGATCCAGCCCGCCCTGCCCCAGAACGGAGGCCAGAAGGCTGGTGGTTGTCGTCTTTCCATGGGTGCCGGCAACTGCGATACCGTGACGGTAACGCATCAGCTCTGCCAGCATCTCGGCTCGAGGGACAACCGGGATACGGCACTCCCGGGCCTCCATTAACTCAGGGTTATCTTCCTTTACCGCCGTAGATACAACAACAACATCGGCACCAGCAATGTGGGACCGGTCATGCCCCTGGTAAACTTCAACACCCAGAGACTCAAGGTGCCGGGTAACCCGTGACTGATTCAGATCCGATCCGGAAATCTGATACCCCTGATTGCGCAGCACCTCAGCAATACCGCACATTCCGGAGCCACCAATACCAATAAAATGGATCTTGCCGATCCGGCGCATTTCTGGAATGGCAAAAACCGGAACATGCTGTCTGGAAAACTGTTCAGACATTGGCCACCTCCCGGCAAAAACGGGCAACATTTTTGGTTGCGTTGGGGTGAGCACAGGTTTTGGATGCTTCAGCCATGGATTGTATGCGCTTCCTGTCGCTTGACAGCTGCTTCAGCAGATCTGCCAGGGTTTCATCTGTCATTTCATTCTGCTCAAGCAGAACGGCTGCCTGGTTATCCACAAGGTAACGGGCATTTCTTAACTGCTGCTGGTCTTTATGCCAGGGATAAGGAACCAGAATCGCGGGCTTACCGGCATTAGCCAGTTCAGCCACAGTCAAAGCCCCCGAACGACACAACACCAGATCAGCCCAGCCATAGGCAGCGGCCATATCATCAATAAAGGGATCTACCCGGCCTTCAACACCGGCTTTCCGATAAATATTGCGAGCCTCTTCCACATTGAGGCTGCCAGCCTGATGCCACACATCCAGAGAACCAGTCTCTAAAAGGGCAAGGGCCTTAGGAACACACTCGTTAATAGCTACAGCCCCCCGGCTGCCACCAAGAACCAGCAACCGCAATGGTCTGGAGCCTGACTCGGAACTTTCAGAGAAAATAATCATCGGGCGTACCGGATTACCGGTACATTGCACACCGGAGCGTTTCTCAAAGGTGTTGGGAAATGCTTCCAGCAACCGGGTAGCAAACCGACTGGCAATACGGTTGGTCAGACCAAGAACGGCATTTTGCTCATGCAGCACCAGCGGCTTGCGCAGTAACCAGGCTGCTACACTGCCGGGTCCTGATACAAATCCCCCCATACCCAGTACAGCTACCGCTTTTTTACTGCGCATAATCTGCATTGCATGCCAGAGGGAAATAGCAACCCGGAACGGTGCCTGCAGAAGAGCCTTAAAGCCATTACCCCTTACACCTTTAACTGGCATAAAGGAGATATCATAACCGTGCTTAGGTACGAGATCAGCTTCCATACCGTCATGGGTGCCCAGCCAGTGAATATGGAAACCCTGGTCACGAAGTTCGTCCGCTACAGCAAGGGCCGGGAAAATGTGACCACCGGTACCACCGGCCATGATAATAAACAGAGGTGACTGGTCAGCCATGTCTACCTCCCTTTGCAGCACCCATACCGTGGCGCTCAAAATCAATGCGCATTAACAACCCAACAGTCAGGCAACTCATCATTAGGCTACTGCCGCCATAGCTGACAAATGGCAGAGCCAGCCCCTTGGTCGGTAGCAGGCCACTGCTGACTCCAATATTGATAAAAACCTGGCTGCCGAACAGCAGCCCAAGACCATAAGCGAGATAAGCAGAGAAGTACTGGTTGGCCTTTTCCGCCAGATAGCCGATATGCATGGCTCTCCAGGCGATAAAAAACAGCAGTGCCAAAATAGCTATGGAGCCAACCAGGCCCAGTTCTTCCGCAACCACAGAAAAGATAAAGTCGGTATGAGCTTCCGGCAGGAAGAACAGTTTCTGGATACTGTTTCCCAGCCCCTCTCCAGTCCATCCTCCCCGGCCAAAACCAATCAGAGATTGTGTCAGCTGATAGCCATCACCAAACTGGTCAGCCCAGGGATCGGTATAAACAGTCAGGCGTCTCATACGGTAAGGAGCCACCAGCACCAAGCCAACAGCAGCAATTACAGCTCCTATCAGCATGACAAAGAACTTGCCCAGCCCAGCTCCGGCCAGGAACACCATGCCCATAATAGCCCCGAGCAGAACGACAGAAGAGCCAAAGTCAGGTTCAAACAGAAACAGAACCAGTGTCAAAATCAAAACCAGCATGGGACGACTGAACCCCCACCAGCCTTCATCCCGCACTTCATCCTGTTTGCGGGACAGATAGGATGCCATGTAAACGGCAACCAGCACCTTGGCTACTTCAGAAGGTTGAAGATTGAATAACCCCAGGGGAATCCAGCGACTACTGCCGTTCACTTCCCGGCCAACGCCAGGAATCAGAACCAGAACGAGCAGCATCCAGGCAAGAATCAACAGAGCAGGCCCCCAACGCTCCCAGACAGCCATCGGTATCATCAGAGTGGCAAGAATGACGGAGAGTCCCCCGGCAAAGAAAATCCCCTGGCGGATCAGAAAATGAAAAGTATTGCCATAAGTCACATTGCCAATACTGCTGGATGCTGAAGCCACCATGATCAACCCAACGGCAATAGCAGTCAGCGCGGCTCCCAGCAACAGGATATCAACAGGAGCTCCTCTGAAGCGTCCACGATAGAACAGGGTAGACAAGGCTACTTCAGTCACAAAGCACCCCCACCCGCTCTTTGAACACTTCACCCCGATGTTCATAGTTGTTAAACATATCAAAGCTGGCACAGGCCGGAGCCAGCAGCACGACATCACCTTCGTGGGCCAATTCTGCTGCCGTGTGAATAGCTTCATCCAGACATCCAGCCCGAAGAATCGGTGCAGCTTCACAGGCAGCATCAGCCAGGCGGGGCCCGTCAGCGCCAATCACGATAACGCTACGGGCATACTTCTCAATGGCCGGTTTCATAACCGAGAAGTCAGCTCCCTTACCCTCACCCCCAGCAATCAGGATAACTTTTCCAGCAATATCGCAACCCAGACCTTCTATGGCGGCAATGGCAGAACCGGTATTAGTAGCCTTGGAATCATTAAACCAGCTGACCCCTCTGGACTCTTTTACCCACTCACACCGATGAGGCAGACCGGTAAATTCCCGCAGAGCGTCCAGCATGGCATTTACCGGCAGCCCGGCCAGAGAGCCCAGGGCCAGTGCCGCCAGAGCATTAGCGTAGTTATGACTGCCTTTAATCTTCAGCTCATCAGTCGCAATCAGGCGGGTCAGCCCCTGGGTCAACCAGGTTCGCTCCTGTTCCCTCTCAATACCAAAATCATTTAAGCCCGCAGCTCTACCCAACCCGAAAGAGATGCATTTCACAGATTCTGCGACCAAGGGAGATGTGAGAGCGTCATCCCGGTTGATAACAACACCTTTACAACCTCTGAAAATACGGTGTTTAGCCTGATGATATTCGGCCAGGGAGTTATACCGGTCCATATGATCAGGGGTCACATTCAGAACCGTTGCTGCTACCGCGCGAAGAGTGTGTGTGGTTTCCAGCTGAAAACTGGACAGTTCAAGAACGTAGAGATCTTTTTCACCCTGCTCAAAAAGATCAAGAACCGGTGTTCCGATATTGCCGCCTGTACCTACTCTGATGCCAGCTTTTTCTGCCATCAGTCCAACAAGAGTGGTGACTGTGCTTTTACCATTAGACCCAGTGATGGCGATAACTGGTACATTAATCTTTTGGCAAAACAGCTCAACATCACCAACGACTGCTGCTCCATTAGCCATTGCAGCCGCAATGGCCAGCTCTTTCAAAGAGAGACCGGGGCTGACGATCAACTCGTCTGCCTGACTAAGAAGATCGCTGTCCAGAGGGCCACAGATAAGATCAATACCAGAACACTCCTTGTGGAAGGCATCAAGTCCTGGCGGATTATCCCGGGTATCAACAACCAGGAAAGGTACTCCCTGCTTATACAGCCAGCGCGCGCAGGCAAGCCCGGTCTTGCCCAGACCAACGACAACTCTCTTTTTGTCGCTGCTTATCAACTGATCACGCACCCTCGACAAATCCTTATCTTAATTTCAGTGTTGCCAGACCAATCAGCACCAGAACCAGGCTAATGATCCAGAATCTCACGATAACCCGTGGCTCAGGCCACCCCTTCAATTCAAAGTGATGATGTATCGGAGCCATGCGAAAAATACGACGCCCGGTCAGCTTGAAAGAGGCTACCTGAAGGATGACCGAGACTGTCTCCATAACGAATACGCCACCCATAATGAACAGCACAATTTCCTGCCGAACAATCACAGCAATAACGCCTAGCGCCGCGCCCAGAGCCAGGGCACCAACATCCCCCATAAACACCTGGGCCGGATAAGTGTTAAACCAGAGGAAGCCAAGGCCAGCCCCTACCAAAGCAGATGTGAAAACAACCAGCTCACCGGAACCCCGAATAAAGGGAATATTTAGATAACGGGCAAACTCGGCATGGCCACTGAGGTAAGCAAACACGCCTAAAGCCGCTCCCACCATAACCGTTGGCATTATGGCCAACCCATCCAGACCATCGGTCAGGTTAACAGCATTACTACTGCCAACGATCACCAGATAGGTCAGGACAACAAAAAACAGCCCCAGAGGCAGAGCGACTGCTTTGAAGAAAGGTACAATCAACGCCGTCTCAACGGGTGTTTTGGCTATGGCGTACAGAGCGACTGCTGCTCCCAGGCCAAACACAGACTGCCAGAAATACTTCCACCGGCCAGGAAGACCACGGGAGTGTTTTTCCACAACCTTACGGTAGTCATCAACCCAGCCCACGGCACCAAACGACAGCGTTACACCAAGTACTATCCACAGATAGAGATTCGACAGATTCCCCCAAAGCAGCGTACTGATAGTAATCGCAGCCAGAATTAAACCACCCCCCATAGTAGGCGTACCCGCCTTGCTAAGGTGAGATTGCGGACCATCGTCGCGCACAGCCTGGCCAATCTGGTGAAAGCTCAGCTTACGGATAAAAACCGGCCCAAAAACCAGAGAAAAAACCAGGGCAGTCAGCACCCCGAGAATAGCTCTCAGGGTCAAGTACTTGAATACACCAAAACCGCTATAGTAAGAACTTAAAAAGTCTGCCAGCCAATACAGCATTAATTGCCCTCCATGGCAGTTTCCATAGATTCTTCCGTCTGACTATCTGCCAGACAGGCACTGACAACCTGATTCATACCCGCTGTCAGCGAACCTTTTACCAGAACCACAACCCCAGGATTCAAATGGGGAATTAACCAATCACACAAAGCCTTTTTGTCGGTAAAGTGCTGGCCTTCACCCTTGAAACCGCTGTGTAAATGACTGCTCCAGTTACCGTATGTGAGAACCCGGTCAACTGCTGCCCGCCGGGCATATTCGCCCAGCTCACGGTGCAGGCGAGCACCGTCTTTTTCCGTTTCGAAATGTTCTTCCGACATGTCCCCAAGAATCAGGATGCGATAGCCATCACAATCTGCCAGTTCATCAACGGCAGCCATGGTAGAATCCGGGTTGGCGTTATAACTTTCATCAATAACCAGCGCACCGCTATCTGTGCGAAATCTTTGCCCACGACGTGAGTAAGGGCGCGCCTCCCCCAGCCCGGCAGCAATCGTTTCAATGTCCAGACCCGCTGCATAAGCAATGGTTGCAGCAGCACAGGCATTCGCTACCTGGTGTTTACCCCAAAACTGCAAATGCACCAGTGTCTCCTTGCCTCCAAGGTGAAGGGTAAAGTGCATGCCGTCATCTTCAGTGATGATCTTTTCCGGCCAGCAGGTAGCAGCACGATCAGTCAGACTAAAAGTCATAACCTGACAATCACTGTTCTGGTCTACACGCTTGCGCCAGACATCAGCATGGGCGTCATCGGCATTGATCACGGCGCAACCATCTTCAGGGAGCAGGTCAAAGATGGCTCCCTTCTCTTGCACGACACCTTCCAGACCACCCAGCCCGGCCACATGGGAACCACTGGCATTATTGACGATGGCAATATGGGGACGAACAACAGAAGTAAGATGGGCGATCTCTCCCGGGCTATTGGTCCCCATCTCAACAACAGCGTACTTGTGTTCCTCAGTCAGACGGCTCAGGGTAACCGGAACGCCATAAGCATTATTGAGATTACCTCTGGTTGACAATGTGGGAGCCACCTGGGAGAAGATAGCTGCCAGCATCTCTTTGACCGAGGTTTTACCACTGCTACCTGTTACCCCGATAACCAGCCCTGCAAAAGCATCCCGGTTAGCCCGACCAATTGCGGTCAGAGCCTGCTCAGTATCGTTTACCAGCAGACATGACGAGCCATCACCCTCTCGACTGACTACAACACTTGAGGCACCTTTCTCCAGTGCTGCCTGAATATAATCATGACCATCAAAATTAGGACCTTTGATGGCAACAAACAGCTGCCCAGGTTCAAGTGTTCTGGTATCAATACTGACCGAACCCGTTTCAGCATCTTTGCCGATCAGCCTGGCAGAGAGAACCTTTGCAAGATCACTCAGAAGCTTGGCAGCTATCATGCAACCCTCCCGGACAAAGCCAATGTCACCTGTTCCAGATCGCTGAAGGGGTAGCGAACGCCATTGATTTCCTGGTAGCACTCATGCCCCTTGCCCGCTACCAGAACCACATCACCTGCAGAAGCATTATCAATGGCACGACTGATGGCTTCTGCTCGATCAACAACAACCGTAACCTTTTCCGACACCTCACCGGCCACTCCAGCCAAAGCGTCATCAATAATGGTTTCAGGATCTTCACTACGGGGGTTATCGCTGGTGACATAGACCAGGTCAGCACCAGCACAGGCCGCTTTAGCCATCAATGGACGCTTGCCACGATCACGGTCGCCACCACAGCCAAATACACAGGAAATACGACGACCGCCATGTTCGCGCAGGGCCGAGAGAACACTTTTCAACGCATCAGAGGTATGGGCGTAATCAATCACCACAACAGGCTGGGTACCACCGCCATAGCTTTCAAGGCGCCCGGGAACATTGGAAATGTTTTTAATGACATCAAGAACCCTGCCCAGCTTAAAGCCATGACATCCCATGACAGCAATCACTCCGAGCAAGTTGCTCAGATTGAACCGTCCCATCAGAGAAGTCACCAGCTCACCCTGCCCCCAAGGGGTCACAACCGTAGCTCGCATGCCCTCGGAAAGCAGTTGAATATCTTTCAGGTAAAGGTCTGCAGACTCATCAGACAAAGAGCAGCTCAGGCATTCAACCTCTTTGGAGGCAAATCCCCACAGGGTTTCTGTCGCAGGATCGTCGGCATTGAAGATCGCGTGACGCAGGCCGGGGTGAGCAAACAGTTTACCCTTGGCTGCAGCATAGGCATCCATGGTTTTGTGATAATCAAGATGATCGCGGGTCAGGTTGGTAAATACCGCTGTATCAATATGCAGGCCATTAACCCGCCCTTGATCAAGGCCATGGGAAGAGATTTCCGCTGCCATCCAGCTAATGTCCTGATCGCGCATCTGGGCAGCAAAACTGTGGCAGCTCAATATATCGGCCGTGGTATTGCCCATCTCTTCCAGGTAACCGACCCGTCCCTGACCGAGAGTACCCATAATTCCGCAACCAGTGCTGAGCTGATCAAGTAGTTCTGCAATGAAGTGAACAGTTGAAGATTTACCGTTGGTCCCGGTTACTCCGATCACATTAATATTCCGGGACGGGTGACCCAGGGCAAAATCTATCAACGCACCGGCCCGGCTGTGCAAACTTTCAATTTCAGCAACGGGTACAGCGACAGATTTTTCAGCCAGATTTCGACCGGCTTCTGCAAGCACTGCAGCCGCTCCGGCCTGGACGGCCGCCTCAATATAATCACGCCCGTCTGTCGCACATCCGGGCAGCGCGAGAAACAACTCACCACTTCGAACCCTGCGGCTGTCAATGGCCAGACCAGACAACTTAACATCACCAGCCACAGGCTCAACATTGAGCCAGCGCAACAGGTGATTCAGAGTCAGGTTGTGTTCCCACCTAGATTCTGTCATCAGCTTTCATTCCTGGAAGTTCTGGAGGTGTCAACCACGACACGATGAGGATCGACATTATCTGCCGGAACCCCAAGTACACGCATGGTTTCACCAGCCACCCGCGAAAACACAGGTGCCGAGACAACTCCACCATAATATTTTCCCGATCTGGCGCCATCAATAACCACAACCATCGCCACCCGGGGGTTATCCGCCGGCACAACGCCGGCGAACAGAGAAATGTAGTTATCATCCGAGTACCCCTTGGCACCCAGCTTCTTCACCGTGCCAGTTTTACCAGCCACGGTATATCCTTCAATACGTCCTCTGCGGCCAGTGCCCTTGACTCCGGTGACTGTTTTCATCATATCCAGAACATTTCTGGCAACATCGGGAGACAGAACCTGTTCACCTTCAACCGGTATATCCCTTTTCAAAATACTAACAGGTATCGCTTCCCCACCATTGGCCAGAATCATATAAGCCTGAGCCAGCTGCAGAGCTGTGACCGAAATACCATAGCCATAGGAAAGAGTGGCAACCTCAATGGGTTTCCACTTATTTCGCAGCGGCATGACTCCAGAACTTTCCCCTGGGAAAGCGACTCCGGTCGGCTGCCCCAGTCCAACCCGGTGAAACAGGGAAACAACAAATTCCGGCCCAATATCCAGAGCCAGCTTGGTCACACCAACATTGCTGGACTTGGTGATCACACCAGTGACATCAAGGGCTCCAAAATTACGTACATCCTTGACCACATCCCGCCCAACACGCATCCAGCCAGGAGAGGTTTTCACTGGGGTATGGCTGTTGTAACGCCCTGACTCCAGAGCCGCAGCCACGGTAAAAGGCTTGATGACAGAGCCAGGCTCAAATTGATCGGTAATCGCCCGGTTGCGGGCTCTGGCTGCACTGAACTCAGAACGGTTGTTCGGATTGAATGATGGCTGATTCACCATAGCCAGCACTTCACCGGTTTTCACATCAAGCATAACCAGAGACGCCGTACGGGCCTGATGCTCTCGCACAGCTTTCTGCAGTTCCCGAAAGGCCAGATATTGAAGTCTGAGATCAATACTCAGCTTGATCTCTTTACCAGGCTCAGCACTCTGCAGCACATCCGCTTCGCGGATTACCCGCCCCTTGCGATCCTTTATCACTCGCATTTTACCGGGTGTTCCGGCAAGCCAGTTATCCAGAGCAAGTTCAACGCCTTCCTGGCCGCGGTCATCAATATCGGTCAGCCCCACGAGTTGGGCGGCTACCTCTCTGGCTGGATAAAAACGGCGATACTCCGAAAGACCATCGACTCCCGGAATATCCAGATCAAGAACTTTTTGGGCTTCAGCTGGCTCCATTAGCCGCTTCAGATAAACAAAGCCCCGCCCACTGGCATTATTAAGTCGTCTGGCCAAAGCTTTGGGACTGATCTTCAGAGCCCTGGCCAGAACTGGCCAGCTATCCGGTTCATCTTTCAGGATCCGGGGATTAGCCCAGATAGAAGTGACAGAAGTGCTGACCGCAAGTGGGCTGCCACTACGATCAAAAATAATGCCACGGTGGGCAGAAATCACCTGTTCGCGAACAGTACGCTTATCACCTTCATTCTGCAGAAATGGACGATCAATAACCTGCAGCCAAGCCACGCGTCCACCCACCAGCAGTACAGCCAGCACCATAAGGAACTGAACACAACGATAACGGCCTTGATAAGGTGTCGTTTTTTTTCGTCTGTTCACGGCTGCACCATGATAATCCTGTCTTTCCCGGGTGCCACCATATCCAGTTGCTCCCGGGCCACTTTTTCCACCCTGCGGTGGGCTGTCAGGGTACTGTGCTGCAGTAACAGCTGCCCCCACTGCTCCTGTATTTCATTTCTGCGCATCAGTTCTGTCTGCAACTGATCAAAAGCCTGCCTGTTCAGGTGGGCCGACCAGACCACAGCAAATGCTGAGGCGACAACCAGCATTCCCAGTACAACAGGTAGCCAGCGAATCTCGCCCTGCAGGAACTGCCAGGGAGAAAAATCCAGCCAGCGATCACTCATACCAACTTTTCCGCCACCCTCATAACCGCACTGCGGGCACGGGGATTTTCATCAACCTCTGCCGGCCCTGGCTTGCGGGCCTTACCAACACTCTTCAGTTTTCTGTTCAGCTGTTCTTCCGTCAGTGGAACCCAGCTGGGAACATCATCACCCTTCTCATGGCGGCGGATAAACCGCTTAACCATCCGGTCCTCCAGAGAGTGGAAGCTGATAATAACCAGGCGACCTCCCGGCTTCAGCACTTCCAGGCTGTCTTCCAAAACCCTTTCCAGATCATCCAGTTCACTGTTGATAAAGATCCGGATTCCCTGAAATGCCTTGGTGGCCGGATGAATCTTTTTCGGCCATACCGGATTGGCATCAGCAATAATCTTGGCCAGCTGAGATGTTGTCTCAACTGGCTTCTCTTTTCGGGCTTCCACGATCGCCCTGGCCATCCGGCGCCCGAATTTTTCTTCACCAAAGCGCTTGATCACATCAGTGATCTCATCTTCACCCGCAGTGGCCAGCCACTGGGATGCGCTCATCCCCTTACTGGTATTCATACGCATATCCAGTGGTCCATCCCTCAGGAAACTGAAACCACGGGATGCATCATCCAGCTGGGGCGAAGAAACCCCAAGATCAAGAAGAATGCCGTCCAGTTTTTCCTCACCGGCAAACTTTTTGAGCTCTGCAAAGGAGCCATGACAGATGCGAAAACGTTTATCCTCTTCCATCAGGGTCTCGCCAAAGCCCACAGCCACTGGGTCTTTATCAATACCAGTCAGCAGGCCATGTTCATTTAACTGGGACAGGATCAGCCGACTATGACCACCCCGCCCGAATGTTCCATCGATGTAATGCCCTTCAGGCTTCCGGATAAGACAATCGACTGCCTCATCCAGCAACACGGTTGCGTGCTGAAACTGCTTGCTCATATTTACAATGACAATGTCTGTAACTCTTCGGGAGTCGCCACGCCTTCCCCGGTTTCCTTCAGGTAGGCATCACGCCGTTCATGCCAGCACTCTTCATCCCAGAGTTCGAATTTCTTGCCCTGCCCAAGCAAAACAGCCTTTTTAGTCAGCCCTGCGTATTCACGCAACAAGGGAGGAATCAAAATCCGGCCATTACCATCCATTTCCAGATCTGTAGCATGGCCGATCAAAAGCCGCTGGATTCGTCGAGTCATAGGGTGAAAGCTGGGGAGTGCCTCAATTTTGGCTTGAATCTGTTCCCACTCATCTACGGGATAAATAAGCAGGCAAGCCTCTTCAGTATCAATGGTGGCGACAAGGCGTCCGCTACAACGCTCTGACAATATAGAACGATAACGAGTCGGCACTGCCAACCGTCCTTTCGCATCCATATTCAGTGCATTGACACCACGAAACACGCGTCTTCCTCCACCTTATACCAACAGCATCCCAAATTGCCCCACAATTATCCACTTTGACCCACTGTATCACACTATAGAAATACGCAAAACCCGGGTCAATTCCGGACACGGGACATATTTCCCTTGAAAATTAGTGGGTTAAATGATGAAAAAATTCAAAGGACAAAAGAAAACTTCAAGAAAATGAAATATATGCCCTGATGATGTGAGATTTCAGGTGACTCTCGCCAGAACCCGATCAACGGCAATGGTTAATAAAGGTTTGCGAATTTATCTCAAAGAAGACTAAGGGCCTGCACAAAACAGACAATAAGTGGACACAAAACAACTATAAGCAGGAAGCACCACTCATCCCAAACCAAGAAAACAGCACTTTGTCTGGCAACGGCATCTTCATAACAAAAAGGGAGAAGAGCCCGCAAGATGGCCTGTAAGCCGGGTTCTGTACAGCTAAAAAGCCGCGACAGCCATTCATCTGGGATACACGTCGCCATGCACCTCAAGCGACCTACCCGAATTCAGCGCGGACCACGCCTGTAGAATTCCTATTTGGTCTTGCTCCGAGTGGGGTTTACCCTGCCATGAACTGTTGCCAGTCATGCGGTGCGCTCTTACCGCACCCTTTCACCCTTACCGGCCAGCCCTTTCTTAAAAGAATGAGCCAGCTTAGGCGGTCTACTCTCTGCGGCACTTTCCGTAGGCTTTCGCCCCCCAGGCGTTACCTGGCACCCTGCCCTATGGAGCCCGGACTTTCCTCCCCTCTTCACAAAGAAAGAGCAGCGACTGTCCAGCCATCTTGCGGACGGCGGAGAATACCGGAACCAAACCTTCAGCTCAAGCTCATAGTTCCGAATACTTTTCCAGCCATCCACTTACACCTATTCAGAAGAAGGAACCCACAAATCCTGGAGGGAGAAAGTACCCAGGCTCTCAACGCTCTTTCAGAGCCAGTCCCGCCTTATACAAAAGCTTCGGTTTTATTCCTGTCAGTTTTGCAGCCAGTTGACTGGCCTGTTTCATCGGCAGTTCACCAACAAGCGTTTCAAGCACTTTCATAGCTTCAGGAGGAACTGCGTCATCCCCCAACTCTTTCTGCTCAGCTCCCTGCACCAGAACCACAAACTCACCCCGGCGCTGATTTTCATCTTGCTCCAGCATCCCCTGCAGCTCAGCGACACTTCCGGACAAAACTGTTTCAAAGGTCTTGGTCAACTCCCTTGCCAGCACCACCTTACGATCACCACCCAGCTCAACCGCCATATCCTCCAGCATATCTACGATACGATGGGGTGACTCATACACAATCCAGGTATGGGGAAAATCAGCCAGCTCAACCATACGCTTACGACGCCCCGCCCCTTTGGCCGGAAGAAAACCCTCAAAGAAAAAACGATCAGAAGGAAGGCCAGAAACACTCAGCGCAGCCACCATGGCACAGGCACCCGGTATCGGAACGACTCGAATCCCCGCCTCACGCACAGCATTGACCAGATGATATCCAGGATCAGAAATCAGAGGAGTTCCAGCATCCGATACCAGAGCTACAGACTCCCCAGCCCGCAAACGCTGGACAATCTGCTCACTTCGACTGCGCTCATTGTGATCATGACAGGCAATCAGGTTTCCCCTGATACCAAAATGATTAAGCAACCGGGACGTATGACGGGTATCTTCAGCGGCAATTATATCCACTTCCTCCAGTATCTCCTTGGCCCGGGGAGACAGATCATTTAGATTACCAATTGGTGTTGCCACTATATAAAGACAACTTTCACTCATATAAAACCTTTCTCTTAATGCCTTTCACCGTGAAAAGCGTACCGCACCGGGAATATTACCCCCGATTTTCTGGAGCCCTTGTGTTGACTCAGTTAGAATCCCTGTAAACAGAAACTGTCATATAGTCTGAAGGTCACTGTAATCTGTGAATTCAAATACTTGGCTTAGAACAGCACTGCTGTCACTACCACTGATTCTGCTGGCAGCCTGCACATCATCTCCCAGGATTGAACCGGTTCCCCAAAGCACCCCGGCAAAACCTGCTGCCTCCACGGTAGACACCCTGACACTCACTGCCAGTCGGGTAACAGAACCACGTCGCAGCCAGCTGTATTTGCAGGCTGCAACCTCACTGGGCACCCAAAATCCACAAAGAACCCTGAGCCTGCTAAGCTTGGTTGACACAGCAAGTCTGTCCAACCAGGAGATTGCCAGCTACCTGCTACTGAATGCAGCACTGCGAATAGACAGCGAAAACCCTAGTCAAGCCCGTGACTGGCTGGACACTATCTACCGCCCAACTTTAAACCCTGAGCAAAAGCGGCGGTATGACACCCTCCAGGCCACCTTGGCTAACCTGGAAGGCAATCACCGGGAAGCCGTTATCCACTGGGGCAACGCCATCAACAGCTTAAAAACAGATGCGCCCGCCGATCTCTACAGCAATCTCTGGCAGAGCCTGCTGCAAGAGAACAGTGAAACACTGAAAAACTTACTAAGCCAGGGTATGAGTACAGAACTGAAACCATGGCTGGAGCTGGCCATTATTTACCGCAGCCCGGAAGAACTCACCCACCAGCTGGAACAACTTGAGCAATGGCAGAACCGCTGGGCCGGTACAGCCGCTTACCGCAACATGCCCAAAGCGATCTCTACACTGCAGACTACCCCTGCCTATCAACCGAGGCGCATTGCCTTGCTGCTACCGGTGTCCGGTCCCCAAAGCTCTGCCGGAGAAGCCGTTCGTGACGGTTTCATGGCCGGCTATTATCAGGCTCTCACCAACAATGGAGCACTGCCGGAAATTTCCATTTATGACACCTTTGAAGCAAATGCCGCCGAACTGGCACAGCTGGCCCAGAACGAAGGAGCCGAACTGATTATTGGCCCACTTGGCCGCAATGCAGTCAGGCAGAGTCTGGAGGACAGCGCCATTACAATTCCCCAACTCATCCTGAACCAAATCCCTGAACAAACAGCAGGTAAACAGAGCCGACTATACCAGTTCGGTCTCTCATCCGAATACGAAGCCAGACTAGCAGCCGAGAGAGCCTGGCAGGACGGTTATCGCAGGCCAATTATCATCTCCCCCGACAATGAGTGGGGTAACCGGGTTGTAACTACATTTAGAGAAACTTGGGAAGAAATGGGCGGCAAAATCCTCAACAACCGCACCTTTACCGGCAAGGGGGACTATAACAGCTCTGTCAGCGAAGCCCTACTGGTCAACAACAGCATCAAGCGGGCTAACAACCTGACCAGATTACTGGGACAAAAACTGGATTACACCCCACGCCGCAGAGAAGATGTGGATATGGTGTTTATTGTCGGCACACCCAGCCAGGGACGACAGTTAAAGCCCGCCCTTGATTTCTACTTCGCTTACAACCTTCCGGTCTACACTGTATCCAGCATGTACAGCGGAGAGATTGACTCGGTACAGGATCGAGATCTTAACGATGTCCGCATCCCCTTGATGCCATGGCTGGTTGAGCAGCCATCAACAACCCAGACCACTATCCAGAAAAACTGGGGCAACAGTGAAGGACCACTTGCGCCTTTATATGCCCTTGGCTCAGACGCCTGGAGAATCTATCCGCGCCTTGAGCAGCTGACCCGATCAGAGGGGGCACAGATGTTTGGTGCCACCGGCACCCTGTCCATTTCCAGCAAGCGCGAAGTTGAGCGCGAACTGGGCTGGTTCTATTTTCGCAACGGCCGCCCCACCCCACTGAGCAGGGAGCGCAGCATGCATCCAAATAAAGAAAATGTTCTGGAAAGCGAAAGTTCACAATTCAGCGGGTAAGAGCGCCGAAGATCAGGCACTCATATTTCTCCGCAGGCAGGGCATGACCCTGCATGCAAGAAATTACGCCTGTAGAGCCGGAGAACTTGATCTTGTTATGCAGGACGGGCAGGCTCTGGTATTTGTGGAAGTGAGATTTCGCAAAAGCAGTCGATTCGGTTCTCCAGCAGAATCCGTTGATTACCGCAAATGTCAGCGGTTGATGCGAACAGCGCAGCACTATATGCAAACTTATAATCTCACTGACCAACAACCATGTCGCTTTGATATAATCTCGATTCAACCGGATGAGAGCCGCGGCAATGTTTTCTCAGTCAACTGGATCAGGGATGCCTTCAGAACTTGAATCCAATTAATTTAGCCGACCAACCATCTGAGAGAAAGCAACTTCCGGACGGACAGAAGCGGATCACCAGGACATCGTGACATGCTTGACCATATTACCAACCACTTTTCTGACAGCATTGACGCCAAGATCCGCGCAGCCGAGGATCTCCCTCCGCTTATTGCTCAAGCTGCAGAGCTGATGGTTCACTCTCTTGTCAATGAAGGCAAGATTCTGGTTTGTGGCAACGGCGGGTGTGCTGCTGCTACCCAACATTTTTCATCAGAGCTGTTGAACCGCTTTGAGAGGGAGCGCCCCAGCCTGCCAGCTATTGCACTGACCACAGACACATCGACACTGACATCCATTGCCAACGACTACAGCTACAACGAAGTTTTCTCCAAACAAATTCGGGCTCTGGGTCAGCCAGGGGATATCCTTCTGGCTATTTCATCCAGCGGTCACTCCCCTAATGTTGTTCAGGCCATTCAGGCCGCTCATGACCGCGAGATGACTGTTATAGCACTGACCGGCATGGATGGTGGTAACTGCGCGAGATTGTTACACCCTGAAGATGTAGAGATCAGGGTCACCAACCAGGTTACCGCCCGCATTCAGGAGGTACACCTTCTAACCTTGCACTGTCTGTGTGACCTGATTGACGAATATCTGTTTGGAAGCTCTGAATAAGCCCAGGAGCCTGTCGAACTTAACCGACCGTAGCGAGAAAAAGTCCGCCAGACTTCTGAGCGAGCAAAAAATATTCTTTCCATTACATTGGAAAAAGATACTTCGAAGATTAAAAACAAGGAATCACAATGAAAGCCTTTATGCCAACATTAGTCTGCACACTGGCTTTAATAAGCGGATGTGCAACAACAATCTCAGCTGTTCACGAAGGGCCGATCGCATCAAATCCGGGCACCCGTAGCCTGGGCGCCTGGGTGGACGACCAAAACATTGAGACAGTTATCAACGTCAATCTCAACAAGGCGTCAGACGGAATTTTCAAAGGCAGCCACGTTGTAGTCACCAGCTTTAACGGTTATGTTCTTCTTGCCGGACAGGTCGCAAGTGAGCAACTCAAAGCGCAGGCAGAACAGATCACCCGGGATGTAAAAAAAGTTCGCAAGGTTTATAACGAACTGGAAATCGCCGGACCAACTACCCCTTTGGTTCGTGCCGGAGATAGCTGGATCACCACCAAGATCAAAGCGAACATGACTGCCGCCGAAGGTTTTCCCGCCTCTCGCATTAAAGTGGTTACAGAGAATGGTACTGTTTATCTAATGGGACTGGTCACCACCCATGAGGCCGACCAGGCAGTCGACATTGCCAAGAAATCCTATGGTGTTCAGAAGATTGTAAAAGTCTTTGAGTATGTTCGCTGACCGATAGCCTGAACAGCCAGACAAGACAAAGCCCGCACCCTATGGTTGCGGGCTTTGTTTTATCCGAAAGACAAATTCACCCAGATGGCTTTACCCAAACCGCCAATTATTTAACAACTTTCAGCGAAGGGCGCCCTTTGGGGCGGGAAGGCTTTTCCGAGTCGCCCACTTTTTGATCAGGCTGGTCTGACTCTTTAGCACCAGGCACGGATTCCAGTTTCGGTACGGAGTCATGCTCCGGGTTTTCAACAGGCTCCAGCTCAACAGGTTCAGGCCGCTGCTCCATCTCAAACACCATGCCCTGACCGTTTTCCTTGGCATAAATCGCCATGACAGCAGCAACAGGCACACTGACATCACAGGACTTGCCACCAAATCGAGCCATAAAAGAAATAGCATCATTTCCAAGCTCCAGCTCCCTGACAGCCATGGGTGACACATTCAGAACAACCTGATCTTCCTCTGTGAACTGAGGAGGGACACAGACCCCCTGCCAGTGGGAGTCAACCAGCAGATAAGGTGTACATTCGTTATCTACAATCCAATCGTACAGCGCCCGGATAATATAGGGACGACTGCTTGTCATACTCATCAAGTGACTCCAATCACACATTATTTACTGCAAAAAAAAGGGAGTGCACAACCACACTCCCTTCAGTGTAATTCAAGACCGATCTTACACCCGCATTTCTTTCTCAACCTCTGACAGGCTTTCACGGAAAGATTCCCGCTCAAACAACCTGTCAGCGTAAGCCAGGATACCCTTGGTCTGTCTTGGCAGTTCAATACCCAGCGCAGGCAGGCGCCACAGGATAGGAGCAACACAGCAATCCACCAGAGTAAACTCCTCACTCATAAAGAAAGGCTTTTCATTGAAGATCGGTGCAATACCGATCAGCCCTTCTCTCAGCTCTTTGCGAGCCTTGGCAACCGCAGCATCTTTACTGGCCGGACTGACAATAATATCTACCAGTTGGCACCAGTCCTTCTGGATGCGGTGCATCATCAGACGACTTTGAGCACGAGTTACAGGATAAACCGGCAACAATGGCGGGTGAGGGAAGCGCTCATCCAGGTATTCCATCATGACACCGGATTCATACAGCACCAGATCACGATCTACAAGAGTCGGAACAGTGTTGTAAGGATTGATGTCTGTGAGTTCCTGGGGCATGGCGTTAGGATCCACGTCCTGAATATCAACAGCAACGCCTTTCTCTGCCAGCACTATGCGTACCCGGTGACAGTAATGATCTGCCGGGTCAGAGAAGAAGGTCATTGAGGATCGCTTGGCGACTACGCCCATCTATTTACCCCCGCCTGAGGTCTCAAGTTGAAACAAAAACGCGCGCAATCAGCATATGATTACGCGCCAATCGCGGAATTCTACCAGAAAATCCACCAGATTATAGGAGTTAGTGTACGTCCTTCCAGTATTCCCGCTTCAGCAGGTAAGCCACAACAAAGAAGATAGCCAGAAACATCAGCACATAATATCCGAGGCGCTGACGCTCAAGCTGCATGGGCTCGCCACTGTACGACAGGAAGTTCACCAGATCATACATGGCCTGATCATATTCCGCCGGAGTCATACTCCCCTTGATAGATGTGTCAGGTTCCAGACCGCAAAGCTTTTCACCAGTCAGCTTGTCACGCTGCGGCAGACCACCATTACAGGTATCAACCTGTGCTCCCTGCAAATCCAGCAATACGTGGGGCATGGCCACATCCGGGAATACCTTGTTGTTCACCCCCCAGGGGCGTTTGGCATCCAGGTAGAAAGTCCGCAGATAAGTGTACAGCCAGTCCGTACCGCGCACCCGGGCCACCAGGGTTAAATCCGGCGGTGCCGCACCAAACCAGTTGGCAGACTCCTTGGGATCCATGCCGTTAGCCATCAGATCACCAATTTTACCGCCAGCCGGCATCAGATGCTCCTTCATCAGGTCATGGGGAATACCCAGATCATCCGCCACCCGCTCATAGCGCTGAAAACCTGTAGCATGACAGCCATAACAATAATTCATATAAGTCTTGGCACCACGCTGCAGGGAAGCCTTATTACTGATATCAGGCTCCATACTATCCAGCGGGTACCCCCCTGATGCCGCAAAACTCCCCAGGGGCAGAACAGCAAACATCAGTACCGCTGTCGCTCTTACCAGCGATTTTGTTCTTTTGAGCAACTGTATTGTATTCATTACCCGGTCACCCTCTCCGGTACTGGTTTTGTTTTTTCCTTCGCGGAGTAGAACGGCATCAGCACAAAGAAGCCAAAATAAATGGCCGTGCATATACGCGCGATCAAGGTGTAGGTGTCTGTGGCAGGCATGGTTCCCAGCCAGGTCAGCAACGCGAAGACGATACCAAACAGCACAATCAGGGTACGGAAAACAGGCCCTTTGTAGCGCCAGGATTTCACCGGGCTGCGATCAAGCCATGGCAGCACAAACAGGATGGCAATAGCACCACCCATTGCGACAACCCCCATCAGCTTGTCCGGAATGGCCCGCAAAATGGAGTAGAAGGCACCGAAGTACCATACCGGGGCAATATGCTCTGGTGTCTTCAGGCTGTTAGCCTGCTCAAAGTTGGCATGCTCCAGGAAAAAGCCATTCATCTCCGGGAAGAAGAATACCACAATACAGAACACAAACAGGAACACAGCCACACCGACTATATCCTTGACGGTGTAGTAAGGGTGAAAAGCAATACCGTCAACCGGCACACCATCCGGCCCCTTGTTCTTCTTGATCTCAATGCCATCGGGATTATTGGAACCTACTTCATGCAGGGCCACCAGGTGCATCACCACAAGGCCGAGAATAACAATCGGCAACGCCACGACATGCAGCGCAAAGAAACGGTTCAGGGTAATGCCCGATATCAGATAATCGCCTCGAATCCACTGCTGCAAATCAGCACCAATCACTGGAATAGCACCGAACAGAGAGATAATTACCTGGGCTCCCCAGTAGGACATCTGCCCCCATGGCAGCAGATACCCCATAAAGGCTTCCGCCATCAGCGCAAGGTAGATAGCCATGCCAAAGATCCAGATCAGTTCCCGGGGCTTGCGGTAAGATCCGTACAGAAGCGCTCTGTACATATGCAGGTAGACCACCACAAAGAACGCAGAAGCACCAGTAGAGTGCAAATAACGCAACAACCAGCCATATTCAACATCACGCATGATGTATTCAACGGATGCAAAAGCGCCTTCCGCACTGGGCACATAACTCATGGTGAGCCAGATACCTGTCAGTATCTGGTTAACAAGTACCAGCAGCGCCAGCGAACCAAAAAAGTACCAGAAGTTAAAATTCTTGGCCGCATAATATTTGGATAGATGAGCTTCCCAGAAAGATGTAACGGGTAATCGCTCATCAACCCAGTCCATTAATTTCTGTCCCATCAGGCGTTCTCCTCATCCACTCCGATTACAATCACACCATCACCCTTGAATGAGTAAGGCGGGACAACCAGATTGGTTGGTGCCGGTACCCCCTTGTATACACGCCCGGCCAGATCAAACCGGGAGCCATGGCAGGGACAGTAATACCCCCCCTTCCACTTGGCATCAAAGTCCATTGACTGAACCTCAGGCATATACTTCGGAGAACAACCGAGATGCGTACATAAACCAATTAGAACCAGGAACTCATTATTCCGGGAGCGATACTCATTTTGGGCATACCCGGGCTGCTCAGACTCATTGGATGACGGATCGCGCAAGCGTCCGTTTTCCGAAGAGATATTCTCAAGCATGTCCCCGGTACGCCGCACAATAAACACGGGCTTACCCCGCCACTCTGCAACGACCTGCTGACCAGCTTCCAGTTTGGATACATTGATTTCCACAGGTGCACCAGCGGCCTTGGCCTTGGCACTGGGATTCCAAGATTTGACGAACGGTGTCGCGACCCCCACGGCTCCAGCCGCTCCGACAACCGATGTAGCTCCTATCAGGAAGCGGCGCCGACCCACATTTACGCCGTCTTGACTCATTCGGCTTTCTCCCCATCAGGGTTATTGCTTGTTTGGCATGCCTGCCAGTTACGGGCGGTGGGCATGGTAATTAATTTCGTTTTTCTCCACAAGCAACAGGCGTTAACCCTACTGCCCCACGCACAGACCGAAATGATATAGGTTTTACACCGTAATGTTAATGCGTTATAGGTGATAAAAGGCTTTTCCAGTGCGAAAAATCAGCCATTTACCAACAAAACCAACCGGACTGCTTGCCAGAAAATCAGACAGTAAATATTTTCAGAGGGTTTGTAGAAAAAAGAAGCAAACCCGCACACTGCCGAACAACCATAAGCGGATTAGGTACCTTACCCCGATTAAACCTATACGCCATGTGTGACTTTTAGGCGGAAATTAGCCCCTCAAACTGAGCTGGCTCCTTTCCGGCCTGAATATTCATATATGCCCCCACAGTGAAAGCAAGAAGTTTACGACCCATACGGCTGGTCAGGTGCCACATATCCCGGCCCCCACAATGTTCAATATCAAAATATTTCACCAACTGTCCTATGGTTGTCTCAACTCTTCTGCGAAGACGCATGATGAGTCTGACAAACCATTTAGGGCGATCGTCATTCATGTTACGCCGGAGCGGGGTTTGCAAATCGATGCCTTCCGCTTTGCAAGCGTTTTTCAGCTCAGGCCGTATGTATCCTTTATCACCCAAAAGCAGCCCTGCAATATCGTCTAAAAAATCATAGGCTGCATCTCGCTCATCAACATTAGCTGCCGTGAGTTGGAAGCCTGAAGGAATCCCTCTCATATCGACAACGAGATGCCCCTGAAAACCAAAAAAGTCCCGCTTCTTTAATGCACAGTGCCCAAACCAGGCCTCACCTTTGAAACAACGGCTTCTGGTCGCCCGTGTTCTGACGCAGACCTCAATGGGAAAACCATCAATAATGTGGAGGCTGGAACAATCAGCCCCGAGCAGTTGCAAAAGAGCAGCTTGCAGACGCTGCTTTACTCTCCAGAGATTGGCTCCCTGTCGCACAAACTGTGAGCGATCAGGAAGGGAAGGAAAAAAGTGTAGCCATTCTCTACGGAAGTACTTCCATATTGCCTTGTCTTCGTGGATACCAAGCCATTCAGCGACAATTTCCATAGTGAGAACCTCACTGTCGGAAAGCCTGGGAGGAGTTCCACGCTTTCGGATAGGCTCGGTAATATTTGAAAAGTACAAATCGTCGATCAGGCAGAATACACTGATGATAAACTCTTCGAGGGGCATGGTCGTCACTGTCTGGTGTGTTATCGCAAATAGATATTAGACAGTGGTCATGTCCCTCATCAGAACTTATAAAGAAAATAAAGAAAAGTCACACATCGCGTAAACCTATACAAATAAATGCGGCAGAAACCCAATGAAGCTTCCCGAATGAATGTAAAACTGTCAGACTTGTCTATATTTTCACCATGACTCGAACAGCAACACCTTTCAAAAAAACACCCCTTGAAAAACAGTCAACACTGCTTTTTGCTGGTTCGGACTACGGTTTTGACCAAGAGCATACTCTCAGTTAGTTCTTAAAAGCCCGGCCCGGTATTACCCACCGAATGGTACTTAAGACCTGACAATGCACACACCGAAGAGAAAAATTTCGTACTTACACAGAACACTGGTCTTTTGGTGCAGTTTAGGACTGACTGCCCCCGCATACCCTACTCAAAAGAAAGTTCTGGAAGAGTATTTTGTGTTCTCAGCCAGACCATTAAGTAAGCAACAAAAAAAGTCACTGGTTTCAATTGCCAAAGGAACAGTCAGTGTTGTTGCTGATTTAGAAAAAAATGGTTCTATTAAAAGCGTTACAAAACAGCTTAAAGGCACACTGGTGTACAGTAAAGAAGGAGAAGCTGCCACTTCATTAGCGAGCAAAACCCAACCTAGACATAGAAGAGCTACCCATGGAATAGAAAGCCACATAAACATCCTGTCAGAAGTGCAATTCTGGGCAGACGGAACATGCCATCTCTCATTTCAAACGGACAACCCTGCCCCTTTTGGTAAAGGACATACTCCTGAGGAAATCCTTGAGAGAGGTGAAATTCATGTCATAAATGACATTTTTGCTCATCCACGTCTGCGAATAGAAACCAATATCAGTCGCCATGAAATGACAACAGAGGTTTCCGTGTTATGCCAAAACAAAACAGACCTTCAAAAAAAACAAGGCACAAAAAAAACACCGATTGAAAACGATAAAGAATTTAGAGAAAAGCGCCTTTCTTCTCTGGGTTACCAGCTATTGGAAGCTCATGACATGGCAGCATATCCAGATAGCATTCTGCTTTTCAACCCAGCATTAAATGTACACGGAACAGTGAAAATGGATTTAAAGAAAGAGGATGAGTACATCAATGTAGCAGGCACATGTCCACGCCATGAAGGATGCAGACAGAAGGGCCCTTCATATGCATACACCACCCCATCATCAACCTTCCTTTGCTTTGGTCATCACCTCTGCGACATACACGGGCAGGTAAACGTAGGGTTTCGCCCACTACTCTTTTCTTACATATCAAAACCCAAAGCAGAAGAAATCAAACTTAAACATATTTACATTAAGAGTCCGATCACCGTAATCACAACCATCGGCTCTAATCCTTTATTACTGGCAGAACACAAACAGAAAAAAGTTTTTGTCAATATTGACGAAATAACAGCTCTTGATAGCGCCTCAAAGTTTCTTGAAGATTCTGGCTTTAATTCGCTGATTCACAATAGCGAGACAGATGCTTCCCCAAACTTCCATGACCACATGCAGAAAGAGGCCCCTGCGAAAAACAGCCCTGAGCCAAAGTTGGCTACTTACGCATCCAGACTGAGTATAAACCCCAGGCAGCAGCCTCCAACCGACAGAAAGCCGAAATCAAAGGTCACCTCTTCCCACCAGCAATCCCTTTACCAGTATTCATCTCCCCCTCCTTCTATAGCGCCCACTAAAACAACAGGAAAACCAACACAGAGAGTAAGTCCTAACCCAGTGCCCCAGGAAAGCTGGCAGTCTATACCCTCGCAGAAAAATTCACCGAACAATACTGAACATCAACAGTTAATACACGGAAGCTTCGGGACTCAATCTTCATACCAGTTATTTCCAACCAACAGCAATCCTTTTGGATTCTCGCTATTTCAATCCTGCACTCAACAGACACCAGGTAGAGCACCAACTAAAAAAAGTATCCGGAGAGAGCCTTTTACCGAAGACACAACTAAACCTCAGGAGCTATGGAGTAACTGGTACCTGAAAAACCATGGAAGACCGCAGGTTAAAGCGTTCAACTGAATACACTTCAGATGACCCGATAAAATTCTTACAAAAAAAAACGCCTGACCAAAGCCAGGCGTTTTTTGCGGTATCCGAATGGATTAACGCTTGGAGAACTGCGGACGCTTACGCGCTTTATGCAGACCAACCTTCTTACGTTCAACCATACGGGCGTCACGAGTGACGTAGCCAGCTTTACGCAGAGCACCACGCAGAGTCTCATCGTAATCCATCAGAGCACGAGTAATACCGTGACGGATTGCGCCAGCCTGACCGGAGTCACCACCACCTTTAACAGTGATGTTCAGGTCAAATTTCTCAACCATCTCAACCAGCTCGAGAGGCTGCATAACAACCATGCGAGAGGTTTCACGACCAAAGTACTCCTGCAGAGTACGACCGTTGATGCTGATTTTGCCAGTACCGGCACGCAGGAATACGCGAGCGGTAGAGTTCTTGCGGCGACCAGTGCCGTAGTTTTGAGTAACAGACATAATAATCCCCGATTAGATATCCAGTTGCTGAGGCTGCTGTGCAGCATGCGGATGCTCGTTGCCGGCGTAAACTTTCAGCTTACGCTGCATCGCGCGACCCAGCGGATTGCGGGGCATCATGCCTTTTACAGCCAGTTCGATAATACGCTCAGGCTTGTGGGCTACCAGCTTTTCGAAGTTCATAGACTTCAGACCACCCGGGAATTCGGAGTGGCGGTAGTACATCTTGTCAGCAGCCTTGTTGCCAGTTACGTGAACCTTCTCGGCGTTGATAACAACGATGTAATCACCAGTATCCACGTGAGGAGTGTATTCTGGCTTGTGCTTGCCGCGCAGACGGGTAGCAATCTCAGTGGCCAGACGACCCAGAGTTTTGCCGGTAGCGTCTACGACGTACCAGTCACGCTTTGCGGTTTCTGCTTTAGCGCTAAAGGTTTTCATTAATCTCTTCCGCCTCAATGCTCGCCATGCGAGATGGTTTCATTTCCGCCTCCCCTGTCGACCCGGAACCAGGCTAAGTTCGGCCTTCAAAGTTCGGCGTTCAAACATTGGGCACTCAATCGCGGGAAACGAGCGCGATATTATAGCGAGTCAAATGAATATGGGAAGACCTGAACCAGCCAATATCTCAGGTATTTCAACTGCTAACAACTGTCAGAATGCGGAAAATGGTAATAATATACCGTAAGAACTTCTCCAGCCGGAACAGTCACAATGGAATACCGAAACCTTGGACGTACCGACACCCGCGTAAGTCTTATCTGCCTGGGCACCATGACCTGGGGTGAACAGAATACCGAGCAGGAAGCCTATGCCCAGCTTGACTACGCCATTGAGCGGGGGGTGAACTTTATTGATACCGCTGAACTGTACCCTATTCCTCCCATGGAGAAGACCTATACCAGAACAGAAACCATTATTGGTAACTGGCTGAAGCTGCGAGGGCAACGGGATGACCTGATCATCGCCACCAAGGTTTGCGGCCCCGGATACAGCTATATGGATGGAGGCCGCCATTTCAATCGATACCATATTAAACGGGCGCTTGAGGGCAGCCTGAAAAGGCTGGGTACAGACTATATCGACCTTTATCAACTGCACTGGCCAGACCGTAACACCAATAACTTTGGCCAGCGCGGCTTTATCCATCAGGATGATGAACAGTCAACACCTATTGAGGAAACCCTGGAAGTGCTGGATTTGCTGGTTAAGTCCGGAAAAATCCGCCATATCGGACTTTCCAATGAATCCCCATGGGGTGCTATGCGGTTCATGAATCTGTCAGAGAAAAATGGCTGGCCCAGAGCCGTGTCCATTCAGAACCCCTATAACCTCCTCAATAGGAGCTTTGAAGTCGGGCTGGCAGAAATCGCCCACCGGGAGGATCTGGGGCTGCTGGCTTATTCCCCAATGGCCATGGGAACCCTGAGTGGCAAGTATCTTGATGGCGCCCGTCCCGAAGGGGCCAGGATGACATTATTCAGCCGTTTCCAGCGCTACAATAAACCAGAAGCCGAAACCGCCATCCGTGCCTATGTTGATCTGGCCAGACAAAATAATCTTGACCCGGCCCAGATGGCCCTGGCCTACGTCAACAGCCGAAGCTTCATGACCAGTAATATTATTGGTGCCACAACCCTGGAACAGCTGACAGCTGATATCGACTCTATTGAACTGTCTCTCGACCAGGATGTGCTTCAGACCATCGAAGACATTCACGCGCGCCTGCCAGACCCGACTCCATAAACTGAGCAATAGCCACTTAATTCCTGGCTCTGCAATGTCAGAGTCAGGATCTCACCGAAGAGCTCAATTATTCATCCCAAGGCAGACATTGCCGATATTTGCCTTTGTAAATGCACTTCCACAAATTCGGTTTATGCTTACACTCTGTACAGGGGAATTTATGGATATACCCCTGTCCAGAATGAAATCGGGAAGAAAAGGAATTCAGGCTGTTTTGGGCATTTTTCTGGGTCTTATCAAAAAGCCGTAGTAAGACCTCAGATAGAAGGTGCAGCTGAAGTGCTAGCAGCCAGAAATAAAAACAATCCAAGAGGTCAAAATGGAACTCTTATTTTTAGCGGCTTGCGGCATGGTTCTCTACGCTGGGGGTAATTATATTGATTACTTGGCAGATCAAATGGCAGGAGAGGCCTTTGACAAACTGCATGAGGTTGTAGGCGGTGTCAGCTACTTTGGTCAATCTGCCCGGCCAATACATAAAATTCATGTCAGCCACATCAGCATTCCTCTTTTTCCATCTATTCATCATGATTTGAAGGTGCTCTGCCAGACCGATTGCAACCACTGGTTCTGGTATCACGCCAAGATCAGGACAATGCAGGTGGAAAAAACTAAAATCGCCCCCCTCACAGAAGAGGAAGCCTGCGAGGCCCTGGCCGATGAGCCGGAAAAACAGGCCCAATACTTCCCACGTGAGGAGGAAGTAGAGCAACACAAGAAAAGCGCCTGAATTCAATATATCCTGAAGAGGCTGCTCAGATTACCACCTCCGTGATAATCGAGCGGCCATCATCAAAAGTGCATTTATCTGTCTTCTGTGTATTTGAGGCAAACATTATCCAGCTGTATGCGCACTTCAGATTCACTAAAGAAACCCGTAGCAACCCTGCGCCTGACTAAAGAGCCATTGACCCTTATGCACTGCCTGCCTGGTTCATAGACACCGGTAAGGGAACCACTCAGAGTTTTATCGTAAAGACGGATTCGATCAGCATCCATATACACTTGATAACCGGAACAACGCCGTAAATCTGCAATATTCCTGTAACTGTTAATCACGTACATCTCACGGCGAGGCTCATCTCCCAACAGCAGCCTGCCCAGGCTTATTGTCCCTTTGTCCGGGTGAATCTCAAGGGTTCCAATAGCTACCCCTCCCTCATTCACATGAATTTTCAGTACCATCTTGCGAATATCGTGATCGGCCCGATAGTCCTGCCCCTTGTTCAATGAGTACCGGTACAGTCCCGGCCTTAGCTGACAGTCTGGAGCAATTTTTTCGTGTTCATATCTCGGGACACCTGGCATTACGGAAGGACTCCAGCCGGGAGCCGGTGGCTGAGGTTGGGGCATGGTGTCATATTCAGGGTAAGGTGGCGGATAGCAGAGGGCAATGACTGGCCACAACGACAGGCTGGATATAGCCAAGGCTTTGCAAAGAGATTTCATCAGGTACTCCTACTACTTCTTGGCCAAACCTGTGATATAGCATGCAGATATCCAGCTCTCAGGAGTGATCCAGGAAGAACGGTTTATAAATCCATAAGACAGGAGAAAAAATAGACGCCTGAAAGCGATCTGCTGTTTCATTTTGCAACGATCAGGGAGGGCTCTGTTATGCTTTGTTATGCCCAGTACCCCTTAGGATAGGACTTTTGCATTGACTGTGACCGAACGCTGCGCGTGCTGAAGAAATGAGCACTAACTTTGTCATTTCAGTCAATTAAGAACAAAATTAATAGTTAAAAATAACACCTGACAGTATTGAATTCCAGAAGGGCATTTTCGACTAAACCCATTGGTATCACTGAGGTTTAAGATGTTTACTTGTTTGTAAATGCAAAACCCTACTCCTAGCAAAGCTTGCCTATTATTGGAAAAGTGCTAAGTCGTGCATGTATTCTTAGTTTATGGAGACGGTCATGCATAATAGGAATAAGTATTTTACCTTGGCAGCAATGGCAGTATTGTTCTCTAACACAAGTTTTGCCACCGATTGTAATAACATCTTTGGAGAGTGGATTTCTGACACAGGTGCAAGACTTTATGTCACATCTCACAACCAAAATTCTGGATACATTGAAATAAGCTATAAAGTAGAGCCAAGTCTATATCCGGAAACTACTGATTACGGTTTTGGGTATGCTGTTGTTCCCGACGTTAAGGAAAGCAGCAATAACCATACTATTTCAACTGCAACAACTGTAGCTTTTATTATCAAGTGGCCCGATAACCGAATCTCAACTTATAATGGAACCTGTCGCAATTTAAACAATCAGCCATCATTGAAATTGCTCTATCAGAAAGTTGATCCAAATGCTGAGAATTTTCTCATGCATACATATGCAGGCAGCAAAGATTTCAAACCAAAGAGCATATAAGCTCAATTTCAAAACTGCCTTCTATCGGCCTATGGCTAATGTAAATCAGGCAGCTTTGGCATAACAAGCGCCTGGTGCAGGCAGCTGCGCTTCCGCACATGCGGGCGCAGCCCACAGGATAGACTCTCAGTTAATTCTGAGCTTTCTTCTGGAGCCCTTATGCAGGATTTTTGAACCCTTTCCGAGGTCATCTCGTGCATAATCTTCAGCATCTAGAAAATTAATGCTCTCAATCATGTAATAGTTGAAGCTACCAATGGTCTGACAGGGTTGCGGGGCCAGCTCAAGCTCGACTGGAGTATTATCCTTCTTGGCCTCAATAAGAACTGACAAGATCTCATCACGTCGAGTCACAACCCCCACATTTTTCTCATTGCAAGAGCTATTGTTATCAATAGGCTTGGAAAAAGTGACAAAGATAAATCCATCTTCTCCCAGTGCCTGAACCCTGACTGCCTTGATATAAAAGTGACTTTCTTTAGGTTTTGGGGCCAGACGAACAGGCCCACTTCCAATCCTGACTGGCTTATTGCTTACTTTTCCAGAAACAGGCTGGGAGACAGGGGCAGCATCCACCGAAAAGCCAGCCATAAATCCAAAGACTACAGCCATAAAAGATGCCAAAACATGTTTCCTGCCTTTCATCTCTGTTTCCCTACAAGACTGTTTATTTATTCTCAGGGTAGACAAAAGGCAATCGGCAATCAGACATCTGGCAGAATCAAGGTTTTTCTTCACCAGGCTTTGTTGAAATAAAGGACTAATCGAGCTGAGAGCTTTTTAAACAAAGAAAGAGGATCCGGGAATAAATAAAATTCTATCTATTCCCGGTTTTTGGTGAAATCAGGCCTGACGCTTTTTTAGCTCTTCTGCCCGAAGATCTTTGCGAAGAATTTTACCCACCGGAGTCATGGGTAACTCCTCCCGAAACTCAATCTGCTTGGGCACCTTGTAGGCTGTCAGGTTCATCTTGCAGTATTCTTTGACCGCCGCCTGAGTCAACGATTGATCGGATGGCACAATAAACAGTTTCACGGCTTCCCCGGTTTTCTCATCAGGAACCCCGATAACAGCACAGTTTTCAACGCCATCGTGCTGGCTGACAACATCTTCAATCTCATTGGGATAGACATTGAACCCTGAGACCAAAACCATATCTTTGATCCGATCTACGATTCTGACAAACCCATCTTCCTGGATCACCGCCACATCACCCGTTTTCAACCAACCCTCTTCATCAAGTATCTCAGCGGTGGCATCGGGACGCTTCCAGTACCCCTTCATAACCTGGGGGCCATTTACACACAACTCACCGCGCTCGCCAACCTTGACTTCACGGCCATCATCATCGATACACTTCAGCCTTGTACTTGGTACGGGGACACCAACGGTCCCGGGCTGGGTCAGGTCACCGACCGGGTTAATACAGACAGCTGGCGAACACTCAGTCAGTCCATAAGCCTCTGAAATACTGACTCCAGTCATCTCTCTCCAGCGCTCACCGGTATCCCCCTGAAGTGCAGTACCACCGGATAGAGTCAATTTCAGTTTACTGAAATCACACTTTTGAAATTCCGGGTGGTTCATCAAACTGACAAACAACGTGTTCAGACCAATAAAGCCTGTAAACTGCCAGGGTTTGATGAATTTGATAAACATACTGGTATCGCGGGGATTGGCAATCAGGATATTGTGATTACCCTGATCCACCATAGCCATCAGATGAACCGTAAATGCATAGATATGGTACAGGGGCAGAGGCGCAACAATGATCTCGCAGCCCGGCTCATGCATACGGTTACCATCTTTACCCAGCTGGGTCAGATGAGCTTTAGCCTGCTGCATATTGGCGATCAGATTCCGATGAGTCAGCATCGCTCCTTTCGCCACTCCGGTTGTGCCTCCGGTGTATTGCAGTACTGCGATATCTTCCAGCCTGGCAGACTCAGGCCGTTCATATCTTTTCCCATCACCCAGGCTTAAAGCCTTACGGAATCTAACAGAACGGGGAAGATTAAAAGGATGCACCATCTTTTTAACATGTTTGGCAACAACATTAATCAGCGTGCGTTTGGGGTTAGGCAGCATATCAGCCAGGCTGGTCACGATCAGGTGTTCTATTGGAGTGTCATCCACAATCTCCTCAACCATATGGCCAAACACATCCATAAAGATAAGGGCTCGCGCACCTGAATCATTAAACTGATGATGCATTTCCCGGACAGTATAAAGCGGGTTGGTATTTACAATAACCAAACCCGCTTTGAGGGCCCCAAAAACAGCTATGGGAAACTGCAGGAGATTAGGCATCTGGATGGCAATCCGATCCCCTGGCTTAAGGTCGGTATAATTTTGCAGATATATCGCCAAGTCAGTGCTCAGCTTATCTATATCTCCATAGGTCAGAGTAAATCCAATCCCGGTAAAAGCAGGCTTCCCCGCATTTTTTCGTGCGGACTCTTCAAACACCTCAAGAATGGAGTTATACGCATCAGGGTTGATTTCATCCGTCACGCCCGGAGCGCGTTTACCATTCCAGAATTGAGCATCCATAAGCGAACCACTTTATTTTTATCACTTTGTTTTTGCGGCAATACCACCTGATCAGCCTCGAACCACACTGGTTCAAACTTCAGGCTCCCTTGACCTTCTCGCCCGACAGGCAGTGCTGACACCAGCACCCTTTCCCCGGCAGTCATGGTTGCCCCCTTCGCTCACCAGGGTCGTACATGTACAACCCAACATAAGGAGCAGCCCGCATATCATAGCGAGAAACCCCCCTCCCCCCAAGGATGTTATGACTTTTTTCCAATGGAATTACCTTTCCATCACCTTTAGGTGACGAAAAAATCATTCAGCACGACATGCTTTGGATGTCTTTACAAATATGGCTGCTATCAAATAAAGCTGTAGAGTCCCTTTAATTCGACACAGTCGAAACAGAAAAAACACTCCACTATTATTGCAAGTGGAAATATCAACGGCCCTCACATAACCTTTTGTTAGGGTGTATTCACAATTCTATGAATTAATCCTTCAGTTCCGGTTTAATAACTGAAATTGCGGCCTGTCGACGTTATGGATAACTCAAATGGCTGATGCCTGGGCTCTAAAAATTCTCTCCGGCCCCCATGTCGGAGCCGAGATTACGCTGGATCCAGGAATTTGGGTTCTCGGGCGGCACGAAGAGTGCGACCTGGTTTTAACTGACGATACTCTCGCTGAACGACAGATTGAACTGAGTATCAGCCCGGAGGGGGTGCAGGTCAGTAATCTGGCCGAAGGTCAAAACATCTACTTATCCGGGCAGCCCCAACCTAGTAGCTTTATTCTGAAACCTTATACGGTTGTCATGGCAGGCAGCCTCTATTTTGCCGTTGGTCCATCAGGCCAGCCATGGCCAGAGTTAAGTCTTTCAGGCCCTCCTGCCTCTGCTAATCCGCCACCAGCTTCACAACCCAGCGTAGAGAACTTCCAGGAAAATGGTTTTATCGAAACACAGGAGGCCGCTGAACCAGCCTTTTCTACTGTAGCTGAAGAGCTGGATATTCCCACAGTTGATGATCAGGTGGATGAAGATGATATGAATGAGCCAGGAGAACCCGCACAAGGTGTTCTGTCAAGCTGGCTTAGCAAAGCTTCTGACCTGTTCAGCCAAAACTCCCCCAAAGAGACAATCACTTTCTCTGCCTGGGCCAAAAAGCACCCCTTCATTCTGATAGGAGCAGGTACAGGTCTGTTCCTTTCATTGATGATTGGCAGCTTTGTCTGGCTATGGATGCAGACAGATCCCGAGCAGACAGCCCTCGCCAATATCACTCCTGCACAGCAGGCAGAAAAAATCATTAACATCATGAATTTACAGGATATTCGCCTGAAGAAACTACCCGATGGATCTGTCGTTATATCTGGCTACGTGGAAGATAACAACGTTAAAACCGCTCTCCAGAAAGCCCTGAATGACAAGATGGTGCCCTACAACTTCCAGGCCATCGTTACCAATGATATGAGGGCTACGGCCGCCAGCGTTCTGGAGCAGTATGGCTTTAGCCAGATGAGTATTGAGCTGGATACAACCCCCGGCTCACTGGTTCTGAATGGCTATGCCGCCAATCCTAAAGAGGTTGGCCGTATCCGGGATATTCTCAAGCAAGAAGTTCACGGTCTGGTTTCTATCGTCGACCAGGTGGAATACCAGATAACCCGTCTGAAAGCCCTGCGGACAATGCTAAAGGAAAGGAATCTTGCCCAGAAAATTCGTCTGATGGAAACCCCGGGGAAAATCATTCTTAAGGGACGTCTGGGGGATGCCTCCCAAGGATATTACCTCAAGGAAACAGTCCAGGATTTCCGGGAGAAATACAACAACAAGCCTGAGCTGATTATTGACGTTACCCTTCCAGCTACAGATCTGGCCACCATGCAGCCTATGCTAAAGATAAAAAGTGTCAGTCTGGGCAGGATCCCTTATGTGGTGCTGGATAACGGAGAAAAGTATCTACGCGGAGCGAAGCTGAAAAACGGATATATACTTGAAAATATCAATCTGGAATATCTGACGCTCAGGTTAGGCCAGGAACGCATCAAATACTTTATCGGAGGCCCTCATGGCGGACAATGAATTTGTCTCGCTGTCAGTCACGGAAGACCGCCTGGCAACAGACAAGGATGGCAAGGTCAAGAAACAGCTGATAGATCAGTTAAATCAGGAGTTATCTGACCTGAAATCCAAGAAAAACAGTGGCCTGACACCTGACCAGTTTGCCTGTTCAGATGCCCTGATTGCCGCCATAGATGATGCTATCAAAGTCATAGAACTGACTTGGCACAAGCACCATGCGTCAGGAAAACAGCACTGATAAGGCGCTATAACAGCAACTAGAATTAAAGAATATATCTATCCAGGGAGAAGGTTATGGCGCAAGTAACTGGAGGTCTTAACTTTGAGCGTACCACTGACAGGTTGAGTGAACAACTCAACAAGTTTGAGAAACAGGTTAAGACAAGAATGGAAGATCTGGATCCCAGTAATATGGCTGAACTCATACAGTTTCAGCAGGAAATCAATAAATTAACCATGCTCTACAGTCTGGAAAGTGGTGTGATCAAATCGATCAAAGATACCGGGATGAGCATAATTCAGAAAATCAACTAACCATCTAACCAGGTATCCCGGATATGGTAAGTGCCGAAACCCTCAGACTTCTTGCCGACATCGGCTTTATGGCCACCAGTGGAGGTTTCTCCCCTCAGGCCCAATCCCTCTTCCATGCTGTTGAGTTGGCCAGGCCAGACAGTGTACTGCCCCATATTGGCGTGGCACTGAACAGTATGAATATGAACAGGCACCAGGAAGCTTTGGAGATTCTGGAAAAGAAAGCCCTGAAACTGGAACCAGATAATGCCACCGTAAAAGCCTTTATCGGGATGGCTCTCATGATGCTGGGCAGAAGCAGTGACAGTGAACGCACCTTAACTCCAATCGCCAGCAGTGATGATGTACTTGCTGCTACTCTGGCTACTAACCTGCTGACCGAACTGCGTCAGCACGCCAACAAAAAATCATCTTCCGGCCTTCACTGATATTCAGTAAGGCCGTTTCTCTCCATCAACCATTCCCGGTATAACGCTGATAACCAAGATCGAACGACTTTTCCAGCCTGTGGAAGTTTGCCTGCAATCCCTTTGATTCTAATTTCTGTTTCAACGCCAGGTTGGCACACACCCTGATAGTGCTGCCCTCCAAGCCAACAGTTCACCAGAGTACTGACCAACTCCGAATCTGGTGAAGGGCTATCAAGTTGTTTTATAGTACGTCTCACCTGAACAGCTATATCCTGTTTTAGGGTTTTAAGGTCAGGGACAGAGAAGAGATCATAGGCTTCCATCTGCTCTAAAACTGGCAGTGAAGAGTTAAAAGGAACAGGATCATTATGGCAGGAATTATTCACCAAGGTGCATAACACTCTCTTCCACTCATCAACATTCATTGTCACCTGCTGAAAGCCATACTCAAAACCCGATATCACTTCTTCAATATCTGACTCTACCAGTTTCCAATCGCTTTGGAGCAGCTCATCCCAGAGCAGCTCAATTCTCGTTAGCGCAAGGCTTGATTCAGACCAGCACTCCGGGAATTGACCAAAGAAGACCTCATGAAAAAGCCGTTCCAGTACTTCAGGGTGACAGATCATATCCAGATCAATGGGACAAAAACCTTTCTCACAAAACTTGATATTATTGAGATGAAGGTCTGACATACCAAAACAAAGAGCGAAGGCACTCAACAACCCAAGCTCATAAAGATTTTCACCAACCGGCCAGCTCAGCTCATCCCGATAGAGGTGAAAACTGAAACTCCCTTTCTGGTCAGACTTACTTAAAACCTCCGTCTCCGGTGCAAAAACCTCCCATCCACACCAGGTATTGAATCTTTTCAACAACTTCCCATCATATACCGCTGCTGCCATTTCATAGGAGCCATGCTTGTAAACTATGTGCCTTCCATTGCTAAACATAACGCTGCAGGCACCTCTATATCCCTTATCAGATAAAGGCCGAATCAGGGAAACTGACAATGACTCTGTCGACAGCAGTGTGCACAAATCAATCTGAGATGTAGTGATTCGGTCAAGAAGAAGCTTATAGCCTTGAGTAATGCCAAACAGTCGTTTGCGAAGATAACGCCCCCAGAGAGGATAGTTGCCAGCCACCTGATTAATGTTGTTATGACAACCTATTGTTGGAGCCAGCGCTGACAGTCTCTCTTTTTCAACAGTCAAAACATCAATCAATCCCTGATGATTGCTGCCTTTATACTGTTTGCAAACATTTGAAATAAGCCTCTCAGTCACTCCTTTAACAAGGTATTGAATCGGCGGCTTACCTCTCCCCTTATTTTTGAACGAACAGGTGAGCAGCCCATGCTTTACACCCCACAGAACCATGGCATCAACCTGGGCCCGGGCAAGACTGAGGTCGACCCTGATATTTTTTACAGACTGGCTTCTCAGGCAGTTTTTCATCAGGGACAAAAATACAGCGCCTGAAATGACTGCCCCCAGCCCTTCAAACCTGACGGGAATAAATCCCCCCGCCAAAGCCTGCCGCCCATAAAAAGAGGTTTGGATTTCACAACTCTCTGACAAAGTATCTGTTGCATAGCCTGAAAAAATTTTCCCGAAGTGCATGGCATGCAACCGCCCGGATGGTTTTTGAACCGCATCCGGAACCTGCTGAAAGCATCTTTTGGCCAACCCATCAAACAGCCCGATAACCACTTCCCAATCATACAAAGTTCTGGCTCTATCAGAAGCATTCCTCCCCATCTCCTCTTTAAAAGAGGGAGTCTTGATCAATTTCTCCAGACAATTTGTTAACTCAGGAAGATCTACGGCTACAGACTGTGCCTGAATGAGATGTGCTTTCTGTGGCTCAAAAAACGCGCTCGGTGCAGACAGTCCATCAACCTTCCCCCAAAGAGTTGGTATCAATAGGCCGTGGGTACCATGCCCAATCAGTTCACGATAACCATCCCAATCAGAGAGAACCACTGGCAACCCGGCTGCCATGGCTTCAACCGGAGCTATACCAAAACTTTCCTGAACCGAGTCAACCAGAGAAATAAATATATCTGCAGCCTGAAAAGCCTGCGATTTTTGGAGTGGCAGCAGCTCAAAGTTAAACAGCACCTGATCATCAATGCCCAGCTGCCCGGCCAAACTGGAAAGGGAAACAATATAGTCATCATCGCTGCCAGCCTGTCCGCAGATATAGAGATAACAATCCTCTATACCCTTCCGATCTTTTAAGTCGGCAATAGTCAGCAGCAGTGGATGCAGATCAGCTTTGTCGATGGGAGAAAGCCGACCAAGGCACAGCAGAATAGTTCCTTCGGCAGGCAGCCCAAGAATTTCTCTAGCCTCTTTGGGATCCATAGCATGCGGAACCCGGGTATCAACACCTAGAGGAACCCTTACCAGTTGACCTGAGAATTTTCTGGAACTTCTTCGGCCTGCTTCCTTGAGAAGATTTTCTATCACCTGCACAGAAGCTTGGCTGCTGCAAACGATGGTATCACAGGCATGACTGGGCGCATTAAGAAGACTGCGCCAGGATCCGAGCGAAATATCCTGACTCAAAGCATGGGCCCTTCCTACAACAGGAAACAGCCGTCCTGCAAAGGCATCTCTCAATTCCAGCAGATAACTGATATAGGGGTCACCACTATAAAAGAGGTCATAATCCTGAGAGGCCAGACTGGCAGGAAGGTACTGAAGAGGAAAAACTGTAACTGTTTTATTATCCAGCTGATGATCACTCAGCCAAGTGTCCCAGGCAGCCTGACGGGAGCAGCAATCATTTTCAGCACAGAAAAAATGGAACTGGTCAAATATATCTGAGTAACGAATAACGGCTTCCAGGAAACCACTGTTTGCCTCCCTGAGCCCATTGATATACCCATCAACAACATCACTATCTGATGGCAGAACAGTTCCGAATAGTGCCATCAGATCAATCCACTCAAGGCATCATCATGCCACCGGGCATGGCTGGTCCAGACGCCCCTTTGCCAAACAACCCCTTGTAATAAAGACAGCAGCCACCAAAAGCTTCAATCAGCTCCTGAAACATTTCCGTGCTAATCTGATCCATCGGTGTTCTCTGGTATAGGCGATAGTATCCTGTCTCCTCATCAAGGGTTATACACCCTCTCTGGTCCCGGATAAGACCCAGACTTTTCTCCAGAAGTCGTCTGTTATCATCGCCACGCTGCCCATCAGCCTTTGCCACCGGAGCAATATCAGCCTCCACCAGCAATTTGCCAGAAACCTCTGAGCAAAGCACATCCACACCTTCCATTTCTATTAGAAAGCGGCCATCTTTCTGGGTTGGTTTTTCCACGCCGTTATTCTTGGCAAACATTGTCAGCAATTCATCCAGATCCATTGAACAAACCCCAATTGACTCTCTTTTTATGTCGGCCACAAATATCTGCACTATATAAAAAACCGGGCTTAAAGCCCGGTTTTTTATTCCTGCATTCAACAATCAGGCAAAACTGCGAGAGTCCCGTTCAACACTGTTCATAAGCGAAATTCTGCGAAACAGCAGCAGTGCACCTGCAAACAGGGCAGCTGTTACCGCAAAGCCTATGACCATGGAACCGGTAGAACCAATCACCAGATAACCAACAAAGCACAAAGCAGCAACTGTTACACAGTAAGGCAGCTGGGTGACCACGTGGTCAATATGGTGACAGGAAGCCCCCGTAGAAGACAGAATTGTCGTATCAGAAATGGGCGAGCAGTGGTCGCCAAATACTGCACCAGCCAAAACTGCCCCCATCATTGGAAGAATCAGGGCAATCTCTGTGGCAGCAGCCATATCACCAGCGATAGGTAGCATAATGCCAAAAGTACCCCAGCTGGTACCGGTGGCAAAAGCCATGGCTCCAGCAATCAGGAACACCAGGGCAGGCAGCCAGGACACACTGATGGAGTCGCTTACCAGACCAGCCAGATACTTGCCAGTTTCCAGAGAGCCGATAATTTCAACCAGAACCCAGGCCAAGACCAGAATGTAGATAGCTCCCATCATGGACTTCACACCTTCAGCAAAGGCATTCATCACACGGTCACCAGCAACTTTCTGGCGTGACAACATGGCAAAGCTGACGATCAGACCAATCGCACCACCAATCAGAAGAGAGGTGGAAACATCGGTATTCTCAAATGCCCCCAGAACAGAGAACGCCTGACCAGCCTCCACCAGAGCACTGGCACCTGTGTAGATCAGTGCCGTTACGGTGGAGAGTACCAGCATCAGAACCGGTGCTACCAGATTCGCTACAGAACCCAGACCCGTGTCTTCAATCTCGGTAGCGCCCATAGGCTTGCCACGGCTCTCATCATACAGTTCTCCCATATCCGCCTTCATAGCATGCCTGTGCATGGGGCCAACATTCAGATCCATACTTGCAGCCGCAATAACCATGGCAAGAGCAAAGAAAGCATACAGGTTCATGGGGATAATGGAGATGAACGCAGAGAAAGCGGTGTAATCTGTGATCTCATGGGAGACCAGAATAGTACCGATCAAGGCAATGATATACGCCCCCCAGCTGGAAACCGGCATCAACACACAGACAGGAGCTGCAGTTGAGTCAATCAGGTAAGCCAGCTTGGCCCGGGAAACCCGGTTGCGGTCAGTCAGCGGGCGACAGATATTACCCACTGCCAGAGCGTTGAAGTAATCATCAATAAAGATAATGACACCCAGCAACACAGTCAGCAACTGGGAACCACGAGCTGTCTTGACCCGCTTACGGGCCCAGTCACCAAAGGCATGGGTACCACCAGACAGGGCAATAAAGCTGGTCATAATCCCTAAACAGATCAGGAACAGGAGAATATAAACACTCCAGGAGTTAATACCATCATCCCAGAACACTTTGGTGAAGGATTCCAGAAGATACTGAAGCATCATGGAAATATCGAAACCAGTCAGAAGCAAAGCTCCGACCAGGATACCTGCTCCCAGGGAAAGAAGAGTTTTACGAGTCACCACAGCCAGTCCAATAGCAACGGCCGGCGCTAGTAGCGACAGAGGCGAATACGAGTAGCTGATTAATTCCATACTGCTGATCTCTATTTATTCAGTACAGCCCTGACTGGTTCAACTGATACACAGCCACGACCTGGTTTTAGACGATCAGGAGCGCAAACATGAAAAAAGACCGAAACACATTAACGACGAAAAGAACTGCCGATTAATGCGAAACAGGGCTTCTTCCAAATATTTGGTAGCACTCCACGGTTGTTCTGACAGGAACCTTTCCCTGTCAAACAAGCCCAGATGGCGCATGTACTGCAAACAACACAATTAATTTAGTGCTGCTGCAACACCGTGACAGTGTGGCACCTGTTCGATGACACACCAGCCTGCAGCTATGACGTACTACAGACTTCGGCAGAAACCCCTTTCGCCAGCTCTCTCAGATGTCACTCTAAAACTGGTTACTTATGATCCCCGCACCTCTACCATTCGGAAACCCAGAGCCATTATGCACGAGCATATGCGACCCAACAACAAAACACGTATATTCCACGCCCTAATAGGCCATTACCACCATAACAAAAGCGTTAGCCTTGCTGTCTTTACGCTACAGAAGCATAGTCCATAACATCCATATGCAAACTGGATATATCTAGCACATCATTTCACTCATTAATGGCGAGTGGTGGCTTGATGTTCCCAAAAGCCATCGCTGTTGGGCAAGGACTGCCCATGGGCGCGGAAACAGCAAGTTACCACCTGACCAGGAGCCCGCCCTAAAGGCAAAAAAAAGCGCCGGTGAGAATTTCATCAGCACTCTTTGATTCAGTTGGGAACCAGATATTATTCCCACTCAATTGTGGCAGGAGGTTTGCTGGAAATATCGTAAGTCACCCGGGAAACCTGACTAATCTCATTGATAATCCGGCTGGAAACCTGCTCCAGAAACTCATAGGGAAGATGGGCCCAACGCGCTGTCATAAAGTCGATGGTTTCCACAGCCCTCAAAGCAATCACATACTCATAACGGCGACCATCACCGACAACACCAACAGACTTCACCGGCAAGAACACAGCAAAAGCCTGACTGGTTTTATCATAAAGATCAGCTTTTCTTAGCTCTTCAATGAAAATCGCATCTGCTTCGCGCAAGATGTCTGCATATTCACGCTTCACCTCACCAAGGATACGAACCCCCAGACCTGGTCCTGGAAACGGATGGCGATATACCATTGAGTAAGGCAGACCCAACTCCAGACCAACCTTTCTCACTTCATCCTTGAACAACTCGCGCAGGGGCTCCACCAGCTCCATGGTCATATCTTCCGGCAACCCACCAACATTATGATGAGACTTGATAACATGAGCCTTACCAGTCTTGCTGGCAGCAGATTCGATCACATCCGGATAGATAGTCCCCTGGGCCAGAAACTTTACTCCCCTGAGCTTGGTAGACTCTTCATCGAACACTTCAATAAAGGTATTACCAATAATTTTGCGCTTCTTTTCCGGGTCTTCCACGCCGTGCAGTCGGGACAAAAAACGCTCTTCGGCATCAGCCCTGACAACCCGCACCCCCATATTGGTGGCGAACATGGCCATCACCTGATCACCTTCGTTCTTGCGCAGCAACCCATTATCAACAAATACACAAACCAGCTGATCACCAATCGCCTTGTGCAGCAAGGCTGCAACGACACTGGAATCCACTCCGCCGGACAGACCCAGCAAAACCGTATTATCACCAACCTGCTCCCGGACCTTGGCCACAGCATCATCGATAATACCTTCCGCAGTCCACAGCTTTTCACAACCGGCAATACCACAGACAAAACGTTCTAGAATACGTCCCCCCTGCTTGGTATGAGTGACTTCCGGATGAAACTGGATACCATAGAAGTGACGGCTTTCGTCGGCAATAGCCGCAAACGGGCAGCTTTCGGTATAGGCAAGGCGGGAGAAACCATCAGGGAGTGCAGTCACCTTATCGCCATGACTCATCCAGACATCCAGGCTCATGCTCCCATCTTCTGAGACATGATCATCAATTCCCTGCAGTAGAGTACCGGCCTGATCAACGTCTACCTGGGCATAACCAAACTCCCGCCGGTTGGAAGTAGAAACCTCTCCTCCCAGCTGCTGGGCCATGGTCTGCATGCCATAGCAAATGCCCAGAACAGGTACGCCCAGGTCAAAAACAATATCCGGTGCTCTGGGGGTATCTGCCCCAGTAACTGACTCAGGTCCTCCAGAAAGAATAATGGCCCTGGGCGCAAAATCCTGAATGAGCTGTTTACTAATATCGTAAGCATAAATTTCGCAGTAAACGCCTATCTCACGAACTCGACGGGCAATCAGCTGAGTATACTGGGAGCCAAAATCCAGAATCAGAATGCGTTGCGAATGAATATCCTGGCTCATAAGCGTTTTAATACCTGAATAAATATAATAATGACCACCCCCCGGATGTAGGCGGTGGTCCGTTTTTCTGATTTCTTCTTTAGCGTCAGCTGACCCGACAACATCAGCTGACCCGCCAGCGTTAGCTTACCCTATAGTTAGGCGCTTCCTTGGTGATAGTAACATCATGCACATGAGACTCACGCATGCCAGCATTGGTGACCCGCACAAACTCCGGCTGGGTGCGCATGGTTTCAATATCTGCAGAACCGGTGTAACCCATGGAAGCCCGCAGGCCGCCCATCAATTGATGAACAATAGCGCTTAGCGCCCCTTTGTAAGGCACCCGGCCTTCAATGCCTTCCGGAACCAGTTTATCTGCTCCGGCCTTGGCATCCTGGAAATAACGATCACTGGACCCCTGAGCCTGATCCATCGCCCCCAGAGAACCCATGCCGCGATAACTCTTGTAGCTGCGCCCCTGGTATAGAATGATTTCGCCGGGAGCTTCATCAGTTCCGGCCAGCATGCTGCCAACCATTACTGTACTTGCTCCCGCTACGATAGCCTTGGCAACATCACCGGAATAACGGATACCACCGTCTGCAATCACCGGGATACCCGTTCCCTTCAGACCTTCCACGACATTAGAGACCGCTGAGATCTGTGGCACACCGATACCAGTCACAATCCGGGTAGTACAGATAGAACCAGGTCCAATACCAACCTTGACGCCATCAGCCCCTGCTTCTGCAAGTGCTCTCGCAGCTTCCGCCGTGGCAATATTGCCCCCGATCACCTGCATATCTGGGTAGTGTTCTTTAACCCACTTTACCCGGTCAATGACCCCTCGAGAGTGGCCATGGGCAGTATCCACTATGATCACATCAACACCGGCATCAACCAGAGCAGCAACCCGGTCTGGTGTTTCAGGACCAGTGCCAACAGCAGCACCGACCCGCAGGCTGCCACTTTCATCCTTACAGGCATTGGGATAATCCTGAGCCTTCTGGATATCCTTGACAGTCATCATACCCTTCAGGATCCCGGCACCATCAACCACCAGCACCTTTTCAATCCGGTGTTTTTGTAACAACCTGAGAACATCATCCTTGGACGTGCCCTCCAGAACTGTAACCAGGCGCTCCTTGGGGGTCATCAGCTCCGTCACCTGCTTACTGAGGTCGTCTTCAAAACGGACATCCCGACTGGTGATAATACCCACCAGATCACCGTTGTTCATCACTGGCACACCGGAGATGTTGTACTTGCTGCGCAGGGCCATCAACTCACGGACAGTGGCTGTTGATTGAATTGTGATCGGATCACGAACTATACCGCTTTCATGCTTTTTGACTTTGTGAACTTCTGCAGCCTGTTCTTCCAAAGTCATATTTTTATGAATTATGCCAATACCACCTTCCTGAGCCATGGCAATGGCCAGACGGGCTTCGGTTACAGTGTCCATGGCTGCAGAGAGCAGGGGAGTATTTAATTCGATCCCGCGGGTGAGTCGGGTCTTCAGGGATACCGACTTGGGCAGAACCTCCGAATAGCCGGGTACGAGAAGAACATCATCAAAAGTGAGAGCTTCTTGAGCGATACGTAACATTTTTGCCGTCCAGTTAAGGAAAAGCCAGGAGCCTGACCGGGGATAGCACCCGTAGCGAGAGCAAGCTGATTTGAGCCATTTTTTGAGTTGTTTTGAGGCGAATAGTGGTTCTATTTAATGAAAAACAACTCAAAAAATGGCCAAATTCAGACTGCTCGCAGTAGGGTTGCCTATTCTCGGTCAGGCTCCCAAGTATAAAAAAAGATGCATGTTCAACCGGAATGCATCTTCAATTCGGATAAAACATACACCATAGCCAACAGGTGCCTAGGCAGCTTCGCCTGGGGTGATCAGCAACCCGCTGGCTGAGCGAGGTAAATTCATTCAATTATAGAGGCGCAATATTAACGCCACAATTCTTATAATTTTTATCAGTTTCAGGGATAATAACAGGGTTTGACTCTGTAAAATGGCTCCCAGAAGCTTGTCGGTCTCTGCCGACCGTAGCAAGAAAAAGTGAGATTTCTGCCCTATCAAGAAGCCATCAAGCCTATGCCTTACAATTTTGATCCTCTCGGTTACAGTGCCGCCTCCTCTAGCCCCTCTGAACGCAAGATCTTTTCTGTCAGTGATCTGAACAGACAGGCCAAGAGACTGCTGGAAGTATCCTTCCCTTCTGTCTGGATAGAGGGCGAGTTATCCAACATTGCCCGCCCCCGCTCTGGCCACTGGTACTTTACCCTGAAAGATGCCGGAGCCCAGGTTCGCTGCGCCATGTTCCGCGGCTCTAACATCCGGGTTCGTTTTCAGCCAGCAGAAGGACAACAGGTTCTGATCCGGGCCAAGGTTAGCCTTTATGAAGGACGTGGTGATTACCAGCTCATCGCTGAACATATGGAAGAAGCCGGTGCAGGAGCTTTGCAGAGAGCCTTTGAAGAGCTGAAAGCCAGGCTGGCCCGGGAAGGTCTGTTTGCTCCCGAACTCAAGAAGTCTCTTCCTTCCATGCCTTCCCATATAGCCGTTGTCACTTCACCTACTGGCGCTGCTATCCAGGATATTCTGACCGTTTTCAAAAGGCGTTTCCCCCCCCTTGGAATCACAGTTGTACCTACTGCTGTCCAGGGATCTGAAGCGGCCTCACAGATTGTTAACGCACTTTCCCGGATGGCAGAGCTGCCGGATATTGATGCGGTTATCGTCAGCCGGGGCGGTGGCTCCATGGAAGATCTATGGCCATTCAATGAAGAGTCTGTCGCACGGGCCATAGCCGCCTGCCCTGTTCCGGTTATCAGTGCTGTAGGCCATGAAGTTGATTTTACCATTGCTGACTTTGTTGCCGATTACCGGGCCCCCACACCTTCTGCCGCCGCTGAGGTTCTCAGCCCCGATCAGCAAGAACTGTTGGGCACTCTTGCCAGCCACCAGAATCTTCTGGCTCAATACATCCGCAACCACCTTTTCCGGCAAAATCAGCACCTTATCCATCTGCACAACCGACTCCGCCACCCTGGAGAAAAATTAAGGGAACAAAGCCAGCGCCTGGACGATCTGGATATCCGCCTGCGACACTCTGCCCAAAGCTATCTTCAGCACAAGCAGGCCAGCCTGATCCAAAACCGGGAACGCCTCTACCAGTACTCTCCATCCAATACCCTGCAACGCATGAGAACACTGCAGCAGCAACTGGAACAGCGTCTGACACAGTCAATGGCCGGGAATCTGTCCTCCCTGCGCCAACAACTGGCCAGCAAAGCGGGACAGCTCCACGCCTTTAGCCCCCTGGCCACTCTGGAGCGCGGTTTTGCCATTGTTCAGAACGAGGATGGACAGGTGATTACTGACAGCCAGCAGGCCAGGCCTGGAGACAGAATTTGCACCCGCCTTGCCAGAGGCGAACTACTCTGCACTGTCGAAGAAGCAGCAATACCGGAATAACCCGCTGGCACTTTTGTTCTATTCCACTAGGCTTCTCCTGCCTTATGAAAAGAGCTACCCCGGGTTGTGTATAAAAACAATCTGAAAAAAGAACTGGCAGCTATATTCCTGTGTGTCAGCCTCCTGTATCCCGCTGCTTGCTGTGGCAGGCACCTGCGGGCAGCTGGAGACGAAGAGGCTGCCTTTTCATTTGAAGCAAAGATCTCAGATCTGCCACCACTACAGCGCACATACTTAGCCCTGAGAGAGCGGGCTGGCCAGCTGGAACAGGAGCCATCTACCCAGGAAAAAGTACTATCCACCTTAACCTCAGCTGTACTTAGCTTTGCCTTTGAGATGACTCACCTCTGGGTAACCCAGAGCTATAGCCCTGAGTATTTCTACAAGAACAGTGCCCCGGGCCAACTGCCCGATTTCTTTCCCAGAATATGGGAGCTCTGCCTGACCACCCTGAAGAACAGACACACCTCCCTGCTCCTGACCAGTGCAGCCAGCTGGTACAGCCTGTATGGTGGTTTTTTGCCGGGCCTTACCGACAATGCAGCATTTCTGCACCTGGGAGCCATAGTCGGTCTGACTGCTGCCGGCTATGGAATCCTGACTTCCAATATGATCTGGAAAGGCAATTTTGAAGAGTTTGATTTCAAAAATCTTGGATACCTTGGACGTCTTGAAGGAAGAATAATCAGGGATATGCGCTGGGATGATTTTGGCAGAGACTGGTTTCTCGCTGTCAACGAACTGGATAACAGCAAACAGATGTTACAGGCAGCTATGGTCGCTACACTGTTCTGCTGGAATGTGCTGAGCCGTTTTTGGCACAAGGCAGAGTTAAAGGATGTTAGAGCCAGCCTGACTCTGGCCAGAGACCGTATGAAACAGAGTTACCCTAAGCCACGGGCAGGAAGCGCCTTTTCATCATCCCAGGAAGATGGAAAAGGCACTTCCGTAGCAAAACAGCCATGAGCGGGAAAGGCCTACCCCGAAAAATGAAAATGCGAAGGGCATTTCCATGGTAAAAGATATACAGGAAAACGGATGATTGGATTTTTCACATTGGTGGGGATAGAAAGGCCAGCACTACTTGATAGAGGGCGGAACTTTTCCTTTATTGTTACGTCTAAATGGACTATTTCACTGAGAAGAGAAAACTTTCAATGCTCCCCACAAGTTCTGAGAATGGAACTCTGGATAGACAAAGAAGTCTATCCAGCCATGTTGAGACTACTCAATCACAGCCTGTTGAAACCGTCCATGCTGCCCTTGATCTGCCTGGTGGAAAACGCCCAGAGAAAGTAACCCATTCAGAGATCTGCGCTCGAAGTATCAAATCAACATCCGACATGAGGAGACAACAATTAACTAATATCCGTCAAGCTATGGACATAATTGATAGGGACTATTATGACATCAATATAGCTTGCAAGATTCAGGATGCGATTACAGATTTAGATAAGATTATTAATAACAGAATGCCTCTTGCGGCAGATTTCCCCGAATCTGTAAAAACTGTGGCTTCAGAGTTAGTATGCAGGCTAGTGTTCCCAGGCAATAACCAAGCTTTACAAATTCTGGCAGAAAATGGGGTAGGCCTTAAAAAACTGACTTTTTATCACACGTTTCCTTCTCCTCTATTGCTGAAGCAATTTCTTGAAAATACTGATAAGCAAACAGCCACAAAAATCATTGCTGAAAATATTTCCATATTAATACTTAATAGTAAGAGCGGTTATATGGCGTTATTAGAGGCCTATCTTTCGAAAGAAGAAATAGAAACAAAAGTTCAAACAGTATTAAATGCTATAAGTGATGGTAACGTTAACCTCAGTCATTACAACCAAGAGTGTCGATTCTCTGATGATGCTGCCCCCTGTTTGCTGCCAGCACTTTTCAATTCGCTTCACTCTACAATTACTAAGGCTGAAGCTGAGGATTGCAAGGAGGGTGCAGAAGAGATAACAAATATTATTTGTACAAAATCAGCATTAACACAACTATGTTTATTGCAAAATCACTCCAAGAGCCATGAACAGTTGACCTTGGCTGAATTACAAAAGTTACCAGTTTTTAATCGGGAAAAGCTATTATGCTGCAGTTTTTTGTTGGGTCAGGGGAAATTGTTTGAGCTACTCTCTAAAACCCTTTCTTCACCTCCTCAGGTTATCCTCATTCGCCATTTTGATAAAGAAGGGAATCCACTACATTACCTGGCATATGCTATATCGGAGGATTTTCCTCACCAATATCCAGACCTGTTAACTTATTCTCCAGATTATGATCAGCTAATGCAGTTCATACCTGCAACATTGTGGGCGAATCAAAAAGATAGCACTGGAGCGTTCCCAATAACTTTATTGTATAAACATAACAAAGATAGGTTCACGTACCGGCCACTCCTTGGCCCAGACAATAACCTGGTCATCGCTCGCCGCAACTGCCTTTTAAAGCTATCAGCGCCGGAGAGCCTTAACAACTGTATTCAGTCTTGTTTTATGGATTTTTTAGTGGACATCGATGAGAAGTGGTTTTATGAGTTTCTATTGCTGTACAGGCAGCTGCAGACAACAGAAGTATCTGTTAGTGTCCATCTTACGGAAGAGAGCGGCAGATTTTATAACGACAAGTCGGAAATATACCCCATTGTTCGTTTCTTTCTGGAACACCCTGATGTCTTACGAAATAAACAGAACATCAGAAAATTGATGGCATTGATGCAGCAAGAAAAACAACCTCTTGAGTATCAGGCCCAAGTGCTAAGAGTGATATCGCCCGATGTTCAAAAGTATTTTCTGACAAGCCTATTTAATACACAAGACAAATGGAACGAGACGTTCATTGAACAAAACTACAAACTATTCTACAAAATTGGACATTTCTACCCTTGGCACTGGCTGGCTCAGGGGGAAGTTTTTGAGCCCTTATCTCCAGAGCTGCCATACATTGCTCCTTTTTTGGAGGCTGTCAAACAATACCAACTGCACCTGCCAAAAGATACTTCCCCACCCTTGCCAAACGCCTGGGAAAAAGAGTTACTTTCCTGTTCTGATGTAATTATTTATGGACGGAGCCTTGCCTGCCCTTCTCGGGATGTGCCGACAGGCTATCGCCGTTTTAAATTCCTTAAGAGGCTGCCTGACGCAATAGAGGAGTGGGAAAGCTTTATTCGCGAACAGCCGCACTTGGCGTTTTTCCGGAAACATCGGGCTTCGTTAGGGTTAGAGAGTGCCTTGCTCAAGCCCATGGGGGTTTATCGAATGACCGATTCCCTCAAAAAATTTAAAACGATGAATCTGCCCAATGAGACATTATCCGGGATTGCTATTGAGCCTGACGGCTCTGCATATGTACAAGTGCTGGATGATGATGAAGATACCAGGCTTTATCATCGTTATCCCTACGATATAGAGGGCGAGGACGGCCTTTCGATCACAGCGTCTTTTGAAGGGCTGAGGCTCTTTGCCAGAGATGCGGCCCGCCTCTCACGGGAAGGGTTCCAGGCTCCTGACATATTGGCCACTTTCCATAATTCCGAAGATGTGAGAGGCTGGGTACCAACTCCCTTTTTCAACGGAAGGAGTGTTCCCGGTACACTTGGAGAATGGAGTGCTCAGGATTACCCAAACATTGCGCCTGCCCCCGTCGGAGTGAGAGATTGGGCCGATATCAGAGCTTTTTGCGAACACACGTCAGCCAACTTTGGTGTAAATCCTTGGTTTGACTCAACTCCGGCAGAAGTCCAAAGCCGTCTGAGAATCACCGAAATCGGCAAAACTTTTTATGGTCTGGTCATCAACTGGCTCAGAGTCAGGCACGATACAAATAGACTGGATTACAAAAATCCACAACATATGACAGAGTTATCTGAGGAATTAACGCTTATCTCCTCAGAGTTGTTTGGTATTGCCCATGGCCAGGAACCAGGCGTAATTGCAGAGAAAATAAGGAGTGTGTTTCCCAAAGAAGCACTTGGTCGAACTGCTCTTGAGTGTGGTTACTGGTGCGATCCGAACTTTCGGTACGTGGAAGACTTCAAGAGTGGCCGCTTCCCGGAGGAGATATACCCGAATCATCCTGACAAAGATTTACACGGTGGACAGTTGAGACCAGATGATCCACACCTTACTAGCCAAGGGATTCGTCGCTCTACTTTAGCGAAAGGCCCTAACTTAGGCATCGATACTGGCACCATGCCGCTGTGCCACCTGGACAGCCTGTTCTGGTTTTGTATCCTCATTGCCCGGTTTTTTAATGAATCACAATAATCATAGTTTCGGTCGCGGGAATAGTGAGGTAGCTATAGCTTCTATGGGCAGTTTCCATGGACCTGTCGGACTTAACCGACCGTTGCGAGAAAAAGTCCGACAGGCTCCTTGGGTTAGTGGTCATTCAAATCTGCATAGACAAGATCCAGACCATACAGATGTTACTGAAAAATCAGCCTGAACCTGCCATGATTTGCAGTGTGGAAAACGAGTGATGTCAAGGATACAAACTGTCATGGGCAATTTACCGTTATTGTTAGTCTAATCAACTGAGCTATAACAAAAATCATCTCGTCTTTCTTCTTTTTTTGTCATGCAATATGTCTAAATAGTCCGAGCCTTGTTCTTAAGCTTTTTCATATTAGGCTTGGTAACCTTCTTGCCACCACGCTTCTGAACCTTGATATCCCGCATTAAGCGTTGTTTGCGTTTGGCATTCTGCTCCTTGCGAGGATTCTGGCGGTCCGCAAAGGGGTTCTCACTACCCTTGAACTCAATACGCAGCGGAGTCCCCATCAGTTTGAGCACCTTACGGTAGGTATTCTCAAGATAGCGTTTGTAAGAGCCCGGAACAGAATCCATCTGATTACCATGGACAACCAGCACCGGAGGGTTGGTGCCACCAAGGTGGCAGTAGCGCATCTTGATGCGACGTCCCCGCACCATGGGCGGCTGATGACTGACTACTGCATCCTCAAGAATGCGAGTCAGCTGGTTGGAAGACCAGCGTGCTGTTGCACACTCATAGGCCTCTTCAACAGACTCATACAAGTGACCAACATTGGTACCATGCATAGCCGATATAAAGTGGATGCGGGCAAAATCGACAAAGCCAAGCCGGCGATCCAGTTCGCTTTTCACGGTTTCCTTATCGTCAGCCGTCATGCCATCCCACTTGTTCACAGCGATAACCAATGAGCGCCCACTGTCCAGAACAAAGCCCAACAGATGCAGATCCTGTTCTACGATACCCTCTCGGGCATCCAGTACCAGAATAACGACATTAGAGTCCTCCATGGCCTGCAGAGTCTTGATGACTGAGAATTTCTCAACCGTCTCATGAACCTTGCCTCGACGTCGAACACCAGCGGTATCGATCAGAGTGTAGCGCTGCTCAAAGCGTTCGTAAGGGATGTAGATGCTGTCACGGGTAGTACCAGCCTGGTCATAAACCACAACCCGATCTTCACCGAGCATACGGTTCACCAGAGTAGATTTACCGACATTGGGGCGGCCAACAATGGCCATCTTGATACCGGCTTCCTCTTTTTCCTGCTCAGTCAGCTCTTCCTGTTCCGGGAAGTCTTCCAGAACAAGATCTATCAGCTGACGTACACCTTTGCCATGAGCAGCGGCAATCTGCAGCGGATCACCAATCCCCATGCCGTAAAACTCAGCTGCAGCACTGTCAGCATCAATGGCATCGGTCTTGTTCATGACCAGCCAGGCCTTTTTATGGCTGCGACGCAGATGGTCCGCAATCATCTCATCTGCTGCTGTTAACCCGGCTCGGGCGTCCACCAGAAACAGTACAACATCAGCCTCTTCAATAGCAGCCAGGGACTGATCCGCCATATGGGTATCAATACCCTCTTCGTCACCACTGATACCACCGGTATCAATAACGATGTAGTTGCGATCACCTAGGCGCCCTTCTCCGTACTTGCGGTCACGGGTCAGTCCAGAGTAATCAGCAACAAGGGCGTCCCTGGAACGGGTCAGCCGATTGAAAAGGGTGGACTTGCCCACATTGGGCCGCCCGACCAGGGCGATAACAGGAAGCATTATCTATCGATCCAAAATTCACTTTATGACAGCAGGCTCTCCCGGACTTTCCGGTTAAGCTCACTTTAAAAAACAGCAAACGGCCGCCTTACGGCAGCCGTCCATGACAAAAGGTATTAAACCCGGGTATTACTGCAGCTTCAGAGCTGCCAGGTTCCCCTTGTTGGTATAAACGTAAACGGTATCGCCAACCACCAGCGGGCTGCCGCGAACACCGGAAGAGTCCACCCGGGTTCGTCCAACAATACGACCATCAACCTGCGACAGCACATGGAGGTAGCCTTCAAAGTCACCGGCGACAACATAGCTGTTGATAGTTGCAGTACCAGAAAGACTGCGATTTTCCAGTTTTTTCTGGCTCCAAACAGTTGCACCGGTACGCTGGTCAACCGCGGAAAGAACACTGTCGGTACCGCTCAGGTAGATATTGCCAAAGCCGTCGGAAATCCCCTGATAACTTGATGCTTCACGACCCCAGATCACACGACCAGTTGATGGCTCAATTGCCACTACATTCCCCTGGTAACTGGCCAGGTACATGGCATCAGTGGTAACCAGTGGCGTAGTATCAATATCGACCATGCGCTCAAGCTCGGATGTTCCCCTTGGTACAGCGACCCGGGCATCCCAGATCATGGAACCGGTTTTTACATCGTAGGCTCGAGTTTCACCACTGGCAAAAGCCGCAAACACCAAGTCACCTTTAATAGCTGGAGTTGAAGTTCCACGCAGAGTCAGAACCGGCTGCAGAATCTCCTGAAGCCATACCCGTTCACCGGTCTCTACATTCAAGCCGGCAATTTTGGAATCAATAGTCTGGACAATAACAGTGCCCTGACTGACCTGGGGAGAAGAAAGGACTTCACTGGACACAGGGGCTTCCCATAGCTGCTGGCCATTGTCAGCATTCAGGGCCACCACATGGCCATCCAGGGTGCCCAGGACCACCTTACCTTCACCGACACCGGTTCCACCGCCAATACGACGCTCCAGGTCGACACTCCAGATCTCCTTGCCGGTTTTACGGTCAAGGGCAGACACACGTCCTGATGACCCGGCAACATAAATACGGTCACTGTCCACAGCCGGAGCCAGTCGCAGCCAGGACTGCCCCTGACCATCTCCAACACCACGACTCCAGACTTCAGAAACCTTCACTTCTTCCTTAAAAGAAGGGAGAGGGTTTGGCTTTACCGCTTCCTCAGTACTACTGCAGCCAACAAGACCCGCCAGGGCCATGCCGAGCACAGCTGAGAAGATAGTTCTCTTGTTTCGGGTAACAGGACTGTGCATCACTTGTTATTCTTCCTTAGCTTGGGTCAGATCATCCAGCTTGAGGGTAACCAGCGGCCTGGGTTCACCATTCTCCTGGGCAGTATCAGCAGAGAGCTGGTATGCCTGTCGAGCCTCGTCACGACGCCCCAGGGCCAGAAGAACATCGCCTTTAACCTCTTCATAGGATGCTGTGAAAGCACCCGGCTGGTCAATCTGATTGAGAATATCCAAAGCAGCCTTGCCTGTATCACCAGGCTGAGCCAGTACAACCCGGGCCAGACGTATTCTGGTAATAACACCAATTTCACGGTTAGGCTTCTGCTGCAGCACCCATTCAAGCTGTTTACGGGCTGTATCCAGATCGCCCGCCCCAACAGCCTTGCTTGCTTTCAGCAAAGAGCCAAACTGGGCATAGACAGTACTCTGGTGATCTTCTTTCAGAGTATTCAGCAGGTTGTCAAAGGAGGCCTGCTGTTCCTCGGAAAATGGCTGTCCAGGCTGACCCAGACTCAGATCAACCAACTCCTGATACAGGCCGGAAGAGACCTGTGCCTGCTCCAGTTTATAGTTTTTCCACGCTTTCCAGCCATAAACCGACCCCAGCGAAAGCAGCACGCCCAGCAGAATGGCAGATCCATAATCCTTCCAGAACTGCTTGAGGGCCGCGACCTGTTCTTCTTCGGTACGCAAACTTTCCACTCTGAACTCCTGAGTTCTCTTATAAAATGAAAGTACAGCCCTTATGTCCCCACAGGACGGCACATTCTATTCCTAAGCCCAAATGGCTCCAGGTTATTTCAGCTCATGGCTGTTTTAACCTCAGCTCATGGTTGCTTGACCAGCCTGCCAATACGACCCTTTTCCGCAACCAGCTCCTCAAAAGTACTGGTTACCTGGGGCTCATCACTGCGCAGTGACTTGACTGTCACCTTGTCATCACGCATTTCATCTTCGCCAATGATCAGGGCGATTTCAGCACCGGAACGATCAGCCCGTTTCATCTGCCCCTTGAAGCTGCCACCGCCACAGTTAACCATCAGGCGCAGCCCCGGAAACTGTTCCCGTACCCGTTCAGCCAGCACCATGGCATAGGCTTCGACATCACCAAAGGTAACAAGTGCCACATCTACATGAGTACGCACAGATTCCGGCACTAGATCACAGGTTTCCAGTAACAGCACAAGGCGTTCCATGCCCATAGCGAATCCACAGGCCACGTTGGGCTTACCCCCCAACTGTTCAATCAGGCCATCATAACGGCCTCCGGCACAGACAGTGCCTTGGGCCCCAAGGGCTGAGGTGACCCATTCAAACACGGTTCGGTTATAGTAATCCAGACCACGCACAAGGCGCTGATTGACTTCGTAGGACACACCTGCCCTGTCCAGGATTGCACAGATGCGTTCAAAGTGTTCCCTGGACTCTTCGTCCAGATAATCATGCAGCAAAGGCGCGTTTTCCAACACCTTCTGCGTGCTTTCACTCTTGCTGTCCAGAACCCGCAGCGGATTAGTATACATGCGCTTCTGGCTGTCAGCGTCCAGGGCATCTTTATGCTGCTCCAGATAAGCCACCAAGGCTTCACGGTACATTTTGCGTGATTCTGGCTGCCCCAGGGAGTTGAGCTGCAGAGTGACATGCTTGTCCAGACCAAATTTTTTCCACAAAGCCCATGTCATCAAAATCAGCTCAGCGTCGATATCCGGCCCGGCCATACCAAAGGTTTCCACGCTCACCTGATGAAACTGGCGGTAACGACCTTTTTGAGGGCGTTCATAACGGAACATGGGGCCAGCTGTCCACAGGCGATGTACCTGGTTGTGAAACAGACCATGCTGAAGACCGGCACGTACACAGCAGGCCGTGGCTTCGGGGCGCAGGGTCAGGCTGTCACCATTGCGGTCAGAGAAGGTGTACATTTCCTTCTCCACGATATCAGTGTGCTCACCGATACCCCTGGCAAACAGGTTGGTGTATTCAACGATGGGTACACGAATTTCCCGGTAACCGTACCGGGAGAGGATATGGCGGACATTGTCTTCCAGCCAGGACCATACCGGGGTCTGTTCTGGGAGAATGTCATTCATGCCGCGAATGGCTTGCAGCTGTTTCGCCAACTTACTGTCCTTCTAAACGATAAATAGGTGATGCCCTGTCAATAGGCGTACACTGGGTCAATCCAGCGTCAAGCGACCAATATTACTTCTGGATGCAGGGAAATTCACCTTAACAGGCTCACCATTGAAGTGAATATCCGTAATTGAGCCGACATTACCAAATACTATGGAGAGGGGGGCATGGCCCGTCAGACGCAACTCACCCGACCCGGTCTTGAGAGCGGAGTACAAAATGGCTCCTGCAGAATCAGTCACTTCTACCCAGCAGTCATCATTAAACCGAACCACCAGCAGATCGTCTCCCGGCAACGGAGTCACTCTACTGGGTTCTACTGCTGCCGCTGGAGCTTCTGCAGGTTCCACAAATACTCCAACCGGTTCAGAGCCATTAGCTGGTTTAGAGCCATTAACCGGTTTAGAACCATCAGCCGGTCCAGGGTTATTCTGCTGTAACGCCGAAACTTCCCCAATCAGGTCAGAAACAACCGGAGCAGGAGCTGAAACCTCCTCTTCCTCATTCTCAGATTCGAAAACAGCAGGTTCAGATTGAGAACTATCTGAAGCAGTCTCTTCCCAGGTATCAGAACTCTCTTCCTGAATCATGACAGGATTTTCAAGGGTAGCCCGCCCCTGACTCTGCCCGGTATTACGCCACCAGTACACACTGCCGACAATAAAACTCAGCAGTAGAATAACGGAAATAATAATCAGCCACTTGCCATCCAGAGGACTATGGGCCTCAATGGTTCGATCCTGCTCCTGCAGCAGACGGGCAACCTGCTCATCGGCCTGAACTGTCTCGCCAAACAGATTCAGTACATGATTTTCATCAACCCCCACCAGCCGCGCATAACTACGCAGATACCCCCGGGTAAAGGTTGTACCCGGCAGCTGGTCATAGTGACAGGCCTCCAGGGCCTGCAGATACTTCATGGAGAGTTTCAGCTGAACTGAAACCTGCTCAAGGGACATTCCTTTTTCAATACGGGCAGCAGCCAGGGTTTCTCCGGCTCGCTGGAAGTGCTCATCAGCACCTTCATCTTTGGCAGGTATTTCTTCTTCACTCATTGCGCACTGAAGCCTGATATTTCCGATATTCTTGGGAACCAGGATACAATCTGGTCAATTTATCAGCATATTCTTCAAGGGTCCCCCTGTCCCTGAATACCTGGGCCAATTGAATACCCAGCCAGAGACTACGGGCCGTGGGGCGACTACTGCGAGCAAGATTCTGATAGTTTTTATAATACCTCTCGGCATCGACATAATTGCCCTTATCAAAGGACAGTTGGACCATTTCGAGGCTGGCCCGGGGCAGATTGTTATCCAGCCGGAGAGCACGCTGAAAATACTTCTCCGCTTCGCTGGGGCTGTCTCCCTTCAAAGCTACAAGGCCAAGATTTTCAAAGGCCCTGCTCCGGTGTTCGTAATAAACGTCTTCTGTCACCTTTTCAAACTGTCGGCTGGCTTCCCCCAGCCGATCCAGCTGATAGAGGAGTACACCGTAATTATTGCGGACATCGGATGCGTCCGGAGTAATTCTCAGGGAGCGCTCAAAGCTTTTTTCGGCAAGCTCATACTCTCCCTGACTCTGATATACCACCCCAAGCATGCCGTAAGCACGGGAAGAACTGTTGTTAAGCTTGAGGATCTCTTCCAGACGTCCTATGGCTCGCGCCGGGTACCCCTGCTGAAAGAATCCGTGGGCAATCTCCAGGTTCTTCTGTTCATACACCGCCACATCCTTAACCTTGTTCTTTTCCGGCAAGGTACTGACACACCCCCCCAGCAAGCCCAAAACCAAGGGCAGTAAAAGTGCATTGCGCTTACAGTTATTCATCTATTCAATCATGAAGCCTTTTCGACAATTCGAACTGTCTCCATCTGTTCTTTTCGCATAGCTTCATATCGCGCACTGCGCCGGGTTTTATCCTTGATGGCCCCGACCAGCTGACCACAGGCGGCATCAATATCATCACCACGGGTCTTGCGTACAACCGTATTAAAGCCTGCGTCCATCAAAGCGGTCTGGAATCTTCGAATCGCATTGTTACTTGGACGCTCATACCCTGAATGAGGGAATGGGTTAAAGGGTATCAGGTTAATCTTGCAGGGTACATTCTTCAAGAGCCTGATCATCTGCCGGGCATGCTCCAGCTGATCATTGATTCCGGCCAGCAGAGTATATTCAATGGTCACTACCCGGTGATTATCCGGCAGGCTGGTCATATAGGCGTCGATCGCTTCCAGCAGATCTTTCAGATTATAACGCTTATTAATGGGAACCAGTTCGTTACGCAGCTCATCATTGGGAGCGTGCAGAGATACCGCGAGAGAGACATCCGTTCGACCAATCATCTGGTGCATGGCCGGAACAACACCGGACGTACTCAAGGTTACCCGACGTTTGGACAGACCATAGCCATAGTCATCCATCATCAGGTTCATGGAGTTCATTACATTTTCAAAGTTCAGCAGAGGCTCGCCCATACCCATCATCACCACATTGGTGATAGCACGGTCTTTCTTGGCAGGAACACTGTTGAAGGATTTGGCAGCAACCCATACCTGACCAATAATTTCAGCAGCGGTCAGGTCTGAGTTAAAACCCTGCTTGCCGGTAGAACAGAAGCTGCAGTCCAGTGCACAGCCTGCCTGGGAGGAGACACACAGGGTGCCCCGATTGCCATCGGGAATAAATACGGTTTCCACGCAGCTACCACTGGCTACGCGAATGACCCACTTGCGGGTTCCATCATCGGAAATATTGCAGGACACCACTTCCGGCCCGCGTATTTCCGCAACCTCTTTCAGCCTGGCACGCAGTACCTTGCTGACATTGGTCATGGCGTCGAAATCATCGACGCCGAAGTGATGGATCCATTTCATAATCTGCTGGGCACGAAAAGGTTTCTCACCAATTTCCACAAAGAACTCGGCAAGCTGCTCCTTTGTCAGACCCAGCAGATTGGTTTTCTCAACAGTCATTAATCACATCACCTCGGAATCAAATCACACCCACGAGGACACTATCTATAAACTATAAAATCTCTATAAATTATGGATTCTATAAGTTAAAAAATAGATATCAGCGAGTGCGTGGACAGATCTCTCCATCCTGGAAGAAGTAGGCCACTTCCCGGGCCGCCGACGCAGGAGAGTCAGATCCATGGACGGCATTTTCATCAATAGTTTGGGCAAAATCAGCACGGATAGTGCCGGGTTCAGCTTCCTGGGGGTTAGTTGCCCCCATCAATTCACGGTGAGCAGCAACAGCATTTTCACCTTCCAGCACAGATACAACAACCGGACCAGAGGTCATGAAACTCACAAGATCTTCGAAGAAAGGCCGACCCTTATGCTCAGCGTAAAAGCCCTCAGCCTTCTCCCGGGACAGATGCAGCATCCTGGCACCCACGATTTTCAGCCCTGCTTTTTCAAAACGGCTGTAAATCTTACCAACAATATCCTTGGCGACAGCGTCTGGCTTAATGATAGACAGTGTACGCTCTACGGCCATTTATAACCTCCTGACATGTGCTTATTTTCTTCCGGGATACCGGACTTGCTTTACCCGCTCCAGGCAGCTTTGATCCGTTCCCGGCTGTTTTTATTCTCAATTACCAATTAACCACACAATCTTTTTACAGACACAGAGGCTAAGAGATAATTGTAATATGTAAAAAGCACGAAGCCTGCCAATAGCAAACGTATATCGGCAGTTTCGTTCTATTTCATAGCCGCGATTCTAACCGAAGCCGCCACCATTGGCGAACACATGTCAAGAGAGTAACTTTACCTGATCAACCCACAGCGAGCCTCATTCTTCCCAGGGGAAGAACACCCAGCAATCCTGCTCCACTTCAGTCAGATACGTATCTGCCAGAGACATACCGGCAGGCTTGGCATAAATTGTAGCTACGTGAGACTTGGGCAGCATCTCCTTAACCATACGAATGGTCTTGCCGGTATCGACCAGATCATCAATAACCAGCCAACCTTCACCACCATTCTCCAGACTGATGCTTTTCAGCAGATTCAGTTCACCCTGATCCTGGTGTTCATAGCTGGCTATGCAGACTGTATCAACATGAGTAATATCCAGTTCACGGGACAGAACGGCTGCTGGGGCCAGACCGCCACGAGTGATGGCGAGCAGACCTTTCCATTCTTCTTTCTTCAGCTTTTCAGCCAGTTTGCGGGTGTCATCATGGAACTCTTGCCAGGAAATATGCATTTCCTGATGGTATGCACCTTCAGCCATAGCCAATACCTGATTGTAAAAACATATAAAAAAAGCTCCATCACTTCAGTTCTGTAAACAAAAGTGAAAGGAGCTTGCCCAAACATCAGTGACATTCGGGCAGATAAAATTTCGAGCATTCTAGAGAGTCAACCCAGCCCTCTCTATGAGGAGTTTCCGTTAACGGCTCCAGTAAGACTCTTCCAGACTATCTTCCCGTTCCGGTAATCCTCGGGAAAGGCGGGGAGAACTCTGAGCCAGAACCTGGTAGCTGACGCGGTTTGCGTACTTACATACCTGGGCAAAAGAGGAGTAGGTCAGGTAGGCATGGTTATGCTTGCCAGATGTCGGTAGCACTTTCTTATGGAAAGCATTGGCAGTCATATCGTGAACGACAGCTGCCAGGGCACCATCACCGGCACCATTGGTGTTGCTGATACGCTCAGGCCCGCCCATATAAGGGTCAATATGTGCATAGACCTTAACCGGGTCATGGCAATCCCTGCGGGACATAGGGCGACTGAATTCGTAGCGGTTGTAATCGGTAATGGAAGAAGACCGTATGGGGTTAGAGGTCTGCCGCAAGGCTTCACGATCACAGTAACCACTCAGATAAAGACCTTCCGGACCAGCAGTCAGAAGTACCAGGTCCACGCTGTCCAGTATTTTCCCGGAAGCCAAAACCGGATCGTTCATTCCTGTCAGTGCTTCAGCTTCATCTTCGTTCATGGCGACCAGAGTCACATATTTTTCAATGAACTCCTGCAACCTTTCCCGGATATTTTCTACCAGAACACAGGAACCCAGAGTCAGCACGACAGGAACATTGTTGTCGCGGGCAACCTGAGCGGCCTTGATAGTAGCGTGATAGATTGGCTGGGACTCATCTGCAAGAGTATAGGCACACAGAACCACTGCAGAACCACCCGAAACCATCTCGTCAGAAATGTAATCCGGCTTGAGTTCATTCATCAGCCCCGGGCTGATACCAAAAGTGCGATCACCATCCGGAGTAACCAAGGCAAACCCCCGGCCAATTGCTCCAGAAACAGGCTGCAGATAGGTCAGATCCACCTTGCTGCTGGTATTGCACAGATAACGGTAGGCAGACGTGCCAATAACGATGTTCTCACTCATGACACCAAACTGAACTGAGCGATCATCCGCAAGAACAGAATAGTTATGCAGGGTATTACCAATGGTACCGCCAGCAAACTCTTCTTCAATCAGTTTATTATCCAGCAGGAATTTATACAGGCGATTGGCTGTTTCATTATCTGGCAACAGCTGGGAAGCCCCTTTTCGCAAACCAAAATCTGCCAGAACACTGTCGTCAACATGAGCTGTAATATCGACTATATTCTGGTCAATGCCTGTGATGTAGGTATTAACATGCCCAAATGCAATGCTTTCTCTATCAAAGCGATTATCAGCATTCACAGGAAAATAGTGTTTAATTTTCCGCTTGCCGGGAAACTTCATGGACCACCTGCCGCTTGGGGGCTACAACTTGGGGAAGGCTGGAAACTGCTGGTCTTGGACACGCATCTGCGCCCTGCTTAGCAGACACAACAATCAATAATTGGGCGCGGATTCTACCCTCGTTAGTTTCTATAAGCCAGAGAAGATTCGCCGATACTAACGACATATGACGTGCATATATACAGGAGAGATTTTTATTTGCAAACCGTCTCAAGTAGACAGTGCACATATAGGCAAAAAATGCGACGCCCCAGCTTTTTCTCTGCAAGTGTATATACTCCATGGCAGCTATGGGTTTTATGACCTGAAAGTATTTTTATGAATATGTTTTCCCTTCAAGGAACAACCATGACATTTCAGGATAAAAATATTTTTTGGGGGCTGCTCGGAATACCTACATTGACCCTGTCTCTTTTCTGTTTTGCTGCGAATAAGACTGTTATTACTGAACCGTTCTCAATTAAGAAACATGGCAAAGAATCCGGACTCCTTGCAGTGGGACATTCAAAAATTACTGTTCATACCAGAGATTCAGATGGAGCTATTATAAAAATTGAAAAGAAAAAGACATCTGACCTGACACTAGAAACAAGAGGATCTGGACCTAATAAAGTTAGCATCACCTATACTATTAGCCTGAGCAATGATGCTATTCTCTCAGCTCATTTAATAGTATCACCGGAAAAAGCCATATCGAAGACTCCTGACATTCAAAAAATTATAGAAACAGGTTATTTGAAAATCTGGGATCACATCATGGCTTCAAGAAAGATAGAAATGTTACTAGAAGTTAATAAAAAAACAAACAAAATACGCATAACCTTTAAAGTTAATGACAAAGAAAAATACCAGGTATTTTCTCAGAACGAGAATAAAACAGATAATATATGCCGTGCTATTCTTGCCACCAAACTGATTAGCTCAATATATGCAGACAATCCTATAGAAGAATTCACAGGAATCAATTTCATTTTAGCCCTTCATCATCCTATTACATTCAAGAGAGATTATGAAAGAGGAAAAACCGCAGACATATGTCACAAATACCAAGACTGTCCTACTAAAAAAATAAATTACAAAGGGGTAACCAATATAGGCTTTACAACAGGTTATCGATTCTGCCACATCCACAAAAACTACTCTTTGGGGTATTATCCGATAATAATGCATTTACTCCAGCAACCAGTCAAACAGCAGGAAACAAATGCAATTATTGGCAAACCGGAATCAATATTTGTACACGCTTCAGGCAACACCCCGATGATTGTTGAAGCCCTTCAGGGCCAACCATTTTTATTTTTAGAGGAAGTGTACCTTATACCAACTTTTCCTCTTTTCTTAGAAAAAACAGGCTTTGAACTGTTGGCAACAAAATATGGCAGTTCCACCCCCCATGTCCCCAGGAACAATGAGGAACATATGCAAAGCGCTCAATTCAAAAAACCTGCGAAATTTTCTCCCTTTTTTACGTTCCAACCATTCTCATTACTGGATGATATGTATTATGCAATGCCGCAGATACCTACAACAGGTGTTTCTGTTAAGACAGTAGTAAACAGCGAAGAAGGCATGAGTAGTGCCTCAGTCAGTCTGTTCACACCAGAGGACACTTTTAATATGTTGCAAGGTCAAGTAAATGGTATCAGTAGACCAAATAAATAATCGAACAATGCACTTTAGCATCGTCAACAATACCATATTTTGGTCAGGTTTCCTGCCCATCAAAGATCCGCCACCCAGGCAGCAGCGGGCCAACCAAAACTATTCGTTAAACGTTTTTACCACTTTCTGCAGTTCAACTACTTCCGGGTCAGGGATGTCTTCCTCAGGAATCGCCTTGCGCACTTTTTCGGTCAACTGCTTGGGGAAGACCTGATAAAGTACACGTGTGCTGACCGTTACCGGATACTGGATATCCTTTGGCAGCTCAAACTCTTCCACCCGGGTTTCACCAGCCTGAATGCGAGTATCCTTACCAATCTTCTCGTAGCGCCAGAAGCGTTGCCCAACCGGGATGCCATGACGATCTACACCCACTTTTATAAACTTGCGGGCATCGCCAGGAATATAGCCATCTTTCATAACACCACTTTCAAACACGGTATTGTCCCGGGCGTCAGTGGCAATCACTTCCAGCCAGACCTGACGGCGGGCTCCACCTGGCATAGCATGACCAGAATTCACATTGGTAACACTGGCTTTGAATTTGTTATCTTTTTTATCCACAGCCAGTGCCAGTGAAGCCTTGATAATATCCTTACTCAACCTGGCATGTTCAGCACTGCGCAGACCGGTAAAGTAATAATTGCCGCCACTGAAGTAGTGAACCCGCACATCTTTCTTGACCGGGCCATCATTGGTAGACTGGCCACCAATCCGGTTATCAAAGTTGATAACATCGGCTGTCATATGACAGCTGACGCAGGTCTTGTGCTCTGCCGGGTTATCCGGATTGTTGTAACGGGACGCCTGCCACTCACCAAAGTTGTCATTAATATTGGCACCCGGACCTGAAGTGAACTCGTTATGGCAGGTGGCACAGTAGAGAGAAGTGGAATACAGATCTGGATCAGAATAAGACTTTTTATGCTGCTCCGGTGAGGCATTAATCTGCTTGTTCATCAGCCAGCGACCGATAGCAGAGTTGGCGTCCTCAAACACGTAATCATCCCGATCTTTCAGGTTGATAGTCATATCAGCGTTACCACCAGCATTTTCTGCTTTAACAATTCGGTGACATAGTAAGCAACCGGTACCGGCTTCACTCACAGGTTTACCTTTAGCGTAAGCATCCAGAAGCACTTGGCCGCGCTTATCACGCATATTGCCGAATTTAACCAATGGGCCTTTGTCACCATTGATAATCATCTGGGGGGCATGACAGCCACGGCAGAGATTGCGAAACTCTTCACCTTCTTCTTTCGCTGCAAAATCCTCATGCTGACGATAGTAAGGATTGTCCATATGCATACCATGATTGGAATCCGCCCACTGGTTATAAACCTCGGTATGGCAGGATTCACAGGATGCAGAGTTCAGCCATTCACGTTTATGAGTGTATTTCTTCTGGTCATCCAGCCGTAACCAGGTTGACAGGTAAGGCAGGTTTTCCTGGGCCTGAACATATGCATTCAGTGCCTTCATCATTTTCACTGCTTCAACCGGAGGGTTTTCGACACTGACCAGCGGTGTCTTTTCATCCCGGGGATCAGCCCCCATACCGCCCTGGGTTTTCTGGATAATATCGATATAAGCGCCAACAGGATCACCGGCAATCATCTTGTGCACATCACGGTGGCCGGTTAGAGCATTCTCAAAACGATCTTTCTTGCCATCGCGCATTAACTGGCGATTGGTAAAGTTAAAACCATCTATATGGCAGGAGTTACAACTCATCCAGAAATCACCAGCCATAGGATACTCTGGGTAGTCGAGGGTATTGGCACTGTTAAACAGGGTTTTGCCCAAACGCATTTCCGGGGAAAGCGGATCTTTGCGAACCAGTCTGGCAAACTCCGGCTCAACCACTTTGGCTTTGGCAAAGGGCCCGGCACCACCTGTGTCAAACTTCACTATATTGAGGCTCATGGCGTTCTGAACAAACAGATCAGCGCCATCAACCAGCAGCCCTCTGGGGTTATCTCCTGGAATATTACGATAGATCTGGGTCGCCTTGGCTCCACCTTTGAACTTCTTAATCCGGTGACGCTTTCTGCTTACTTTACCTTGGCGGGACAGGTCGAAAACCATCAGATCTTCAGAGCCGGCCAGAGAGACAAAGAGCTTTTTGCCATCACCAGTAAACACAGCGTCATGGGGATTAGAGACAATCCGGGTGCGGTTACCACTTGCGATAACATTAATCTGCTTGAACAGCTGTTTGCGCTGCTGAACAATTTCCTGCTCTTTGCCGGGTGTCAGATCAAGAATGGAGATTGCCGGGAAGATGGTGGACTGGAACTGAAAATCCTCAGAAAACGACCACAGAACATGGGGCAGCCAGGCCTTTTTGCCACTGGGAGAGATCGCAATATTATCCAGCAGACGCGGCATCCCCTGGGGAACAGTACGGGATTTATTAACCGGCGTATCAACCAGCTGAATAATCTTATCAAGATTCGGCTTGGCACCAGTCACGTCATATATTGAGACCTCTCCAGACAGTGAATGAGTAACCAGCAGGCGACCATCATCAGTCAGTGCCAAACCTCTTGGTGTATCAGCGGTATCAAGTGTCTCTGTCACTCTACCCCGCTCATCAATAACCAGTAGCTTTCGCCCCTCAAAGGCTGTGGCGTAAAACTGTTTATTGGCAGCATCGTGAATAACACCAAATGGACGGTATGGCGCCTTGATAGTTTCAAGAACTTCCAGAGTCTTACCATCAAGCAACAGGAACTTATCACCCAGATAATCAGAAACCAGCAACCGGCTCTGATCAGCATTAAAAGCCAATCTCCGTATATCCTGACCAATAACAGCCTCCTTGATAATTGAGCCATCTTTTCGGTCAATTATGCTGACACTTCCGGCATCAAAGTTACTGCTGTAGATCCTGCTCTTGTCAGCAGACCATAGCAGTGAAGAGCTTTTCAGTGCAGCCTGAGCGGGCGATATCACAACCGTCAGACAAAACGAGAACAGGAAAAGACTTTTTCTCGTTAGCCGCAGGACAGAACGGGCATCCATATTTCTTCTGATTAACCTGTTTTTAAACAAAAGTGGTTGATCCGGTTTGTGCATATTCACTCTCCGGGTTCCACATAACGGTAAAGATAAAGTGACTTCTCACCGGTAAACCGGGCTGGGAACTCAGCAACAAGAGCCATATCCGGCTGTGTTGCACCAATAAAAGTTCCGCTAAGACGCAAAGCCCGGTTGTTTTCCAACAAGGCTTGATGACTGGGGTAATACATATCGTAAACCTGACACTCAGGCAGAAGCTCTCTGAGCAGGTAAACCTTATAATTGGTTCCCAACTGATCGCAGCCATTAACCTGCAACCACTGCACAGCCTGCTGGGCAGGTGAAGCTGCTATAGAGAGATTCGTTCCCGTTAAAAACAACAAGACAGCCAGCCCGACCATTGCCAGGTGTGCAATATGCCGGACAGCTTTGAAGAGCATACTGAGCTGGGTAACAAGGATCGGAAACCAGAACACCAGCACTGGAGCAAAGTGCCGCATATTGTCAGGATTCTGTGCCAGAAGAATCCAGATTAAATAGATGAAAACGACAATTCCCAGGGGGCAAATGCGCTTATCATTCAGACTGAAGATCAGCGATACGAGAAAAAAAACAAGAACCGGCCAGCTCATCATATCTGCCAGCTCGATAAACCACTGCCCGACGCATGACACCTCTGAACCGGTTGTATTGCCCCAGATCTGGAAATGTCCCTGGGTAAAGCGGACAGCTTCATCAAAGTAGGCCAGACCATCCCGAGACAAAATAAATAGCGCTGTTGGAATAAATGCCAGCATTACGCCCCATAAACCACGACCATAAATCTTCCAAAACCAGTCCTTCTTAAACACTGGAGTCAGAGGTATGACCGCAACTATTCCCAAGGCCAATTGAAAATATGAGGGACGTGATGCCAGCAACAAACCTAAACAAACACCTGCGGCTATATAGCGCTGGCGATAAATCAACAACATCGTTCCAGCTGCAAAGAGCAGACCGGTTGTATCAGATAAACCACTAAGCCCCAATGCAGCCATAAGAGGCTGTGAAGCATAGAGAAACATTAGCAGTACCGGTGCCAGCCAATAGCTGTCTGAACCGCCATTCATTGCCAGGTACAACCTGAACATTACCCACGGCAGCAGTAAAACAGATAGAAGGCTTGTCATAACGACAGCCGAAGCAGGATCGGTAAAGACGGCAACCACACGAGCCAGAATGACAAACGCAGGATAACCAGGAAAGTGAGGCCTGAGCTCTACAACGGAAAACCGTTCAACTCCTCTGGAGAAAAACAGCGCGTCATCACTGCTGAGCTGTACAGGAAACTGGAACAGCCAGAGTGCCCATATCAACCAGACGACAGCAATTGCAAAAATAACGGGCAAAGACACCTGGGAACCTGACAGTTCAGATTCCTGCTTTGGCTTTTTTAAATCAGTACCCGTTAGTTGCGAAGCTGCATGCATAGTTGATTCAGCCTTACAGAATAAAAACCTTCAGAGCCTGCATCAGCTCCTGGTGATACTTTACCAGGGCTTCTGGGTCAGCCGGTGCAGCCCCTACCCCGAAAACCCCTGGATTACCAATAGCGTTCAGCGCTCCCTGAATGGCCTGCTCTGCATTTTGACGACCAGTTGTATCCATCTGCGGCGTTAACAGATCCAGAAAAAGTTTGCTCTTTACCACCAGAACCTTGGAAACCTGATAGTCGCCAACATTCTCCTCAGCCCCTTTCAGGCGCCGGTTGATTTCTTCGACATAAGCCTGATTCAGAACTCGATTCACCTGTTCAGCATCTTTGGCCTTGAGCGCATTACGCATAGGTGAATCAAGGTCAACTCCATATTCCATTTTAAAATACAGAACCTCCTTAGCCATCTTGTCGTAAGCAGCTTTACCCGTGGCGAAGTCACCACTATTTACAGCTGCTAATAACGTTTCCCGGCCATCAATCAACGGCTCTTTTCCTGCGGCGGAATAGCTGTAAGCCTGAACCTGCATACTGACTGCCAACAGAAGCATCCAGGCCAATGAAAAAGCACTCAGAATTTTCTTCATTTATTTACTCCTGAATCAGGCCACGCTCTGGACTTCAAGCACAACATTTTCATTCCGAAAATCAAAAATTTCCCGACGGCGATCCTCTCCATCCAGAATAGAGCGTGCGGCCAGCTGCCCCATTTCCATAGCGGTATCAGTAAAGATGTAACGGAAAGAACCCTGACGGCCGGACATCACCAGGTTATCGAACTGACACAAGTGGGAGATCGCCTTTTCCCGCTTATCCTGATAATCAATATCCATCAGTGGATAAGCATGTTCGGTAAAGGCTGTAAAGTATTCACCTGTGGATAAACTGGAAGGCACGCCAAGAGTTTGAAGATCAGCCAGAACACGACTACGTAACTTATCGCCTTCCATATTCCAGACGTCATCCCCTTTATTACAGGGAATTTCGACCATCACAGAAGTTCTTCCTTCCGGTGCCATATAAGGCGATCGGCGGCGAGGCTCCTGCAAGCGTGTACCCAGAATTTCCGGATCGGAAAGATACTGCCAAGTGTTATCGGAGATATTCTCCGTATCCATCGGCATATTAAAGAAACGTAGAGAGCGGAACTCCAGGCCACTATCAAAGCCGGTCATACGACACATATCAGACAGAGGAATTGTGGCAATTACAGAATCGACAGGAAGATAATGTGCTTCTTCACCCTGGGTGTATTCAATGGATGAAATCTGATTGCCAGAGGTGCTGATTCCAGAAACATCACAGTTCAAGCGAATATCAACGCCTTTCTTCACCAACTCTTCACCCAGACGGGTATAGAGATGACCAAAGCCCCACTTGGGATAGCGATACTTTTTAGCGTAAGTTCGTGGTGTATCTTTTTTCTGGGGCAGAAGACGACGGGCAACATCTTTCAGATCCAGCAGACTGATACGCTGGGAAGCCCAGTCACCGGATAGCTTTGTGGGAGAGATGCCCCAAAGCTTGGCGGTATACCCTTCAAAGAAATTCTTATAAAGGGTTTTACCAAATCGGCTCTCTATCCACTCAGCAAAACTGGAATCCCTTCGGCTCACCGGACGTTTTTTGAATGGCAACAGACAGAGATCAATCGCAACACCCGCCAGCAACGAGAAAGGGGCATTTCTCAAAAGGTCTGCGATAGCAAGCGGGTACTGATAAATCTTCCCTTTAAAACGGATTACGCTTTTACGCTCAGCGTAAAGCAGCTCATCCGCCATCAGTTCATCAACAAACTTCAGCAGTTCAGGGTTGCGGGTGATAAAGCGATGACCACCATAGTCAAAGCGATAGTCACCGTGCTTACCTTCAAACTTGAGGGTGGCGCACATACCACCGACTTTACTATCACGCTCCAGAATGGTGACTTTGCAGCCAGCTTCGATCAATTCCCATGCGGCCATCAAACCGGCAGGGCCACCGCCTAGAACGGCAATATGTTTCTTCACTTGAGATTCACTCATGCCGGGCTGTAGCTCCTTTTCCAGAAGCGGATGAACACCGCCATATAAACCGCCCAGACAACCAGCTGCATCAGCCCTGGGGAGGAGTTATAGCCGAACAGTGCCCGCAGGAAAGTACCAAATGTTCCGCGATCATCAAGAATATGGGAGATATCAAACACAGCAGGCTTAATAACCGGCAGCCATTCAGCAGCCTGCAGCATATTGACAGAAGACGACAGCAGACCTGCGGCAATAATAATGATCAATAGACTGGTCCAGCGGAAGAATGGCTGCAGAGACAACTGGCGGGTACTGCGCATCAGAATCCAGACCAGAACAACGGATGCAACCAGCCCCAGTACCGCACCAATCAATCCATCCTGAAGCGTCAGACCCTGCCCGGAATACAGCAGTGCCGAGAAAAACAGGATAGTTTCAAACCCTTCACGCAGCACTGCTAAAAATGAGAGAAATGCCAGACCAAACACATTTCCGCTGGTTACACACTCCTGCACGCTCTGCTGCATCTGGCCGATATGAGCCTTGGCCTGAGCCTGCATCCAGATTGCCATATAGCTGAGCACCGCAGTAGCAAACAGCAGAATGCCTGCCATTAACAGGTTGCGGTAATGCTCACTGGAGAACTGGTCAACAACAATCTGGAAAACAAAGGCGATAGCGAGGGACAAAATCAGACCAGCCCCAACACCGAGATAAATAAATTTGTTATGGCGCGAGGCATTCAGCCTGGCCAGATAAGAGAGTGCGATACCTACCAGAAGAAAAGCTTCCAGCCCTTCCCGGAAGGTGATCAGAAAACTAGCAAACATCAATTATTCCTGACAGACAAAACAAAACAGGCAGCTCAATGGCTACCATTATTACGATTAAATATTTTCAATACCGACCAGCGCATGGCATGGCGGAAAACAACCGGGATCAGCAACATCGAACTGTAGAAATGGATATCCTGCATCAACTGACCTGTCAGGTTGCCGGGGTTTTCCGTACAACATCAGATAAACGCCGCTAACCGTACAGACGGTCAACAGAATTTCGACCAGCCTTCCCGTTGTCCGCAGAAAGCGTTTCTTAGAACCGGCCATCAGGTTTCGGTGGGATGCCCAGAACAGCCCCACAATAAGAGGAAAGATGGTCAGCCCGGCGATCAGGTGGGATACAAGCATAATTCGCTCGATCTCCCAATTGGCCTCAACAACGTCCCACAGGATCAGGCCACTGACAAACATCAGATAGAGTGTGGCTTCTGCAAACTTGTGCCTGTAAGCGAGGCGTTCCCAGCCTGCACGAATTGTGTTCATAACTCCTGTTGACTGAACCTGATAGGACGAACCGGACATAACTCACCCGCGAAACAAATTACAACTTTTTATAGTGAAAGTGCCTTTTTTACCATCTCTGGATAATCAAAAAGACACTTCTCGCTCATGGCTGCCTGTTACGGCAAAAGGCGTTGGCGCAAAAAGCTGCACCAACACCTTCGTTTTTATGGCTCAGCGCCACCAGGTTATTTCTTACTTAGCACTAACCTTTGCTTCTGCTGCCATAACCATGGCGGTACCAAACTTTCCGCCGGAAGCGATAATCTGAGGTACACCATCCTCATCGGTGTCGGTGGAGGAGCTGCCTTTCAGCTGGTTTTCACCACTGTCGCCCATCCATTCAGCCATCTGCATGCCACCGTTGATTACAGTGCGGAACCAGCTGACATAACGGTCAGTCAGAGCCTGCAGTTCCAGGGCTGGGGCATCTTCACCCTCTTCGTTACGCAGCTGCTGGATCGCTTCACGCAGACCACCGGAGATGGCTGCCGCAGTAAATGGAGTGTGAACTGTTGGCTGACCAGGAACAGCAGCCCAGGTACCCAGCTTGGCGTCGTACATATTCTTTTCGACGGCCAGGTACAGGTTCCGGGCAACATTACGATACTTAGAATCGCCAGTTGCCAGGAAGGCAGAGGACAGGCCACGCAGCGCTGCGAACTGAGCATCCAGCGACTGGGACTTGCTGACTTTGCCTGCCCCTTTTTCAGAGAGGGTCAGTCCGTCGTGAACCAGACCATTGCTGCCAACAAGCTTGTTTACAATAAAGTCAGCCTGCTTTTTGATCATGGACAGTGCCTGCTGACCCTGTGCAGTTTTCAGATTGACATCACCGGCATCGGCGGAGGCATAACCTACTGGCAGCGCATCCTGAGAACGTTGGTAAATGGACAGAGCTACGATGGAGTAAGCCGCATCATAGGTATCAACCTCGGCATTCTGCTGACCATCGTACTTGGTGATAAAGGTGCCGACTTTCTCGTTGAAGTGCAGGGCTGCCATGTTCTTGAACAGCAAGTTGGCAATATTGCTGGATAAGGAGAACATATCGGTACTAACAACATCGTTCTTGCTCTTACCATCGATATTGGCGGCAGGAGCAGCTGCGAAAGGAGCGCCATCAAAAACGGCTTTAAACGCAGGGTTCTGGGCAGTGTTGGCGGTACGCTGGTCACTGAAAGCGTAGTATTCGCTGACAGGCCACAGCATCATCCAGGTATCACGCAGGGTGGAAGCACTATCGGTAACTTCAAGGCCGGCGATGGTATTGGTACCAAATGCCTTGCCTTCTTTGACGGCTACTTTGCTGGCAAACCAGATTGGCTTTTTCGCAGGATCGTAGTCAGGACCAAACTTCACACCCAGGCTCTTACCGTCATAACCCATCTGGTCCTGCATGATCAGAAGCTTATCCAGAGAAATCTCAGTCAGCAGCATGCCATTAAAGCCATCAGCTGCTGATACGCCCAGGCTGTGTACACCATCCTGATCCATCTTCATGGAATCGGCTTCAACTTCTTCATCAGTCTTGGTGACATGCATACCACCCAGGAAGTCCTGAGCCCACATCACTTCCTTCAGCATAATGCCGCCGGTGGCTGCAGGGTTGAAGGATTTATCAAAACTGGCAGGATCCCAGGCCAGAGACTTGTAATCTCGGAAGTAGGCAGGAACAACTGTCTGAACAGTTTTCTCGACACCCTTGGCGGTGCGGATTTCTGCTTCATCACCATTAACGGTGGAAGTGTCTGGCTTACCAACAAACTCAGGGCTGCCGGATACATAAGGCAGAGAGATAGGGTACATGTTCAAGGGAACTTCGCTGGCAGGGAAGCCAACAGCTTCAGCCATCTTGATAACACGCTGACCAAGATTTTCCAGCTTGCCACCACGAGCCTTGTTCAGAGGACCGTTAACAATATGATGGCCCATAGTAGACTGGTAATTCAGTGCGTACATGGCCTCTTCAGAATATTCGTAGCTCTCAATACCAGCAGCAAAGTCGAATGGAGTGGGCTGATCGGCCTGATTGGGATCAAGAACATTCAGATCTAGACCCAGACCTTCAGCAAGGGGTTCACCAGACAGTTCAAATTCAGTGTAAGCCAGAAACTGGCCTGCAGGCTTATGAGTATTGTCGAGAACTTCTACTCTGGCAGCAGCCTGAACCATGCCTGCAAAAACTGCTGCAGAGATTGCAGCGCCTAGAACTGTCTTTTTCAACTGAGTTACCTCAAGAGCGTGTGTGTAGGCAACAACTCTCGACCTGCCATCCTGTCAGAGTCTGGTTGTTTAAAGATTCATTTGAAATGCATTATGACAACCTATAAAAAAGGAAAAACTGACCCACGTCAATCTTTATAGGAATCATTATCATTTAGATTTGCAAGGTTTTACCCTTACTTCTACTGATAAAAACTCCTGTACCAGCTTACAAACCGTTCAATCCCCGTCGTGAAATTGGTCTGTGGACAGTAATCCGCTGCAGCAGACAGACTTTTACAATCGGCCCATGTTTTATAAACATCCCCAGCCTGCATGGGACTGAATGCGACTTTTGCCTTCTGACCTGTAGCCTGTTCTATCTCTTGCACCATATCCAGCAGAGGTACTGGCTGGTTATTGCCAATATTAAAAATCTGGAAAGGAGCAAGACTTGAATCAGGCAGCAGCTTAGAAGAAAGTGTCACCTTGCCATCGGCAGCCGGTATCACATCAGCAATACGTGTTACCCCAGTAACAATATCATCGATATAAGTCAGATCCCGACTCATCTCTCCATTGTTGAACAGTTCGATTGTTTCCCCGTTAAGAATTTTTCGGGTGAAGGAGAAATAGGCCATATCTGGACGCCCCCAGGGACCATAGACTGTAAAAAAACGCAGGCCTGTTGTTGGCAGCCCAAACAGATGGGAATAGCTGTGAGCCATCAACTCATTTGACCGCTTACTGGCGGCATAAAGCGAGACCGGATGATCGACGGCATCCGTCGTAGAGTAAGGATGTTTATTGTTCAGGCCATAAACAGAACTGGATGATGCATAGACAAGATGTTCAATAGCATGATGCCTGCAGACTTCCAGAATATTGATAAAGCTCACGATATTGCTGTTGATATAGGCGTGTGGATTTTCCAGCGAGTAGCGAACACCGGCCTGGGCTGCCAAGTGAATGACTCTGTCAAAATTGTGCTTTTTAAAAAGTACTGACAGGGGTTCAAGATCTGTTACATCAAGCCACTCAAATACAAAATTTGAAATACCGGATAGTTGCTCCAGACGTGCTTTCTTCAAGTCGACATCATAATAAGGGTCAAGGTTATCAATTCCGACAACAAAGTGTCCGTCACGGCATAACTGCCGGGCAACATGGAAACCGATAAAACCGGCAGCCCCGGTGATCAGGTACTTCACAAACAATTCCTTAATAGTTACTGCCGGGTGGTAACTTGCTGTTTCCCGCGTCTATGGGCAGTCCCTACCCAGCGGCGCTACTCGGCCATCCATGGCCTTTGGAAACATCAAGCCACCACCCGCGAAATGATGTACTAGGGTGTGGAAACTCGCCGCCCAACGGAATAATACAGAAAATCCCTGTCACCCATATCAGCGGGATGCCAGAGGTTGCGACCATCGAAAACAACCGGACTGGAGAGTCGGGCTTTTACCATCGCAAAATCAGGGGACCTGTATTCACTCCACTCACTGCAGACAATCAGGGCATCGGCCCCCTCCAGAACGTCCTCTTTCTGTACAGACGAAAGGAGGCCGTTACGGGAACCAAAAATCCGATGACACTCATCCAAAGCCTGGGGATCGTGAACCTGAATTCGGGCTCCTGCATTTAACAGCCAGTCAATCAAGTAACCTGCAGGTGATTCACGCATATCGCTGGTACCCGGCTTAAACGCCAGCCCCCATATTGCCAGCACCCTCCCCTGAAGCCTGCTATCAAAATGGTCAGCAATTTTCTGAAAGAAATCCCTTATCTGCTGCTGATTACGGCTATCCACAGCATCAAGAACATGGGGATGACCACCCTGCTCCCTGGCAATCTGCGCCAGGGCTTTTACATCCTTGGGAAAACATGAACCACCATAACCAATACCAGGGTAGATATAGTGATAGCCAATGCGGGGATCAGCCCCCATTGCCTGACGTACAGCTTCTATATCTGCTCCGGCCCGCTCAGCGATACCCGCCATCTCATTCATAAAGCTTATCTTGGTGGCCAGAAAACAGTTTGAGGCATACTTCGCCATCTCTGCACTGCGACTATCCATAAAAATCAGGCGATCATGGTTTCTACAGAAAGGAGCATAGAGCTCCTTTAACAGCTGCCGGCTATTTTCACAGTTGGTACCTACGATGATGCGGGCTGGGGTTTCATGCAATCATTAACAGCATCCCCCTGCTTTAAAAATTCAGGGTTTGAAACGACGCTGATGGCGTACTTTGTTTCTGCCAGTTTTTCCTGCAGCTGATCACAGGTACCAACGGGTACAGTACTTTTACAGAGAACGGTTTTACATTCACCGGCATGCAGGGCAATAACATCAGCAACAGCAAGAACCTGTCTGATATCCGCTGCACCATCACTCCCCTGAGGTGTACCGACTGCAATCACCAGTACTTGAGCGAAGTGCACACCCGATCTGATATCTTCCAGAAAAATGCAAAACGCCCAGCACTCTGATTTCTTTGCATCAACGCCTGTAAACCTGGCTCAAAAAAA
>CBDEWF010000076.1:0-51199 GCA_965243775.1 Sansalvadorimonas sp.
GCAAACAGTATGCTGTTATTGCAGAAGGTGATTACCAGCCTCTTGAGCAGGGTAACCCTGCGGTTCTGGCTTTCAAACGTTCCTATCAGAACCAGGTTATCGTTGTACTCTGTAACCTGGGAGGAGATGAGCAGCCTGTTGATTTTAAGAGGACCAGTGAGTACCAGCGACTGACTGGAAACTACACTGATCTTGGGGTTAGTCAGGAGCCACTGATTTTAAGGCCTTGGGAAGCAGTCGTGCTGTACCAGCAGTAAATTAAAAAACCACCTTCAGGCAAGGTGGTTTTTTTTATAGGGTTGGGTGTTTGTGGAAAACCGTTTCACCGGTATGGATAACAAGTGTCTATGGAGTGAACACCGCTTGTTCAGTTTGCTTTTCTTTGTGGCTTGTCAGTAGCTAATAAAGTGCTTGTAAAAAGAATAACTTCGGAAAGTAATGCTGTTTAAAGATTATCTTTTCTTCGAAGGTTGTCCATGTGGTTGAAATGTTTGCTAACGCGTTAAGTTTCAAACAGTTGCAGTTGTTTGTACCTGTTGTTTTGTGTAATGAATCCTATCTGACCATTGACTTCGATCAAGGCTCATTTTTTCACCACAGGCATAATTTTCACCGCCTCAGGAACAGCATGTGCCCAAAACAGGAAACTACAAGGGTCTGTAGTCAGAGGCGATAAGCAGGAAAATACCTGAAATTAAAAATTTTGGAGTGATGATTGCGCAAGGAACTTATGCGCAATCAAGAGGTTGTCAGAATTACTGATTCATGGGCATAAATCGCCCGATCTGGTCGATTTATACCTGCTGATCAGTCCTGATGTTGGCACTTTGAGCAGTTAAATCTACTCCTAAGGGGACAAAATGAATCAGAGCAATTCCTTAATCAGTCGCTACGTAAACAGTAGCCTGATATTGAAAATCTTTATCGGCATCGTAGCCGGTGGAACCCTGGCAGCTGTTTCGCCTGAAACAGCAAAAATGATGGGATTGCTTGGCAGCCTTTTCGTTAAGGCACTGAAAGCGGTTGCACCTATCCTGGTATTTGTTCTGGTAACCTCTGCCATTGCCAACCAGAAGAAAGATTCCAATACCAACATGCGTCCGATCATTAACCTTTACCTGATCGGCACCTTCTCTGCTGCACTGGTTGCAGTACTGATGAGCTTTTTGTTCCCCGTCACTCTGACTCTGGTAACCAACACTGCCAGCACCACACCTCCTGGTGGTATTGGTGAGGTTCTGAACACTCTGCTGTTCAAGATTGTACAGAACCCTGTAGAAGCACTGCTGAGTGGTAACTTTATCGGCATCCTGGCCTGGGCTATTGGTCTTGGTATCGTGATGCGTCATGCCGCGGAAAGCACCAAGGTTATGTTGCATGATATGTCCCACTCTGTGTCCAATATCGTACGCTTCGTTATCCAGCTGGCACCTTTCGGTATCTTTGGTCTGGTTTCCAGCACCATCGCCAACACTGGTTTTGGTGCCCTGTACGGCTATGCACAGCTACTGGGTGTTCTGCTGGGCTCCATGGTGATTATTGCTCTGGTTGTTAACCCAGTCATTGTTTACGTAAAGACTGGCATGAACCCTTACCCTCTGGTTCTGCGCTGCCTGCGTGAAAGTGGTATCACTGCCTTCTTTACCCGTAGCTCCGCTGCCAACATCCCGGTTAATATGAAGCTGTGTGAAGACCTGAAGCTGCACGAAGATACTTACTCTGTATCCATCCCTCTGGGTGCAACCATTAATATGGCGGGTGCTGCTATCACCATCACGGTTATGGCTCTGGCAGCTGTTCACACTTTGGGTGTTCAGGTTGATATCCCAACTGCAGTACTGCTGAGCGTTGTTGCTGCTGTATCTGCCTGTGGTGCTTCCGGTGTTGCCGGTGGTTCTCTGCTGCTGATCCCTCTGGCCTGCTCCCTATTCGGTATCTCCAATGATATCGCCATGCAGGTTGTTGGTGTGGGCTTCATCATCGGTGTTATTCAGGACTCCGCTGAAACCGGCCTGAACAGCTCCACCGACGTTATTTTCACTGCTGCGGCCTGCATTGCAGCAGAAAAGAATGGTGAATCTGCATGCTCCTGCACAGCAGCAGGTTGCCTGATAAAACAGAGTTTCTCTGGAAAGGGAGAGCCTGGGCTCTCCCTTTTTTTGTGTGTTCATTACACCAGATCGATGCAATTCAAGACTTTAGATGCCGTGGCATAGACTCCACATTTGAAAAGCCTGAGTAAAAAACAATCCAGTAATTAAGAATAACAATCTGTGAACTAGCAAGAGAATTGCACATCAAAGCTGTATTTCATTATTGGTAAACGAAAAATGCAGCGATTAGCTAAAAAATATCCACCATATCCATTAGGTGCAGGTGGAAAAAGTGTAACAACTACAGCTTCACATACAGTTCAAGTAACAATCACAGCCTCAGCCTCAAGCGGGCAACTTGGAGGCCATGATGTCAAAGTGGTGGAACCCTCTGACCATAGACTTTTAATAACTGATGATAATGGAGCGTCTCCTCTCTCTTCAGATAATCCGGACTGGAAACTCATTTGGCCCTTACAAGAAGCCTCTCCTGCCGGAAAGGGCAAACAGCTAAAGAGGGCGAAGAAACCGGCAGGCCTTATAACTGAGCCACCAAGAAAGAAACCGAGAGGCAGAAATCCCAAAACCAATCGAGAGATGATTTCGGAGGCAATACTCAGCCAACCAAGTAAAAAAGCGAATTTACAAAAAATATATGGTTATTATGAGAGTCACTATCAAGATTATGTGCAGGAGCACCCGTGCTGGCAGAATGTAATTCGCCATACTTTATCAATAAATAATCAATTTGGCAGGATTGGTGAAGAAGGTGAAAAAGGGGGGAAATGGTTTATAAGTAAAAGTACTGAAGAGGCAGGTTCAAATGATCCCTCTACTGTTACTGACTCTTGTCTTGCCAGAGGCGCATGCTCAGAAGTTCCCCCCAAGACTGCATCAAGAAAACCAAGGCGAACCCTGAAACCAAAAGGTGTAGGAAGCTACGCTGAAATAATTTCAGCTGCCATAGCAGATCAACCAACCAGAACCGCCACGAGACAGCAAATATATGAGTATATTCAAAAAATCGATGTCAGTTTTACTATAGCGCCTCAAGACTGGAAGGGTTCGGTTCGAACAGAATTGAAGAAACCGACATCTCGTTTCGAGGAAACAGAACAAAAGGGAAGTTGGAGGCTGAAGACAGATTTAACAGAAAAATGAGGCCGAGGTACTGGCTGTATTATCAAAAGTTTCATCGAGAAAACTTTCTGGACATTAATAAAGAATATTTCATATTTACACACGTCTCTTGCGGCTGTGTTAGCAGTACATGTTGGTGTTTTTCTGAATCCAGCGTGAAGCCTTGCTTTTCATGAAATTATAATAATCAATGGAACCCGCGCCACTACAGGGCTTTGAAAGTTTACCAACATCTATTGTGAACACAGCCTCTCTTGCCGGATGATGCAGAGGGATTGCAGGAAAACGATTTCACCCCGGCAAGCCTGATACTTCAATGACCAGACGGGTTAATTCATGGCCAAAGATGAATTTCTGCAACCTGAACACTTATTGAAATCGGCCGGAACTTTCTGGTTAAAGTGAATGCTAACTTCGGAAATTCCCCTTTGGCTTCATCAGATTATGAAGAAGTAGAAAAAATGTTGTGGTCGTCCCGGTGGTGCGCCGATGCGCATAACTCAGAATATTCGGGAGTTAAAAGGTAATTCTGCTTGAGTCGCTGGTCAGCGCAAGTGACAAATATGACAGGGAATGTCGCACTTTTTCTTCTGATTAGTCTCTCTTGTTTTTAGGGCTCGGGAAGGTAAGGGAAAGATGTTTTCAAAAAAAATTGTTTTAGTTGTTACTAACAACCCTCAAAATTCTCAGCAAGAAAATAATGTTCAGGAGCAGATTGTTCCTGGTGAAGGAAGAGTGTCTCCTGCTGAGCATTCCGCACCATTTCTTGTTCAGAGTGAGACCAACTTGCAGGCCGTTGAATCCTCTGTAAACACCCCACAAATAATGACTCGCTCGGCCTCTCTGCAGGAAATAGTTGAAACGGCTCCTCTTGTTGGTATGAGTGAAGAAGCTGTAGAACTTATTAGGGTATTACTTGAGCATGTCGAACACAGTCGTATCTGCCGGTATATTACCGATAAAACTGGAATAATTAAGCCACAGGATGTGTCAATGCAGGAGTGGATGGACTCTCTTCTAACTACAGCGGGTACAGCCCTTGTACTTAAAATGGCTAGAGAGATGGCGGGGCTTGCTTCAGTAAATGATGATAGCTGGCTGTTATTTGAAGATGAGGATTATAATCGTGATATACAGCAAAACAAACCGCTTCTCTGGATGTTTTTGTATCAGTGGGCAAACCAATTAAATCCTGATAACTGGCCATGGTTGCAGTGGGAACATATCTCCGAAGCGTCCCAGCTTTGTGATGATATTGTGTTATCTGCCCAAGAGCAGGGAATGGATAAAACCCTTAAACTTTTCAGTGATAAGGTGCAGCTACAGATTGGCTGCAGAACTTCATGGCAATCGTATGTCGATTATTTTGAGGAATCCATGAAAGGCTTTCCTGATCTAAAAGTTCAGCTGACAAGATATGTTAATACTCGGATCCCTCATCCACCTGTTGTTGTCTCTTTGAATGCTGAAGGTGTGCAGTTGGTTCATTTAGTTATGAGCTTATCGTCACTGATTGACGACAAGAAGGCTCTTGAAGAGCTTAATCAAAAGATTCTGGATGTACACCCATTTACCATGGATAGAGTTGATCAGTTGATTGATTGTGCGTTAGGCGATAAAGCAAGAGAGGGAGATTTTCCATCTCTATCGAGCCTTAATCAGGAATCAACTCAATAGGACTATAAACATTTCTAATGTGGATTATTAGCAGAGCACGTTGTTGTCTAAATAATGTAACTTTGTGTAAAAATCTCCCTGTTTTGACTTAAGGCATCTTTGTATCGGCTCATATTGATAATATCTCCCGCGAAGAAAACTGATTACATTCCAGAAAAATTATACAAAACCTGCATTCGAGAGCGGGAAGGCATTTTTGTGTCATTTCAGTTTTCTGAGAACTCGTGCTGTTAATTCAGTCTGCACCTTAACAACAGTAAAGAACGTTTTGACTAGGGGGTTATTGTGGATTCCACCGCAATGCATACAGCGCCGAAAAAGAAGGCATTCAAAATGCCAACGGTGTACACAATCCTTTTTGCCATTATTGCAATAATTGCTCTTCTGACATGGATTCTTCCAGCTGGTCGATATGACTATGTCACAGCGGATACCGGACAGATGATTTCAGCGGCGGAATCTCTTGATTATGATGGTGGTGAACGACTGCTTCCTATTCCCGGCACTTTTACTGAACTGGACTCTTCTCCTCAGGGTATTGACGCAATTTTGATGGCGCCGATTCAGGGTTTCCATAACGCCACTGATGTTGCCTTGTTTGTGCTGGTGATTGGTGGTTTCCTGGGTGTGATGATGAACACCGGAGCCCTGGACGCTGGAGTAGCCGCTGTTGTTAAACGGTTCAAGGGGCGCGAACAGGTTATGATTCCCATCCTGATGCTTCTGTTTGGACTGGGTGGTTCCACCTATGGCATGGCTGAAGAAACCGTTGCTTTCTGGGCCCTGATATTGCCGGTTATGTCAGCGGCCGGTTATGACCGGATGGTAACAGCGGGTGTTATTCTGCTGGGTTCCGGCGTAGGTGTGCTGACTTCAACTGTAAACCCTTTTGCCACCGGTATTGCCTCTGGTTTTGCCGGTATTCCTATCGGTGATGGCATTGTTCTGCGTGCACTGATGTTTGTAGTTTTGGAAGTTGCAGCCATTGTCTTCGTGATGCGCTATGCCGCCAAAGTGAAGGCTGACCAGACTCACTCTGTTCTGGCCGATATCGAATTTGACGATGAATTCAGTCGTGAAACCAAAGCCGAAGAGTTTACTGCCCGCAGAAAGCTGACCATGGGTGTGTTCTTTGCCTCCTTCCTGATCATGATCTACGGCGTGATGCCCCTGGAAGATATGGGTATTACTGCTGTTCCAACCTTGTGGTGGTGGTTTGATGAGCTGTCTACTCTGTTCCTGACAGCTGCGATCATCGTAGCCTTGATTAACCGCATGCCGGAAGGTGAATTTGTCAAGAGCTTCCTAAATGGTGCCCGTGATCTGATCGGTGTTGCTCTGGTTGTAGCTGTCGCTCGAGGTATCTATGTGGTGATGGATAATGGCATGATTATCGACAGCATTCTGAATTGGGCAGAAGGCATGGTTGCCAACCTTGAGTCTGGTGGTATCTTTGCTGTTGTAACTTACCTTGTGCATATAGTGCTGTCTTTCTTTATTCCTTCCACTTCCGGTCTGGCAACTGTATCCATGCCTCTGTTTGGGCCTCTGGGTGATTTTGCCAATGTCAGCCGTGATGTGATTATTACTGCCTACCAGTCAGCGTCCGGCTGGATCAATATCTTTGCTCCTACAGCTGGCCACCTTGTGGCAGGTCTGGCACTGGCAAAAATTCCTTATGACCGGTTCCTGAAGTGGGTCATGCCTTTCCTTGGGACAGTACTGGCGATCACTGTCGTAATTCTTTTTATTGCTGCCTGATTAAACCTCCCGGTCTAAAGCCCCCTAATCTTATCAATAAAATTAGGGGGCTTTATCAACCACTCAAGTTCATCATTTCAGTCTGTTTGCCCCTTCTGCTACAGGGCTTTCTGGCGTAGTCAGGAAAGCCCCTGGTTTATTACCTCTGAGGACTTGCGGGAAGAACTACTACAAGAGCCTGGCGGCCCCAGCGCAACTGCTTTGAATGAGCACTGGCTGGACAGTACTTGCTCTCAAGGCCTCAAGTAATTTGGGATTGTTAAGTCCTTGCCGGAAATTGTTCAGTATTGGTTGTATTTGCTCATTATTCATCCTGTAATGATCTTTCAACTTAGATTTCACCTGCATCTCCAGGAAATTCAGTGTTTCTGTCTTGTTCCAGGAAAATAAATCCAGCAATTCTTTCTTCTCTTCAGGCCTAAGATAATAGAAGTTTTGATACAGTTCCCTCACTAAACTGTCCTCTATGGCCTTCAGACAGTCGGGAGAGTGCTGAACTTCATGGGCAGGAACCCGGAAAGTTTGCTTTATATCTTCTGGTTGAAGAGGTATAGCGTGGGCAAGGTGGTTTTGAAGCGCTTGACAAGTATTTCGCAAACCTGTTGTCTCTATCGTTTTCATCGTGCCATCCTTATCACGGAACACAATTGCTACAGCTGGGACAACCCTGGTGTTACGAACCCCAAACATAACAATGTTTGAGAATTCATTAGAGGTATTAGCAGGACAGTTACTGGTACAGGCTGTGATAGATTGCATGGTGATTATCATAATAAACTTCCTTGTTTTGTGCATTTGTCCGCACAATAACCCAAGGTCAGGCAAGTTGTAATAACAGGGTGTTTAGGGGGGCCTGTGGTGCATTGTCTTCCTGGCTGGATTATCCAAGCTGGCCGATAATCTCAATCCTGTACTCATCGGGGATTTCAGTCAGTCCCAGTACTGTCAGTTCACGAACTGCCGACAGCCGTGAGAAACGGGAAAGCATCGGTCGCAGCTGGGGTGTTACCAGGAGTATTGCCGGTGTATTCAGGGTATTGGAGCGGTTAACAATATCGGGCAGACTCTGCTGCAGTTTGACTGTTAACCCCGGCTCGACAGGAAAAGCTTCTTCGCTGTAGTGGCCAGTCTGTTTGGCCTGCTCTGACGATTGCAGAAGCACCTTTTCCAGTTCTGCGGACAGGGTGAAAACTTTGAGCAGCAGGGGAGAATCCGGTTTCTGGCGGGCTGTCAGGGGGGCCAGTATCTGGTAGCGCAGGGCCAGCCTTATCTGTTCTGCCAGCTGGATAGGGGATGGCTGGGTCTGGGGCTGAATACCAAGCAGAGCTGTGACAATCCCCTTGCGGTCAGAGAGAGGCACTTGATCCCGCAAAAGTTGCTGGCAAACTTTCATCAACTGCCCCAGAGTCATTTTATCCGGTACCAGCTCATCATGAAGCCGTGCCGACTCCTGGCGCAGCTGTTCCATCCACTGTTGAGCCTCATCAAAACCAAACAGTTCGCTGGCCTGATCTTTCATGATGCGACCGAGGTGAGTGGTGATAATGGTGATGGCGTCAACCACTGTGTAGCCTTTGCGGGTGACATTGTCCCGTTCACTCTCTTCTATCCAGAAAGACTGAAGCTTGTAGGCGGGTTCCCGGGCTTCTATCCCGGTAATGGTGGGTAACCCCGGGTCGGTTTTGATGGCAAGAAAGTAGTTTCCCATCCGGATCTGAAATCCCTCTCTCTCAACACCGTGGAGGGTGACCATATAGGCTTCCGGATCAAGAACCATATTGTCCCGGATATGAACGGCAGGCAGCAAAAATCCCAGCTCCTGTGACAACTCTTTTCTGGTTTCCCGAATACGGAGGGTCAGCTCACCTCCAGACGCTTCATCGACCAGAGGAATCAGGCGGTAACCTATTTCAAGGCCAATAGGGTCAACGGGACTCAGCTCATGCCAGGACAGTTTTGAGGTTACAGGCTGCTCCTGCTCTGGAGCTGTTTCCTGATGCTTCTTTTTAAGCTGGGAAAAGATAAGCAGAGCTAATCCCAGGATAACAGCACCGATACCGGCAAAGGCCAGGTGGGGCATGCCAGGTACCAGACCGATGGTGATCAGCAGGCCAGCTGTAATCAGGATGGTTTTCGGATAAGCCAGCAGTTCTTGCCGAATCTGGTGCTGCATATCGTGCATACCGGAAACGCGGGTTACGATTATGGCTGCTGTTGTTGACAGCAGCAGTGCAGGAATCTGGGCCACCAGGCCATCTCCAATGGTTAATAGAGAGTAGGTGTGAAAGGCCGCGGAAGGTGGCATATCATGTTGCAGAATGCCTACGCCAAGTCCCCCAAGAAGGTTGATAGTCAGAATCAAAAGTCCGGCCACAGCATCACCACGGACAAACTTGCTGGCACCGTCCATGGCTCCATAAAAATCAGCTTCCTGAGATATCTCTCTGCGTCTTTCCCTGGCTTCATCCTGGGTCACCAGGCCGGCATTAAGGTCAGCATCAATGGCCATCTGTTTGCCGGGCATGGCATCCAGGGTAAAGCGGGCCGTGACTTCCGAGATTCGGGTGCAGCCCTTGGTGATCACGACAAAGTTGACAATGATCAGAATAATAAAAACGACAAGACCGACGATATAATCTCCGGCAATGACGACCTCCCCGAAAGATTCAATCACCTTTCCTGCAGCAGCGCTGCCGGTATGTCCCTGCAGCAGTACGATACGGGTTGAAGCGATATTCAATGCCAGCCGCAGCAGTGTGGTCATCAGCAAAAGTGTTGGGAAAACAGTGAACTCTAAAGGTTTACTGATGTAGATAGCCTGCAGAAGCAGAACCAGGGACAGAGCAATATTGAACGTGAACAGAACATCCAGAAAAAAAGGGGGAATACGCAGGATAATCATGGCCAGCGCCACCAGAAGCAGCAGGGGGGGTGCCAGATAATTGGACAGGGCAGCCCTGATAGTTTGATTGTCCCGGATCTGTTCAGTCATGTATTTACTGTGAACATTTGCCCATGGTTGTTTAACTGAGAGCGCCTTCTAACGCTGGTATTTTTCAGGTATAGGAATATCCTGCATCACCGGAGGTTCACTCTGTTTGCCAGCCCGATAGCTGTTAAGCAGATAAACATAAGCCATAACCCGCGCAACTGCAGTATAGAGTCCCGTCGGTATCGGGTGATCGATCTCTACATGATAAAACACGGCTCGAGCCAGTGGCGGCTGGCAGATAACAGGACGACCGGCACTTCGGGCAATATCAACGATTTTGTCAGCTAGCAGGTCGCTGCCTTTAGCCACCAGAACAGGGGCGTTGTATCTGTGGGTGGATAAAGAGTCATAACGCAGGGCGACGGCAAAGTGTTCTGGATTGGTGATGACAACATCAGCATCCGGAACAGCCTGTAACATACGACGGTTGCTGAGTTCTTTGCGAACCTTGCGGATTCGATCCTTGGTTTCCGGTGACCCTTCCTCTTCCTTATGACCCTCCTTTGCCTCCTGTCGGGTCATCATCAACTGTTTGTTATGCCGGTATATCTGCCAGGGAGCATCCAGCAGGCCGATCAACAGAAAAGCCAGTGAAAAAAACACCATGGCCCAGGCCAGCAGTGTCTGCAGAGTCTCAGTGGCGGGGACAGAATTCTGCTGACCGGCTGCAATCATGGTGGGTAGTTTCGTGACAACAAACAGGAAAAGGATGCCGGAGAAAACCAGGGTTTTGGCAATGGCCTTTACCAGTTCCGCCAGGGTTTGAACCGAGAGTAGTCTTTGAATGCCTTTAATGGGATTTAACCGGTCCCACCTTGGCTGGGCTGCTTTTAGACTCAGTATCAACCCTCCTGTGGCATAAGCCCCGACAATGGCAGCAGCCGTAATAATCAGCAGAAGGGGAATCATAGAACCGGCCAGTGCTCTTCCGGCACTCCAGAGTTTAATCAAGAGATAACTAATATCTGTCGCTTCTCTTTGCTCAAGGTGAAGAGTCAGCTGACAAAGCTGAACCAGAGATAGAGGAATATCCGGAACAATGGCTAGTAACAGAAGGCTGAACAGCAGCAGCTGGCAGGCCATAATCAGCTCTCTGGATCGGGGAACCTGACCCTCAGCTCTGGACTGACGCAGCTTTCTCTCACCGGGTGGTTCGGTAGGTTCCTGGGCGGAATCATGTTCACGGGACATATCAGGTCTGAGTCAGCTGTCGCAAAAGCAAAATGGCTTCACGGGTAAAATGTCGAAAAGGGCCGGAAAACTGTTCAAAGCCGAAGCTGATCAGCAGAAGCCCGGATAACAGCGACAGGGGAAAACCGAGACTGAGCAGGTTCAGCTGTGGAGCGGCCCGGGACATAAAACCGAAGGCAATGTTGATGACCAGCAGGGCGATCAGTACCGGCATGGCCAGAATCAGTGCGGCAGAGAATATCCAGCCCCCATAGTTCAGCAGTTGTTCAATGGAAGACCATGGCAGAAACAACTCACCAGGACCGGGTGGAATGGCCCGAAAACTTTCCAGAACTATGGCAATAACGGTGGTATGGCCATCAACCAGGAAAAACATGATCAGGGCGGCAAACTGATAAATCTGGCTGATCACGGTGACACTGATTCCGCCTACCGGATCGTTCATCTGAGCCATACCAAGACCCATCTGCAGACCGATAATATGACCAGCCATGGAGAACAGGCTGAACCACAGTGTCAGTACCAGGCCGAACAGAAGGCCTGTCAGGAACTCCTGCACAACTGCAATAAGACTTGTAAACGAGAGGGGGAGAGTACTTTGTGGTATTTGTGGTGTATGTAGCGCACTACTTCCTGGCAATGAGAGCAGGACTGCTGTTGAGAAGATTATTGCCAACAGTAGTCGTGTTGATGCCGGCAGCAAAGAACCGGTGATAGGAAACATCACCAGAAACCCGGTTATTCTGGCAAAGATCCAGACAAACTGGCTGACCCAGTGTCCGGTTATCTCTACAGGAAAACTAACCACAGTAAACCAACCCTAATCCCCTGATACACGATTTCCATGGGGCTGATCTGTGCCAAGTGGTAACTTGCTGTTTCCTGCGCCCCTGGGCAGTACCTGGAGGGCATAATAATCCCTGCCCAACGGCGCCAGTCAGCCATCCATGGCCTTTGGAAACATCAAGCTACCACCCGCCAGAATGAGTGACAGGCTTCCAGCTATTAGAGAAGCTCTGGAATAGCCTGGTATAGTCGTACAAACAGGTCGCTCAAATTCCGAATAACCCAGTGGCTTGCCAGTGCCAGGCTGATCAGGGTAATCAGCAATCGGGGCAGAAAGCTCAGTGTCTGTTCGGTAATCTGGGTTGCTGCCTGAAAGATGCTGATAATTAACCCCACAATCAGGCCGGGCAATATAATCAGGGCAACAACCTTGGTGGCCAGAAACAGGGCATCGCTTAATAAATCTGCAGCGATATCAGGCCCCATCTAAAAACTCCTCGCCAGACTTCCGACGGTCATACCCCAGCCATCCACAAGCACAAACAGCATCAGTTTGAATGGCAGAGAGATAATCAGGGGAGAGAGCATCATCATGCCCAGGGCCATAAGAATACTGGCAATAATGAGATCAATAACCAGAAATGGCAGAAATATCATAAAACCTATCTGAAAAGCGGTTTTCAGTTCACTAGTCAGAAAGGCTGGCATAAGGGTAGACAGGGGAATGTCTTCTTTCTTGTTCGGCTGTTGTTCACCACTGAGAATAAAGAACTGTTCCAGGTCCGCCTTGCGGGTCTGGCTCAGCATAAACCTGTGCAGGGGAACCAGTGCTTCCCGGATCGACTCTTGGAAAGAAAGTTTTTCCGACAGGTAAGGCTCTATGGCGCGGGCACGGATCTCTTCAAAAACAGGACGCATAATGAAAAGGGTTAATATCAAAGCCAGGCCAATCAGTAGACGGGTTGGCGGAGTTTGCTGCAGCCCCAGAGCCTGACGCAGAATAGCCAGGACTATCAGAACCCGGGTAAAGCTGGTCATGGTCATCAGAGCTGTGGGCAGGAATGTCAGAGCTGTCAGAATCAGAAGAATCTGCAGACTGACACTATAGTCCTGGGTGAAGTCCCCTGATGTTACTGAAAACAGAGGAACCTGGCCGGGGGCCCCCAGACAGAAACCCGGGGTGAACAGAGCTAACAGCCCTGCCAGAGTCACAGTCCATTGGTTTTGAATGCTATTGCCCAGAAGCGCCATGACAGTTCTTAGCCACTACTCTTAGTCACTACAGTCACTACAGCCGGAAGGAGTCAGGCTGAGAATACGGACGCCATAGTAGTCTCCGGCCAGTACGACTTCCCCCTTGGCTACCAATACGCCGTTGACCTTAACATCCAGCGGATCACATTCTTTGTGCTGCAGGGTTACAATGGAGCCAACCTGCAGGGCAGACAGTTCGGAAATGGTCATTTCCCGGTCACCGACCTCCAGTGTCAGTAGAACGGGTATCTCACCGATAATGGACAGGTCGGGTTTTTCACTGTCTTGTTCACCATTATTCGGGTCTGGTACAGAGTCCTGTGGGGAGGTGTTGTCTTTACCGCTGTCGTCTGGTTCGGCCTGATGCTCATGATTTGAATGGCTTTCTCTATCATCAAATGCCAGTTCAGTGTCGGTGTCTTCAGCTTTGTCTTCCGAAGAGGTTTGAAAGTCCTCAGAATCAGTAGCGTATTCATTATTTTCGGTATCATGGTTTTCGGTATCTTGGGGAATAGTGTTCTCGGGGGTGTCGCTGCTCACTTGCTACTCCTGATTACCCATACCCGTGATTTCCAGTACCAGCCGGTTGGTTTCGGCCGCAGGTTTGGCGGTATAAAGCAGACTTCGCCCTGCTCTGAGGAAAGCAACATCCGGCCAGTTCAGTGGCAGAATATCTCCTGTCTGCAGCTCTTTTATCTGGCTGACTGATACCCATTTGCGTGCCAGTTCAGCCCGAATTCGGACAGGAATTCTCTGAAGGTTTTTGAACAGCTCCTGACTGCTGGATGAAGGTTCACTCATCTCGCTTCTGACGGCAGCACTGATAAAGAATGCCGGCATTGCAAGCAACAGCTCACCTTTATAGTTGCCCAGCTGGTAGACAAACCGGCTGACCAGAAAAGGATCTGTTTTCCTGGGCAGGTGTAGTATAAGTTCGGGGTCTTTGCTTGTGAGTAAAATCCGGTCATGCCAGTTCTGGCACCAGGTGGTGATGAGAACTGTAGCAATATCCCGAATCAACTTCTGCTCCGCTTTGGTTATACCTGTGCCGGGAGTATCGACACCGCCATTGCCGCCGTAATAAAGATCAGCCATATTGCATGGAGCCTTGTCATCCAGCAGCATAAAGCCGTAAGTGTCCTGGCTGATTTCAAAGCGAAAGATGATTTTGTCATTACTCAGATCCGAGATTGTCTCCTGATAAAAATAGATGGAAGCCAGGTCGAATGTCTTGATGGAGCACTCCAGTAATTCCAGAAAAGGTGTGATTGCCTGCTCTTTGAACAGCTCTGATATTTCGCTCTGAGTCTGCAGGGCCCATTGCATACTGACAGCAGACCGGATCAGTGAGAAAGGTTCAGGGGGAACGCTGTCTGTACTGCTCATAGTCTTTCTCATTTTTCACTGTTTACCGTGAAAAAGGCATTTCATACTCATGGCTGTTTGTTACCCTTCTGCCTTTCACAGCTTTTGTGTGCCGTTCGGCGAAATAAAATATAGTTGAACTAAAATCGTCTTCGTATTTTTTAACAGGTTTTCAGGCTGGCAATGAAACCGCAGGTATCGGGTTCATTTTTGTCGTTATTACTTCCGTGCCTGGTTCTATCTCTGGTTATCATGGCTGTTCCTGTCCATGCAGCCAGGTACCAGGTTCCACTGGATGATCGGCAGTGGGATTTTGATCAGGTCAATGCATTGATCTGTAGTCTGTCCCGAACAATTCCCGGTTTTGGTGAAGTGTCACTGGCTATCAGGGCCGGTCAGGTGTCTCAGGTGACCCTGCATACCCTGTCTCTTCGTGGGTTCGATGGCCGTGCCAGCTGCTTTATGAAACCGGCTCTCTGGAATCGTATGGATACTTCGGTGGAACTGGGTGTTCAGGTCAGGGAGGTTAGTGAAGGTTTGCAATTTGCGTTGTCGATTCCGCCTCTGGACTGGATTGACATGCTGCGTCGGCCTTACAGGCTGTATCTGGATGTCTATGATCAGGATGCTATCTCTCTGTTGTCTCTGGAGTTACCGACCACCGGGTTTTCGTTTCATATTCCAGAACTGACGGACTGTCTGGTCAACTTGCTGCCCTATAATTTCGAGCAGCTTGAAAAGACCACACTCTATTTTGAAGCTGGAGAGACAAGGCTTACCCGGCAGCAGCAATTGAAACTGTCAGATCTGTCCCGGTACATGGAGTGGGATGGGACAGTCACGGGCCTGTCTATTGATGCCCATAGTGACAATTCTGGTAGTCGTCTCGACAACCTCCGACTGTCAAAAGAAAGGGCTAATGTCGTATACAACTATCTGCTGTCAAAAGAGATAAAGCCAACACAGGTGATTCACCTGCGCCACCATGGAGAGCGTTATCCCGCTGTCAGCAATGCCTCCAGAGAGGGAAGAGAGTTGAACCGGCGGGTACTGGTTACCTTGAAGAGGGGCGTGCAGCGAGATTTTGTTCAGTCTGAAATGGCCGGCAAAGGTAACACTCAGCTATAAAGATGAATTGGGTACACCCAGAGACTTGTTAACCTGCTATGAGTGAAATCAATCTGCTCCTGAATACGGCTTTCCAGCCTGTTGAGGCTCTCCCCTATGGCAAGACTTTTCCATCTGTTAAGTCTTTGTCTGATATTTCTGAGCCACTGGCGATGAGAGCCATAGACGACTCCTTCAAAAGCTATACACAAATATTTCATTACAGTCTGGATTCTGTTAACCAGAAACAGCATCTTGCCACCGAAAAAATGACAGCTGTCTCCATGAAACAGTCTGATGATCTTATAGGAACGGTTATGGCTATTCAGGATGCCAGTCTCTCTTTTCAATTTCTGCTGCAGGTCAGAAACCGAATGGTTGAAAGTTATCACGAACTCTTTAACCAACAAATCTGATTCGTGGTGGCTCTTTTGTCAGCCTGGACGGAGAAAATAACCGGCTGGTGGCACCAGTTTGCGGATAGTATCCGGCGGGTTCCGGCCTTTGAAAATGACTCTGTCAAAGAACAGGGTGGTGATGTATCCGGCAATAACACCAGCAGTATCACCAGTAATAGGCGAGGCGATCTGCTGCTGTGGGTTACCTGCCTGCTGCTTTTTGCTTTTATTTTCTGCGGTTGGCTGTGGTGGCAAGATCGGGAGTTTCAGGCGCTGTATGGTCGCAATGAAGCTTACGACACCGCTGCAGTTATAGAGTGTCTGGAACGGGAGAGGATTAACTACAGGCTGCACCCGGACAGTGGTCAGGTACTGGTACACCCGAGAGATATGTCATCAGCACGCATGGCTCTGGCTACGTCAGGCATTGTTATTCCTGTACGCAGTTCCTCCGGAAGAATAGACAGGGGCAGTTCTCTTGGGGTCAGTCACTTTATGGAGCGGGCACGGTTTATCAGGGATCTCGAAGATGAACTGGCCCGCACTATTCAGGGGCTGGATGCGGTTCGTCTGGCCAGAGTTCATCTGGCAGTACCGGAACAGAGCTCCTTCCTGAGGGATATGCCAGGTGCCAGAGCATCTGTCACTCTGGATATTTTTCATGGACAGGTTTTTACCCAGGCCATGATCAGGGGTATCGTCGAGCTGGTTGCAGGCAGTATTGCCGGGCTTGACAGTGCAGCTGTGGCTGTTGTCGATCAGTCGGGCAGGTTGCTGAGTGCCGAGGTTAATGAGCTGGATGAAGGTGTAACCGCGACCAGCCAGCAGCTGGTAGTACGTAGGCAGGTTGAGCAGCAGCTGGAGAGCCAGGTGTCCCGTTTGGTTGAGGCTGTGAGTGGTTCAGGAAACTACCGGGTTGATGTTGCTGTGGATCTGGATTTCAGCAACCAGGAAAGTGCCTGGGAGGATTACGGACCGGAGGGTGGCGTTCTTCGCAGTGAATCTGTGCATGACCAGCAAAGCCCTCCTGTTCAGGAACTCACCCAGATGACCGGAAGCACAGAAAAATCCGGAGCAGAGTCTGGTGGTCAGGTGGTCAGAAATTATGAGGTGAACCGCTCGGTTAACAGAGTGACCCGGTCACCGGGGCGGATTCTCTATCTTTCAGTTGCAGTGCTGGTGGACTATCAGGTCAGCGACGAAGGAGAACCGGTTCCCTGGAGTGAAGAGAGGCTGGTAAACCTGCAGGATCTGATTAAACAGGCCGTGGGTGCAAGGGAAGAAAGGGCGGACAAGGTTACCGTAACCAGCATGCCATTTTACCGGCCGACCCGTCATGAACTTATGGATGGACTGACAGAAGTTCAGGAAGAGATGATGAGTCCGGTATTCCTGACACTGGCAGCTGTGCTGGCTGCTATTCTGCTTGTGCTGCTGTTACTGGTTATTCGCTTTCGAAGTCACAGAAAAACTGCCAGATTACAAGCCCAGCTAGCCAGAATGGAGATAGCCGCCCGGAAAGAGAGCTATGAGCCTTCGGCCGAGGAGCAAATACCTGATGCAGTCAGTCATGAGCAACTTGAGGCCCGCAAGAAAAGACTCATGCAGTATGCCCGGGAAGATCCTGATCGGGTGGCAATGGTACTGAAACAGTGGATGACAGGGGACGAGCGTGAATAAGCCTGCAGATGCCCAGACTTCTAGAGCTGGAAAACGGGAAGCGGCGGCGGTGATCTTTATGCTTGGGGATTCGCTGGCAGCCAGTATTGTACGACTGTTGACTCCTGAAGAGATTCGCGCGATCAGTGAAGAAATTAACGAGTTTCCCCATTTGGCTGCCAAAGACTTCCTTCGGGCCGTGGAGCGGTTTGAGCAGGACTTTCGGAATACCACTCTTATCAGTACTGATGCCCGCAGCCATATGCAGGGCATTATGCAGAATGCTTTGGGGAAGGTACATGCAGATTCCCTGCTGAACTCTATCGATGAACAGGCAAGCAGTGACCGGCTGACAGGCCTGCAGAGTGTCAGACCTGAACCTCTGGCGGCTTTTATCAAGAAGGAACAGCTGCAGATGCAGGTGGCTGTTCTCTCCTGCCTGAGCCCCCAGCAGTCGGCAGAAGTACTACAACTCATGCCGGAAGAGGCCCAGTCGGAAATTATTAAGCGCATGTCGGATATGGATCATCTGCCAAAACTGGCTCTTAACCGTATTGCCAGTTTTCTGGAAGATTTCCTGAAGGAGACCAATCAGGAGACTCTTATCTCACTGCAGGGACAGCAATTGACTGCTGAAGTACTGACCCAGATGGAAAAAAGCAGGGCGGATGATCTGCTTGCCCAGTTGCGCAACATAGACGAGGGGCTGGCAGCAGGGGTGGAGTCCAGAATGTTTACCTATGAACATATGTCCAGGCTGACACCGGATTCGATTCGCAAAGTCATCAGCAAAACTGACCAGAGGCAGCTGGCACTCTCTATGAAAGGCATGACCCTGGAATTCAGAGAACAGGTCTATTCTCTTATGGCAAAAAGAGCTTCCGAATATCTTCGTGATGACTTTGAGTCCCTGGGGCAGGTTCCTTTGAGCATGGTTAACCAGGCCCGCAAGGATATTCGTGAACATATGCTGATTATGCTTCAGGCTGGTGAGATTGAAGTGAAATCCAAAGATGATGTATTGGTGGAATGAACCGGCGTTATCTGCTGCTGAAACGTTACCGTTTCCCTCTGCTGAATACTTTGCACCAGAAAGGCGAACCCCGACAGCCTGCCGGTGTCGTTAATGTGCATTTGCGCAGTGTATTCTGGAGGGCTTACCGAAGGGGTTATAAAATTGGCTTGAAGCATGGTCTGGATGATGGCCTGGCTCAGGGGCGGGAGAAGGGATATGAAACTGGTTTCAAAGATGGTCAGGGCAAGGGCTACCGTTCGGGGTTTGAACAGGGGTTTCAAACCGGTAAGAGTGAAGCTGAGCGTTTGCTCTCTATTCTGAACCGCCTGTGGCGACACCTTTCAGGCAGGGAACAGGAGTTCTGGAGTCAGATGGAGCGACAGTTGGTCAATCTTATCAGGGAAATTTGCCAGAAAGTTGTGCTGCAGGAACTGCGAATCTCGATCTACTCCCTGGAGCAGCTGGTCCAGGAAACCCTGACCATGCTTCCTGGGGTTGATGATTTGAGGATTACTGTGAATCCCAAGGACAGACCGGTGATCGAACGGTTGTCAGACAGGTACCCGGAGCAGTGGCAGATCATCACTGACAGCAGCATCACTCAGGGGGGCTGTCTGCTGCAGGCAGGCTCCGGTGATGCTGATGCCCGGGTTGAGACCAGGCTGAACCGGTGCCTGGAGGAAGTGGAAGAGATACTGGAGGAGCAGGCTACTGGAACCATTTCACAGTCAGCAGAAACTTGACGTCTATTTGAGCCGGCGCTGGCACCGGCTGTTTGACACACTGCAGGCCGCCAGTGGTGTAATCAAACGAGAATTTTCCCCGGTTCGGGTGACAGGAGAGCTTGTCCGTCTGGCAGGCATGATGATGGAGGCCAGGGGGTGTCAGCTGGATACCGGGCAACGTTGTCTGGTCAAGGGGCGTGGTAATGTCAGGGTGGAAGCGGAAGTTGTCGGCTTTGACCGTGAGCATCTCTTCCTTATGCCGATTGAGTATACCGACGGCCTAGGGCCAGGAGATGTGGTTGTTCCCCTGGGGCGGGACACTTCTGTGCCGGTTGGGCAGGAACTGCTGGGACGGGTCGTTAACGGTGTTGCCAGACCCCTGGACGGCAAAGGGTCTCTGAATTGTCAGGAATATATTCGGTTGCATGGACTCACGATCAACCCGCTGCAAAGAAGTCCTGTCCGTAAACCACTGGATGTGGGCATACGCTCCATTAACGGGTTGTTTACTGTTGGTTGTGGCCAGCGGCTCGGGCTGTTCTCTCCAACTGGTGTTGGAAAAAGTACTCTGATGGGAATGATGACAAAGAACACGACAGCTGATGTCATCATTGTTGCCATGATTGGTGAGCGAGGCCGAGAGGTACGGGAGTTTGTGGAAACAACCCTGGGCCAGCAAGGGCTGGCAAAAGCAGTTGTTGTTGCTGCACCGGCTGACCACTCGCCGGTTATGCGTCTGCGGGCCGCTCTGCTGGCCCACAGGTTTGCTGAATATTTTCGGGATCAGGGCAAGAGAGTATTATTGCTGATGGACTCTCTGACCCGTTATGCTCAGGCCCAGAGAGAAGTCGCTCTGGCTGTTGGTGAACCACCCTCGGCCAGAGGCTATCCACCTTCAGCTTTCAGCATGATGTCACGGCTCGTTGAAAGAGCAGGGAATGGTCGTGACAGTTCTGGCTCTGTCTCTGCCTTTTACACTGTTCTGGTTGAAGGTGAGAACAGCGAAGACCCTGTGGCCGAGTCGGCACGGGCCATTCTTGACGGGCATATCGTCCTGAGCCATGAGCATGCTATCAGTGGGCTCTATCCGGCCATTGATGTTTCCAACTCTGTCAGTAGAACCATGCCGGCCTGTGTCGACAGTGAGCAGTTTAATCTGGCCAGCCGTTTTCGCTATCTTTATGAGCGTGCCAGAACCGGGCGAGAGTTGTCCATGCTGGGTGCATACCAGAAAGGTAATGATCCTGAAATTGATGATGCCCTGGCTTTTGAAGACAGAATGCGCTGTTATTTGCGTCAGGATATGCCCCAACAGTACTCCCTTGAAGAGAGCGTTCAGGCCCTGCGGGAACTTTTCAATGATCCGAATACCAAAACTGAACCGCAGTATGAGGCTGCGCCTGCATCAACATCTGAAACTACAGCAACGGTTTCTTGAGCAGCAGAGTGGTAGCCTGAGAGAAAAGCGGTCTGCTCTGGAACGGGAACTGGCTGTTACAGAACTTTTGTCGGAACTGATCCAGGATACTGAGCTGCAGTTATCTGTCGGGATGAGCCTGAGTGGTATCTCCCTGGATAATAACGGCCAGTTTAAGTCCCTGCTGTCTAAAGGGATGTTCCTGCGCCAGCAGCAATCCACAGTTTTGCAGGAACAGTGCAGACAGATGACAGAGCGGCTTCTGATCAGCAGAAAGCAGGTCAGTCATCTGGAAGCCGTTTTGGATATGATTCACCAGACCCGGCAGAGGCATAAACAGAGAGTCATGGATGATGAATGGTTTATGCAAGCCCGAGGAAGCCGGAGACCCTGATGGTTTCCCTTTTTCAATATTACTCCGGGTTTTATAATCCGAAGGAAATGTCTGGTCAAAGTGGTTGTTTCTGTGCCAGTCGAACCAGGTTTCAGGCCATGGCGGACTGAATGCTTACGGTTGTAGTACATCCAACTGTAAAAGACTTTTTGCCGTGGGGCGGAGGTGCATGTTCACCTTTAGGCACTTTTGTACCAGATCTACCATTTCGGGCATGTCACCATAATATTTTGCCAGCTCTTTTATTTTAATAATTTTGTTGTAGAGCTCTTCTGAATAGGGAGGGGTTCCAAGAGTAAGCAGAAGACTGGCCTCCCCCCGCTGTTTCAATGGCCCAGTCTTGCCAATCAGTATATTTAGCACCAGGCAGCCAAACCCCCAGATATCAACTGCAGTACTATAAAGCACCTCATAGGGACCGGAGAGAACAAAAAGCATGGAAACTTCTGGAGCCCGATAGCCCATGGTGCCCAAAGGTAAAACCGAGGCATAGCGAATCATCTGGTGGGGCTCAATTTTCAGACCATGACCGGGTACATTGGTGCTGGAGTCGAAGTCTCCCAGTTTTACCTGGTATTTTTGGGGACATTGGCACAGAAGGGGTTTGGTGCGGCACTGGCAGTTCATCTTCAGCATTATGTTACTGGCTTTGATATCACGGTGAACCAGGCCCTGACTGTGCATGTAAACCAATGCGTTCAGGGTAGAACGTAATATATATTTCAGATTAAACACGACCAGTTCCCAAGTCTCTCTCTGTTGGTGCAAATGAAGTTTGAGATGTTTCAGGCTGCTATGCTCTTTGTTGGAGATAACTGATCGTAAATCCATATCCATTCTGTTCATAAAGTTAAATGTGTAATATTTACCCTTATGCTTCTCATGTTCATCACCTAGCAGTACAGCCTCAAGATTAACCAGGTTTATATGGGCCAGCTGGGAGTGGACGCGAATTTCATTAGGGCGATAAATGGTCTTTTTAACAGCAAACTCTTTGCCGTTATGGAATATTGCGAAAACAAAACCATTTCCTCCTTTGCCTATCTTTTCAATTGTGGCTTTTGGACCAGGTAAGGGATACTTGGTATTACCGCTAAAGCGCCCCAGATCCGATGAAAACACAATATAACCAGGTTTATTGGTATTCTTTGGGAAATGTTCAGACTCTCTTTTTGTCTTTTCGTTCTCAACACGGTTTTGAGCATCGTATGCCATTACAGCTGCCCGAGCTTTTTGTACCAGGGTAGTGTCATCCTCATCACTGTCTTTTCTTTCTTCGTCTTGGCCGTGTTTTATATTCAATGTAGCAAGGAAAGAACCCGGGCTTATTTCCTTGCGTTCCTTGACAAAATAATGATCCATATGGGGGTGTGACAGCAGTTTTTCAGTAAGTTTAAATTGTTGTTGGTTGTTGACAATACAGGCATGTCTGGGTAGATGAGGTTTACTAGAGTTATTTTCAGCTGTTTTACTTCTTTTGTTTGATTCGCTTATTCTTGGATTAACAGGATTTGCCGGGCTGTCACTAAAAGGATGGTGAGTAGGTTGGGTATTATTTGATGCAAAAGTATACGCGGAATCTGCTTGTTGCTGGCAAGACATTGGCAGTTTCTCTGTAGTACCGGCTTTAGTATTGGGGTTCTTATTGGGTTTCTTGCTATCACGGGCATTCGAAGTCAATCCCCTGTAAAGGCTGTTCCAGTGTGCCCCTTCTTCCAGTACCACGCTGCTCTGACCAAAACGCTTTGTCAGCCGTCTGTTTACCATGGAAATGCCTTCCGTATTTTCATTTTTAGGGGTGGGCATTTCCCACTCATGGCTGTTTGGTGCTTTAGACCCGTAAACTAACTGTCCGACCTCTCTGTGTGAAGTCTGTGCTGATTGTGTGGTTATATCCCCATTACAACACTCGTCTATGTAAAAACAGTCCTGATCTTCATAATCTTCATCCTCCCCGGTGTCATTCGAATCAAAAGTTTCTGTTGAGTTGCCACCACCTTGGTAAAAATCACTGTTTTTGATAAGTTCTTCTGACAGTTTATCCAGCTCTTCTAACAAAGCCTCCAACCTGGCCTTAACCATTTGCCACTCAACCACCTCCGTTTCTGTCTCTGACAGACTGAGACGATTTAGTTGTTTTGCCAGCAGCTCATCGTTGATTTGAGGGGGGGAGGGAGTGGATACCTGTTCACCGGAGGATGTTTCTCTCCACAGTGGGATGCCTGGAGGCTGTGCTGTGGTGATAAACGATTTTTTTTTACCTGGGTGGGCAGTAAGCACCGTTGCAGGCAGTATGGATAAAACTGTCAGGATCATCATAGCTGAGCGTCTAAGTAGTAGTGCCACAGCCTTGCCTTATTTATCTCTGCCTACAGTGTTGGGTAGAGAGCTGGAGAGAGTTGGGTAAAGGGGAAAATAGCTTAGCAGTTTTTTCTTTGTCGACAAGAGCCAGCCTCTTCCAATATGAGCTTGGGGGGGGAAGTGCTCTTGATAGGATTCACCGAACCCGGCAGAGGCATAAACAGAGAGTCGTGGATGATAAATGGTTTATGCAAGCCCGAGGGAGCCGGAGACCCTGACGGGTTTCCCTTTTATGCACTGGTCAGGGCTGTAGCGCTGTTCCCGACCGGGAAACAGCAGCATGGAGACCTGTTGATAATAGTCAGACATTTCTGTCAAATACCTTTGGTTGCGCTGGTACTTATTCTGGCAGTTTCTGATCAGGCACAGCAGGTGCTTGTGATCGCAGGAACCTTTCTGTTCCAGTGCTGTATAGAAGTCTTGTGTTTTTGTCAGTTGGGCGATTTGGCTGGCAATATGCTGGCATTTACCGGAATACACCGTGATCTTCTCAGCATCTCTTGATAAAAGGGCCAGCTCCTGCCTGGTCAAAACTTCATAAAGAACTTTAAGTAAACGACAAAGCTTTGAAATCATCTCCTGGGTACTGACCTTGTTTTCTAACACGATCAGATTCGCTCTGTTTTCAGCAGGGCTCTGGCGATATCTTTCGACAGGGCAAGCTGGCCGGACCTCAGGTTCTGTAATCCCCCTTCAACATTCTGGGGATCAATATCACTCACGGCTTTCAGAATCTGAAACTGTCTGGTCAAAGCGGTTGTTTCTGTCGCAGGAGAGTGGGTTTTTCCGGTTTTCTGTGCACTCTGTGTACACGGTTTGGCACTGACGGAGGTTGCGTCTGAACCGGGAGAAACTCTGCTCACAGACGCGGGAGGCAGGGATGATATTGACATTGTAACCTCGGGCTTTGCTGTGAAGGCTTTGGCTTTGCTTTGATAATGGGAATTTACTCGACTAATAAGTTGATAAGTTAAGCAGAACCTGAGCATAAACCAGAAATAATTATCCAGTTATATTGAAACGCGTATTTCTGGCCAATAAACAGATTGCTCGGTTTGGTTGCAGCGCAGGGAGCACAGCACATAGCCCGTATGTGATGACCGGAGCTGAAGCATTGGAAGAGGCTAGGAGCCTGCCGGACCTAACGCTAACCTACTGCGAAAAAGCCGGACTTTTTCTCGCTACGGTCGGTTAAGCCCGACAGACTCCTGAATTTGGCATTTACATCGGTGCAGTGCTATACAGGAAGCGGTAAAGCTAACAAATGGAGATCTATGTTTAATTTCTTTATGTACTGACCAAATTTCTACAGATAAAAAATGTTTTGAAAGGTCTGGATGATAAATGGTTTGCTGAAGTTCTTTTATAGGGTATGCATCTGTTTATTGCTGATTAAACTATCAACATACTTTCTCGTCAGTGCAGCCTCTGGAAATGGAACAGTGAAGAGCTGTCGGAATGTAGCAGGCTGTCAAGATATTGAGTCTATTCAGTGGGAGTTTCTGAAACCACCTATTCTGATTGATGACAGGAAAGCCTGTTTTGTTAAACTCGGCAAAAGCCGTTTTCTGTCACAGCAGCCAGAGCCACTAATTTCTTTCATATGGTTTTTATCCTGGCAATCGTCCGGTTCTGAAGTGCCTTTAGGTATTTTCAACGACGGTGCTACCTTGTCCAATCTGATCTGGTCTGTCTCCGGCAACAGTGTCACTGTAACCCAGGTAAAAAAAGGATTAGCCCCTGAGGTAATGCTTCAGCAACAGAGAAACAGCCAGGAGTCCATGCTTGAACAGGTCTGGGGCAAAAGGCCTCAATGGGAGAACCCCCGTCCTGCCGATCCAGCTATGGCTATATTCATGTCCGATTTTACTGCAGGCCTCATTCTTCCCCCAGAGGTTTCATCAGATTTTATCCCACAGGGCCTGAATTGGTTTTATGACTGGCTTTATAACAACATGATCACCATTTTACTGGGATCTTTTTTATCACTGGCGGATGCTGAAACATTACTCAGAACCTGGCAGGAATTTGAAGGTACCCCGTTGCCAGAAAGTGGTAATGGCAGTGATCTGCATCCATCTTCACCCTCACCCTCACCCTCACCCTCACCCTCACCTTTATCACAGGTGTTACTGGCTGATAAATGCGTGGAAGCGAAGCGAAATCTGCTGCAGTTACTCTTTAAAAATCTCCAGGCCAAGGGGGATAGAAATGCAGCACAGGTTGTGCTTTTGCGTGACCGGGTTATGCTCATTGAACTGGATTTGTCTCAAATGGACAGGCTTGGTCATAAGCTGGCGGAGCAGCAGGCTGACAGGGAGATGACTCCGGTTATTCGAGTATGGCTGAATGAATTTTTCCACAATCACAGGCAGGGGCACAGGCAAGAGGTTCAGGATACAGATGATGAGTCATTGGTACAGGCTCTGACCATGCACCATGCTGCCGTAAATCTTGATCCATCCCGATTAATTATTATTCCCGATCTGCTCGGGATGCAGGAAACAGAACTCTACGCACTGTGGTTGAATACCGCACAAGGCGTTGTTTATGATGAGCTGAAAAGGAGGCTGGCGAAACTTGCAGAAACTCCCGAAGATGTTGACTATGACCCCATCAGACTCTCCCTGTTTACTAACCTTGAAATATTGGTGCAAAAGTTCTGGGACATGCATAGCGTGTATAGAGAGCTGTCGGGTTATAAGAGCGGCAGACAAGTACCAACAGGAAAAGAACACCAACCCCAGCAGGAAAAACCAGCCTTATCTGGACAAGACATCCATCAATCTGACACGGCTGCCAGTCAGAGAGTAATACCTCAGGGAAGCCTGAAGACAACATCTGACGGTAAAGCACCTGACGATGACCCTCCTGTTACGTCAACTCATTCAGGAGATTCTAACTGTTCAATTTGCAAAGGAATGTGCAGGGAAAAAATGCCAAAGGCCTTTGTCGGAGAGTCTGACTCCAAAGATATTCCGGTCAATGGCAGGGTGCCAGAACCTGATTCAGACAGCATCACCGGAGAAACTGAAAAAAATACTGTAACGGATCAAAGTCAGCCTTTTGCAGAATCTTCACTTAACATAATCGCAGACCAGAATGAGCCCCCAAAAGATCTGGATCTAAGTGGTGATACCTATAATCATTATTGTTCCCTCAACTTTGAAGAGCTATTGGATAAATTTCTGGCTATACCTATTGAACAATTTCGTGTTATGGGTAGGGAGAAACAGAGACAATATCTAAACGGCTTGATGAGAATGTCAAGGCGAGAGGGGGAAGGGCAAGAAGAAAAGGCCGCAAGGGCAAAGGCGAATCTGCATTGGGCGGTTTTTCATTGGCTGACAGGAAAAGATAGAGATAAAGATAAAGCGAAAGAAAGATTTATTAAAGTCCAGCAGGCAGCATTAGAAGCGAAGATTGATTTCAGTTATTGCGTCAGGGATTGGATAATCATGTATGATTTTAAAAGAATTCTTGATGAAGTTAAAACAAAAGGAGATACAAGTCAATCTGTAAAAAAATATTTAACCTTGGCTTTTTATTCCGTATTTGTTGATGAAGAGGAGCAAGAGGAGCAAGAGAAGCAAGAGAAGCAAGAGAAGCAAGAGAAGCAAGAGAAGCAAGAGAAGCAAGAGAAGCAAGGAGAGAAAAAAAGGAGACATAAGAAAGAGAAGAGACATATGAAAAAGAAAACAAATCTGGCTGATAGCTCAAAAAGTTATGAGTTGTATCATTTACAGGTTTTATATTTTTTGGGAATCATTCCAATTTTTGATTCTATAAATTTAAATTTCTATGAATTAGCTTTTTACCGGTTGATGATGTTGTGCTCACTGCCTGATGAAGAAATGAGTCTTGTCAGTTTTACTGAGTTTGATAAATTCAGAGTTTTTGGAGTGAATAACAATAGCATGGAAAATATAGTTCAGGCGTATGATGTCTGTGCTTTTAATACTGCTGAGAGAAACTTTTTTTTATGTTTTTGGCCAGTTGTATTACTAAAACAGGTCGATATTAATAAATTGGATGCAGTGTTCATGTTCAAAAGGCTCGGCTTGGACTGGCATTGTTTTAAACTTCTAGGCGAGTTAGTAAAAGAATTCACAGGTTTGTCTGTAAAAATCCAAAATTTTGTGGAAGACAAAGAAGAGGTAAAGCTATTTCATAAAAAAATAGCAGAATGCCTGAATATATCTTCTGATAAAAATGTAATTTGTGATTTTTTTCATTATATGGATGGGTCTATCATTTCTATTCTTAATAGAAAAAATGAACGGCTTTCATATATTAAAGCTGCCTCAAAATTTGCCAAAATAGCTGAATCATACCCATACAACTGGAACAGTGCTTTTAATCTTTATAAAAAGGGAAAACTATATGGGCAGGCAGCAGAAGCGGCACAGCAATTATCTCGTTTTTTCAAATATTGGGGAGTTGATATGTGGGCCAATTACTGGCAGAGTGAAAGCGATGAGGCTTATTCGCACTGCCGATCTTATACTATAACGAATAAAGATAGAGAGCCTCAGTGTTCTGAAGATTTGGAACAACTATTAGCATTTCTGACTGTTAGTGATGGGGCTGCTTCCGGTACTCAGCTTCCTGCCAGTGCAAGACAAAAGAACAAGGGGAAAATAAAAAAGACAGCATCAGTAAATACAGTACCTAAAAAGGACTTACCTCTTTTTTTACCCCAGAATGAAAAAACATCTTTTGTGGAAAGGGATTGTGTTGAGGAATTACCCTTGCCGGACCAACATTTAGCGCTACCTTTAAAGCTGCAGCCTGCACCGCCTGACACCTTACTCAGCGATAGGACAGGTTGGAGAGTCCAGGGAGCTAATCAAACATTTTCTGCATACTCGAAATTACAAAACAAGAATTATCACCCATCGGTCAGACAGGCGTTGGAAAAAATATTTAGTGTCAGGCAATCTCAGGATGGATCAACAGAAAATGAAGGTAGATTAAAAGAAAAAGAAGCTCTGGTATTGCTCGATTGTTCTGATAAATCCCGCATTGGTATTGAACATTTGTGGTTGGAAAAAGCCAGATCTTTGTTGAACATGGCTAGTATTTATAATGCAAACTCAGAAGTTGTGGATGAAAACCTGCTATCCGCCAGAGAAGATTATCTTTTCCCAGCTTTGATATCTTATCTGGATCTTACCAACTCTAGCCGTTGTATTACCCCGGAGTCTATTGGAAATATCGTTGATGACATTTTACATTCTCCCTTGTTTTCTGATGTGGATAATCCAGAAAACAGGATCGAAATGCAGAAGAAGCTGGGGATTGGTTTTCGTAATCTGGGACGCTCCTATAACATAGAAGCCATAGGCTTACGGGGGCGGGGGCGTGCTGATCATCTGATGGAAGTCGCACAAAAGTGGTATGATTTGGCCAGAAAAGTTGATCCGGCTCACGGTATCCCGGTGTTGCCCAGAGGCCGATATAAGCGGCTGTACTTTGGCTTCTGCCTTGGAGAAGATGGTCACTATAAAAATATTAAACACGACATACTTTTGCAGGCAAAAAAAATCGATGAACAGGGTAAATCTTATTGGAAAGATCCCTATACAGGTGTTCTTGTTTATGAAAAAAATAAAATGAATATTGACCACATCGTTCCCCTGAAGTGGGCATGGGAGCATGATGCTGACAAGTGGGAGTATGAGAGACGAAGACAGTTCGCAAATGATAAAGACAATTTGCTTGCAGTGCTGGCCAGTACAAATAAAGGTAAAGGTGATAAAGGCGTGCTGGACTGGAAACCAAAAGGCGATGCCCACTGGTATGTGGAAAGCTGGCACCAGATTATAACCAAATATGGGTTGACGCTATCCCGGCGTGAACAGGAAAATTTCAAAAAACTTCTGGATAAACGCCCTCTATGTATAGATGATTCGTCATCGGCCTTAACTACCGATTTGTTCTTACCGAGCGCGTTTCCACCTTTGAACTCACCGAAAGAGCGGCCTCACTGACTTCCTGAATTGATCCAGTTGCTTACCGTGGAAATGCCTACCATAGACAGGCTCCTTGCTTACAGGTTTAAGAACTATTTAGATAGATAATAGATAGATAAGTATCAGGAAATTTTTTCAGCTATCGTCTACTTTAATTCATAGCTTTTACCATGGAAATGCCCTGCGTTTTTTGGTGTGGGCGTTTTAAGGGCACTGAGGGCACATAGCCTGCCCATGGCTGTTTATGTTTAGCAGTAGCAAGTAGTAGTAAGTAGTAGTAAAAATGGCAATCTCCTTTTCAGGAACTCTCGGGTTTCATCCTCAGCTTCTTTCACTGCAGGCAGAGCGGGTGACTGTTTACGGTAGTAACCTGATCAATGCGGAAACTCCTGAATTTCGTGCTGCCGACTTTGATGTGGCTTTTGAACAGGAACTGCTGGCTCTCAAGACGACAGACAGTCGGCACCTGTCCAGTAACTATTCGGGTACGCCGCGCGGTGTTTTTACAAAACGCCCGCAGATGCAGACCATGCTTAATGGCAACAGTGTTGATGTTCCTCTGGAACAGGCTGCCATTGGTCGTACCCTGGCAGACTACTCGGTCAACATGTCTTTCATCCGTTATCATCTTTCTGCCCTCTCGGCAGCGGTGAATGGACGTTAATCGCCGGGGGAGTCCTGCATGAGTTTTCAGGGAATCTATACCCTGGCCAGTCAGGCCATGTTTGCCCAGGATATTCGCATCAATGTGGTGGCCGGCAATCTGGTGAATGCGGAAGTTGCCGCCGGTGGCGAGAATGAAGCGTACCAGGCCAGGAGTGCAGTACTGTCCCCGAGCCGCCCAATTCCCCCTGTCGGCGGCACAGCCTCAGCTACAGTGTTCGGAGTTATGGTTTCTGAAATAGTTCGAAGCAGCAAACCCGCCGATGTGCGCTACCAGCCTGAGCACCCCATGGCGGATGACAATGGACAAGTGTTTTATCCCGCTATAGATACTGTCGAGGAGATGGCTCTGATGATATCAGCCGCCCGCAGTTTTGAGACGGCAGTCTCACTGTTTACCACTGGTCGTCATATGCAGGACCGGCTGGTGGAACTGGTTAATCTCTAGGTCTTGTGAACACACCCTAGCTCTCTTTGAGAGGGAGATTGTTATGAGTGTTGCGCCTGTTGCCAGCGGCAACATACCCGGAATATCAGGAACCACTCAATCTGGTGCCGGTGATCTGTCATCAAGGCAGACTTTTATGAAATTGCTGGTGGCTCAGTTGAGAAACCAGGATCCCCTCAGCCCCATGGAAAACACCGAGATGGTCAACCAGCTGGCCACCATCAGCAGTGTGGAACACCTAGAGAGTATTCGCTTTCAGCTGGCCGGGCTGAACCAGACGCAACGCACCATAGACTCGGTTCTTGCCAGCGGTCTGCTTGGAAAAACAGTTGGAATTGATTCAGATGCTTTTGCCCTGACCGGATCGGCTTCTGACCTGCAGGTTGAGTACCGAATCCCGGAATCAGGTGGACCACTGGTTCTCATGCTTATTGATGGCTATGGCAATCAGGTCGGTGAAAGTTACCAGAGGGGCAGGCCTGGTGAAGCCAGGTCATCCTCACTGGCCGGGCTGTTTGGACAGGCCCTGCCAAAGGGCAGTTATCGCCTGCTGGCCCACAATCCCACTGGAGAATTATCTTCACCAGAGCTGCAGGCTCAGGTTACCAGTGTGGTACTGCCTGAAGCAGGGGAAGAGCCAAGGGTGATTTTAAAAGGGAGTGTGCCGATGGCACTGTCCCAGGTGCGCTCTGTCCGGTAAACGGGAACAAGTATCATGTCGTATGTTGGTTTGAGTGGATTGCAGATGGCCAAGAGCGGACTGGAGACATCCGGTCACAATATTGCCAATGTTGAAACGGCCGGCTTCAAACAGTTCCGCAATATTCTTAGTGACAGCTATGCCCAGAGTAGTGGCAGTAATGTAGAGATGTCCGGTGTTCGTATAGCCGCCATGGAGCAGATGTTTACCCAGGGGCCTTTAAAACTGACCGGGAATAATTTTGATCTGGCAATTGAAGGTAAGGGCTTTTTCACTCTGAGTGATGATGGTCGGCAAGTGTTCTCCCGCTCTGGCTATTTTCGTCTGGACAAGGATGGTTATATGGTGAACCAGGATGGTTATCGCCTGCAGGGTTTCAAGGCCGGTGCTAACGGAGAGATCTCCCGGGCCAGTCGGGGGGACCTGAGAACCGGAGTCCATAGTGTCAGTGGTAACCAGACTTCAGATATCTCTGCCAACATTAACCTTGATGCCAGTGATACAGTTGCCAACCCTGGTGATGAGAACTGGACAACCTCCTTCAGTGTTTATGACAGCCTGGGTGCCCAGCACTTTCTGGAAGCGAGATTCAAGCGCACAGGCAGCAATATCTGGCAGAATACCTACGTTTTGGAGAAGCAAAATCTCGGTGACTTCACACTCAAGTTCAAGGAGGACGGTACTCTGAATGTGACTGATAGCACCAATGGAGGAGTGATTACCCTGTCTGTGCCGAGTCTGGCTAATGGTGCGGCTGCAATGAACGTGGAGCTGAATCTCTCTGCAACCACTCAATATGCTGCAGATTATGCGATCAGCAATGTTGAGCAGGATGGCTATGAATCGGGCGCTTTGAACCAGATCTCCATTGGTGATGAGGGTTTCCTTGAAGCACTGTACAGCAACGGCGAACGAAACATTCTGGGGCAGGTGATGGTGGCAACTTTTCCCAGTGAAGTTGGACTGAAAGTGGCAGGCAATAACTGCTGGGCAGAGTCCATGTTCTCTGGTGAGCCTGTATTTAATGTTTCCGGAAAAGGTGGTGCCGGTCTGGTACGGAGTGGTGTTCTTGAGCAATCCAATGTTGATGTCACAGAGGAGCTGCTGAATCTGGTTATGGAGCAGCGTAATTATCAGCTGAATGCACGGTCAATCAAGGCTGAAGATTCCATGAGCCAGACTCTTCTGAATCAGCTCTGAGGAACCTAATGAAGAGGAATCGTCATGGATTACGGTATACATATGCCCGCAGGTACGGCTGACCAGATAGTCCGGTTCCAGACTGTGCATGCATCCAATCTGGCGGGATTATCAGTACCCGGGTTCAAGGCTGAAGTTCCCTATGCCACCCGTTTGCAGGAAGCCATTGACGATAAGGTTGTTCAACCGCGTTTTGATACCAGACATATGCCAGTTCCCGGAAAGAGCCAGACCAATTTTACCAGCGGCCCTTTGCGTTATACCGGGCGTGCTCTTGATGTTGCTATTACCGGAAATGGCTGGCTGGTGGTCGATGTTGATGGAACAAGAATGTTGACCCGAAATGGGCAGATGGAAGTCAGTGCTGGAGGTGAATTGCGTGCAGCGGGAGGATTACCTGTTATGGGTCAGGGAGGTGCTGTTTCTCTTCCTGAATATACCGGGCTGACAATTGGGAGTGACGGTGTGATCAGTATTGTTCCCCGGGGTGGCCAGCCTTCCGAGATAGTTGAAGCGGACCGGATTATGCTGGTCAATCCCAGGGAACAACAGTTGGCGAGGCGTACCGGCAGTATGTTTGAGTACACTGGTGATGACCCCCTGGCCGTAGACCCGAATGTAGAGCTGGTGTCTGGACAGCTGGAGATGGCTAATACCGATGCCGTTAAGGAGCTGATCAACTTTCTTGCTCTGGGGCGGGAGTTCGAAATGAATGTCAGGATGATGAATGCTTTCAGCGATATAACTCTGAGTGGCGACCAGCTGCTGCAGGAAAGTACTTTGTAACCCATATATCTTTGTAACCCATGTATTTTGTGGCACGCGTACAAATGCTGAAAGAGTCAGGTTTCCGGTTTTTAGATGGAAATACTGGTATAGGAGCATACCCATGCATTCCGCACTCTGGATTAATCAGACAGGATTGTCGGTACAGGATCGCCAGTTAATGGCCACGGCCAATAACCTGGCCAATGTCAGTACTTACGGGTTCAAGAAAGACCGTGCCGTGGTCGTTGACCAGTTTTACCGGGAATTTCGGCAGGCCGGTGCCCAGGTCAATCAGCAGAATACTCTGCCATCCGGGTTACAGGTGGGAACAGGTGCCCGGGTTGATGGTATGCAGAAGGTGTTTACCAACGGCAATATCCAGACTACAAGCCTGGCACTGGATCTCTCCATTGTTGGGCAGGGTTTTTTCCAGGTTCAACTGCCTGACGGCACAGTAGGTTATACCCGTAATGGCCAACTGCAGCTGAACTCAGAAGGCATTATCGTGATGTCGGAAGGACTGCCTCTGGAGCCGGCCATTACCATTCCGGCAGAAGGGACTACGATAACCGTTTCAGAAAATGGCTCTGTGAGTGTCACTGTCCAGGGTGAGAGCCAGCCCCAGAATGTTGGTCAGTTGTCGCTGGTAAACTTTGTCAATCCCACGGGATTAAAACCCAGAGGCGGGCATATTTATCTGGAAACCGAGGCCAGTGGCGATCCGGTGGAAGGTGTTCCGGGAGAGAATGGCATGGGCATTGTGCGTCAGTTCACTTTGGAAACATCTAACGTTGAAGCAGTGGAGGAGCTGGTTAATCTGATCATGATTCAGCGCTCTTATGAGATGAATGCCCGGGCCATAGAAACCTCTGATCGCATGATGGAGTATCTGGTGCGCAATGTCTGATTTGTGTCGTTCTTATTATGGATGGTATTGCCGGGGTGCCCAGACTTTTCTGGTGGGCGGGCGGGGTATTTGGCTGGGTAATCTTCTGGGCACTCTTCTTGGTATTCTGCTGGGCATTCTGCTGGGCATAGTAACTGCCGGGTGTCAGCATATGGAATCACTGTCACATCAACCAGATGATATTGACACTATTCCCGTGGCGATCATGACTCCTGGAGTCCTGACTCCCGGAAGCCTCTATAGTGAATCGTCCTCCATTCGGTTATTCGATGATCGTAAGGCCTATCAGGTTGGAGATATTCTGACCATTATGCTGGATGAACAGACTCGTTCCAGCAAGAAGGCTGATACCAATATCAACAAAAATAACAGTATTGAGATTCCCGATCCTACTATTTTGGGGCGTACAGGTGCACATATTCTGGGCAGCGGACACTCGCTGGCTACCAACGCTGCAGTAGACAGGGCCTTCAGTGGAAAAGGCAGTACCGGACAGAGCAATATGCTGACCGGTTCGGTCACTGTGATGGTACAGGCGGTACTGGAGAATGGTGCTCTCTATGTGAAGGGGAGTAAAACAATCCGGCTGACCCAGGGAGATGAAGTTCTGTTTATCAGTGGACTGGTTCGACCGGAAGATATTTCGCCGGATAACAAAGTCTCTTCCCACCGGCTGGCTGATGCCAGGATCAGTTATACGGGAACAGGTGATCTGGTCGAAGCTAACGCCCAGGGCTGGTTAAGCCGTTTGCTCAACAGCCGCCTGTTTCCTTTCTGAATGCAAAAACTTATGTCAACAGAACCTAACAGAGCCTGTGTTTATGGTGCGATGCTTGATAGTGGTTTTATCTCTTGTCTGGAGCTGTGGCAGTAGCGCAACTATGCTCCTTGATCTTGTTGATATTGAAGGTATCCGGGAAAACCAGCTTATCGGTTATGGTCTGGTGGTTGGATTGCAGGGAACAGGAGATCAGACCCGGCAGACCCGCTTTACCTCTCAGTCTATTGTAAATATGCTCAGGCAGTTTGGTGTTCAGCTACCCGATAATGTTGAACCCCGGCTGAAAAATGTGGCGGCTGTAACCGTTTCGGCTTCTCTGCCTACCTATGTTCGCCCCGGCCAGAAACTGGATGTTACCGTTCTTTCTCTGGGTGATGCCAAGAGCCTGAGGGGGGGGAGCCTGCTGGCAACGCCCCTGAAAGGCGTCGATGGACATGTGTATGCTGTCGCTCAGGGTACACTCTATGTGGGAGGTGTATCGGCTGAAGGAGCCAGCGGTTCACGGGTCAGTGTGAATGTCTCTACTGTCGGGCGCATTCCCTCTGGAGCAACTGTAGAGCGCAGTGTTGTGCCTTTTTTGCAGAATGCAACCACTATGACCCTGAATCTTCATGATACCAGTTACCGGCAGGCCCGGAATATTGTCAAGGGCATTAATGAGCTGTTTGGCCAAGGAACAGCGACAGCTGTCGATGGGCGTCAGGTGTTGGTAGAAGTTCCCCTGAACCCCGATCAGCGGGTCGCTTTTATGTCTGTACTGGAAGAGCTGGATATTGAGACTGGCCCACAGATAGCCAAAGTCATTTTCAATGCCCGGACGGGCACCATTGTGATTGGGCAAAATGTCAGGGTGCGTCCTGTATCTATTACTCAGGGAAGTCTGGTGGTGACAGTCAGTGAAAAACCACAGGTCAGTCAGCCTGGCCCCTTTTCTGTTGGTGGTACGACCAAGGTGACTCCAAGAAGTGATGTCAGTGTCAGTGAGTCCCGAAAAGCCCTGACCATGATCCCAGAAGCGGTATCACTGGAAGAAGTCACTCAGGCTTTGAACAGTATTGGTGCCACGTCCAGTGAAATGATGTCTATCCTGCAGGCTATGAAAAAGGTAGGGGCATTGGAAGCAGAGCTGGAAATTCTCTAACGGGCACATTTTTATGGTTCCGGTATCACTGACATCTACAGCAACACCGACAGCAACATCTGCGCCTACAGTAGCAATAACTGTAGATAATCTGAACCCACAGGCACACACCCGGGAAGCTGTTATGAAACAGCTATACAGCTTTCTGCTTTCACAGGTCTGTAAGGGTGGCCTGCAGACCAACAAGGTGATTTCCGGAGACCGTTCCCTGTCACTGGCTGGCAATACGGCGCTGGAAGAAAGCTTCTGGGAGCAGGTCATTACGACAGTTGTCCAGCAGTCTCAATATTATTCTGTCAGAGTACAGGGTGGTGACGGGAGAGAGCCAGAATGATCAACCTGCAGAATGTTGGCCTGTCCGGGCTGGTGGCCGGGCGAAGTGGCCTGGATAATACTGCCCAGAATGTTTCAAATACCCTGACTGAGTGGTACAGCCGGCGGGAAAGCATTTTAGTCCCCCGGCAGACCCACGGAACAACCAGCCAGTTGATAGCGGCCGGGGTCTCTATTCCCGAAATACGGAGGGTCACCGACGATTTTGTTACCTCCAGAGTCTGGTATACCAGTGGTCAGTATCAGCATGCCCAGGTTCTGAACAGTTATCTCGGACAGATGGATGACATACTGGGAGGTGAACATACCAGTTACTCCGAACCTCTCGACCGTCTGAACCGCTCTCTGCAGCGGGCAGCTGTTACCCCGGAAGACCTTGCTGTGCGCCAGCAGGTTTTGGGTGATGCCCGGCTGGCAGCACTGCAGCTGGAAACAGTGCAGGAACGGTTTATGGCTTTCCATGAGCAGATGGGTGTTCAGCTGAAGGGGTTGGTGGTTGAACTGAATCAGCTGGCCAGGGATGTTGCTGATCTTAATGAGCGCATTCGTACTGTGACTGTTGCAGGCAGTGATGTCAGTGATCTTCTGGATAACCGCAACCGGATTGTTGATCGTATGGCAGAACTTGCCGGGGTGAAGGTTCGAAGTACCGGAAAGTTTCAGGTGATTGATGTTGTTCTGGCTGGTGGGGAGCTGTTGGTTTCCGGAAACAAGCACTCCACCCTGTCGGTAAAAACAGGTAGTCCTGATACCCTCAAGCCGGCCATTGGCATCAATGATGGCCAAAAACTCGCTATGAATAAGTGGGGTGGCATGATTGGTGGGATGGCGGATTTCAGGGACAAAGTATTGATTGAGGAGCAGAATGTTCTGGGACTGCAGGCTTCCCTGCTGAGCAGTGGTTGTAACCGAATACTTTCCGACGGATATGGTCTGGATGATCTGCTAGGGGAAAACTTGTTTCGGGATGTGAATGACAGTGGTGCTGTCGGGCAGCGCATTTTGCCCGGCAGTAACAGCGGTTCCGCGCGACTGCTTCTAAAGATTAATGAAGACACACCAAAGCTGTTTGTGCCCAGTGACTACCAGGTGCAGTTCACTTCAGCGACAGAGTGCGTGATCACACGTCTGAAAGACAGAGTCACCATCGCACGTTCAGCTGATTTGTCGACACCGTTCCAATTTGATGGTCTTGAACTGGAGTTGGCCGGTGGTTCAGCAAGTCCAGATGATATCTACCTGTTAACGCCATGGCGCCATGAAGCCGGAAATATAAAGGCGGTACTTGATAACCCCAGAAAGCTTGGATTTGCCGGTCGTGACCCGGGAGCAGTCGATCCGGTCAAAATGAGTAAAGGGCCGGGTGATAACAGTAATCTGCAGAAACTATTGAATTACATGAATGGAGATGGCCTGAATTACAGCCTGCCGGTTGAAGTAGTACGACAGGTGTCGCGGGTGGCGACTGATGCCAGTGAATCAGCCAACCGGGTTAAGGCTGAAAAGATCTTGAGAACAAGTGCCCGGGCTGAACGGGATAATCTCTCCGGTGTCAATCTTGATGAGGAGGCTGCCAACCTGATTCGGTTCCAGCAGTATTACCAGGCCAATGTCCGGGTTTTGATGGCCGGTACTCTGGTCATTGATGAATTACTGGCGCTGCTGGGTTAGGGATAGCCTGAAAATGACTTTCTGCTTTTAGCCCGCTTCAGCAGGTACTTACGGTGTTGTTCAGTGGGGCTGTAGTAGCGATTGCCTTCTTAATTCCATTTTTTTTCTAAAACAGCGTGAGCCAAAATTACCCTCTCAGTTAAGGGGCCCTGTTGTTTTTGCAGCAAATTGTGGGCTTCGTCTTTCAAAACTTGTAAATAAGTGTCTGCTTCCACAAAAAAACCATGGTTAAGATAAGCCAAATAGTGTGCAATCATGTTTTCAAAAGTCACACTTTTGCTTTTGCTAATAAAAATAGCAAAGCAATTTTGTTGTAAGTGATTTAAGTTAACATTCTGCCTTTGCAAATGTTTTTGCAAATCAACAGACACAAGTCCTTTCGGTACAGGGCTTTTAAGCAGTTCCTGTCGTCGTGTTACAGGCAAAGCATTAAGTATGATGCACAGCTCCTCAATGGGTAATGTGAGATTTCCAAAGAAAGGTCTTTTAAAAATGATCTTGCCTACGTTTTTTTCTGCATCCAGGCATAAATCGAGGCAGGTTTTTCTCAGGTTCTTAGCCTGAGGATCTTGAAAAGTTTTGCAGGACAGCAGTTGAGAAATGTAAGGAGGGTTAGCAGTGGCTACGAAATGCTTCAGACAAATTTTTAAAGTGTCATGAGTAGCTGTTTCATCTATCTTCACAGCCTTAATGAATCGTTTTAAATCATATTTTGAAAGAAATACTAGTGCTTTATCTGACATATTTTTTTTAAGAGTGATTTCTTCTGCCAACTCTCTTACTTTGTCAGAGGGCTCAATATCCATTGTGTCGGGAAATAACTGTACGATAATTTCTGGCTCATCGGTTCTGGAGGGTTTTGAAAAGCCATTTAGAAGCTGGTTCAGAAGTGTATCGCACATTTTTTTATCTTTTATTTGTAGCTGTCTGTAAAGACTGACTATCAGATCAGAGTGCTGTATATTGCCTGTTGCTGTGAGCTGAACTATCAATTTTGCGCAAACGGATTCTGCCAGCGCAGGAAACGCTTTACCCTGTAACACTTTAAGCTCATTGAGTTGAGCGGCAATAGGCTCATTGTCTTGCTCTCTGGCTTCCTCTAAACCACGGTTTGGCCAGGCAGCCAGCTTGTTGGTCAGAAGGGTGGCTTTCTCGCGTCTTTCTACGTGTTCTACGGTTTTTTCTATGATGTCATTGAGAATTTCGATGACACTACTTGTTGCCTCTGCTGGCTGTATTTCAATTTGAGGTACAGTACTTTCATGTTTCACCTCAACTTTCGCCTCAACTTTTGCCTCAACTTTCGCCTTTTTAGGTTTTTTAAATTTTGCCTTAACCGTAGATTCTGGTTGAACTGTTTCAGTGCTGGCAGAAACCGTGGCTTGGGCTTCAGGCTCCCTCCACGTCTTAAGAGCTTCATCAATATCATCAGCCAACCGAGCTATAATGGTGTTCTGCGCGGTATTAGCCATTGCTTCATCTCTTAAATCAGTTGTTAGTCCTTGCAGTTCACCGGGAGTGAACTGGATCATAAGTTTTTGTTCTATATCTGCAGTCAGTTTAGGCATTTTCGAGACTAACAAGGCCAATGGTTTCTCTTCTATATCTTCTTTTTTGACAATACCTTTCTTGATTAACCAATAGAGCTGAAGGGGAGGGACGGGGGATCTCCCTGTCTTGAGAACCTCGTTGATGCTTTTGCGTCCATTCTGTATGTTTTGAGTACAGCCAGTACCGGTATAAACGGCTAGAGCCTGATACAACACTCTTTCTTCGGACACTTCCAGTAACGGAGCTGCAAGGTAGCGGTAACATTCTGCCTTCGCTGCAGGACTGCTGTACTCAGGGTGTAGTAACAGAAAATCCAGGTAGCGGCACTGTGCTTCCAGATTACAGCGTCTGGCTAATTGTGATAATCCTTCTTTCGCGTGATTAGAAAATTTAAAATAGGCTGGATCATGTCGGCTGTATGCCCATACCATAAAGCAGGCTTCATGACTTTGGATAACTTGGCTCTTGTCTATTTCGAAAGAAAAGGCTGTTAAGGCCTGCCGTAGGCGCTTTAGCTGCAGGCATCGATAGCCCATTACCAGCAAGTGCTTGAAAGTTTTGTATTTTGGTTGCAATAGCAGCTTACGGATACTTGGCAGGTCTTCTGGTTTTTCAATCTGAAGTATTTGCAGAACCATCTTGTTATCGGGAGTACTGGCCTTGATTTTATTTTCCGCGCGCCTGGCAGTTTTTGGGGTTATTAATCCAAGTTTATTTATCATAATCAAGAAAGAGACTTTTCTATCCTCGCTGAGCTGCCGACATTGTAAATATTGGAATGCTCTGTTCAGGCTGTCTTCCTGTTGTTGAAGGTAGCTGTAACAGAAGGCTTCAAATAATTCGCGGTCCGTTTTTGGGGTCTTCCTGGTTAGAAAATCAAGGTCTTCAGGGCTCTTTACTTTCAGGCTAACCCATTTCATGAGTTGTGACGCAATGATAGGTTGGTTACTGTCAACATAACTTTCTAGTTTCTTGATATTGGAGTCGAGTCTACTGTACATATAGCGAAGAACTTCATAAAATGTGATATCAGGATTTTGTTTCCTGGTCAGTTCGCACATTTTCTGGGCCAGTTCGGCAGGGGCGTACTGAAGGGCTTCGAGGAGATCAGGTTCCAGTGAAAGAGTCTTTTGATCCTGACTCATTCCGGCATTCAGATTAGGGCAGTTATACCTTATTTGTAGAATCCAGCTTTTTAACTGATATTTCAGATTAGCATAATGTGTTTTTGCACCATCTATTTTTTTGCTTAGAATATTTACGAGTTCTTCAGCAGCCCTGTGTTCTGAAGGTGCAATATCTAAAGATTCTAAAGATTCTAAAGAGGTGATAACCGGAATGACTCTGTAGGATACGGCCAGAATATCAAAATTATAGTCATCCACATGTTTTAGAATACCCTTTGCCTGTTTTTCGATTGTTGTCTTTGGATTTTCTAAATGATATTCCCACTCGGGTTGTTGCAAATGCCGTGCATATCGTTGTAATGGCAGCCGTACAAGATAAAGGGGAGAATTCTTGTTGATAACGCGCTGAGAACTGTAAAACAGGGACTGCATTGACCCATAGCTGGCCAGGGTTAGGACTGTTCTTTTTTTTTGCAGATCTTGAAACACTTCTTGAATATTATCCAGAATCTTTTGGGTTGTTTTATGTGCCAGGTCAATCAATGTCTCTGATTTAGTGACCAGTTCGTTGCACTGTGTAGAAGATAGATGTGGATTTAGTGCTAATAGCCCGATTGCTTTTTCGATCCAGACAACGGGTGCGGTTGGGTTTAATTCGCCCCATGTTTCCACGCTGCTGAATAGTGATATCAACCGTTCAAACTTAACCCTGGTTTCGATCGGGTGATGAATATTCACAGTTCTTATTTTGCACAGCTGCTGAAACTTGGGAGGGATCAGGTCCAGCTCTACTAGATTTTTCATGGCATCTTGATCATTATCAGGAGGTTCGTTGAGAAGCTCTGAATACGTTTTTGCCCTGGAATAATTTCGGGTGCACTGATAATGCTTCAGTAGTAAAGAGTTTATACCTCCGGCTTGTGTTTCTGGATCGAGGTTACGAGTTATAGCTATAGACTTTGCAAACAGCAGGGTAGACTCCGGATCAGAGGTATGAGATGAGGTTTGAGCCATATAGTGGGTTAACTCTGCGCCTACTTCATGAATCCACCGGTGAAGTTTTTTTGTGTTATTACCACACTTATTGACAAGCTCTGACAGGATTTCTTCTTTATGCATGTTTTTGGTACTTCCCCTGGTAGCAACCAGGCGATAAAGCGTTGCGATGGGATCTCTTTCCATAGCTTGTTGAATCAAGTTATCATCAGCATCTGCTTCACAGCACACTTGAGCAAAGTGTCTGAACACTAGCATCTGTGGGTCATTTGAGAAGGGGGCCATATCAAGCAGGGCTATCATGTCATTAGGCAGGGGTTTGATATCTTCAGTTCCAGCCTCATACAGATTAGCTTTATATTGCATGAATAGCTGTTGTAACTTAAAACCGCGAACATCTCTTTGGTATTGTAAAAGGGCAAGTGACTCTACCCTTTTGTATTCTTTTGTATTCGCGATAATGTGTCTGGAGCACTGTAGTAAGACATGGGCGAGATCAGGGCATTGGGAGTAATATTCCCTTGTTTGGTCAAGTACACTTTCACAGAAATTCATACAGGCCACTTTATTATTTTTATCGAAATAGTATTCCCCCAGTCTTAATTGAGCGGCAGAAAACCCTTCGTCTGATAGCTTTTTCAGCAGCTCCTCACCATGGCATTCTTCCTTGTTCGAAAGTAGAAAACACTCTCCTTGCCAATATTGTATGAACTTTTCTATGGTCGCTGTAGCTTGGTTTTGCTCTTGCTCTTGCTCTTGCTCTTGCTTTGTTTTTTTAACAAGTTCATTAGTTGCCCACTCTGCTTTATTTTTTAAAGGCTCACCAAAGGCAGGATTTAAAAACAGCAGGGGGACTAGCTGCTGTATATACTGTTCGGACGCTAAGAGTGCCTGAGTCAATGCCTCTCTGATGGTAATTTTCTGGGGGCTTCGTATTAATATGATCAGGTGGCTAATAACCGTGTCAGGAGTCCACTCCTTAACTTTCCAAATTTCATCGCTTGTGCAAGGGTAATCAGGGTTGTTTTTAGCTATATCGCCCAGCAACCTGACGGCTTCATCGGGTTGAAATAGTGATTCATCAGAAGCGGGAAAAAGCAACTCTTTCAACAACTGTTGCTTTGCTTCCAATGAGCCTGAATCAGCGGCCTTTCGGTAGCAGGACATTTGAAAGATTTTCCAGACTTTTTGCCAGGTTTTTTTGGGGCTATCAGCCGATTTGGCCAGTTGCAGGTAAAATTGTTGAAACGCCTCAGGACTGGAAAAGGGCGAGGTTGTATTTTGTCTTTTTATATATTTATTAAGATCAACACCAAACTCAGCGACCGATTGTATTTGTTGAAAATACTGGTACGCAGGTTCTTGTTCACCCAAAGCCGTTATCTGTGGCTTGTCTAATAGACTGTTACAAATGTTTTTTGCCTGCTCAAAGGAGCCCTGTTCCAATAGTTTATTCACGAACATGAAACGGGCATAAGGAGAGGGAAACTCAGTCAATGGCTTCGGTATACAGTGTTTGGCGACCAGATTGATATCCAGAATTAATTGTTGCTCTAAATCGACCTTTTTTTTGATCCTGCTAATCCTGTATCTATGTAAAGGAACCAACTCGCTAGGAGAGATTCCCACCGGGATGTGAGACGGAACTTGAAGTGATTGTGTGTCCGGGCTTTCTGGATCAGCTACAGCCGGTCCCCCTGAATGCGAAATTTGCAGTTGCTCTTTTATATCGCCTAACATTAAAATTCCTTTGTGATTTACCATGATGGAAGTACCCTCCGCATTTTTATTTTTCGGGGTGGGCCTTTCCTGCTCATGGCTGTTTGTTATTTAACTAAATCATGGACATGAATCTACTAAGTATCTGGGCACATGGAATCATCTATTTCATGTAGCCGGACTTATTTCATATTTACAAGCTCCGACAAGGAAGGGGGTTAAAAAGTTCACTGGGCAACTTGTAATCTGTGTTGGTCAGACTGTCACAAAAGGGGCAAAAAAGAGTCACAGAGGGTTACAAGAAGGAAATTACAAACACAGGCTGCTACCGATCTTATAAACTATGAGAGGTATTTCATCCCAAAATAGTAGCACTTCTCCGGGAATGGTATTGCCATGCGAATCAGTACACTTCAGGAACAGGCAGGCATGCTGGCGCATTTACAGCAGGCCAGTAACCAGTCTGTTAGTGACTGGAACCGGGTAGCCAGTGGCAAGAAACTGAACCAGCCATCGGATGATCCACTGGCTGCCGTTCAGATTCTTGATGTGAACAGACGTATTACCACAACGGATATTTATCTGCAGAACATCTCTACTCTGAGTGAACTTATTGGTCATGAAGAGATTTTGCTCAGGGAGTGTATCGGTCTGGTCGACAAAACCCGGGAGATTATTATTCAATCCAACAATGCGGCTGTAGACCAGACTGGCCTTCAGGCCCATAGCCGGGAAATTGCCCATATCATTGATAGCCTGGTAACCGTAATGAATACCCGGGATGCTTCTGGTAACTATCTGTTTGGCGGTTATAAAATTTATGATGCCCCTGTTGTAATTGGTGCCAATGGTGAACCAAGGATTCACAACAGTAATAATGGACACCGGCAGGTGATGGTGACAGAAGCTGCCAGTGTGGATGGGCCAGACAGTGCCCATGATCTCTGTTTCTCTATCAGCGACGGTGAAGGTGGTACATTCAATCTTCTTGCTGTACTGGTTGAACTGAGAACCAGTCTTGCTGCAGGTAGCAGTCAGCTGCCTGACAAGCTTGCCGGAGCCTTGCTGAAAATGGACTGGGCCGCAGACTCCTTTAACGGTTTTCAAACCAACCTCGGAGCCAGATTGAACATGCTGGAAGCAACTGCCGAGAGCCACAAGGCTTATAAGCTGTTCTGCCAGAAACTGGCTGGAGAGCTGGGGGATCTGGATTATGCGGCGGCTGTCTCCAGACTGAATCAGTCCACCACCGCTATGGACGCTGCCCGCAAAAGCCTGTCGTCAGTCGGCAACCTTTCCCTTTTCCAATATATCAAGCCTTAACAGTTTCCCTTGTTGGTCGAGTAAAGCCTGCGAGATGCTGGATTACTAAATAAGGGGAGCTCAGTTATGGCCCTCAGCGTTAACACCAATGTTCCTTCTCTGACTGCCCAGCAGGGTTTGGAACGGGCAACCGGTTCACTGGAAACATCCATGCGGCGACTGTCTACCGGTTACCGGATTAACAGTGCCAAGGATGATGCCGCCGGTCTGCAGATTACCAATAGGATGACATCCCAGATCAATGGCTTGACTGTTGCAGTTCGGAATGCCAACGACGGTATCTCGGTATCGCAGACTGCTGAAGGTGCAATGAACGAGTCCACTGCCATCCTGCAAAGAATGCGTGACCTGGCCATTCAATCCGCTAATGACAGTAACGACAGTGTGGATCGGGCAGCTTTGCAGAAAGAGGTGGTGCAGCTGACCTCCGAGCTTGACCGTATTGCGGATACCACTACCTTTGGTGGGCAAAAACTGCTTGATGGGACTTTTTCAAGCAAGCAGTTCCAGATTGGTGCTAACGCCAATGAGACGATCGGGATAACTATTACAAGTGTAAAAAGTGACAGACTTGGAGGGGAAGGGCGTGATTTGACTTTCAACGGCTTTACTCTTCTCGGTTCCGATACGCTGGTTCCCCAGGATTTAACTTTTACAGTTGGTCCATCCACAACTGGAATCAGTGTGGCAGCCGGAACGTCAGCCAAGTCTATTGCCAGTAGTGTTAATACCAGTGTTGGCAGTGTCAGTGCGAAGGCAACCAATAAAGTTGATGTTGATTTCAGCACCTTAACCTTTGGGGCAGGCGGTATTATTGCCCTGCAGCTTGATGGTGTGACTTATAATCAATCATTTTTAACAGATAATGATGTAACCCTGAGGTCATTAACCGCTCAGCTGAGCAATGCAGGATACGATGCCAGCTACAACGGCAGTATTATTACTGTTACTAATGCGAATGGGGATAACTTTACTACGAATGTCACCGGAGTTGTCAGTGGCACGACTGTAATTGACGCTGGTGATGTAACGACTCAGGGTTATCAAGCTGATGGCTCCACCAAGGCAGGGGCAGCAATAGATACTGTTGGTGTAGATGTGGTAACCCGGGGAGCAATCACCTTTAAAGGGTCTGACTTTGCAGGCACATATAGCATTGCCAGTACGGTTGCCGCTGGTACGGCGGGTTCTTTTTTGGGTGCAGCCGGTACCGGTGCAGGTACCTTGGGTAGCGGTGGAGTGAGTACCGTAAATACAGTTGATGTCAGCGATTACAATGGTGCCCAAAGAGCATTGGGAATTATTGATGCCGCCATCGCTGATATTGATGACCAGCGTGGTAACCTCGGTGCTATCCAGAACCGTTTCCAGCACACTATCTTTAACCTCCAGAGTATCCGCGAGAATATGACTGCTTCCCGCGGCCGGGTAAAAGATACTGACTATGCTGCAGAAATGGCTGAAATGACCAAACAGCAGATTCTGAAACAAGCTTCTATCGCCAACCTGGCTCAGGCCAATGAGCTGGCCCGGGATGTTCTCTATCTGCTTCGGTAGCAGTGAGCCGAGCCTGCCGGTATAGCTCCGGTATAGCTGAAGTGGACAGCAGCTGTCATCTGTTGCCCACTGTTATTTTATTTCCTTGTTTTTTATGACTGGCTTTGCAGCAAATTATGGGTCTGGATATTCTTGGCATCGGCTCAGGCATGGATATTAAAGCCATGGTAAAGGCTATTGCTGACAGTGAGCTGGCTCCCAGGGAAGCTGCGTTAAAAAGGCAGGAAGCCCGTGCTGAAAGTGAACTCTCAACTCTGGGTAAGCTGTTTGGTGCAGGAGGCGAACTGTTGCAGGCCTGTCAAAGCTTACAGGATATTCCTCTGAACCCTGAAGAACCCATCAGTCACGATATCCAGGCGTTGAAAACCGGCATTGATGGATTTATCCATAGCTGTAACAAGTTTCTGAAAATTGCCCGGCTGGCCGGGAGTGGCAATGGCAAAGAGGGATTGCCCGGAAATTCGGCTGTTCGCTCCCTGACTCAACAGCTTGGTCGCCTGCTGGGTCAGGCACATCAACCCGATGCAAAAAACTATCGGACTTTGGCTGATATAGGCTTGGTTCGCAGACGTGACAGCTCTCTTTCACTGGACCAGACTGCATTTGCCAGAGCTTTACGAAGTTTTCCTTCAGAGGTGCAGGAGTTGATCTCTTCGGGCCAGGGAGCGATGGCAAAAATCGCTGAATTTATCCAGTCCATGGATAATCCTGGCCATGGGCTTCAACTCAGAGGCAATACCCTGGAGCGGGATATTCAGCGCTTTTCATCTGAACATGTCAGCCTGGATCTTGAGCGCCAGAAAATAACCGACAGGCTGCTGAGAAAATATATTGATATGGACCAGCGAGTCGGACAACTGAAACAGGTTGGCACCAGTATTGAGCAGTTGCAGTCCACGCTGCTCCATACTAACCGAACCAGGCCATGACCTATGAATAGTCAGCAGATAGTACGGCATTACCGTCACAGCCAGTACGGAGGACGTTCAGAAAATGTTGACCCGGTAGAAAAATTGCAGCTGCTGTTACAGGGGCTGGAAGAAATTCTCTGTCGCTGTGAAGGTGCCGTTGAATCTGGTAATACAGCCCGAAAAGGTGAACTTGTAGGGCAAGCAATGGATATTTTTATCACCATGAAACAGGGGTTGGCCTGCCCTGACAGCTCCTCACCGCAGGCCAGTCAAGTGATTGCGATGACATCACAGTTCACAAAACTATACGATCACTGTCTGTTTCTTCTATCCCGTACTACTTTGAACAATGATCTTGAGGCTCTTGGAGCTGTCAGGCATGTGGTACATGAGCTGGATGAAGCCTGGCGCTTATCCCATACTTCCGGGTAGGAATTCTGGAAAGCAGAAGTCATGGCACTATCAGTGACTGGTGGAAACGTTACTGCTGCATCTGCGGCCAGTTGCTTACCTGAAAGTGAGGCTTTGCCTGTTTCAGATACGAATTCCCCCTGCCTTGATGATTTAGACAGCTATGAAAGAAGTATTTGTAAGGTAGGGAATACCTCTGAGTTGTACAGTCATATTCTGGATACGGCATTGGCAGGAAAGAGTGATCTCAACCAGCAAACGACATTGCCTGAATTATTTCCGGAGAGCTGTAAGGCTGTGGAGCTGGAACAGGATTTAATGTTTGAACAGCTGCCTGATCGGAACTATGCCAGCCTGCCATTTGTACCTCCCAGTTTTGTACCTCTCAATTTTGTATCTCTGAATAGTGACGCTCCAGTTGCAGTGCAGTCTTTGGAGCCCGGTCAGGTTCCATGGGAAAGCATAAGAGCAGACAATCCAGCTTTGACGGAAGAGTATGCAGGAGGGCTTGCTGCCTCTGAAACGTTGTTCCCCGAGGGCCTCCTTTCATTAAAAAATGATTTTCAAGAGCTCATAATCTCAACTTCGGTTTTTTATCGAACAGAGAACCTGACTGAAACACGGTACCAACCCGTCCAGGCTTTTGTCAGGCCGACGGATACTTTTTCAGAGCATCAGCAACCATTGTCCGGTTATCCAGGTGACTTGCTTGTGACCCGGCCTGAAACACAGGTTATGGGTGAAGGTGAACTGCTTTTTTCTAATGAATATGGAGCTCAGGTTTCTGGTCGTTTCTCTATTACACCAGCCAGTACACCAGCAAACCCTTTGAGAATGACTGGCTTAAGCAGTCTGCCTTCTATCCGCCGTGAAGGCATGACACCTATCCCGGGAGAGCAGTCTGTCATCTGGTTTGGGGATCAGCGGCAGGCACGGTTTTTTATCTCGACAAATAATCTGGGTGGGATAGATGGCCAGATTTTTCACCATGATCAGCAGGTCAGCCTGAATCTGCAAAGTATGAATGAAAATGCAGATGTTCTCAAAGCTTACCGGGAAGGGTTCAGGCAGGTTGTGGCAGAGAGTTTTTCCGAACCAGTCAGGGTTGAAGTGGCTGTGTCCGGGCAGAACCAGAATCAACACAGCAGTCTCTCAGCTTTCGGTCAGAAGAGTTATCTTGGTTCGGCCGGTTATGGAAGTCAGCTCTATGCCGGGATGAACAGCCCCGATGAGCAGAAACAGATCAGCCTGGACTGGAATGGTCTCCGTACACTGGTGGATATGTTTGCCTGAGGTAGTCCATGGCCCTGATGAGTCGGCGAAATATAGTCATTGCAGCAGCATCAGCGGTGATTGTTATCGGAGCTGCTGCGTGGTTTCTGATGGATGGTGGTGATGTTGCTGCTCCCGATGATCCTCCAGCCAGATCTGCCGTTCCCTTGTACCAGAACTTGGGCACTATTGTGGTCAATCTGGTTAACAGCGATGAAGAGACACATTATATGCAGCTGGATGTGTCGCTGATGACCCGCAGTACCAAGTGTGCCAAAGCGCTGGAGTTTTATGTGCCGATTTTCAGAAACGCACTTCTGGAACTGTTTTCCAGGCAGGACTACCAGAGCATGTTGCTTCCTGCCGAACGTGAGCAGCTGCGCAGTGATGCCAGGGACACCGTGTTAAAAGTGGCGGCCAAAAAAATGAAACAGCCCCATGTTGAAGATGTGTTGTTTACCAGTCTGGTTATCCAGTGATGACAATCGTGGAGCGTTCGGTGCAGATGACCGATGGCCATCTAGCGTATTCTCAAGGGGGCCGGTCAGAGCTGGCAGGCTGGGAGCGGCAGGTTGAGGAGCACCTGCCCTTGGTTCGCCGTATAGCCCGGCGGACTGCGGAAAGTATTCAGCGTCTGGATCTGCTGGATGATCTTCTGCAGGCTGGATTTTTCGGGCTTGTTGAAGCAGCCAGACGTTACAGTCAACCTCCGGGAAAAAGTCAGAGTCCTGAAAAAGATTTCCCAAACTTTGCCCGCCAGCGCATCCAGGGAGCGATGATTGATGAAGTCCGTCGCCAGGACTGGCGACCACGTCGGATCAGTCGGTTTGCTGCACGTGTGTCCCGGCAGATGGCTATTCTTGAGCAACGTTTTGGGCGGGCAGCCAGCGAGCAGGAAGTGGCCCGGGGGCTTGGAATGACTCTCAGGGATTATCAAAAGGAGCTGGGAGAGATTGAGATCGGCCAGCTGGAAGCTCTAATTGATGATCCGGAAGATAGAACTGGTTCCAGTCTGTATGAAAATGGTGAAACCTGGCTGATGCATCAGGAACTGGCCGGGCTGCTGGCCGAGGGCATAGAACAGATACCCGTCAACGAACGACAGCTTCTGGATTTTTTTTATCAGCAGGGCATGCATCAGTGTGAGATAGCCCTGGTTTTCGGTGTCACTGAGGCCAGAATCAGTCAGCTACACAAGCAGGTATTGCTCAGGTTACGGGCCTTTCTCCAGAAAAAAGCACGGGATAAGCTGAATGTCACCAACCCTCCAGAAATATCCGGTGCAGATCAATGCTGAGACTGATTGGTTTTCTGGTGCTTTTTGGCAGTGTTATCGGTGGGTTTGTGGCTGCCAGCGGGAAAGTACTGGCTCTGTGGCAGCCGGCAGAGCTAGTGGTTATTGCCGGAGCCGCTCTTGGTGCGTTCATGGTGGCCAATCCCAGCTCTGTCCAGAAACAGGTACTCACTCACCTGAAATTTACCCTGATCAAAAAGGATGATTTTGACCGCAGCTTTTACATGGATCTCTTGAAGCTGGTATTTCAACTGCTGGAAGTTTCACGCAAAGAGGGGGGGAACGCTCTGGAAGAGCATATTGAAGCGCCGGAAGAGAGTTCCCTTTTTGTCTCCTATCCCAAAATATCCAGTCATCGCCGTTTACTGCACTATATGACAGATAATTTTCGGGTGACCAGTCTGGGCAATATCAGCTCCCATGACCTGGAAAGTTTGATGGAGCAGGAAGCCCATACCTTCAGTAATGATATCAAGCGTTCTTCAAAAGCTCTGGTTCAGATAGCTGAGGCCTGTCCCGGGTTTGGAATTATCGCTGCGGTACTGGGCATTATTATTACCATGCAGTCTATTGACGGACCGGTAGAGTTGATCGGTGTGAAGGTGGCAGCAGCTCTGACAGGTACGTTTTTCGGTATTCTGCTCTGTTACGGCATTCTCGGCCCCTTGGCATCTGCTATTGAACATACGGCCAAAAATGAGATCCAGGCTTTTGAGTGTGTGAAAGCCATTCTGGTTGCCAGCCTGACCGGGCGTCCGCCACTGATGGCTGTTGATGCCGGAAGGCGTGTTCTTCTCGACGAAATCCGTCCTTCCTTTTTGGAAATGGAAACCTGGCTGAAAGGGGAGCGCTGATATGTCCGAAACCATTATTGTCCGCCCCCGGGGAGAAGATCATGACGAAGCTCATGGTGGCTCGTGGAAAGTCGCCTTTGCAGATTTTGCCATCGCCATGATGGCCCTTTTCCTGGTGCTCTGGCTGGTAGCGGCTACCAATCAAATCCAGAAGAAATCCATTGCCAACTACTTTTCCAACCCGGGGGTATTTCACAAGCCTTCCAGCCGCAACCCTATATCCATGCAGGGGGCAACGTCTGTCCATGAAGGTGTACCGGCA